>JAJBUG010000086.1:4920-57649 GCA_020860515.1 Bacteroidales bacterium | reverse complement strand
ATTTTAACATTTAGCAATCATTATTAAGTTTTAGCAATTAGTTTAAATCACTTCTATAAGCCATTGACTAAATCATTGAATTTTTAATATGATTTCTATTGTTATTCCGAACCAACCTTGGCCAAGCACCCGTTCTATTCGGTAAGCTCCACCGCGAAGCATAGCTCCTTTGGGAAGACTTTGATTAGCAACTTTCATCACAGAAGCATAGTTTCTTCAATGCAAGTTACGAAAAATTTAATGAAATTCTTGCATTTCTTAAATCAATAGTTGTTTTGTGACTAAAATTTGATTAATTTTGCCATAAATTACCAAATTAATAACTTAAAACCCGAATAATAGGAGAAAAATTTACTTACCTATTAATTTTCTTATATGAAAACTCTTAAAGTCATAATAAGCTTATTTTTGTTAGCATATCTGGGAAATCCAAAATTAGGATATGGACAAGGTGTGATTATAAGACCACAAAAAGAACAACCGAATGAAAAAATTACATCAGAAAAGATAAATAAACAAGAACAATTTATCAGTTCTCAAATTTCTACACCTTCAGATTTTATAGGAGGTCATGGCTTTGTTGACCTTGGTATAGGAATTAAATGGGCGACTTGTAATTTAGGTGCCTCTTCTCCCTCAGAATATGGAAATTTTTATGCATGGGGAGAAACAGCTACAAAAAATTCTTATGATGAAGAGAATTCTACCACTTATAATATAAAAACAGATGACATTAGTGGCAAATCCACATACGATGTTGCAAGATTAATGTGGGGAGATACTTGGCGTTTGCCCACTAAGGATGAATTTGAAATTCTTTTAACTCAATGTGTATGGACAGAAATAACTGAAAAAGGACATAAAGGAATGAAGGTTACAGGCCCAAATGGCAATTCAATATTTCTTCCAGCTACAGGCGTACGAGTCGGAAAAAAGTTAAATAATAGAGGAAGTTGTGGCTATTACTGGAGTTCTACTCCATATACCGATGAAGATAACTATAATATTCCTCATCCATCATGGGATATAATAAAAAATCAATCCATTATGCTATGGAGTCATAAATGGCCTTCTATAGGTGGGGTGGGTAGAGCTTCAGGTTATGCAATAAGGCCTGTCTCAGATTAAAATCTTATATATAAAATGATTCAAGTTTCTTATTATAGAAATTGTTCTTTTGTGAATCAAGATGCCAAATCATATTAATAGAATGAACAAGATTAAGCTCATATTCTCGCCGTCATGGATTTTAATTAGTCTATGCGTATATGGTCAAGGGCAAATTACAAGAGTGCAAAATAATCAGGCTTCCTCTACACCTACAATATTTAGCGTGTCGGGCACAGTTGATGGTCATGATTATGTGGATTTGGGGCTTTCCAGTGGGACGCTTTGGGCCACATGCAATTTAGAAGCTAATTCCCCTGCTGCTTATGGCGAATATTTTGCTTGGGCAGAAACCAACCCTAAGAACACTTATATGAAAGAGAATTGCATAACATATAATTTACATCTATATGCAGATGGTTTGTCTAAAGATTTAAAAACAGACACGGTTAGAGCCAAGATTCGCATAATAGGCAATCCTAAATTTGATGCCGCTTCGGCGAGTTGGGGTGATTGCTGGGAATTGCCCTCAGGAAAAGATTTTACAGAACTAAATAAAGAATGCACATGGGAGTTGAAAACTATTGATGGTCACAAAGGATATGTTATAACTGGTCCTAATGGGAATTCAATGTTTCTTCCCATGGCTGGATATATCGACCGCTCTCAAAAATCTCAAATCGGAAGCGGAGGTTTCTACTGGACTGGCGACTTCTGGGATGACACCGAACGCTCTACAACATTTAATTTCCACAAAAGCAGTCATGGCGATTTGGGGTGGGGCTATCGCCATACAGGAAAGGTCGTAAGGCCTGTTCTACGCCAACGAAAGAGCTCAAACAACCAATTCTTTCAATAAGCACAATCTATTGTAACATCAAAATTTCATTTTCTCTTATTGTCATGCTGGAGTCAACTCATAATTAAGTGGTGTTGGTTTCAGTATTTCAATTACTGGTTCGCCTAATACCTTTTCTAATTTTGATATTGTTTTGACCGAGAGATTTTCTTTTCCAGATAACAACTTACTGATTTCCGATTTTGACAAATTCATCTTTTCAGCAAGTTGAAGCTGAGTCATACCCTTAGCCTTCATTATGCTACGTATGCCAATGGCAATGTGCATGAGATTAAGGCGCCAAGCCTCGTTTTCAATAGCTTGATTTAGATCCTCTTGAAGTTGAGGATTCATAGGCAAAACTAAAGCCTTAAATTGGCTCATAATCAATCCAGTCCATGGCATTGACATCATTGGTCTTGGCATTGGTGATGCGGAACATCACAGGCACCATCGTTACCACATTTATTTGAGTGTGAACCTTGATTCTGCCTTTTGCCCTTCGGAACAAGGCCCATTCCGAAGAATTTGCACTTTCCTCCATGGGCATTGACAACATCGACCAGCTCCTGGAGGCTGCGGCTGCAGAGTTCATAATCCAAATTTTGAAGACCGCCGCAAAGATAGCGATTTCAAAACCTGGACAATTTTTTCCAGTATAATATTTTGTATTCCAACAAGTTGCATCGATTTTTAACAATTATTTTGAAACACTAGTGAGACTTTATGAATATTCATGTTAGAAAATAATTAAGTAAACACAAATCTTATCCTGATATTCGTATTTTGAGTTATCGGATTGGAAATTTAAGGCAAAATTAATCAAATTTTAGTCAATAAACAAGTAATGTTTTGATTCAACAAAAGAATTCACTAAATTTTTTTGTATCTTTGCATTCCTATCAAAGATACAAAAAAGAATCAGATTAAGCTCATACATATGCTGTCATGGATTTTGATTAGCTTTATTAATGAAATAAAATATAAGTAAAATGATACGAATTCAAATTTTAATATTTACAATGTTGTCATTATTTATTGTAAATCTGACAACATTAGCCCAAGGCATTGTGTCGAGACATGAAAAAACAGAACCTTCTCTATCGGCAACAAATGTAACATCAGGATATGAAAATGGTCACGAATGGGTTGATCTTGAACTACCGAGCGGTACCAAGTGGGCAACCTGCAATATTGGGGCCTCCTCTCCTACAGATTATGGAAATTATTATGCTTGGGGAGAACTCTCTATAAAGAAAAGATATATTGCTGGCAATAGTTTGACCTCATGCATAAGCCTTGAAGACATTGCTGGTAATACTAATTATGATGTAGCTAATTATATGTGGGGCGCCTCCTGGTGCATGCCAAATTTGTCAGATTATAAAGAACTTTTAATTAATTGTGAATATAAATGGACAATGAACAATGGTGTTTACGGTTATATATTTACAAGTAAAAAGAATTCCAAAAGTATTTTTCTTCCTGCTGCAGGATATGTATTTGATACATCCTATTTTAGTATTGGAGAGAAAGGAATTTATTGGGTTTCCTCACCGTATGATGGAGAACTGCCTTATGAAGGAGATTTAGTTACTAAATATGCTTGGGCCATCTTTTTTAATTCTGACAATTTTTATGAAGATCGGAATGAAAGAAGTGGTGGAAGATCTGTACGCCCGGTCCTAAAATAAGTAGATTTAAGTTCAATATAGGTTAATTTTTGAATGGGAAATACTAATTAAGATGACTTACCTGATATTTGCGATTGTGATGATGGTGTTGGCTGGCATTGCGAAGCTGACTGGGCTGACTTATAATACAGTGAACATTTTGGCATACTACTTGGCACTCCCAATGGCATGGGCTTTCATGGCTGACCGCATTATCCATTGGCGACTGCCATGGCTCACAATGGCATGGACCGTGGTGTGGATTGTGATTTTTGCCATTACGGCAGGGCATTTTCAATCTTGGTGCGACTTGGCCTTCCAACGTTCGGTAGATTTCCTGTTATGGTTTAAACATTGGGGATGGGATTATTATCGTGCATCAGTTTATATTTGTGTTTTGGTTCCTATTGTGGTCACTATAGTCCTTGCCATTCCTATTGTGATGCGCCATCCACAATGGCATTGGCAGCCTTGGGCTGTTGGTTTTGTATCAATTGCAATCTTTCTTTGGGTGGTGGAATATGGAGTGATGACTTTTGCAACAACATTAGAGCAACACTATCCACGCAGCGGTCGCGCATATGTGTTATCGGCTACCGAGCAACAGCAGATTGTTGCTGATACCAAGGGTATGACTGCAAAGGAGATAGTAAAGTATGTCGACAAACAAACCGATAAAGCTTTAACCTTCAACTTATCGCCTCGTCATAAAGCAGATGAGGGCAATTGCGTAGATTACAGCGCCAGGTTTACGGCGATAGCAAACTATGCATTCCAAGCCAATGGCATTAAGGCATCGGCTCAGCATAATGTGGGCACAATCAAGATGTTCGGCATTGACTTATGCCGCACCATCAGCGAATCAGCTTTCGTTAGAGGCAACGTTTATTACCGAGGAGCTCTTCGCGATCACGACTTCGTAACCCTCACTCACGATGGCAAATCCTACCATTACGATCCCACCTTTTCCGCCATAATCGGCTACGACTTAAAAACAGACCAATGAATTATCCGTGTTTACATTTTAAGGAGAAAACAAAAGCATCATCTAAAAAGAATGAAGTAAAAAGAATGAAGTAAAAAGAATGTTGTAAAAAGAATGTTGTAAACAGTTCTTTCAATAAAAGGAGTACATCACATTTGATATTTAGGTTGTACAAGTGAAAAAAATTTTTTAATTTTGCGAAAAGAAAACACGATAAAATTATGGGACAATACATAAATGTAGGAAATACAAACTTCCAACGAGCCAGGGCCGGAGAATATATTGATAAGTCAGAACTTATTTCATATATCAACTCTACCCTTAACACGGAAGCTAATATGAGCTGCGTTACCCGCTGTAGAAGATTTGGCAAATCTATGGCAGCTAATATGTTATGCGCATATTATGACAAATCGTGTGATTCTCGTGCTCTGTTCACGGACCTTAAAATAGCTAAAGATCCGGCTTTTGAAACTCACCTTAACAAGTATCCTGTTATATCATTGGTAATGACTGATTTCATATCAAAATATGGTCATGATGCCAATATCGTAAAGCTGGTGCAACAGGATTTAATCGAAGAATTGATGGAAGTTTATCCTAATATTCCCAAGGGAGAGAAGGACGATCTTATGGACTACCTTTTTAAAATTGCTACTACCAACCAGGAGACTTTCATCATGATTATTGATGAATGGGATGCTTTCTGCAGAGAATTTGAGGAGAGTGAAAAGGTCGTTAACGAATACGTCAATTTTTTAAGAAGGTTATTTAAAGGACAAAACACAAGTCGTGTATTTTCGGGTGCCTATATTACTGGTATTCTGCCTATAAAGAAGTATAATACCCAGTCATCCCTTAATAATTTTAGAGAATACACTATGCTGCAGCCTGGCAAGTTGGCTAAATATTTCGGTTTTACCAAAGATGAGGTAGAATATTTGGGTAACAAGCATAATATGGATCCCTTAGAACTGGAACAATGGTATGATGGTTACAGGATAGGAAATGAACCATCAATGTTTAATCCCAATTCTGTAATGACAGCCATTGACAATGGCGCCTGTGCAAACTATTGGAGTAGCACGGGAGCGTTTGATGATATAGCGCGTTATATCCAGATGAATTTTGAAGGCTTGAAGGAAGAAATTGTTAAGATGATAGCAGGTGGGCAAAGCTCAGTTAACTATGTCAGATTCAACAATGATCTTAAGACCATTAAAAGCCGTGATGATGTTCTCACAATCCTTATCCATTTAGGATACTTGGCATATAATCCCCTGACCAGAAAATGTTATATTCCCAACCGAGAGGTAAGGGAGGAGATGGAAAGTGCCATAATGGCAACTAAATGGGATGAGTTAATCAATGCTATCAGTTCTTCCGAAGCCTTATTGCAAGCAGTACTCGAAGGTAATGAAGAATATGTGGCCGCAGGAGTGGAAAAAGTCCATCAAGATATTTCCAGTATTCAAAAATACAATAGTGAAGAAAATCTTTCCCAAGTTGTATTTATATCTTTTTATTCAGCTATAAACGATTATATTATACATCGAGAATATCAAACCGGCAAAGGATTTGCTGATCTCGCTTTCATTCCTCGTCGCCATGTAGAAGCGCCTGCTCTTCTTATTGAGTTAAAGTATGATCAAACTGCTATCACTGCAATTAATCAAATTCATGAACGCAATTATCCCGCCAAGCTCCGTGAATACGTTGACCATATTCTACTGGTAGGCATCAATTATAATCAAGATACAAAAACCCATACTTGTAAGATAGAAAAGGCCTAAAAGAATATAATCCAAAAGGATTGTCAAAACAAAGACAAGTTAGCTATAGGGGATATGGCCAAAGGCAGATTACATCAAAGATTTGTTTTCCTGTTTTGTCAAATACATGAAAAACTTTCTGCTTGTCTTTCATTACAAAAAGACCATCTCCATATTTGTGTTCTTGTATCCAATAGGTGTACTCTAATGGAATGATCACTTTACCAGTATTATCAATCACACCACATCCATCATTACCTTCTACAAAAACATAATCTTCACAAAAGTCACCTACTTCATTATAAAAGCAGGGTATAACTATGTTACCCGATTTATCAATGTATCCCCATTTGTTATTTTTATCCTTTATCGCAGCTAACCCACAATGAAAATTTCTCACTTGTTTAGCTTTAGTAGAGAGCTTTTCATTTCCATAACAATCTATGGCCTTCCATTCATGGTTGTTGGTTGAACCGTCATTATAATCAGATATCCATATCCACCCTTCACTTATTTCACAACATACATCATGAAGTAAATCTGCCTTTAATGTGTATAGGACATCTCCTTGTTTGTTGATAATATGGGCAACAGTATATCTACTCTCTTTACTATTCCACAACCTTATTACGGCTACATCCTCATTAAAATGACCACTCCAATAGTTACCATTATTCTCTTTATCTGGTAAGTTAAATCTTAGTTGGCCATTAACGTCAACAAAGCCATTCTTTTCATTGTGTAGAATTAACCCCTCAGATAATTCTCCTAAATTATTCGAGAAAGATATTACTAATTGGCCTTGTTTGTTTATAAAACCTTTTTTCTCGGGATAAGAAAAACCATTTTCATGGCATGTCACTGGTGCTAAATCTCCATTGAAATGTCCAACACCAATATATTGGCTATTTATTACAATCTTTCCTGTAGTATCAATATATCCATGATTTGATGTGTTCTTTTTACTATACAAACACAAGCCTGAATGAAATTCTCCCAATATTTTATCTTGAAATGGAATTACAATTTTCCCTGCAGCATCAATCACTCCATATTTTCCTTTGTATTCTACCACACATAAACCTTCATTAAAACCATAAAGATTACAATCTGATACAGGGATCTCAGAAGGAATGTTAACCTTAGTTATATTTTGGGTTTTGGATTGTTGTTTAGCTTCATTATGGGATATAATCCCTTGGCCATAAACCCTTAAGCTAACCAAAAACAATGACAGCGAAAGTATAAGTTTAATCTTGTTCATAAGTAAGTTTTCAGATTAAATTTAAATTAACTCAAGCCACATGAGAATATCTCACACTATATACTGTACCGACACCGTCCAATATTTTTTGGACGGCACTGAACAGTGTATCTTTGGAAAGATAGTGCTCTGGCTTAATCCATTTTCCTTTGAGCATGCGCCAAAGGGTTTCAGCCAAGTTCAGGTGCGGAGAATATGGAGGAAGGTAGAAAATGTAGAGGCCTCTCTTCTTCCATTCCTCAATTCGCTCCTTGACTTTGGCGCTCTTGTGGATGGGGGAGTTGTCCAGGACCAGGACGGTGAGTCTTTTGAGAGTCAGCGTGAACTCATCCATGTACTCTATGAATTTGTCGCTGTTGATGTTCTCTGTGGTGGTAAAACCATGGTATGCGCTGTTGCGGCTTATCATGCCGAATATGTTAAGCCTCCCACACTTCTCGGATTTTATGGAGACTTTCTCGTCCGCGAATTGCCAGCCATAAGGCACATAACCGCTCGAGCAGACATGCGACTCGTCTCCGAAGAAGAGCTCTATGTGTCCGCTAATTTCCAATCTGTCAAGTTCTTGCAGTCTCTCTACTGCCGATTCGAGGATCTGCGGCGAGGGTTCCCCCTTGGGCGTAAGTCTTATACGCTTATATCCTGCGCCAAGGCTTCTAAAAAACGTCTTAGAGTTGTCCTTGACAGGGATACGCCCGTATCTTTCTCGAAAGCCGCCTTGGCAGCCTTCAGGCTTTCCCGGTTTTCCGAGACCGCTTTGCGGACTGCTTTTTCGTGCTCCTCCTTGTTGAGAATCGGCTTGTGCCTTTGTACGCTCTTTATCTCCAATGCCTTGATTCCGCCTTCTTCGAAGGCCTGCTGCCACAGGTATACGGAAACATGGGAGCAACCGAGTATTTCGCCAACCTCCTTGTTCGTTTTGCCTGTTGATTTCAGCAATATGCCGTGGCAGCGACGTCTGAACCGGGGCGACTTCCCGTACTTCTGCCCTTTCTCCAATGCAGCCTTTTCCGCATCTGTAAGCTTTATGGTATCTGCGTGTCTCATAGTCTATGTATGTGTGTTTAGGTTTCACATATATAGACTCAAAAACAAACCTATAGTTTAAATTCAAACTGAACATTTACTTATTTCCTAATTGTTTAATCCACGATGGGACCAAAAAATTTTTTCTTAATAGATTCTCGGAAAAGATCATAACCATTTACTGCTTCTAAGCTCCATTAGACTAAGCTCGTGCTCTTTAAATTATATCCTTATTCTTCATCCTTCTTACACAAGACGTATATAGCCATAATAGCCAATACGATCATACCAAATATACTATTACAACAGTCTTTTATCTTCTTAAATGGATTCATATGATTTTTGTTCTTTATTATAGATTAGTCGATAATGTTTCCGTTGCTGTCGTACCAGGTGCCTTGGTCGGGCTGGCCGTTTTTGAAGGTGCCTTTGAAGTATTCGCCAGTTTTCTTTACGGTGTAAGTGCCTTCGTAATATTGGTTGTTTCTGAATTTGCCCACAAACGTATCGCCATTCTTGAGTGTATAAGTGGCCAAGCTATCCATGTTGCCATGGTTAAAGTAACCTTGATAGGTGCTCCCAGCATAAGTACCGGATAGTATCTTAGCCACTCCATATCCATGAGGAAGACCGTCATAATCAACAACTCCCTCATATGTTGCTTCTCCTAAAGGAGAATACCAAGGATTATTTGAATTATATGCTGGAACTACAGCAGGAATTTCTTCTACTACGGGGACTTCAGCCAAAACTTCCACTGCTTGAGTTGACTGGCTAAGACCAAACCATTGAAATAAATTATAAAATATTCCACAGAGTGCTAACACTGTGATAAAGCAGAGAAAAATAAAGACAAGTATCCCTTTTACATTAGTTTTTTTAGGGGTCTCAGTTCTTGCCTTGTTCTGGACATTGTTTGTTAATACCTTTGTATTGTTATTCTGTCGTTGCTTAGCATTTTCACTATCTTCGATTTTGAAACCTTTATTTTGAGTACCTACTGAATGTGATCTGATTTCTTTAAGAAATTCAGAGACGTTGGAATGTCGACGATTGCGCACTGGCGACATTGCTCGGGTAATTGCAGCTTGTAATGATGCTGGCACCTCAACGGGGAATATTAATGGTTCTTCTATCAAATTAGTAGCTTGGGGTGGTACTTTAGCCGTCACTAAATAATAGAATGTTGCGGCAAGCGAGTAAATGTCGGTTTGTGGGGAAAACATGCTTACACCGTCTTGATTGTACTGCTCCATTGGTGCGTAACCATGGCTTATACCAATTGGCGTAATTGACGTTTGCTGTCCATGAGTGTCATATTGTTTTGAAAGCCCAAAATCGATTAGAATCGGTTGGTCATCACTATTGCGAACCATGATATTGTCGGGTTTCACATCCAGATGGTTAATCCGATGAGAATGGACATATTCCAATGCAATACCCACTTTAGTGATATAATCGATGGCTTTCTGTACAGGCATCTTGCCTCGACTCTGCACCATGTGAGCAAGTGATTTGCCCTCGATAAAGTCCATTACATAATATGCCGTGTTGTTTTCTTCAAAGGCAGCATGAATGCGTATTACGCCTGGATGGTCAAACTTTGCTATGTTGCGAGCTTCTTTAAGAAACTTTGCTTTATACATTTCCACCAAATCCTTGTTACTTTGAGAACTGACGGTAACATGGTTGGTTGACTCCGAACGGTCACAAAAGGTAATAGGGAAATATTCTTTTATGCAAACTCTACGCTCGAGAGCCATATCGGTAGCAAGGTAGGTTATTCCGAACCCACCTTGACCAAGCACACGTTCTATTCGGTAAGCTCCACCTCGCAGCATAGTGCCTTTGGTGAGGCTTTGGGTAGCAACTTTCATAGCAAAAGCATGATTAAAAAAAGCAAAGTTACAAAAATTTCACGAAATTTTTGTAACTTCTAAAAATTTTCTACCCCAAGGAGGGTAGAGAAGGAGGTCATAATTTTTATTTCATGTAGAGGACTAATTCACCACCGGGGGTAATTGAGGAATGGGGGAGATATGGGGTGGTGAGTTCGGCTCCGTTAAGGGTGGCGCGCTTTACAGCACGCGCTTCTGGACTGTTGCCTTCGACGCGAACTGTGAATATGCCACTGGGAATGGCGATTTCAGCACGGTCAATCACAGGCGAACCAATCCAATACACTGGTTCAGCGGGATTGGCTTGGTACAATCCTATGGCTGAAAGCACATACCAGGCGGACATCTGCCCAGCATCCTCGTTTCCGCATAGGCCTGCTGGCTCGGTGGTGTAAAGCTTGTCCATCACATAGCGCAGGTGCTCAGCGGCTTTTTCGGGTTCACCAAGCATCGAATAGAGATAGATGGTGCTGTGACTCGGCTCGTTGCCATGAGCATACTGGCCGATGCAACCAGAAATATCGGGAGAAGAGCCTTCCGCTGCCACATACTCAACCGTAAATGTAGAATCGAGCTTGGCAAGCAATGCGTCGCGGCTGCCAAAGAGCTCAACTAAGCCTTCCACATCATGCGGAGCCAACCAAATATATTGCCATGCATTGCCCTCGCAATAATCGGTAACTTCGTGATTGCTCTTGCCTGGGTCGAATGGTGTACGCCAACTGCCGTTGGACAACTTTCCACGCATAAAGCCAGTGGAAGGGTCAAAATAATTGCGGTAGCTATGGCTGCGCACTGTAAAGCTGTCAGCCAATTGGCTATTGCCTAAGGTGCGAGCAGCTGAGGCCACGCATGCATCTGCTATCGCATATTCCTCATCGGTGGCTACTGATCTGCGCAATGAGTCGCTGGGTATGAAGCCTACTTCGTTGCGTACGCGTCCTCCACGTCCAGGGTCTGCCATAGTCTTGGTCATGGCCTCAAGGGCGCGCTGACGATCGAAGCCGGGTATATCTTTATTTATGGCATCACCAACAGCAATTACGCCAGGATTGCCCACCATGCAATTGGTCTCATTGCCCCAAAGATGCCACACTGGTAGTCGGCCTTGCTGGTCAGCTATGTCAAGGAAGGTATTGATAAAATCCGCATAACGCTCAGATTCGATAAGAGTATAAAGCGGCATTGCAGCGCGATAGGTATCCCATAGTGAGAACACGGTGTAGGGGGTAAAGCCCTCAGCCTTGTGTGCTTCGCCATCGGCTCCGCGATACATCCCATCCACATCGCAGAATGTGAATGGCTGCAGCATTGTGTGGTAAAGTGCTGTATAGAATTTCTTCTTTGTAGCCTCATCGGGGGTCTGGATTTTGATTTTAGCCAATGCTTTCTCCCATTGTTGCAGAGCTTGCTGCTCCACACCCTCGAAGTCCCAGCCAGGGATTTCCTGAGCAAGATTTTTGCTTGCACCCTCAATGCTGGTGGGTGAGATTCCTACCTTCACCATTATCGGTTCATCCTTTTCTGTTGAGAAATTTACACGTCCGTACATTCCATCTTGGCCATGGCGAGTAAGCGATGCCATAGGCTTGGAAAATTCGGCCACGAAATACACGCGTTGGTCCCGAGCCCAGCCCGATGAATAGCGATAACCCTCGACGCGTGTGGGTGATACCGAATCAATGCAAGTTTCTGTGGGGCGATCCCAGCTTCCGCCATTTTGCAAGTCGAATACTACGGCAGCCTCTTCGCTGGCTGGGAACGTGAATCTATGCAACCCGGCACGAGTTGTGGCAGTCATCTCGGCATCAATGCCATATCGGGTAAGGGGCACTCGGTAATAACCAGGCCGTGACACTTCCTTCGAACGGTCGGCATAGCTCCAAAGGCCCGACCCCTCAATGCTGTCGCCGCGGCTATAGGTTACCTCCCCAATCACAGGCATAAGTGTGATATCAAATAAATCGCCAATGCCGGTGCCAGAAAGGTGAGTTTGAGAAAAGCCTATCACTGTACTGTCGCTTTCATGGTAACCGCTGCACCAATCCCAACCTTGTGGCACACTGGTTGGACCAACCTGTACCATACCGAAAGGCACGCTTGCGCCCATAAACACATGGCCATGGTCGCCAGTGCCGATGCGCATATCCACATATTGCGTCAAGGCCTCGGCCTCAACCTCCTTCTTGCTGCAGCCTGTCGTGATAACCATTAGCATAGCAGTGCCAAGAATTAATTTCGATTTCATTTCCATTGCAATATTTGTATTTTTGATTTTCATGTTTTAATCCAAAATTATCACCAAATCATCAAATCATCGTAAAAGCTGTTTTTGGTGGAAAACGTGTAATTTTGTATTTAACGAATAAATAAGTAATTTTAATGTAGCAGTTGAGTCTATTTTGACGTGGCAGCTGAGGAGAATTTGGCCTCAAGGGGGGGTATTGACTGAGGAGTCACCAATGTAGATAGTGAATGTACCGGGTTCTACTGTGAAGTTGCCTTCTTTATCCCATAATGCCAAATCTTGGGGGGTAAGAGTAAAGGTCACAATTTTTGACTCGCCCGGAGCAAGATGCAGACGCTCGAATCCGCGCAGCACACGCACATAAGTTGTCACCGAGCTTACATCATCACGCAGATAAAGTTGGATCACTTCATCGCCCTCGCGGTCACCCGTATTAGTTACCCGGCAACTCACTTTCAGTGAACCATCGCAAGGAATGGTGACCATCTCTTCAGAGTCCGCTCCCATAGGCAAACCGTTGATTGCATTCAATTCAAGATCAGAAAATTCGAATGTAGTGTAACTCAATCCATGGCCGAAAGGGTATAGCACGCCATTGACGCGGGCAAATCCTTCGCTGTCGCTTCCTGGCTTCATGGGAAAGGCAAAAGGAACCTGGCCTACTGTTTTAGGGAAGGTTACAGCCAAATGTCCTCCCGGATTATAGTCGCCAAATAACGCCTCGGCAATTGCTTGACCCATAAATTCCCCCGGAAACCATGCATGGAGTATGCCTGGCACAAAATCATCAGCCCAATTGATGGTTGCTGCGCGACCGTCAACCAACACAAGTACCACGGGCGTGCCAGTAGCATAGACTTCGCGCAGCAATTGCTCCTGACGGCCACAAAGGTCAAGGCTTGTGCGAGAATATTCTTCACGCACTGTGCGCTCGTTACCGCCAAGCACCAAGATCGCCACATCGCTGTTGCGTGCCAGCTCAACGGCCGCATCCATCTCAGCTCTCTCTTCGGCATCAAGGTCAATATGATAAAGCTCGCTCTTTGGCCAATATTTGTCGATTATATCACAGCCTCGGGCATATTGCACTTCAACTTCAGGCAATAGGGCAGAGATGCCTTCATAAACGGTGCAAAGATCCTTATTGCAAGGTCCATAACGACAAATCAGATTGTCATTTTCATTTGCATTAGGGCCTATAACTGCAATCTTCTTGATATCCTTCGACAAGGGCAGTATGCCATCATTTTTCAACAATACCAACGATTCGCGAGCTGCTTGCAACGAAACTGCTTGATGCTCTGCTGTATGGACTTTTGAATCTGCCAATTCAGCATCGCCAGCATAAGGATTGTCGAAGAGCCCAAGACGGAATTTCACTCCAAGTACCTGTGCCACACGTTCATCAATGATTTCAGATGAGATTAGTCCACGGCGTACAGCCTCGCGCAGAGGTGTCACGAATCTTTCCGGGGGGGGTGAAATTGGTGCGTACGTTCAACCCTGCATTTATACACAGAGCTGCTCCCTCAACTGAGTCAGGCACCACGGCATGCTTGGTGCACAGATATTCTACCGCTTCGCTATCGCTTACCACATACCCATCAAATCCAAATTCTCCTCTTAGAATTTCGGTAAGAAAATGGTAACTTCCAGTGATTGGTTCGCCATCGTAGTCGTTGTAACTGCTCATCACTCCCATTGGATGGGTCTCAGTCATTACTCTACGGAAGGGCTCAAGATACAGAGTGCGCATTTCTCGCGGTGCAACATGCGGATCGGTGCGAGTGCCTGCGTCGCGACCCCCCACAGGTATGCTGTACACTGCAAAATGCTTGGGCGTAGCTGCCAAGCCTTGTGCTTGCAATCCCTTTACCATTTCCTTGCCGAGCATTCCTACGAGATATGGATCTTCACCGTAACTTTCCACGCATCTGCCCCAGCGTGGATCCTGTGCAATATCCAGGATAGGGGAATACACATTTGTGTAACCCAGAGCCTTGGCTTCAGCGGCTGTAACCTCGGCGATTTTTGAGATTAGGTTTTTGTCCCATGTAGCTCCTTGTCCGCACTGAGCTGGCATCATGGTGGCTCGATCATGACAGATGCCACGAATGCCCTCATTGGTGAAATCCACGGGGATGCCAAGTCGTGTTTCTTCTACAAACCATCGTTGTATCTTTTGGCGATTGTCTACGCTGTGGCCATAGGGATAGGATAGAGCCGCACCGAATGAGCCAAGTCCGTTGGCTTGCTCGTCGATGTTGGCCACGCCGTCTTTCCACACTTCATTTTTCCATCTCTCGGTGGGAACGCTATCCTCTAACACTCGGCCCGATCCATAGAGTGTAACCAATTGGCAAGTTTTCTCCTCCATATTCATTTGGCTGAGCAGGTCGTTGACGCGTTCTTCAATCGTTGCAGTAGGGTCCTCATAGACATCTTTAACTCCATTTTTATTGAAGTCAATCCAACCTTCGTGATAGATATTTTGTGCCTGAGCGGAGATGGCCATCAGGGATAGGATAAGCAATGGTTTCATTGGTGTAAAATTATTGGGGAGTTACGATATTTCCAGAGATATGAGGTGATAGAAGATTGAGAAGGAGGCGCTTGGCAACAATGGCTGAAGGTTCGGTGGAGGAAACTGGGTTGGCAAAGTCGAGAGTGGAGAAGATGATTTCACCTGCTCCAAAGGGAAGGCGTCCCATGGCAGTGCCCACATGGAAGGGAGCTGACGCATAAGAACCCACTATCAAATCTTCACCATGAGTCAGGAGTCCTAAACGCTTATCACCATTGCGCAACAGACTCTGATAGGGCCAACTCATGCCTACATTTACAGGCATAGAGGCAAACAAAGAGTCATCTTTTACGAAATGCAGCCCTCCGACCCAATTGCTGCCAACTGTATAAAATCCATCATATTTGATGCCTGTGGCATGAGCTACATCAGGCATCCAAGTCTCGGTGGATTCGAGAAGTACAAGGCGTGTGCCATCGCGTTTTACTCGAGTCATCAACTCATCCACATCCACAGATTGCTGGCCTGGCATAGTCCATACTGCATATACATGGCCATCGCTATTGGGTTGGCTGTATTGAATCTCAATATCATATTCCTGCCCAGCAATGAGGTCGAACGGTCGGGCCGTAAGCAATTCTTCTTTGTTACGCCATGCGTCAAAAATACGCATGCCATCAAATGAGAATCTTACCCCTCGGTTTGAACTGGCTCCAATCATATAAGTGCCCGTTACAGGAGCTTTGATTTTACCTTTCCAGATAACCGAAAAGCCTTGATTGGCTGCCAACTGTGGATGAGGTTGCGCACCTTCGACAAACGAGAAGGCTACATCTGTAACATTATCATCAAAAGCATGTTCGCCAATGTCACTGTCACGGAAATAAGTTCCATGCAATCCATCGGGGAATGCAGAAGCTGGGATGGCAATAGGCTCAGCAAATGCAGATCGGCTGACTGCAATCCAATCTAACTTGGGTAGTGAGGCTGAATATTCAGGAATTGGACAGCTAAGGGTTGATTCCAAATACTGGCGAATTGGGTCATCGAAGCCTGTGCTTAGCATGGCACCATTGGCTGATGGAAGGTTGCCTACGAGATTGACGCAGAGCACATACTCATCGCCTTCCATCATTGAAGTGCCATCTTGAGCTATAAGCTTTGCTGATATTTTATTCATTCCTTCCTCAGTAACGGGAACTGAGAAATTCTCTACCAAAAGCTGGCCAAAAATGTCACCTCCCGCAATATCCACGGATATTGAATCTATCATCGAAATAGAGCCATCAGGTTTCTCAGCAAAAATCACAAGTGTATGGGGTCCATGGATGTCTTTTTCATTGACTGCATAAAAATCCAC
Source organism: Bacteroidales bacterium (assembly GCA_020860515.1). Lineage (GTDB taxonomy): Bacteria > Bacteroidota > Bacteroidia > Bacteroidales > Muribaculaceae > CAG-873. Next base: position 40,954 of record JAJBUG010000086.1, on the reverse strand, counting down.
GCCTACATTTTGACCTGGCACGGTGAATTGGCCGCGTGGACACACAGCAATATAAGCTGGTTGGCTGTAGCGAGTGAAATTGCGTATATTCCCTTTTGGATTGCGCCAAATATCTACGATTGCCGAATGGTTGTCATAAGGCATAGCTTCCCAGCCATTTACTACATACACATCGCCCACATCCTGCATACGCATCCCCTGCAATCTTTTGCCCTGATGTTCAATAGCAGGATCTGCTATGGCGCGTGTCAGGGAGTCAAGGGTGCCAAAATAGGGTGCCAAATCTTTTTCTTCAAAAAATTTTGAGAATTCCTCGTACTGAGCCTCCCAGTATAGGCGATCCCAGCCATTCGTAGTGTCTTGATCGAGCTGCTCCTTGACTAAGGCTATTCTGGGTGGTGAAGATATGGCGCCTTCTTCGCCTCGCATGTAGATTTCACGACGGTTGGCTGACGTCATCACATTATCAGTGGGACTGACATAGTATTTGTCTTCCCAAGTTGCTGGGCCCCCTGCGCGATGATTATCCCACCAGCCTCGGCGGTAAAGCGTAGTGTCGAGGGGGAGCATGTGTGCTTTTGCATCTTCCTCTGTGTCATAGTCAGCTCCTGCCCATCCTGAGGTAAATGTCATCACTCGGCTTGGGTCAATGGCATGGGCGCAACGCATATCATCCATGCGCTTAGCTGTTAGCTGTGAATTTCGTGCATTCTTTCCACCCCATTCGTTTATTAGGTTGTAGATGATGAGGGATGGGTGATTGCGGTCACGACGCACCATTCGCTGCAACTTTTCATTGGCTTGTGCGCGAGTAAAATCATCCGCTGCTGCATGGAACCCACCTGGCTCTTCATAATAGAGCAACCCGAGCGAATCTGCAATTTCAAGCACTCGTGGAGAGCCCATGCATCTATGGAAATTGAGCATATTGAGACCTAAATCTTTGGCTGTCTTTACTTGCTTAAGAGCCATTTCCTCAGTGGGGTAGAGACCTGTCTGGGGCCAATATCCCCAGCTGATGGCAGTGCGCAGCATGATGCGCTTGCCATTAAGGCACAGAATAGCATTCTCGCCAATTCCATCTACCTCAAACCACCGAAATCCGAACCTTTCGCTCAGTTGGTCGTTATTATCCAAGCTGACCTTGCATACATAGAGATTTGGATTTTCAATATCCCACAATTCTGCATCAGGACAATCGAAATCAAAAGAGATTGTATCAGTGCCGTTGAAAGTTTTTGAACTTATGGCAATCCTTGCGTCAGAGCCAATGGGGCAGATTTCTGCTTTTACACTTCCTGTAGTGCTCTTTTCTGCTGAGATGCTTACAATTGCTTTTATTTGGTGGGGATTGGGTTGGTTTTGTATGTAGATATCTTGGATATATGCATTAGGCACATAATCGATGCTGACATCGCCAAGAATGCCTCCGAATCCGCGACCTGGTACCAATTCATAAGCGCCCCAATTCATTGGCGCATAGTCCTGCCAATGGTAATTGCCTCCTGGATGAGTGATGCGAACTGCCAATTTATGTTTGCTCCCTGGCTTTATATAAGGGGCAATATCCACCGAGAATGGGGATTCTCCAATCATATCGTAAGCAACCAAGGTGCTATCGATAAAAACCTCAGCCCGTTGCCTCACCGAGGCAAATTTCAATAAAGCGTGGGAAAATTCTTTGTCAGGAATTTCAAAATCTCGTGTCCACCAGCTTACGCCAGTTTGGTCAGACGGTTGAGGATTTTGTGATGTGGTTAAATATTCTTCAAGCGTACCAGGCACCTTGACAGCTAAGCCTGGATTGTCGAAAAGCGCTTTCCACCCAATCGTAGGTGGATTATAAGGTAGTTCATTAATATCAGTTATATTTTGTGGCAAGAACAATGAATCGCCTTCCCAAGTTGCTTCTTTATCTTGCCACAAATTCCATCCGGTGCCCGAAAGATCACATTTTTCTCGGGCACCAGAAATCATATAAATTCCTAACAGAAATAAAACGCAGGATTTTCTCATCATTTATTCCAGTTATCAGTGCGGAAGGGAAGTAGTGGAAGACCATGGGTATTATAAACCGAACATTCTGGAGTATTCTGATAGCAATACCTTACGGCCACTGGATTTGGCACCTCGGGCGAGGATACAGCCAAGCGGCAACTCTTTGTCTCAATTTCAGCGAAGGCTGGATGAAACACTTGATCCTCGCCAGCGATTTCAAAGCCCGTAAGCGAAGTCCACATGGGGCATAGTCCCCGCTCCGCATTGATTACATTGATATAGATTTTTCCATCCTTCACTTCCATGGATTCATACACAGGGCTCTGGCTTCCAAAGCCTGTCATGCCATAAGTATTAGCTAAGGCCAGCCAAGCCAATCTATCGCCTACAGTTTTCTTATTAGTAGGATGGATGAAATTGTAATTGCCAATATCCAAGGTAGAAGCTATGCCTGAGTTGGGAATTTTCTTGGCCGCACGGCTTTGAGCCTCGCGCAGCTTAGCTGCGTCGGTGTCTTTGGCATTATTGTAATCATAAGGAGCAATTTCCACGAAATAGAAAGGAAATTCACCTACATCCCATCGATCGCGATAATCGGCAACCATTTCGGCCATCAAATCATCATAAATATCAGCATTGTCGCGATTGCTCTCGCCTTGATACCACAGCATCCCACGAATTGCATAATTGAGGAAAGGATAAACCTTTGCATTGAACAATACGCAAGGATCAGAATGTTGCTTCACTTCCTCATCATTGTCGAGTATTGCAAGGCTGATGTCGGGATGGTTTTTCTCAATCACTTCACGGCTTAGCCAAGGTTCTATGCGGCTACCGCCAAGGGTGGATACCATAATTCCTACGGGCACATCGAGCACGTCCTGAAGGTATTGGGCAAAGAAATAAGCAGCAGCGCTGGTATTGGCCACATTCTCAGGTGTGTTCTCAAACCAAGCTCCTTTGTTTGTTTCCAAGGGTGTCTTGCTGAATTGGCGCACCCACTCGCCATTTTTGCTATCGCTTATGAACATTCTGATTGGAGTCGAAGCCTTGGCTCGGGCTATCACATCGTTGGTGCCCGTAAGAGGCTGGCGACTAAATCCGCGCATGGGCATTTCCATGTTGCTCTGACCAGCGCAGAACCATACCTCGCCAAGCAGCACATTCTTAATGATTACTGAGCCATCATTGTCAGTTACAGTGATTTCAAAGGGACCTCCTGCATCGCCAGTGGCAACATTGGCAACGAATTTCCCTTCCTTGTCAGCCTTTACATTTACTGATGAATTCGACCAAGAGGGAGTAACAGTGACATTGCTGTTAGGGGCAGCAGAGCCCCAAATTTTCACATCGGTGTTGCGCTGCAGCACCATGTTATCGCCCATCAGTGGGGGGAGTTGCACCTTGGCATTGGTGGTCAGGGCCAAGGCAGCAAACAAGAGTATTAAAAACTTTTTCATGATTTATATTTTTACAATATCGTTTTCGATTAATGAAATCAGAGCTAAGAGCGCTCCCCAGTGATAATATTTGTCACTGCGCAATATGTCATCACCATCGCCTGTGACCGCATTATAATTTTCAAATACATATCCAGGTCCCATCCACGATTGCAAGAAGAGTTTCTTGGATTTTTCTGCAAACTCTTTTCTCACTTCTGCACAATCATAATTGCAAAGGCCAAGATATGTGAGGAAGTTAAGTGGTCCCCAGATGCGTCCGCGCCAATATTCATTGTCGGTGAAGGATGGATCGTTGCGTGGGGTAGCAGGTATTACATAATCCCCTCCAAATTCCTCGGAGTTGCAAAGATGCTCGGAAATCATGCGTTCAGCCTGGGCAGGAGTGGCCACATTGGCAATCAGAGGATAAAAATTAGTAGGACTGGTACGCTTGTTAAAGCTCCCATCTATTGCCGAGCGATTATAAAACATCCCATCCTCCTCACACCATAGTTCCTGCAATGCCTGAGAATATTGATTAGCACGTGCTTTTAATTCTGCTGCATCATCTGTTTTGTCAAGCTCATTGGCAATCTTGGCCAGATAATTGCAATCCATCACATAGAGCGAAGTAAGACCCACATCTTGTTGAGTAAGTAAATGGCGTGCGGTGTCAAAATCTACTTCATCATACATGGGCGAATTGTCAAGGCCGGATTCCAAAATAGCACCATATCGCGTGTTTGCATCATATTCACTGCGGAAATAGGTTATCTTTTCGTAAGGCGAACTTCCTTGGCATAGAAGTCCGTCCCAGTTACGATTTGTGTTCCACCAACGGTTCCAAGTGAGCAAGTTGTCATAAAGAAGCTCAAGCAGCCATTTATCGCCATATCTTTCATAAAGATACCATAAAGCTAACGATCCCACGGGCGGTTGACTGCGGTCGCGGCTTTTGAATCCATTGCTGTAATAGCAGTTTGGCACGAAGCCTGCCTCGGTCAGGGCCAATGTGATTTCTCCGATATTGGCATAAGCCAATTCTTTATTGTCAACGCCGAGCATCATGGCTGCGAAATAGGCATCCCAGCAGAATAGAGTAAATCCGCCAAAATCCTTACTGGCAAACCATTCGCTGCTCCATATTCGGCTTACAGGTGTAATCACACGACGAATTGTGGGGTCATAAATATTATTCCATCCCAGCACTGTCTGCATTCCTTTGTAACAATCATAATTGTCGCCGTAAGTGGATCTCTGAGCAGTTTCTAAATTTTTGGCTTTATTAGAAACGAAGCTGCGAGCTTCCGCCTCTCTGCCTTGGAAATTGTTTGCTATGATAATATCCTGAGATAACGGTGCGATTATTTGACCTTGACCAATCTTCAGATGTGGTGCAAGCACTGCGCCTTTTACAATTAACGATTTATCTTTGGGCCCGATTTGATAGTTTCCCATCGAGTCAATTGCTACTTGATTGCCTCGCATCCAAAATGTGGTGGGGCGTACAATCAGTTTAGAATCTTTGATAGCATCATTGCAATGCAAAATTGTTACATTAGTGCTATCTTGTGAGGCACTTTCAATCTCAAGGTCAATTCCATGCCATTGCACTCCGATTTTCCAATAACTGCCATCATAGGCATGGGCGTATGGGCGCAGAGTGGCTGCATCTGTGCCACGCTCGCCAATTCGAAAATTAGATTTGCGTTGGCCCACAGAATCCTCAAGTTGCAATTCCAAGCCGAAGGCGTAAGGCATATACAGCTGATTGAGCACTGAGCGAGTATCCCAGGTGTTCCATCCGCGTGCCAAATCGCGATGCACTAAATCATAGCGCTCTTGTGGACTTAGCTCTTCGGCAGAGCCTTGCCCACAAGCTACTATGAGATTTAGGATTATGATAGCGTACCTCCACATAAGATTAGAATTTAACTGTTTTCTTGGATCCGTCAAAATATACCATACGCATCGAGTCGTCTGCGCCATTATATCCTTTTAAGCGAACGTTAATATGCCGTGGATTAGCCACATATTGCCCACGAGCCGCACATAAGGTTAGCTGATGTGCATTGTCGTCCCATTTCAGATCTACGATTTGACGTTTGCCATCTTGGTAGTCAAGGCTCTCGCCATCGTCGTCGTAGAGCGTGAACTCTGCATCAGCTCCAGGGTATATGTCTATTGAAAGAATATCTTCAATGTCTTGGGGAATGATTGAACCCTGTCGCACATAAAGTGGTATTTGTTCAATAGGAGAAGCTGCCACAATTTCTTGGCCTCCATTGTGGAGTGTTCCTGTCCAGTAATCTATCCAATTAGTACCTTCCGGCAGCCATACATTTCTATTTGTGGCACCAGCTTCAAGCACAGGACATACCAAGAATGAGGGACCATACATGAATTGGTCTTTACATTCAATTGCCTTTGAATCATTTGGGAAATCAAAAGCCAACAGGCGCATAGGTGTATAATTCTTATCGCTTACATAATAATCCAAGGTGTAGATGTATGGCATCAAGCGATATCGAAGGTTGATAAAATCTGTGCAAATGCGCTGCACGGTATCACCATAAGCCCATAATTCGTTTGGCACGCGAGTATTTCCTGGCGCACGGCGTCCGTGACTGCGGAAAATAGGGCAAAATGTGCCATATTGAAACCAACGTGTGAATACTTCGCGGTATGCTTCATCTTGAGGATCGCCCCCAGCATAACCCCCGATGTCAGTGGTCCAATAGGGCATTCCAGTGGAGCAATAGCTAAGCCCGGCAGCTACTTGAAGCGCCAATTCAGGGAAATCACTCGGTATATCACCGCTCCATACAGCTGTGCCAAACCGTTGTTGTCCAGCCCAAGCGCAGCGCGTGAGCATATAATGACGCTGCCCGGGACGTTCTTTGCAAAGGCGAGTATAGAAATTCTGCATATGCACGGTTGGGTATACATTCCTCACTCTTAGCGCTTCGCCTGCATAAGTGGTTTTGGTCAAATATGAGGCAGTGTGGTCGGGCTCTGGACCATCAAGAAACCACCCATCCAGACCAGTGCGCATCAATGGAGCCACCAAATCACCGTACATTTCAGCAGCTCCTGGATTGAATGGGTCATAAATTTCACCATCAATGGCAATAGCGCCATTAAGGATGTAGCCATTTGCGTTCATCTTGTCATAGTTTTCTGTGCCAGGCTTGAAACAAGGCCAAATGGTTACTACGGCTTTCATTCCACATTCATTGTGCAGGGTGTCGAGCATTCCAGCCAGGTCAGGCCATTGCTCTTCATCAAAACGGAACGAACCAGTGCCATATTTTCCCCAATGGTGATAGTCGATGAATAGTGTGCTGCATTGAATATTCTCATCCACAATGCGGCGAGCCACATCGAGATATTCTTGCTGTGTGGCATAGCGATTGCGACTTTGGTGAAAGCCAAGAGCCCACTTGGGCATCATTGGGCATTGCCCTGTAAGATTGCGATAGGCCGATACAACGCCATCCATCGAGCCATTGCCGAAGAGCACGTAATAATCCACATTTTTGCCATAATCCGAAATGAATGAAAGGGCATTATCCTTGTTCTCAAACACGGTGCGCGAAGGATTGTCCCAAAGTAAGCCCCAGCCACGCGATGAAACCAGCACAGGTATAGCAGCCTGGGTGTTGAACTGCTCAAGCACACGTGCCGAATTGCGCAGATTAGTTAAGCCATCTCGAAATTCGCCCAAGCCATATAGTGCTTCGGAGGATTGAATTTCAAAATTGCATCCTGGAAAAATTGAATCCGTCGCTGCATTGCATCGTGCGCCATGAGGCGATTCAAAAAGAAGCCTTGCGCCGTCAGGTCCATAGAATTCGAGGCACCCGAGCGACTTGTTCACTTTCACGCTGCCTCCATCCCACGTCATGCCGACGCAGACTTCGTTATTATCAACCTCAAACTTGGCAGCCGTCGGCATCTTCGCGACGCTGTAGCTGCCCGTTTCCTTAAAATCCTTAGGATGAAAATTCACACGCAAGGCATTGTTGCTGCAGAGTTGTAGCGAGAGAATGCCTCCGGTTGTGGTTATATCGATTCCGTTCTCCGTTTCCTCGCAACCAATGACTGCTTGATGGTCCCCCGTGAATGTTACGGTCGGCACCTTTGTCTCCAACTTTAGTGTGCGCTCAGTGTCAGGAGGCTGATATTGCCCCATGGCCAAGGAAGCTGTCATTATGCCAGCTAAGAAGGAAGAGATTGCTATCTTATTCATCGTAGCATTTCATTAACCATGTTCGACAATAATCTACCGGCCACTGGATCAGTGTCAGCTTTTTCGGTTGCCATCGTTGATACCATGGCCAAGCCATCACCATCCTCAATTGTTAGCATAGTAAGGCCACGCAGCTCATTGATTTTGTTTGTTCGAGCATCCATATCTTGGTCATCAAGATAACTATGGATACGCATGTGAGAGGCTAATTCCGTAACATGGGGGCTGCGGTTGGCATGGATCATGCTATGGCATACCGATGGCATCTCACGCTGGTTATTATTGAAATATCTCAAATCAAGGAAGTCTAAGCCATCAAACACTTTATTCTCTGGGCGCTCCATTACAGCAATATCTCCTTCAGTTACTGGGGAAATGCCAGTGATATATTCGGGAAAGACGGTCTGTGCCAATTCAGGAGTGTTGAGAATCAACACATGTGCCCCATTCTTTATTAAATTGCGGAGAGCTTGTGCTTGCTGCTGAGTAGGGGCAGCGATATCAGCCACCACATATAGGTCATATTTAGGCTTTTTGTCTTTCAGAGCAGCCAAGGGGCAGCTCGTGCATGTCAAGCCAATAGAGTTAAGGCTGCTATTGTCAGCTTTGTCGCTTATGAGCAATACCTTTTTGTCTTTTTCTACTGTGTAACTTGCCCAAGGATGAGAACCCAAGGCGAGGTCGTAATGATTGCGTGAAAGGGTTTTCCCTCCTTGGTGGAGTTCAAAACTGAGGCATGCGCGGTCGATACCATTAAGGCCTGCTGGCACTTCGATGGTGGGGGTAATGTATTTTCTCTGATAATAAGCTACATCTGGGAAATCTTGTTTCCCTTGGCTTAATACTGAACCATTTTGACTGGTCAATTTCCATGAGAGCATAAGATTGCTAAGATTTCGCCCTTCGCTATCATCGTTTACCACATATACTCGCGGATTTAACTCCTGACCAGCGTAGGCATGGCGTCCCCACAACTCTGCGCTAACAAGCACTGGCTGCATAGCGCGCTGCATTGCATAATAGGTGGGATATGGTTCGATATTCTGGGCGTCGTAGCATTGGCGAAACCATGTCATGTATGCGAAGTGCATGATTCCGCTGGCTTCATCACAGGTGCGGCGAAGACACTCGGCCAACTCGCCAGTAATAAATGATTGCACTTTTAGAAAAGTTTTTGGATCGGCCCAATCGTAAGCTTCGTAACCTATCAATGAGTAGGGATTTTGATGTATAAGCTGATAGCTGCGCGTGGGATGGCCAGTTTCGCCATTGGGATAGCCAGTGCTCATCTCCTGGCTAATCAGCGGACGGCCTGGATATTTTGATTCCTTCTGGAATTCACCATTGAAGAAATTAAATACAGAATAATCGTACCAATTATAGTAAGCATGGTTGTCGTCGATGTCGCCATCATCGACATCAGCGAAGAAATCAGGCCCAAACCTGCGCAGTGCCTTGTTGCGCACATAATTCGAGTCGAAACTGATCGGACGGGTTGGATCGGCTGCTCGCATATCGGCCACTGCATCCGAAATGATATGGAATTTCTGCTTGGCACGCTCGGTGTCGGCATCGAGGTCGTAAAATTTCATCTCGTTGTTTACAGTCCAGAACACCACTGATGGGTGATTGCGATATTTCTTTATAAGATTTATCCATTCATCATGCCAGAGGTCAAGGGTAGCCTGGTCGAGGATTGGAGTAGAGTGGATCATGAGCCAGGTCCAAGTGCCTTCGAAGCTTATAGCCACGCCCATGCGGTCGGCCTCGGAAACCCAGAGTTCGTTCCATGGAGTAGTATGAGTACGTGTGCTGTTGAGATTGCCCTCTTTCATGAATTGCATAAACTTATGGGCTAATTCTTGATCATTAGGAGCCAATGCAAATGGAATATGATTGCCTCCCTTAAGCCAATATTTCTTTCCATTTAGGTAGAGATAACCGTCTTTTGCCTCGAATGTGCGGAATCCCGAGGTAATTGTCACCTCATCTACTACTTTTCCCCTTGTGTCTTTGAGTTTGAAGGTAAAATCATAAAGATTAGGGTGCTCCGGGCTCCAAAGTTTGGGGTTTACATCACTGATGGTACAATGGCAAATCTCTGTATTGTTTGGGTTCAATGATTTGAGGTTTGAAAGGGAACCTTGATACAGCACTGAGCCGTCAGCAGTGCTTGAAATTACAGCTTCAATTGTGTAATCCTGAGCTTTTGAATTATGATTGGTCACATCCACATCAAAGTTAGCCCCAGTAAGATTAGGCTGAATAGCCACGTCTGTAATCTTCAATGGGGATGTGATCACCAAGGTTACCGGCTGCCAGATGCCAGCTGGATTTTCTTGAAAAAAACCGTGGGGAATATCAATTGATACTTTCGCATTAGCCGTGGCATCATCCTTGTTGTCATTGACGTCTTTGCGCACGCTGGCATAGTAATTCTCCATTGCTGCGCTGTTATTGCTGTCTTCGCCATTGAGATCGCGAGCCACGCCTACTACGATTAAATTTCTGCCTGGATGCAGCAGGGCGGTAGCATCGATGTCAAACTCACCAAACATTCCAAGATGGCTGCCTGCCAACTCTCCATTGATGTACACATCCGCGCTCTTGGAAACTGCGTCAAAGTGCAGTGTAAGGTCTTTTCCATTTATTTCCTGAGGCAAGTCGATCCATTGTCGATACCAAGCATAAGCTGTCTTATGGAAATTGAAGGTGTAATTTTCACAACGGTCAGTTTCTTGTTGATAATAAGTGTCAGAAACTCCCTTTGACTGATGTCCTGAGGCTGAACCCATGGTCTCACCATGGAGCCAAATGCGGCTCGGATTCCAAAAATTGGGTACTGTCATTACATGCCAATTCTGATCATCGGTCGAGGCCGTCACCGCTGCCAAATCGTCGATTCCGTAAGATGGCATGAATAGCCATTCGCCATCAAGGTCCATCACAGTGCGAGCTGGATTTACCGATGGCAGGCTTTTGCCTGTATATTGTGAGCGCTGTTGCTGGCGCAATGTTTCTTTCTGATTTTCGGTCATATTGAGGCTAAGCTCTTCGCGCTTCACATTGGCGAGTGCTCCTGCCGGGATAGGGGTAATAACTACATTGTCGAACTCTGCTGGCAACCAAGCTCCACCAAGAGACACAGGTCCCTGTGCTGCGTAGGCGCTGTGCGAGTCGGTAATGTCGATATGAGGAAGTGCATTGTCATCAACAAACACACGGATGCGATCGTCACACACTTCGATTTTTAATTTGTGCCATTCGCCTGGCACTGGGTGAAAGCCTAATGGGCGCACTCCCATCAATTCGTCCATGCCCATGTAGCCAGTGCGCATTAGATAAAGGTCATCTTGAAGGCCGCCCTTAATGCCCACCACATATCTGTCATAGCGATTTGCTGTGCGAAAACCAGCCCATATTTGCACTTGGTCTTCACCTTGGGGTGTGCGTGCGTCGAATTCCACAGTATAATTTTTAAGATCCGGGGCACCGATTACTGCATAAGCGCCTTGCGAGCTGAGCACACCATTGTGAATCTGACACTCGCCTACGCCCACAGTCTCGATTTTCTGTGAGGAATCGTTGAAGTTATAGGTGATTGGAGCAGCTGCATAAATCTGGTTTGACCACAGTACTGCTGAAACACATAGCAAACTGCCTATCTTGTTTATAATCATGGCGTTCGGGTTAAAGAGAAAGAAATTGAAAAAGTAAAGGAGGGGTGGGGAATGGTAGTCTCCATCCCTCCTTTTTGAAAATTGTCAACCTGAGTTTATAATCTTATTGCCAGTGATTAAGCCTGCGCCTTATTGACTTACAATTTGTGAGCTGGTTACATCAAGCTCTTCGATTGTGGTATAGTTGTATGTCTTATAGGTGTCGTTGCAGCGAGCGCCAATGCGCACCCAATAATGCATTGCATATTTGATGGGTTCTTTGGTGCAAAGCTCTATTTCCTGGCCTTCCATATCGGCTGTAATGGTGGTGGTGCCAGGTGTGTAGTTGCTATCGCCTTCAGGCCCGCAATATTGGGTGTGAGATACCCAGATGCAGCAATCGCTAAGGTTGGGGTCGGTGTAACCATCCTTGTGGTTGCGTGTGAATACAAACGAAGCGTAGAGCTTGCCATCGCTGCCGATGTAAGGCTTCTTCACCCATTGCAGGTCAAGATAGGGTGTCACTGAGAAGTTGAGAGTAGCCATCTTGCCATTCTTCAGTTCAATAGTCTGGGTCACACCATCTTCGTCCTGCGCCTCGAAGAACGGACCCTGCACGGGAGCCACTGTATAGGTGCCAGCAAAGAGCTTGTTGTTGACGAACGAGCCATCCTGGCCCATGTTGAGGTACTGTGGGGTTACCACGATTGATTCGTCGCCATGGCTATAACTGGTCTCTACAATTTTGATCTTCATGCTATTCTGGGCGATTGCGGTTTGCAGCTTGTTGCCAGAATTATCGTAGATTTGGCCGCTTATTTTTGCTTCTGGCTCGTCATAGTTGTCGCGTTCGCACGAGGTTGTGACTGCCATGCCGAGGATTAAACCCAGGCAAATTGCTGAATATTTGAGATTGATTTTCATAATAGTTGTGGGTTTAAGGCTGAGAGATTAGAACTGTGCATTCTGTACCAAGAGAGGGTTAATCTTAAGTTGACTCTCAGGCACTTGGTCGTAATAGTACTTTGTGTCGAAGGTTATGCGATCGCTTGCACGCTCACACACGCGAGTATCGTAGATATACTTTCCATCGGGATTGCCGTTCTCGCCGATAGTTGCGCCCTTTGCAAAGAGGAAGGGGGCCAGCATGCGACGGCGATAGTTGTTGATTTGTTGATCGAAAGTGAACCAGCGGCGGTAGCTCCAATATACCTCGTGCTCGAAAGCAAGCTCCTTCACACGCTCTACGCGCACTGCGTGCAACCCCTTGTTGGGTGCGAATACGAATGAGTTCTTGCCCGATCCGCGACGGTTCTCGATAGCTTGATCGCTTAGCTCGGCAGTTGAAGTGAGCAGTGTGGCGCCAGCGCGGTCACGGATGTCGTTGATGCAAGCCATGGCATCATCGAGCATGTTGTGCCCACTGTAACTTCCGGTGCCGCTTTGTGCAAGCTCGATGGCGGCCTCAGCGCGGTTAAGTAGCACCTCTGCATAGCGGATGTCAATCCATGGATGCACCATTTTGTCGATATTGGTTTCTGACACCGACAGGGTAAGATCAAGCCACTTAATGCCTTGGAGGCCAGTGAGAGTGTTGGTGGTGCCACCATTGCCGGGACCATCCATGCCTTGAATCTTGAGTTGTACGCCAGTGGAGGTCTCATAGGGAGTCTGGTTGAAGACAGTCTCGCCAGTGGTCTTCACATGCTCAGCAAACCAGGGACTTGCGGCTGTCCAGGCAGTTGTGGTTTCGCCATCGTCGGCTACGAATTTCTGAATCTTCTCTGAGGGGTCAACGCTTTCATCGATAAGACCTGAGCGAATATCATAAACCACGCCTTTGTAAGTGTTGCCGGGGATGAAGATGCTGCCAAGGAGGCGGGGTTCGGCACCTTCATAGAGAGCTTGTTCCCCATCGTATACGATGTAATTGCCTTCGTCGTCGGTGGTCTTCAGGCGACCTGTATTAGGATCCAAGGGCAGCCCATCGAAGAGCTCAATCCAATCGAGAGTAACATTGAAGCGGCTGCCGTAGCTGGTGGTCATGCGGGGAGGGCAATAGATGTAATCAAAGCTGTGCACCTGGTTGTTGAGGTCGTATTGGCGAATGAAAATTGACTCGCTGCTCTTGTCAGCATCAAGGAAGAGCATGCGGAAATTCTCGGCCTTGTCGCTATTGTTGCGATATAGGCTGTATCCCCCTTCTTCAACGACTAATGCAGCGTCGTAAGCCTGCTTATAGTAATCAGTCGCTTTGCTTTCTGGTATTCCGCACACCATCACACCATCCACAGTGTGGGTGAATTGCTGTCCATAGCGAGCGATTGAAGCAGCATACAGGGCCACACGGCTCTTGAATGCAGCTGCCACATATTTGTTGGCACGCCCATTAACCTTTGTAGTGCCCAGATTTTGGATTGCATAGTCGAGGTCGTTGAGGATGAAATCCACGCTTTCCTCATGACTGTTGCGGGCTACCCACAGGTCTTCGTTATTGTCAGTCAGTTCTTGTGGTTCCTCCACGATTGGCACGCCACCGTAGCGATGAACCATATTGAAGTAGGTGTAGGCGCGGATAAACTTAGCCTCGGCAATCCATTCCTCAGCTCCTTGCAGAGTGCCGACGTAGGCTGGCAGATCTTGGATAAGCACATTGGCATTGCGGATTAGCTGATAGCCGCATGCCCAGTAGCCATTCATCAGCTTGGCGGTGGCCATGGATATATTGTTGTGATTTACGGTTTCGCCTGTGGTCACTTGGTCCCAAGTGATGCAGTTCCAACCGAAATAACCTTCGCATGTGGAAAAGTCGCTGGTGGTTGTTGTGGCAAAGTCTTCCATCGGCAGGCGACTGTAAAGGCCAGCCATGTAGGCTGTGATACCACCTTCGTTGTAGATATCCTCACCAGTGAGGATATTGACGGGCTGAATGTCGAGGTCGTGACAGCTTGAAAGAGCCATTGAGCCTGCGAAAGCACCGTATATGAAGATATTTTTGAGTTTCATGACAGGGAGATTTTTAGAATGTTACACTTAAGCCAAAGTTGTAGGAGCGGTTGAGAGGGTACATGTAGCCATAGAGAGCTGCAGGCTTCTCTGGGTCAACGCCTTTGACATTGGTGATAGTAAAGAGGTTGTAACCATTGACGAAAAGTCGGAGATTCTGGATACCAACTACTCGGGTCCATTTCAAGGGCAAGGTGTAGCCGATTTCAGCAGTCTTAAGGCGCAGATAATCACCCTTCTGTATTGCGAATTCTGAGCTGCTATCAGGAGTAGTGCCACCATAGCTGTAGTAACCGCTAACCCATTCCAGCGAAGGATCCCAAGGATAGGCATTTGCATCTACCGGGTGCCAGCGATCGAGGAACATTTCCAATGCGTTGCCGTTCCATGCCAACGGAGCTGAAAGTTGTTCGCCATAAGCGATGTAGGATTTGCCTGCCCCTTGGAATGTAAAGCTGCAGTCCAGGCCATTCCAACTGCCGCCAAGTGTGAGGCCAAAGGTAAGCAGAGGATAGTTATACTTCTGGTAGAAGTTGTCGCCCTTGCTGATTGTTGTAGCGATGGGGTGCTTGTCCATACTATCAATTACACCATCACCATTCCAGTCCTCATAGATATAATCGCCAGGGAGGGTCGAGTTGGTACCGTTGTTCATGCCATAAGCGTTGGCATAGGCAATTTCCTGCCAGTTGGTGAAGCGACCGTCGCCTCCATAGCCGAACCAGATATCGTTGTAGCGGTTTGAGTTGGTTGTGGTAGTCCAATTTTCGTAGGAATTGCCAGCTGGAGTCTGCTCTACATATCGGAGCTGATTGCGAGTGTAGGCAATATTGCCAGTCACGTAGTAGTTTACGTTGCCAATGCGGTTGTTGTGGCGAAGCTCAAGTTCGAAGCCGCGGGTGCGATCACTGTTGAGATTCTCCTGAGGCATCTCACTGCCGAAGTTGCCAGGTACCGTGGTTGCTCGGGTAGCCAACAGTCCGTCGCGGTCGCGCTGATAGTACTCAACGGTTGCGCCAAGAAGGCCGTGCCACATATCGAGGTCAAAACCAATGTTGAACGTTTTGATTGTGTACCAAGTGATATTAGGATTAGCAGCTCCTCTGAAACCAAGAGCATTCACTACCTCACCATCGAAGATGCCACCTTTTGGATAACCATTGCGGATTACGCCTGATGTATTAGGATATGTGTAACCTGAAAGATATTGATAGTCAGCACAGCTGTCATCACCCATCTTACCGTAGCTAACGCGGAATTTGAGGTTATCGATGATGTGGGTATTGTTCTTGATGAAGTTCTCCTCAGAGATTCTCCAACCAGCCTGCACGGTGGGGAAGAAGCCCCATTGGTGACCTTCGGCAAACTTGGAAGAACCATCGTAACGGAAAGCGAACTCAGCGAAATATTTGTCGTCCCAGTTGTAGGTGAAGCGACCTACAAGGCCCTTACGTGAAAGTTCCGACAAGTTTCCTCCAGTAATGCTTTGATTTGTAGTATTACCCGCAAACATATAGGGGATTTGCAGAGTAAAGTAGCGACTGCCTTCAAGATCATCGTACTTTGTGTAGGATTCTTCATAGAGCATCAAAGCAGATACGTTATTGTTGCCAAACTTGTTGTCGTAGCTTACCGATGCCTGCCATAGGGTTGACCATGTGTTGTTGTAAGTGCGAGTGAGCTGATTGGGAGCATTGCGAGCTACGCCAGTGTAGGTGTCAGTAGTCTCATCATAGTCATATTCATAGTAGGTTTGTTGCCATTTGCTGTTGTCCTGGGTGGTATTGTCGTAGCTGAAGAGACCCTTTACTTTCAGGCCTTGTACCCAGGGCAGGGCATAGGTGGCATCGAAAGTTGAGGTGAAGATTTTGTTAGTATTCTTCTTGTATCCAGTAAGGTCCTTCTGTGCCAAAGCTGCAGGGTTCTGAATGTCAGAACGCATGTGAGCATAGTAATTGGGGTTGTCATTGGCATAAACCTGCTCGTCGGGCACTGAGCGCCAGAGAGTCTTGAAGATTTCCCATGTCTCGGTGTAGGGGCGTTCACGCTTGTCGAGTGTGCCAGCCAACTTTGCCGAGAAGGTAAGGCCTTCGAAGAGATTGGCTGTAATGTTACTGCGCACATTGTAGCGATTGTAATCAAGGTCGTTGCTCTTAAGGAAGCCTTTCTGATCGAGATAGCTGAAGTTTACGAAGTAATCGATTTTGTTAGTGCCACCGCTTACGTTCACATTATGTTGCTGCTGAGGAGCATGGTTAGTGACAACCTGATCGTACCAGTCGAGCGAAGTCTTTTCGCCATTGTAATAAGCATCAAAATCAGCTTGGGTATACTGAAGGCGTGGGTCGGTAAGGCTGCGCATTGTCTTTTCATTATAGATAGTCATGCGGTCGATAGCTCCCACAGGCTTGAGCATTTCAGCTGGGCGCTGGATACCATAGTACATCGAGTAGGTAACCTTTGCTCGGCCTTCATCACCCTTCTTAGTAGTTACCAGGATTACGCCGTTGCCGCCACGAGCACCGTAGATGGCTGCTGAAGCATCCTTGAGCACTGAGATTGATTCGATTTCGTTAGGATCGAGGCGCTCAAAGTTTTCACGAGGCACGCCATCCACTACAATCAGTGGGCTGCCTCCGTAACCACGGATATCGAAGTTGCCATAGCTGAAATCACCAGGCTCGGAGGTGTTCTGCGTCACACGTACGCCAGGAATCTTGCCGTTGAGCATGTTCTTTGTGTCCTGAGCCTTGGTTGTGACCAGATCGTCGCCGCCGATTGAAGAGATGGCACCTGTGAGGGTGGCCTTCTTTTGTGTGCCGTAACCTACAACCACCACTTCCTCAAGATTGTTAAGTGAGTTTTGCAGTGTCAGGTTGTAAGCTTTGGCATCTGTAACCTTGAACTTAGCCGGTACGCAGCCCACATAAGAAACCTCAACTGTGGCTCCCTGCGGGGCATCCATTTTGTAATTGCCATCGAGGTCAGTTACCACGGCTTTGCCGCCTTGCACCTTTACAGATGCGCCGATAATAGGTTCGCCCGAGGCATCGAGCACTGTGCCCGTGATGGGCACCAGGGTTTGGGCTTGCATTGCTATTGCAGAGAATAGAAGCAGACTTGTTGCCGCAAACCATTTGCGGATTGAGCCACCTGGGCTCCACGCTTTCATGATATGCACTTTCTGATTCATGTGATTAGAGTTAGTGAAAAATTTATCTGCTGCAAAGTAACAGACCATAACTTAATATGTGCAAATTTTCACTATTAATCGATAATTAAAAAGCGATTAAAATTAACTTTAATCGCTCATTTTTAATTATTCTTTTAATTTGTTTTTGTAATTGTTTTTTCATTGATTATTGGGCGATTGCGGTCGTTGCTGAAGTTCGGCGAAAGATACCCCGTAGGGTTCGCCCATTGTCTCCAGGTAGATTCGGGCGAATCGGTCGTAGGCACTTTTTGCAAGCCCGATTTTGCCTTGATCGGCCAACATTTGGCATTGTGCAGCGATGGCCTCCTCGTTGAGGGGGTCGTGGAGAAGCATGATTTCAGCAATCTTGGCCGCTACTGAGCAATTGGCATTTGCTATGGCACCTTTAAGCAGATGGCTGAGCATATCGAGTGCCATGCTCGAGGTGGTGTCTTTGAATTGGTCGAGCCATTCGTCCTGGGTATTAGGCAGCAGGGTGCCACGAAGCAGGAGCTCTAAAATTCTGCCACGAAGCTCTGGGTCGATATCGCCATCTTGTGTTTTTTGGAACTGCTTATAGCAGCGGTGCAATTCATGATAGTCGCAAAGGCAGTCGTTGCCATATTCCAGGCGCATGAATCCGCCGTCGCTCTTTAGTTCTACATTGCCAACTTCTTCAAGCAGTACGCGCAGGCGCCGCACTGTGACATTGCGATTATTTCGAGCCGAGCGTTCGTCCTTGTCGTTCCAAATCAATTCCGTAACCTTGTCAGCCGAAATGCCCTTGGCTGATTTCTCGGAATTGAGCACTAAGAGCAAGAGAAGCTGCTTGATTCGTGGTGAAAAGGCTGAGGTGATGTCTTCACCTTTCTTATCTCGCACTCCAAAGCATCCAAGCAGAGCGATAAATCGGCTATTGGTATCATAAAATATCTTTTCAGGCTCGGGTTCTTCTTCTGTTTTGGGTTGGACGGGCTCTGCCTTATTGGTAGTTGGGGCTGGTGCGCTTGGCTTTTGGCTTAGCTGTTGCGCTACAGCTTTTTTCTTTTTGGAAATTAGGACTCCCCCAGCAATCAGCGCAATAATGAAGCCACCAATCATAAGCCACCACCAAGGGAATCGCTTATGAGCATTGCCAATATTCTGTTGGATTTCTGCTTCGTCGAGGAGGGGTGAATTTAGCGTGTACACTGAAATAGTATGCAGTTTGTTTACCCCGATCTTATCTACGATAAAAACATAAATACCCAAGGCTTGGCTATAAATAAGGCTGTAATCGAAATCTTGATAGGGATTTTTGTTGAGAATAGCTCGCGATGCAGGCTCCATCTTGGGTTCGTTGAGACTAAGACGCAGCAGTTTTCCCCCGTCGTCGTCCATGTTCACCACATAGAAAGCACTGTCGGTAGCATTGTAAGCCATGGTGGACGAGAGCATCCAGCCCTTCTTCATTTCTTCGGCTGGGATTTCCCACACTTTGTGGGCTTCCTTAGTGCTAAGGTCTATTTCCCAAAGGTCGTAATAGAAGTATGACTCAATGGCTTGCTTGCCCACTGTGTTTCCTTTGCCGCCAGCAATGTAAAGTTTGCCATCCACAAGACCCATGGCTGCGCCAAATCGTGGAGGTATAGGATTGGCATACTCTATACGTTCTACTTCGTTGGAATTTGGAGATATGCGGAATAGATCATTATGATATTTGTAATGGCCATATCCTCCGAAGAAGTAAAATGAAGAATCGGCAGGATTGAATACTCTCGCATGATTGAAATGCACCGGGTCTTGAGTGGGAGTGGGGTGATTGCTCCATGATTGATCAGCAAAAGAAAATCTTGTTAGTTGCTGATCGTTTAGGGTATAAGAAATGATTTTCCCTGAGATAGTGTCGAACACGCAATGGCCCGAACTTTTCCACATCTTGCTTCCATCCTTTATATCGATTTGTCGCAGGAATTGACCTTCGAGATTGTATTGGCGGATATGGCCCGGTTGTATCAAATTGAGTATACCGCTACGGCCATCAAATACCATGTCGGCTTCTCCTTTGATAGTATCAGTAAACACAAGGTCCCATTTCACATGCTTGTCGAGAATCCAATTGGTGAATGACCCGCGAGCTATTGAATTATGGAGTTCGTCGTAGCAGGTGTCGCCATTGTGCTTGGCAAATTTCCAAAAGTATAGAGGTTTATCGTTTCTGTTGATATGGAGGTCGCGAATGTTTATAGGGGCTACATCGCCGTTGGTGCTTGTGCGTCCTAAGCATATGCGGTAGCTGTTGATATTTTTTATGTTGGCATTGATTATAGTGTCAATGTCAGCATACTGTATTTCGATTACTCCCTTTTTTTGATTCATTGTGAGGCTCACAGGTATTGTCTCGCCTACTCGCGGTAGGGTGTGAAATAGGTGAATATCCTCATTTAAGAGCAGAGCCGGCTCGAATTTATTGATTTCGTTGAGGGCAAAGTTGAAATGTATTTGTTGGCCATCGTCTCCATTTAGGTGCATAATTGGTCCCCAAAGATATCCTTCGTCGCGTACATCCATTTCGAATGCAATTTGCAATTCATCGCCGGCCTCGATGGCTGCGCTGTCGTTGAGCCACACTTTGGTGCGCTCCTGGCCAGTGGTTTGATATGAATTAAGGTGCAGACCATAAGCCACCTTAGGTGCTCGTGCTTGGATCTGTAAGGTCGTCATTATCAATATTGCAATCGAAATGATGGAATATTTGGATTTCCTACTTTTCATGGAGGAATTTATAAGGTTGACAGAATGAGGTTGAAGATTAGTTTTCAAGATGTAAATGTACAAAAATTTTATTAATTTTTGTACATTTGCATCTTATTTTAGCATCATTTCCCGATTTTAACGGATTATTCCTGCTGATGGAGGTGCATCGTTGAGCGATGCTCCCCATTTTGGATTCGGCTTGCGACCCATTTCCAAGGTTAGGAGTCCGCCGTCCTTTATGTCATTGTGGTCAAACCACGGTTTGGTCCATTCCTCGCCATTAAGGGTGGCACTTTGGATATATTTGTTTTCTTTGCTGGCATTGTGAGCTCGGATTTCAAATACCTTACCGCCTGGGAGCTTAATCTTGGTATCCTCAAACATCGGGCTGCCAATGTTGTAGGCAGTCATTCCTGGAGTCACGGGATAAAAGCCAAGTTGTGATAGCACCACAAATGCTGACATGCCACCACCGTCTTCATCGCCTGGAATGCCCATAAGGTCGTTGCGGAACCATGTATCAAGCATCTGCCGTATGCGTTTCTGAGTTTTCCATGGCTTGCCTGCGTAATTGTACAGGTAAGGCACATGGAGCGAAGGCTCGTTGGCCATGGAGAATTGTCCTACGTTTCCTGTATGGTCGGGCAGCTGGGAATAGAACGCATATTTGCTTTTGCCTAAAGGCTCGGAGAAAGTTTGGTCAAGGTTGGCTACAAATTTTTCGGGTCCTCCCATCAGTTTTATTAGGTCGGCCACGTTATGGGGTACGTCCCAGCGGTAAACCCAGCCATTGTTCTCGCCATAATACTCGCGTGCGCCCATGCCTCCTGAGTAACGGTAGTCGAAAGGCTCAATCCAGTTTCCATTCTTGTCCTTGGGATGGAAGAACTCAGTATCGGGATTGAATACATTGCGATAGTTGCAACCGCATTGGAAAAAATAGTCGGCATCGTCGGTCTTGCCAAGGGCTGCAGCCAAGCGCGAAAGGCACCAATCATCATAGCTGGTGCCAAGGGTTACAGCTATTGGCTGACGCTTTTCAAAGGCGTTGACATTGGGATCGGTCTCGGGTTCGCCCTCTTGAAGAGCCGGGATGTAACCATGTTCTTTATAATATTCATCAATGTAACCGCTGGGGGTTGACGACCATGGGGCAAGTGTTTTCTCAGTTATGGCCTTGCGGCATGCCTCATAGGCGCGCAAGGTGTCGATATTGAGGCCTTTTGCCATAGCGTCGGCCACGGTCGCCACGGCATGATTGCTGTTCATGCGTCGGCTGTCGCCAGTGATTTCAGGGAAAGTAGGCATCCAGCCATTGCCCATCTGGTCGGCCATTTCAAGATAAGAATTTATGATATGTTCTTCCTTTTCAGGCTCGGTAAGCAATCTCAGTGGATGAGCTGCGCGGTAGGTATCCCAAATCCAATCATCAGTGTAGAAAGGCTTGCCACCGTCGTCGTGCACAGTGCCATCGAATGCGCTAAAATAGCATCCATCTTCACTGATGCAAATTGGGCGCTCAAAGGTGCGATAGTAGGAAGTGTAAAGCATGGTTTTGGCATCTTCGTCGTTCCCTTCCACCTGGATGTGGCTTAATGCCTGGTTCCATTCTTCACGCCCAGCATCGGCCACGGCTTTAAGATCATAGGTTGGGATTTCTCGCTCAAGATTCTTCTTTGCTTGCTCGGTGCTGATAAGCGACACTCCATAGCGCAGATTTACCTTCTCGGTGCCAGGAGCAAAGCGCATCGCCACGCATGCTTGTTCGCCTTGGGCATCGCCCTTTTGTGGATTTATATTCCCATTCTCTACGGCTCCACTTTCAACTGGTTCATTTTCGGACTCCATGTAGAGGTAAATTCGGGTGTTATTACCTAAATCTTGCGTTGCTGTCACCATATTGCCTTGGCATTGAGCCGAGCCTTTCGTGTTGATGGCGATTATTGCATCATCGCCAGGGCAGAAGTCAATTGAGTAAATGGCACTTTGGTGCGAAGGGGCAAATTCAGCGCTGATTTGGTTGTCATCGAGGTCGGTGCGGTAGTAGTAGGGGCGAACAACTTCGTTGTCGTAGTTGTAAGCCTTAGCCTCAATTGGAAGACTGCGCACAGGGGTCAGGTTGAAGGCAGAGCGTTCGCGGTGATGAGTCACGATGATAGGCAGTCCCTTTACGTACTCCGAAGTGTAATCGCCGCGCTGAGGGTAGATGCGCAGCAGCGAGTTGGGTAGCTGCACAGTGGGGAATGTTGGCACCAGCAGGTGGCTTATGTTGCCAATGTAAGGATTCACATAATCCACCGGCTCCTTGGCTGGAGAGGCTGAATGTTGGCATGAAGTGACAGCTATGGCAGCCACGGCTAATGCCATGATTAGATTGCTTCGTTTGCGGAATTTTTCCATTGGTATTTGGTATTGATTAATTTATTCTTTCGCAAAATTACAATCTGCACATTAATATATATATCCCAATACACTTAATCCTTGATTAAAATCTAATTAATTCAGAGTTAATTTAGCTCTGCAGCCTTTCATTTCATGTCTTTCCGATCGGCATAAGATCTATGCCATGTAGGGATTACCTTTTCAATAGTGCCATCCGGACGAATAGTTATCGGCTCAAAGCATACGCTGCGCAGATTGCCACGGCCTGAAAAATCGCCAGTATGATAAAAGGCATACCATTGGCCCTTATAGTTGACAATAGATCCGTGGTTGGTTTCAATACCAGTGGGGTCCATGTAGATTCCAAGATCTTCCCATGGGCCTAAAGGAGAATCGCTAACAGCATAGCGCATCTTATTGCCTCCAAGCTTAGGACTGTGATTATCGGGATGGGTCATATAATAGCGGCCGTTGAATTTGTGAATCCATGTGCCTTCATGGTAATCGTAAAGCCCTTGCATCTCTACTGGCTCTGTCTCCAATTCCATCCAATTGTCACGCTTTAATTTGGCGCCAAAGCAATGGGCGCCTCCGCCATTGTAGATGTATGGCTGGCCATCATCATCGATAAATACGTGAGGGTCGATGCGCTTGGCCATTCCCTCAACATACCCTTGAAGCTTGAAATCACGGTCGGGATACTTGCTTGTGGCCACGCCTATGCGCCATGTGTTGTTCCAATCTTCGGTGGCTGGATGTGGGAAATAGAAGTAATAAAGCTGGTCTGCTGGATTGTAAACACAGTCAGGAGCCCACATAAATCCATCACATCCCCAGCCAAGTTCGCGTCGCACATCGTCGGCATTGAGAATTTCTCCATGATCTGTCCAGTTTATCATATCCTCGGTCGAAAACACATGGTAGCGATCCATGTGGTCACAACCCTTGGCTGGAGCCATGTCGTGGCTGCAATAGATGTAAAGCACATCTCTCCCGTCGATATTCCATACTCTGGCCGATGCATCTGCACTGTAGAATGGCCCTGTGCCTTCACCTTCATAAAGCTGTGAGGGAAAGTCAACGAATAGGGGATTGCCCATAGCTTTGGTGATAGGGTATTCTACAGCCTCTTGAGAAAAAGAAATCAGAGCTGCTGAGGCAGCCAACATGATGGTAGATAATTTTTTTGTATTCATTTTTTTCAATTTAATTCAAGTTTGATTTTTAACAGATTATTTTTTATAGTGATAGGTGTAGGAATTGAATTAACTTTAAGAGCAGAAATTGGTGATTCTGGCCTGTAACTCATATTGATGTGGGACTGACCTGTGATTTGTAGGTCAAGCGTACCATCATGCTCTTGAGCCAAGACATTCATCTTAGTCAATGATGAGAAATACACCTCATCATCCCGCTTCAGCGAGCTGCCATAGCAAATGAATGTATCCTCATCGCTGGTGACCAATAAATAAGCATCAGTGGTCCATTCATCGGCTTCTATCCATGAATTCAGATGCATCAAGCGCCCATCAGCCAATTGATTGATATAGACTCGGCTTTCCTTGCCATTGTTATTGATGGTAAGTCCAATCCAATTATCTCCCTCAATAGTTTGAATGGAAGGCAAGGCTTTTTCTCCGGGAACTTCTTTTAGATAGATGGCTGTTACTGCCTTTACTCGTTGGTAAGTGCCAGGCAGATGCACTGAGTAATATTCCTCGCTGCCTTTGAGGTCGGGAGTGGGCCCTTCAAGCACCTCCCATCGGTAAGGCTCATCTGTGATTGGAAATATTGGCTGAATTAACACCTCGGAATTACCTTCGGAAATTTCAAGGCCCTTTTCGGTTACTTTTGCCAAACCTCCCGGATGCCACAGCCATTCATATTCTCCAGCTTCATGGCTGCGCAAATCATCAATTACAAGGATTACATTACCAATCCATAGGAAATGACGGAAATTTCGATCAAACACATCAGCCGTTGGACCTGTGCCATCAGCCAACACATATTTGATGCGGTCGTTGGCTACCATATCATGTAAGCGGCCAGGGAGCAAACAATTGTTGAATTGATGATATGCTGACTGACCACAGCCATTTACCTTTACAATGTTGTGAGCATCACATTGAAAGAAATATTTGATGTACATAGAATCGGTATAGGTGCAATTGCCGGCATCTTTGATAATGTCAATTCCTTTGTGGTAGAGAATTAGGGAATTATTATCGGCATGGGCATGATTCCATGTATCGCCGCTCTTTACTGCCAGCATCGTGGCATCGCGGTCCCAACTGTTGCGCATTGTGGCCCAGCCCATATCGGTCCAAATCTGTTGCAATGGAAGCTCAGGTCTCATTGGCGCTTGATTCATATCAGGAGTAAACACAAATCCAAGGGGAGTAGATCTGGGATAGCCTTCCCGATTTTGTCCTGGCACCACTTGATTGAGATACCACAATGCATTAGGGCTTTTCTCACCCAAAGCATTGAGCAGCATCAGCACTCCCTCGCCTGTCAGGGTCTTTTGTCCATCACCGAAATTGAGGCTATAGAGAGCACCTGAGCGAGGGTAGCTTACATGGCAAAAGTAATCGGTAAGCTTCTCCATCTGCGGCCATAAATCCAACTTGGCATCGGGGTTGATGTCGAGCCATGCAAGCCTGAGCATCAATGGGGGGAATAACACCAAATCGGGTGTAATTAACACTTTCGTACGAGCCTCCATTGTCGTCAAATGTTTTTTCTTTTCCCTGCAAGGCGTCTCCTGTGAAATCCCACCATTCATTCATGGTTTCAACCGCCAATTGTGCGGCCTCGTAAGCTTCGGGTATTTCATTGCTTAATGCTAAAGCTAAGAGCGCCCCTTCGCTAATGCATATCGACCACCAATTATGACCCATTGAGTTGATGCTGTGAATACGAGTGCCATCAAGCAGCCAGTCGCCTAAAAGAGGTTCCCCAGCCAATCGCCATAGGTTTGAAGCTATTTCCTGCCGTTGCTTAGATGTCAAATCATTATAGACAGCATCATAGCCGATGGCTGCATTGTAAGCTTTGTGACCAATTTGCAGTTCGCTTCGCCATGCTGGCTGGCGCGACAAAAATTCAGGATATGACCAGGTGTCATCGTTAGATATTTGATTGAGTATTGCAACAATTTTATTGCCATATTTTTTGTTGCCCGAACCTTGATATACTACGCTGAGTATCTCCAAATCATTCACATCGCATCTGTCCAAAGCATTATCGGCCCTGGCTGTAAGCTCGACCCAAGCTTTTGATTGCACAGAATCGTTATTGACACGCTGCATGGCGGATTCAATCCTCGGGGGTGTGTACAGAATTGCGGGATGGGAAATATCCTTTCCAAGGCCGATAATTGCAAAATATGAGCAGCAAAGAAGAGCCTTTATCTTTTTTATATTCATTTTAATATTCATTTTGGAAAACTTTAAAGTTAAAGAAATATTTAAGTATAATAAGTAAGCGAGGTCATATTTTGTGATGGAAATTTCATGATTGCTGACGGTTTAGAATTCTGCATCATTGAGACGCACCACCCAGTCGTTGACCACGATGTGAGTGTTGATCCAGCGCAGATTTTGGTCCAGAAAGAGGATTACATTCCATTCGCTCATGCGGTCCAAGAATTCTTGATCGGGAAGGTCGGCGTAGCGGTCACTCTTGAAAAGCAAAAGATAGTTGACAAGCGGAAGATCTGCTATTACAGAATCGTCGGCACTGTGAGTGATAATAAGTCGGGGACTGTCAACTGATGATAAGCCTGCTGGAGCCCCGCCTCCTCGGCTGTTTCGTGAAATCAAGCGGCTGGTGGATAGTTCACCTATTACTGTGGTCCAGTCTTCGCCTTTGTCATTGGTGCCAACTGGCTTTTCAGTAAGGCTCCATGGCAAATATGTAATCTCGTGAGAGGGTATAATCGAATTATCATATGAGAAGAGAGTGTTGTCATCTTTGATTTTAATGCCAAAATCGGCAGCTTGCAGCGGCTCGCCATTTATTTGCTGCAGCATAATGCGCAGATGGTTGGTATTGGTGTGTTTTTCCATGAATTTGCCTTCCTTGTCATAAACGAGGACTGTAAGGCAATGTACTTTGCTTGGAAAAGCATTAGCCCATTCCATGTTGTAATCATACACAAAACGCAGCTCCACGCCCTGGGGACAGGGGTCGAGATCATCATAGATCATCGATTTGCACCCTGAGATTCCCAGGGTCAGCAAGGCTGAATATGTAAGAGCCAGTGCTCCGCGCAAGATTTTCATAACAGTCTGAGATTAGCAATTTAAAGAAGAGAAGAGAGGGGAATGAGCGGGATTTGGATTTCCGAAATGTCGAAGTTAGTATTTTAGATGATTAAAAGGATATATTGTTGATTCGGACTACCCAGGGCAGTACGTTGACAGCAACCTTGAAATATAGGTCGTCGGTCTCATCTGGATCATTTCCATTTACAAGTGCAGGAATGATGATTTCGGCTTGATTGGAGCTGGGGCAAGCATTGCTGAGGTCAAGGCTCATGCTTATGTCGAGGCGGCTTCCGTTGAGTGCCATCGACGAGTTGCTGGCATTGGCGCCCCTGAGTGCGAGGGCGCCAAGCAGCAAACCAACCATAATTATCACAAAACTAACCTTATTCATAATCATTCCATACCTTAGAAAATGTAGACTAAATTCAATGCGGCTTTCGTTGGGCCGAAATAGCTATGCGGCTTATTCTTGGCCTCTGCTGTGCCGCAGTTGGCGCATGGATATTGGTCATAGCGGGTGTACTCGTAGCCGATTCCGATTTCAGCCTCGAAGTTCCAATGACGACCCAGCACCCAGCTATATCCATAGGCTATGCCAGCTCCGATGGCCCACCATTGGATCGCAGAGCCAGTAGCGCACTTCGGGCATCACCAGCCAATGCTTCCATCGACGCTGGTGACTCAGAGTCCAGGCATTGAGCTCACCAGTCAGCTCCACGCTCCATTTGGGAGCTACCTGCACCTCAACTCCGATGTTGGGGTTGAGCAGCGCATCGTTGAGAAGATTGGATTTCACTCCAACGTTCTGTGCGCCGAGCAAGCCGGCTAATGTTATAAATATTGCTGTAATTGCAACCTTGGTGTTCATATCTAAAGTCGTTTTCTTAGATTTAAGCGAGCCAGCCAATTGGCTCTGGATTACAGTTGCAAAATTACCCCTGCAGAGTTAAAAAAGGCGTCGGTTAATCCTTAAAGAGGGATTAAAAATGGGTTAATTTGTGGATTTTGCAATTTTTGGCCAAAACTGACATAGTGTCAGTTGGCACACTTTTTGTAATGATTTGTTATATAAATAGAAATTAATTTCAAATATATAGATTATGCAACAAGGAAAAATAGGGGTAACCACGGAGAACATCTTCCCGGTTATCAAGAAATTTCTCTACAGTGACCATGAAATATTTCTGCGCGAGCTGGTATCGAATGCAGTAGATGCTACGCAGAAAATCAAGACACTCTCTACCTTTGGCGATTACAAAGATGAGCTGGGCACGCTCGATGTGCGCGTGACCATCGACAAGGAGGCTGGCACTCTCACTGTCAGCGACCATGGCATTGGCATGACGGCAGCCGATATCGACAAGTATATCAACCAAATTGCATTCTCGGGCGCCGAAGAATTCCTGGAGAAATACAAGGACACCGCCAATTCCATCATTGGCCACTTCGGTCTGGGCTTCTACTCAGCCTTCATGGTAGCCAAGAAAGTGGTGATCAATTCGCTCAGCTATCAGGAGGATGCCGAGCCTGTGCGTTGGGAATGTGATGGCAGCCCCGAATACACCATGGGCGAGGGTGACCGCAAAGAGCGTGGTACCGACATCATCCTTTACATCGACGATGACGACAAGCAATTCCTGGAGCAATCCACCATTGATGGCTTGCTGAAGAAATATTGCCGCTTCCTGCCTGTGCCCGTAATCTCAGGCAAGGAACAGGAATGGAAAGATGGCAAGATGGTTGACACCGATAAGGACAATGTCATCAACAGCACTGAGCCCCAATGGATGAAGAAGCCCGCCGACCTTACTCGCGAGGACTATCTGAATTTCTATCACGAGTTGTATCCTGGCCAGGACGACCCGATGTTCTGGATTCACCTCAACGTGGATTATCCTTTCACCCTCACTGGCATTCTGTTCTTCCCGAAGATTCACAACAATTTCGAGATCACTAAGAACCGCATTCAGCTCTATTGCAATCAGGTGTATGTCACCGATTCGGTCGAGGGCGTAGTGCCCGAGTTCATGATGCTGCTGCAAGGCGTGATTGACTCGCCCGACATCCCACTGAATGTATCGCGTAGCTATCTGCAGAGCGATACCGCAGTGAAGAAAATCTCAACCTACATCACCAAGAAGGTTAGCGACCGCTTGGAGGAAATCTTCAAGACCGACCGTGCTGACTATGAGAAGAAGTGGGACGACATCAAGATCTTCATCGAATACGGTATGCTTACCAACGAGAAGTTCTGTGATGCAGCCATGAAGTTTGTACTGCTCAAGGATACCCAGGGCAAGTACTTCACTCTCGAAGAGTACAAGGCATTGGTTGAGCCCGAACAGACCGACAAGGACGGCAACATCATCTACCTGTATTCAACCAACCCAGTAGAGCAGTACACATATATTAATGCAGCCAACGACCATGGCTACAATGTGCTGCTGATGGATGGCCAGCTCGATAGCCACTTTATCGGCCTCCTGGAGCAGAAGCTCGAAAAGACCCGCCTTGTGCGTGTGGATAGCGATGTGGTGGAGAATCTTATCCGCAAGGTGGATGCCAAGACACCTAACCTTACGCCCCTCGACCGCAACATGCTTACCACAGCCTTCCGCAGCCAAGTGCCTAAAGTTGACAACACCAACTTCTTGGTTGAGTTCCAAGCTATGGCTGAGACTGCTTCGCCTATCGTGATAACTCAGAATGAGTACATGCGACGCATGAAGGACATGGCTGCCATGCAGCCTGGCATGAGCTTCTATGGCGAGTTGCCCGATAGCTACAACTTGGTTGTGAACACAGAGAATCCTCTCGTGGTAAAACTCCGCAACAAGGTGAGTGAAGCTATCGGCGCACAGGTTGAGCCTATCGCCAACGACATCGAGGCCAAGAACAAGCAGGCAAGCGATATCCGCAGCGCAGCCAAGGATGGCAAGCTCGATGCAGAGCAGGAGCAGCAAGTCAAAGACCTCGAAAAGGAGGTAGAAGACCTGCGCAGCAAGGAAGAGAAGATTATCGAGAGTTACAGCAACAAGCAGCCTGAAATCAAGCAGCTTATTGATTTGGCTCTCCTTGGCAA
Source organism: Bacteroidales bacterium (assembly GCA_020860515.1). Taxonomy (GTDB): domain Bacteria; phylum Bacteroidota; class Bacteroidia; order Bacteroidales; family Muribaculaceae; genus CAG-873. The sequence continues at coordinate 10,933 of JAJBUG010000086.1, read as the reverse complement.
CGGCTTGCTCAAGGGCGAGCAGCTGGCTCTCTTCATCAAGCGCAGTTACAAGATAATGGGCGAATAAACCTATAAAAAAAGAGCGGCGCTCCGCACAGGAGCGCCGCTCTTTTTTTATACTACTGCTAAGGCATTCCAGCGATCATCGGCATTGCGGATGGCGGTCACCGTCACTTGCTGGCCCTCGGTGCGCGTGCCAATCATCGTTCCGGGCAGATACACGCCATCAACGAAGGCAAACAGCTTGCCATTGCCTGGCTGCTTGATTTGCAGCGGCCCAGTGGCTTGGCGAAGCCATGGCAGGTTGTCGGTAAGGTCGGTAGGCTCAATCCACACCACTTGGCCATTGTCAACCTTGGCGCGGAACATTGCGCCATTGGGCGAACGGAAATCCAAGCGGAAGCGGCGGGGCTTTACCCAGAACACATCCTGGTCGCTGCGCAACTGCCAATTGATGTTTTGCTTGCCATTTTGCATCTCCTTCTTTTCCCAGGTCTTCACCATTATCACTGTAGGCATCTCGGCATATATAAATGCCATCGCCTTGGCTTTGTATTCATTGTAAAGGCTGCGGTTGTCGGCTGGCACCGCATTAGGCGGAATGCGATTGTACACGGCAAAGAAATTGCTTCGCAATGGCCAGTTGTTGCGCTGCAAGATGTCGCGGTAAATTTCCAGTTCGGTCAGGGCATTGTCGTACATCTGCCGATTGCATAGCTGTTCGGCCAACTTCAGATGCACCTTTGGCAGGAATTTGTCATTGGCCCCAGTGGTAATGGCGCCGCAGAATAGGCCCATCTTTACATCGAAATCATCGATAAGGTCGGCCAGGTCGTCCCACAGATAGAATTTGTCGGGCGACTTCAGCAGCAACTCTTTGAATTTCGATATGGCCTTGTCCTTTTGTCCCAGCTTGATCAGCACCTGAGCTTGATATCGTGGCAGATGGTTATTCTTGGGGAACTGCTCGATGGCTTGGCACAACAGTGGCGACAACACTGATGTGGGCTCCCGGTCGCTGGTGTTGAGTTCGCGCACCAGGGCGCCAATTACTTTTTCCACGAGCGAGTAGGGGGTGTGGCCCTCTTCGCCTTGGTATTGCACCCAGTCGTCCTCGCGCAGGTTCTGCAAGTCCCACATCTGTGCAAACACAGTGATATCAAAATCTTCCGGCTTCTCTCGGTCGATTTTCAATGCTTCTTTTAGGATTAGAGAATGTAGCAGCGACGGGCGCGGATTTCCGAGCTTAAGATATTGGAATAGGATAGCTTTTTTCTCCTCTAAGGGCCTGTCAATCTTTACGGCCTTATAGAGCTTCCAGCCCTTGCGTTCGGCTTGGGCTTCGGGTGTAAGCGAGTGCAGGGCCAGGTCCACAGTCTTGGCCAGCACCTCATTGTCGGGCGCATGGTCCTGCCACAGCTGTCGCATGCGTTCGGCTATGGCCACGGCCTCATCTCCCTCAGTGAGCTTGAGGTCATCATTGAGGCACCAGAAAAGCGCAACGGCCTCATGATATTCCTGCCTGCGGGCGTACTCTGCTTCCGCCATAACAAGAGCTTGTTGCAGGTTCCCCTGTTTACGCATGGCATTAATGTCAGTGTATGGCATAATGTTGTTGATTATGGAAAATACTGCAGCAAAAGTAATCAAAAAATTTCAATCTCCCTAATATTTTATAAAGAAAAATCAAAATTTTATAGAAAAATTTTGATTCCTATCATATTCTTTCCTAACTTTGCAAAGTGAAAATTTTCACAAAACATTACTAATAACTTGCAACTTGAAATTTGTAACTTGTAATTTGTAATTTGTAACTTGTAACTTGTAACTTGTAACTTGTAACTTGTAACTTGTAATTTGTAACTTGTAACTTGTAACTTGTAATTTGTAATTTGTAATTTGTAACTTGCAACTTGTAACTTGTAATTTGTAATTTGTAATTTGTAATTTATAAAGATATGGCTCTAATAATGCCCCTCAAGGGTATCGACCCCAAGATTGGCCAGAATTGTTTCCTGGCCGAGAACGCCACAGTAGTTGGCGATGTGGTCATCGGTGATGACTGCACAATATGGTTCAATGCCGTGCTTCGCGGCGACGTCAATTCAATCCGCATTGGCAACCGTGTCAACATCCAAGATGGCAGCGTGCTACACACACTCTTCCGCAAGTCAACCATCGAGATTGGCGATGATGTGTCGATTGGCCACAATGTGACTATCCACGGCGCCAAAATCAAGGATTATGCGTTGATTGGCATGGGCGCAGTGGTGATGGACGATGCAATCATCGGCGAGGGCGCCATTGTGGCAGCTGGTGCAGTGGTGCTGTCGCGCACCATCATCGGCCCCCACGAGATGTGGGCTGGCACACCAGCCAAATTCGTGAAGCGTGTTGAGGCTGAGCAAAGCAAAGAAATCAATCAGAAGATTGCCCACAACTATCTGCTCTATTCGCGCTGGTACACCCATCCCGACGAGCCCAACCCCATTGACCAGCAATAGTTTTTAGTCTTTAGTCTTTAGTCTTTAGTCTTTAGTCTTTAGTCTTTGGTCTTTGGTCTTTAGTCTTTAGTCTTTAGTCTCCGGTTTCTGGTCAATGGCGCTTCACTAAAGACTAAAGACTAAAGACCAGATCATGGTGCTTTAGCATCACTCCTATATTTTCGGCGGCGGCGCACAGGCGCATTGCCGCAGAATCTGCATCCAGGGGCAAGCCGGGATAATAATCCTCGGTAGATACTACATAGTAGGGCAGCTCGGTGGCATCCAAATCCTGCGCTACCGTGCCACCGATGGCCACGCATGGTATGCCATATTGCTGAGCGCGTTGCGACAGTGCATGCACCACCTTGCCTCGGGCTGTCTGCTGGTCAATGCGGCCTTCGCCAGTGATGATTAGTTCTACTTGGTTCCAATCGATGTCGTAATGGTCGAGCACATATTCAGCCCCCTTGTGCCACGACGCATCGATGGCCGACGCGATGGCAAAGCCCAAACCCCCGCCTGCGCCATCGATGGCGCTATGCCGCCCCATGCCGTAGTGGCGTTCCACCTCTTCGAGGCGTCGGCGAAGGATCGACAGGTCGAGCGCCGATGCTCCCTTTTGGGGCGCAAACATCAATGCCGAGGGATATTCAAGCACCTTCTCATCTGGCACATCGTCAGGGGGTAGGAGAGGCACCTCCACATCGGCCAGGCCTACCAGGCGTTCGCGGTAAGTATGATATTTATCCAACCCAAGCCCTTCGAGAAATCCCAAGCCGCCATCGCAGCAGCCTGTGCCGCCGATGCCTATTACCACCTTTTCGCAGCCGTATTTGATGATTTCGCGCACCTTAATTCCCAAGGGAGCCGACGATGCTCGCAGGATGTCGCGCTTGCTGGCGGGAGTGATGCCGATTACAGCGCTGCTGTCGATTACAGCAGTGCGAGTGTGACGATTCACATAGTAGCAGTCGCGCTGCTCCCAGTGGGGTCCGTGGCACAGAGCGGCGGCAGTGCCTTCGCCGCCATCGGCCATCGGAGCGCGCACGCAATAGAAATCCTTCAATGCGTCAGCAATGATGCTGGCAGCCTGGCGGGCGCTGAGGGTGCCCTTGTATTTGTCGGGAGCTATTAGTATCATATCGGTAGTGCAATTGTCTATGCAAATTTAACGCTTTTTCCCTAATTTTAGTTTTTCAATTAGCATTACCCCCAAAAATCAGTGTTTTTTTGTAATTTCTAATTTGTAATTTGTAATTTTTTTTCGTAACTTTGCACCGCTTTTTAGGCATCCCGTGTGATGGGAAATTAAGGAGCATCTTAATTTTTAGTAACACAACCAATTAACTCACTGAGAATGAAAACATTCAAGCTGCAAGCTGAGGCTCGCACCAATCTTGGCAAGAAAGCCACCAAGGCGCTCCGCGCCGAAGGAATGATCCCCGTTGTGCTTAACGGCGGACAACTCGTTGACCTTCCCTACGAAGGCAAGCTCCTCCCCGGCCAAAAGGTCGTAACCGTTGACGAAGCCGCTAAGAAGGGCCTCATCACCACCGACCTCGCTGTAAAGCAAGAGGACGTGCGCAAGCTCATCTATACCCCCGACATCTTCGCTATCGAGCTCGACTTCGACGGCACCAGCCGCATGGCTGTGATCAAGGATATCCAGTTCCAGCCCGTAAAGGACACTATCCTCCACATTGACCTGCTCGAGGTTACCGACAGCAAGCCTGTAACCATCGAAATCCCCGTTAAGATCGAGGGTCATGCCGAGGGTGTAAAGGCTGGTGGCAAGCTCACCCTGTCGATGAAGAAGCTCAAGGTTAAAGCTATCTATACACAAATCCCCGAGCGCGTGGTTATCAACGTTGACCACCTTGGCCTTGGCAAGACCCTTCAGGTTGGCGACCTCCACTTCGACGACTTCGAACTGGTCAACGCCAAAAATGCTGTGGTTTGCGCTGTGCAGCTCACCCGTGCTGCCCGTGGCGCCGCTGCTACCGCATAATAATCGGTCAAGCCACCGCTCTATAATCTATAAAATAGAGTATGAAACACTTGATTGTTGGTCTGGGCAATATCGGCGCAGAATACGTCGGCACCCGGCACAACATAGGATTTATGATATTGGATGCCTTTGCCCAGGCATCCAATATCTCTTTTTCCACCCAGCGCTGCGGCGACGTGGGCACAGGGCGCATCAAAAATCAGCAGGTGGTTCTGCTCAAGCCCAGCACCTATATGAATCTCAGCGGTAATGCTGTGCGCTATTGGAAGGACAAGGAGGGCATCGACATCGACCACATCTTAGTGCTGGTCGACGACATTGCTCTGCCTTTCGGTGCCATACGCATGCGCAGCGGCGGCAGCGATGCTGGCCACAACGGTCTCAAGAGCATCGCCGAGTGCCTGGGCACCAACGCTTATCCGCGCCTGAAATTCGGCATCGGAAATGACTTCCCGCGCGGCTGCCAGATCGACTATGTGCTGGGGCATTTCACCGAGGAGCAGCAGGCCACCCTGAAAGAACGCATCGACATCGCCGCCGAGGCTGTGCGCGACTGCGTGCTGGCCGGCCTGCAGGATGCCATGTGCAAATTCAACAACAAATAAATAGGATTTAGTATTTAAGATCTTCCAATTCAACCCCGTAGGGGTTGTTTCTCAATAACTTAACAACCCATATGGGGTTGGGGAGAAGGAAAAATGCCAAATCCCAAATCCTGAATCCTGAATTCCAAATCCCAAGGATATGGACGAGAGAATCGATAAATGGCTGTGGGCAATGCGAGTTTTCAAAACTCGCACCATTGCCACCGAAGCATGCAAAAAAGGTCGCATCACTGTGGGCCAAGGCAGCGATGTGCCCGTAAAGCCCAGCCGCACCATCAAGGTGGGCGACATCATCAATGTGCGCAAGCCCCCAGTGACCTACACCTTCCGAGTGCTTGCCCTGTCGCAAAACCGCCTCGGTGCCAAGCTCGTGCCCAACTACATGGAAAATCTCACCCCCAAGGAGCAATACGACCTGCTGGAGGTGGTGAAGATTTCTGGCTTCATTGACCGGCGCAAGGGCCTTGGCCGCCCGACCAAACGCGAAGGCCGCGAGCTTGAAAAATTCACCAGCGAAAGCTACGATTCCGGCTGGGATTTCGACACCGACGACCTCGACTTCGACGAAGACTTCCTCGCCGACGAATAACCCTCGTCCAGGAGGCAGCCCATAGCAGTGCGGTCCGTGACCTGCTCCATGAAACGTCAGCTCCGGAGCAGCGGGTCAGTGACCTGCTGCCCACTGCGTCAGCCCCGGAGCAGCGGGTCAGTGACCTGCTGCCCACTGCGTCAGCCGTCGTTTGCGTCAGCCGTTCGCTTTCCCGTTATCCTCGCTTACCCGCTTTCCCGGGCAAATAAGATTAACCCGGCAAATCGGTAAATCGAAGATTCCGGGTAATCGGACAGCTGCCGCGATGAGACCCGGCAAATCGGTAAATCGAAGATTCCGGGTAATCGGACAGCTGCCGCGATGA
>JAJBUG010000086.1:0-4820 GCA_020860515.1 Bacteroidales bacterium | reverse complement strand
GACCCGGCAAATCGGACTGCTGTCCTCTCCAGCCCCTGGTAATTTTAACATATCTAAAATTCAAAATTTGCACATCAAATTTTGTGGAATCCCCGGATTTCACTAATTTTGCCTTCGCAAAGCAACCTGCAAACCTCGCACGTCAGCCATCGGTTGCGTTAGCCGTTCGCTTACCCGTCGTCTTCGCTTGCTCGCTTTTCCGGGCAAATCGCATCGCGTCAGCCGTTCGCTTTCCTGGCAGGCAAAAAATCTCTAAAAAATCCATCCTATGGGAGTTGAAATCACATTTAGCGGCAATTACTTCTGGCTCGACAGCTGGGTTTTGGCCAACATCCTGCAACTTGGCACACAGAGCTTCTGCGACCGCTTTATCACTTATCAAATCGACCCGTGCCATCGCTTGTATGATCAAATGACCCTTGCAGCCCGCAGCGTGCCTGCCAATATCGCCGAGGGCGCTTCGCGCCATGATACCTCGCGCGAAACCGAGATGCGGCTGACCGACGTGGGCCGCGGCAGCCTACGCGAACTCCAAGGGGATTATTTCAACTATATTCTGCGCTATGGCCAATTTTGGTCAAACAAAAGCGAGGCCTATCGAATGTTAATGGGCACTGATCTCGACAAGCCTGCATATACTGATGATTTCCTGCATGACGTGGGCGAGCATATCCGCTCGCAGAAGCAGAAATTTGATATCTTCCTCGAGAATCCAGACCCTGTGTATTGCGCTAATGCACTGATGTACCTATGCCAAAGAATAACCTTCATTGTGAGGGGGCAGTTAAACTATCAACTCGAGCAATTCAAAGTTCAAGGCGGATTCAAAGAAAATATGACTCAAGAAAGGCTAAAAGCCAAAACTGTCCAAGATCAAGCCCAAGGTGCGCCACTATGCCCCAAATGCGGAGCACCAATGGTGCGATGCACCGCCAGCACAGGCACATTCCAAGGCAAACAATTCTGGGGCTGCTCTAACTACCGTCGCACTGGCTGCACCGGCCGCTTTAACATAAAATCCTAAAGCGTCAGCCCTTCGTTTTCCTTGGCAATTCCACTGAGGGTGCGGCTGATGCGGCTGCGGTAATCCTCTGCTATATGGATATTCTCGATTTCGATGCGGCGCCGGCGCGACAGCTCCAAATAAGCCTGCTCCTGGTCGATGCCCAGGAAGCGACGACCCGCCAGGTTGGCGGCAATGCCCGTGGTGCTCGACCCCGTGAATGGGTCGAGCACCCAAGCCCCAGGCTCGGTGGATGCCAAGATGATGCGGGTGAGTAGGGGCAGGGGCTTCTGCGTGGGATGCTTGCCGCAACTCTTCTCCCAGCGGCCAATGGCAGGCAGTCGCCACACATCAGTCATCTGCTTGTCCTGATTCATGGCCTTCATCAGCTCGTAGTTGTAATAATGCGGCACCTTGGCCAGCTTGCGAGCCCAAATCACAAACTCGCTGCTGTAGGTAAAATAGCGGCACGAGATATTGGGTGGGGGATTGGTCTTGGCCCAAGTGATAACATTGAGTATCTTATAGCCAAGGGCCGTTAGGCAGTTGGCGATGTCGAAGATATTATGGTAGGTGCCGCTAATCCAGATGGTGCCATTGGGCTTGAGATGGTCGCGGCATGCCGAGAGCCAGTCCATGTTGAACTGATGGTCAGCCTCAGCGCCACGGCTGCGGTCCCAGTCGCCCTTGTTGACACTCACAATCTGCCCGCTCTGATAACTGATGCCCCCATTGCTCAAGAAATACGGAGGGTCAGCGAAAATCATATCAAACTCAAAGGGAAACTCACTTAGAAGTTCGATACAATTTCCTTGGGAAAGAGTAAAATCACCATTCTCCGATTTATACCAAGATGTGGGCATTAGAAATCTCCTTTAATTTCCTCTATAAACGATTTAATGGTGGTTAAATTGTATATACGAGGAATAATCTTGAAGGCTTCTTCAATCTTGTTTTTAGCGGATTCCCATCCTTTGCCATCCGTAATCCAGACAAATTGATATCCAGTGCATGCATTGATTTTAGGTCCGATTTCTGAATATGAGCGTGCCACCTCATTCAATTTTGAGCCTCCGCCACTATAGAAATTAACTTCTATGAGGTAAGTACAATTTTTGGCTTCTATTACAAAGTCAAATCTTTTTGAGTCATCTCCTAAAACAGATTCTACTTTAGAAAACTCCTCAGCATATATCTCTTGACGGAAGGGAATTTGAGCTTCTCTAAAGATATTGGCTATAAGACCTTCCATTACATGGCCACTTCGGTTTTTGTGAGCATTGGTGTCCAAGCCCACTTCAACACCAAATACATAATCAACGAGATTAGTTATCTGACGATTTCTGAATACATATCCAAGACCAGTTTCATTGATGAATTTCTTTACACCTTCTTCGGTTTTAAAGTAATCAGTTAAGAGAACAGGTTGGTTATTCTCATCAAGAGCAACTTTCTTATCTTTGTCTCTTACAGCAATGAGGATGTTGAGTACATCAAAGCATTTGCGATTTTCTTCCCAAAGAATATGGATTGCCTTATCCAGATCTTGTTGACCCAGTAGATAGTTTAATTGACTCAACTTTACTTTGATAAGAGAAACGTTCTCATAACATTTCTCGAAATCAGTAAAGAAGTCCAATCTCGCATTCGTGTCAAGCAAAGTTGACATGAAGGCTTCAAACCTAATTTTCAGATTCTCACTCATACAAATTAAAAAAGTGTTGGTATTTCTTCAACATTAAGTTGTTCTATATTTGATATCATTAGTTCACTCAATTTTCCACGTTTTTCTGGATTTGCGTTTACCATACGTGTGGCAAGAACTCTTCTTATATTGAAATTTTGATATAATTCATCAAAGAAATCGTTTTCAGGGTCTTTACCTTTAACATCAGAATTACTAAGGATGAATTTAGCACCTCTTTCTGATATAATATTGCAAAAGTCACGTAATCTTATTTGTTCATTATCATTAAAACTTTCTTTGACGTAACTATTAAATGAAGAAGTGTCACTTAATGGCTTATAAGGAGGGTCGAGATAATACAAGGTATTTTCTGTTGCAAAATCTAATGTTTTTGCAAAATCGCCACATTGAATTTCTACTCTTTGAAGTATATCTGAATCAGCTCTTAATGTTACTTCATCACAAATTTGTGGATTTGAATATTTACCATGGGGTACATTAAATTTACCTTTAGAATTTTCACGATAAAGGCCATTAAAACAAGTTCTATTGATGAAAATAAATAGAGCCGCTTGCTTTAAAGCGTCATTATCTTGATTATTAAATTCATTGCGTTTTTCCAGGAAGAATTTAGTCCTGTCTTCATGATTAAATGGTATATACTGGGATTCTAATTTTTTTAGAAGCTCAATAAGATTTTCTACATCATATTTTACGATAGTATAAAGATTAATTAATTTCTCATTAATATCATTTATATATGCATGTTTAATATTAGGATATTTTTGTAACATCCAAAACAAAGTAGCACCACCTCCTATAAATGGTTCCACATAAATATTAATGAGATTAGAGAAATTTGGAGGAAGATTCTTCCCAATTTCCTCTAATAATTGACTTTTACCACCAGCCCATTTTATAAAGGGCTTAGCTCCATTAATTTTCATAATATTGAAGAGAAATATTATAATTCAAGAAAGTAATTCCTTTATAATTTCTTCTAAATAACTATTTTCTGAATGATATTTATTGACAGTATAAAAAACATTCATTATATAATTGAATTGTTCAAATTGATTTTTCAAATCATTATTTTCCCTTCCCCAATAACCTTTTCCATCTGTTATGTAAATGAAAGGGATATTCAATTCATTTAATTTATCCTGTCTTTCAATGTAAGCTTCTATAATTGAATCAGGCTTAGAACCTGTACCATTAAAAAAATTAATTTCAATGATGATGGCTTTTTTATTTTGTAAATTCGATATAATAAAATCAGCCTTTTGTTTTAAGAGCTTTTTATACTCTTTTTGTAGAGCTTTATTATTATTTATTTCTTCTATCTTATCCGCTTCTAAAGCTTTTAGATATTTTTCTTGATTTGTCAAACTAAAATTATATTTTTTACATATAGATTCTAAAATTTCAGATATACATTTTTCAAATATCTTGCCACCTCTATTTTTTCGTCCATTACTATCAAGACCCGTTAAGACACCGAAAACATAGTCTATGGTACTCTTTTTAATTTTAAATTGATATAATTGTTTAAGACCAACTTTATCAAAGAAATAAAGATAGTCCTCTATATTAATTTTATCATTATTAGAAAATTCAAATTTATATCTTTTGAATCTTTCTAAAGTGTAATTTTCTGCAATTGTTATTTCGTCTCCTTTAATGTAATTTTTTCTATCATTTTTGGAAATAGCAATTAATAGTGGAAATACAGAGACTACATTAGGTGTTTCATTTAATAATTTTCTAAATTCTTTATCAAAATCTTCTTTTTTACCTATTAAAACATCTAATGTATTTAATCTTATCTTTTCCTTTTCATCAATAACTATATTATTGGTATCAATAAAATAATCATATGTTTTATTAGTCTCTTTAAGCTCAATTTGAAAAGCTTTATAAGATAGCTTTTGGATTTTGTAATTCTGCATTTTGTAATAATTTTAATTTTTAATGACTAATTTTTATACAAATTTAAGATCAAGATTTCGATTTAACAAAACATAAGCTTTTTCGATCAACGATTTTCTTTAAACGATCAGTAATAAAAGATTCGATTAAGAAGTGATTTAAACTAATTGCTAAAACTTAATAATGATTGCTAAATGTTAA
>JAJBUG010000036.1 GCA_020860515.1 Bacteroidales bacterium | reverse complement strand
CCGAAAGCTCTCAAAAACCACAAAATCGGTGCCTTTGGCACCGATTTTGTGTGGATAATGGGAATATTGATAACTATTTGAAAGAATCACTACGGGATTCAAGGATAAGAATATTTTAAATTTAATTCGGTATTATACTTATTGGTGCGCTAATTCAGAGGTTTGGAGGACTGGTTTTATGGTGCCATCGGGATTATAATAAAGTTTGTCGAAGCAGACGCTGCGTCGACCGATTGCACCGGGATGTCCATCGATAGTTTGGGCGGCATTATGATAGAAAAGATAATCTTGACCCTTGAAATTTATGATTCCAGGATGGATGGTAAAGCTGTTTTCAGCATTGCCAGTAAGCTGCCCTTGATGAGTCCAAGGACCAGTCATAGAGGGGGCTGTAGCGTAATCAATAGCTTCACTTCCTCCTCCTTCCGAGGCATAAGTGAGATAATAGATGTCGTTGCGCTTGTGCAGCCACGGACCTTCCATGTATTTAGGCAGATCGACAACTTCAATTTCACCATCAATCGACACCATATCACTGCCTAATTTTGCTAAGAAGCAAGTGCCATTGCCCCAGCATAACCATGCTTCATCACCATCGATAAGTACGGTGGGGTCGATATCATTCCACCAGCCCCGCTCACCGTTATCGGTCATCTTGTCATCTACTAATGGACGGCCAATGGCATCTTTGAAAGGCCCAGTGGGAGAATCTGCAACAGCTACGCCCACACATTTGCCAACAAACGGTTCACCCCCTTGCGCTGTCACATAGTAATAGTATTTGCCATTCTTTTCCACTACTTGCGCTGCCCAAGCCTCACCGACTGCCCAGGAAAAATCAGCAGGAGAAAGCACAGCACCATGGTCAGTCCAATTCGCCATATCAGGCGTGGAATAACATAGCCATTCGGTAATATTGAATTCTTTGCCTCCTGAGGCTGAGTCCTGGCCTTCGTACCACTCATCATGACCGACATAAAGATACAATGTGTCACCCACAACCAATGGAGCAGGGTCGGCCGTAAACTTATCTCTTACCAAAGGATTGCCCTTATAAACAAAGGTTTTTGCCTCGGAGTTTATGCCTTCATTGTTTTTATTTCCAGAGCAACCACAAGTTACAGCAAGAGCTATTCCGTATATAAAAAACTTGTACATAGGATTGTAATTATTTGAAAAGTTGGGGGGCCATTTCATGCAATGATCGGCGCCAAGTCAAAAATTCATGGCCTGTACCAGGCGACACATAACTTTGGGCACTGTAGCCGGCGGCTTTTAATGCATCCACAGCCTCAGTTACTTTGTCGGGATTTTCCTTGCTGCCACAACTGATGAATACGTGTTTTACAAGGTCTGGACTTCCAATCTCTTCTGGGGTATAAATGCCTCCGCTCATGATGCCATAATAGTTAAAGACCTCTGGTCGGGCTAATGTTACAGCGTGGGTTCCCATTCCACCCATCGATAATCCTGCCATCGCACGATGTTCCTTATCGGCAACAGTTAGGAAATTGGCATCGATATAAGGTATCAGCTCATCTACCAACACTGTCTCCAATGCTTTCATCGCATCAGCAATGCCTTGTCGATCTCCAAATTTCACATTATTGGTTAGTCCATAGGTCATTACCACAAGCATAGGTTCGGCATCTCCATCGGCAATGAGGTTGTCCATAATCTGAGCCACTTTTCCTTGCACTGGCCATGAGGTTTCGTTTTCTCCCCAACCATGCTGCAGGTAAAGTACGGGGTATCGTTTCGATGGATTTTTCCCATAATCGGCAGGGGTATATACATAAGCTGGGCGAAGTTGCTGCCCTTGATAATTGCTTGGAAAATGGATAAGGCTCATATTGCCATGAGCAATGTCAAGTCGTTCGGTGTAGAAATCCTTATCCGAGGCTGGCACCTCCACTCCGCTTGCCCAACGTCCACATCCATAGTAGGGGTTTGTGCCTGGGTCCATAATTACGGCACCATCAATATTGATAGTGTAATAATGAAAACCTGGATCTTCAGGACTTGCAGTGGTACCGATGAAATATCCATCGGTATTCTTGGTTAGGGGAGTACCGTGCATAGCCCCTCCAAGACCAGCACTTGATATGACGCTGTTGGCCTCAGGCGCATACACTCGAAAACGCACATATCCCTGTGAATTTACCTGAGGATACTCTTGCCCAGGTTGACATGTCTCTGAGGGCACAAAATCCTCGATTATTAGCTCCTGAGCTTGCATTGCCATTCCTAAGGAAATCAATGCATAAATGGATAGAAATTTCTTCATGATTTATATTTATAAGATTTATTTCACAACCACAAAATTACAATAAATATTCCTAACATTGAAACTCCTCTGTTACACAATCCTCTTACCAAGCTACCTGTCGCAAATATTTCTTCGATTGACTTGCATCTCTCATAATCCAAACTACATTTTTCACCCAAAATTCTATTGATTTGCCATCGATATTTGGTGAATCAAGGGATTTTTTGTAATTTTGTGGGTGTTAAACAAATAATGGATCAATATGAAGAAAATACCTACTGATGTAGATAATTTTATTACTCTTAGAGAAGAAAATTATTATTTTTATGATAAAAGTGGATACATTCGAGAATTAGAAGCTCAAAAGAAGTTCATTCTTTTAGTGCGACCTCGGCGCATGGGAAAAACACTGTTTTCCAGTATGCTAATGGCATATTACGACATCAATCTCAAGAATCGATTCCACGAACTTTTTGGTGATCTTGATATAGGGGAAAAACCAACAGAATGGGCCAACCAATACATGGTATTGCGCTTTGATTTTTCTCACATTAATAACTCGGATATTGATATCTTAGAGAAAAACTTTAACGAATATTGCCGCGCTCAAATTTCTGAATTCATCAGGCAATATGATTATGTATTCTCAGAAGATGAAAGAATTGAAATTCTGTCAATGAGGGATTTGAAAAATTCTATGGTGCATCTTGTATCTATAGCTCATAGAAAAAAGATGAAGGTTTTTCTCTCCATTGATGAATATGATAATTTCACAAACACAGTATTGGCTGCTCGCGGAGTAAAGGCCCATGAGGCTATAACACATGGCGAGGGTTTCTATCGTACATTCTTCAGTGGGTGTAAAGGTACATTTGACAGAATTAATACCGAACCACAGGAACAAGCTTTTCTGCGTGGTTTGCTATGTAATAATCCTTATTATGACGTTTGGCCAGAGCTCGAACTCAATGATGGATTCTGTGACCTTTTACTCGTACCAAAAACTGTACCTGAAAATCCAGCGAAATACAGTTATCTAATCGAGCTTAAACACATGGGTTCCAAGGCAAAAAGCCCTGATGCTAAAATTAAGGATGCATGTAAGCAACTCCGACAATACATCTCCGATGCTCACCTTGCTCACAGCACTCTTTTAGGCAACACTACTCTAATCCCTCTCTACTTAGTATTTCGTAACAATAAACTTGTTGCCAAAGGGAAACTTATGAGCTGATAAGAAGGGGCCGAGAACCCCTTTCTTTTTATGGACTTTACACAATGCCAAAAAAATGAAAGACCTTGGTGTATCCATAGAAATCATTTCTCAGGTTAAGGGACTTTCACCCGATGAAATAAAAAAGTTGTGTCCTTTTGCTACGGCATTACCCATTGCTCGTCGAAATCATCTAAGTCATTATAATACCAAGATGTGTTATCTTGTTCATCGTAACGACCACCAACCCAATCTGTAAATTTGGGATATGGATTTGTGACTAATACCCGCTCACGGCACCACTTGAATGTGCCATCAACTTTTATTTTGCAAGGAGCTTTTCCTTTCTTTGCATTCATTTCTATGTATTTGGTTGAATCGCCAGTGATATCTACATCAACCCATATCATAACTTTATCATAATCAGCCTCATAATTGGTCATAAAGTCACCAATAAGAATTAAAGTGTTTTCACTAACCGTGGATAATCCTGTATTAACCATAGTAGAGTAATCAACTCCTAAGAAACTGTGTAATTCTTGGGAGAATAAGATGTCGCCACCTTCGGATTCCCTATATCCTATGTATATTGGCAATGTTCCACCAAGGGCTTTTACTGTAATTTCTGCCTTGGATACATTCTTTTGCAATGTCATATCATAAGTACTATAAATATAAATATCGAGAACGGCATCATTGAAATCCCAATCGGAATCTGTATTATCTAAATTTTGAAGGGCTTTTACAGATAAGTCTTCAACTAACACTCGAGCGACATCCGTAGTTTTACGGAGAGCTGGTCCCTTTAGGCGTACTACCCAATCAGTGTAAATATCATCTGGTTGGACCCATTTGTCAGCACCTTGTCTATTCGTAAATGTTGTACTCCAATTACTACTGATGTTTGACAAGTTGGCATCTAAACCTTGATAACTATCTGGATTTTCTTGTACAAGTTTTTTTATAGCCTCCTTTGCTTCTTCTAATGTTTTGTAAAGTCCAGGAACGATGAATTTTACAGTTTTAGTTTCTGTTGAACTATCTGCATTGGTTACCGTATATGAAATCCCATCGAATTCAGTATAAGTATCTGTTGCACTTGATTTGGGATAACTTTCGAAATCGAAACATATATAATAATATTGTTCAAATTCAGTCTCATTGATATTACTAAGGTCAATCTTTGCAATTGCATCCTTGAAATATTCTTTTGTGCTTTCAGCAGCTCCATCCCCTTGCCAAACAAAATAGGTAGTTAACGTTTCCCAGGTATTAAAATTTCTGAATTCATGATTTTGATACACATAACTCAAATTCCTCATCAAAATTTTTATACCTGCTTCAGTCCATGTTACATTTTTTGCCCAATTTAAAACATCCTTACCAGAAATGATTTTATATTTTCTTGAATTTTTAAATTCATTCTCGGCTTGTGAATTTCTCCAGCCAAAATCATAAGTACCTGAATCATATAATACCATATTCCCACCAAAATTGGTGTTTGCTGCTGCATTAAAATCATTCACGTGAGTCCAACCTAAAGCAATCAGTTCATTTTCATTTAAAGCAGGGGTATAACCATCTCTAGCACTTTGCTTTTCCCCTGCCATAAAATAGTCCATGTGTTCACTCCCTATCGAAGTAGTGCTTTCATCATAGGCACTATATGAATCATGACATCCAAACACATGAGTTAGATAATAACTGGAATAGTTTGGAAGCTTATCAACATAAGTTGGATTAGTAGTCATCAAATAGAAATAGACTATAACTACCTCGTCGTAGGTTACTGAAGGAATGTTTTGCCATTGATTTCCTTGTGTATCTACTGCTCTGGACAGGCCTCTGATACCGAAGCCCCAGTCTTGGTTGGGATCGATTTTGCCGAACATGGACTCGAACTTTGCATTGTAGAACTTTGCATTGTAGTAGTACTCACGGCGGGCAGCTTCTTCGGTAGAACTGTCCCAAATATCCTCGTTGGAGCAACTTGTAATTGACACCATTGCCAACAAGGCCATAACTATCATTGAAGAGATTCGACTCAACATAGATTGTAGGAATTTTAAGGTGGAGTAAATTGGTTTATTTTCGATGGCAAAGTTACTCATTCTTAATTTTCCCCACAATACCCAAAGAAGCGTTATCCCCTTAAAATCAGTGATTTGTAACTTAAATAAAGAAATTTGTTACATTATTTTCAACACCCGAAAACACTATAAAAATCATGTAGTTTTTTGATAAAAGATATATGCTTCATTGTAGTTCTCCACACAAAGAACCAAGATACAATATTTCTATAAATCCCCATACATATCCATTAACTTTGCATAAACGAAATTTCACAAACCAAAACAACAATCATTATGACAAAACATCTACTTATCTGCGCTATCGCTGGCGCCATGGCTCTCTCAGCAGCAGCCGAAGACCTCTGCCTTTGCGCCGACCTTAAGGGAGGCACAGCCAATGCTTGGGACGAACAAGTGACCTACACCCTCTCGGATGCCCTCACCGTAGGCACTACCTACACCCTCGCCATGAAGGTAAAAGCCCAATCTGATTTCACTATCGGCACTTGGGGCTATTCTGCAGCTGGCACCCAATATGGTCTCGGCGCTCAAATCGATGCTACAACTAACTGGACAGAGTTCACTACCAGCTTTGAGGCTTCTCAGCCCATCACTATGATCCAGCTTGTGCTTGGCGACAATGGCGGTTATGCAGGCAAGCTATTTCTTGACGACGTACAACTCTATGCCGAGGGTGGCGCCAACCAAATCGCCAATGGCGACTTTGCTGAAATGTCGTGTGCTGGCTGGGCTGCCGTCAATGGTTCGGTAGGCGTAACTACTCTTGATGGCGAAACTCCCACAGTTGATGGCAATGGGATGCTTGACATCACTGCAAATGCTGGCAGCACTGCCAATGTATGGGACTGCCAATTCTATTATGACCTGCCCGAGGCTACCGTTGCTGACACAGAATATACATTTACTGTGTATGCCAAGGCCACATCAGATTTCAATATCGTGTTCTGGCCTCAAAATGCTACAAGCGGCGCCACCCAGTACAGCTGCCCTATGATTCCTGTAACTACCGAATGGGCAACCTCAGAGATCACTTTCACTGCTGATGGCGCTTACGACCGACTTACATTCTGCCTTGGCACAAGCGATAGCCAGACTGGTTTTGACGGCACTATCTATTTTGACAATGTATCGCTCTGCGCTGCTGGCAGCGATGCCAACATGATAGAGAATGGCGATTTCCAGAAAGCCACCACTGCTGGCTGGGGCAAGCCATCATGGCACAACAATATCAGCCTGACACAAGTAATCGTTGCAAGCGGTGCATCAATCTCATCAATCGAAGCCAACGAAGAGGCTCCCGCCGTTTATTACAATCTGCAGGGAGTACGCATCGCCAACCCCACCCACGGCATCTATATCAAGGTACAAGGTAAAAAAGTCACCAAGGTAGCCATCCAATAATACAATTTCCCTGCAGCTTTAAAAGGGCCCTCGCATTGGGGCCTTTTTATGTTTAATTACAACTTTTTTATTTCATCGGGTGAAAGTCCCGTAACCTGAGAAATGATTTCGATGGATACTCCAAGGTCTTTCATCTTTTTGGCATTGTCACGATTTGTGTTCTGGCTCCCTTGTTCAATGCCTTGTTCAATGCCCTGCTCAATGCCCTTCGCTACCCCCATGTCGTAACGTTCGGCCAAAAGAGTGCGTTCACAAGCCACATTATCCCAGAACTTCTCGTAATGGGCTCTTTCCTCAGGGTTTAGTTTCATTTCCTTGATATAGTTCACAGCCTCGCTTACATTACGGTCAGAGGACAATTCGGGTGGTATTACGCTATCCTGATTGTCCTGCATCATCGTCAAGAATGTAAGCCATAAATCTGTCAGCTTTTTATGCGCCTTGTTTGAGGTATGGAATTTTAGCAGCTCGATAAACACAAATGTCATTCCTTCGATAGTAAGCTCTTTGTGGTTGTCATGCTGTATAATATACACATGTCGGTATTCGTCAACGTATTCCTTGGTCTCAGGCATGTTTTCATTCAGTAGGCACAGGCAGTAAACCGGCTGCAACTCCCTGAACTTCTCGCCTCTTTTGGCTTGGTTGGAAAAAGCTTTCGAAGCATTGAAAAGCGCTCGCATGCGGAATGCCTCAGTCCAGTACATTTGCATTTCCACAATAAACATCCGACCCTTCTCATCCTCGCACCGCACATCCACAATTGAGTTCTTGCCCTCAGGCAGCTCGGGAAGCATATCCGATGGCAAGTACTCGATGCTTTTAATAAGCTCGCCTTCTTTAAGTGGTAGCAACGCATTGAGCAGGCTGATGCACAGATGCTTGTGCTCACCAAATATTTTGCGGAACACAATGTCCGCCCTTGGGTCGTAGTATTCCATAATCCAAGTCTTTAGTCGATTATTTGCAAAGTTAACCAATCTTTTCTATATAAACAACTTTGAATTAGATAAATTTAAATATTTTTTTCAAGAAATATTCAAATTGTAACCTCAAAATAGAAATAAGTAACACATTTATGAGAGCGGTTAGGATATAAGTAAATAACTTTGTAAGAAAAAAACAAGTCATGAATCTACGAAAAATTATTTCCGTAATTGCTATGCTGATTGCTCTTGCCGTGCAAGCTGAATGCGATCCCAATTTCTACATCTATCTCTGCTTCGGCCAGTCGAACATGGAAGGTGCAGGACAAATCGAAACTATTGACTATCTTAACATTCCTGACCGCTTTCAGATGATGGCAGCGGTGGATTATTCTTCTCCTGCTCGGGAGATGTACAATTGGTACTCAGCCACACCTCCATTGGTGCGTCAATCTACAGGCCTCTGCCCAGTAGATTATTTTGGTCGCACTATGGCCGAGAATCTTCCCGAAGAAGTAAAGGTAGGCGTTATCGTGGTGGCTATTGGAGGTTGCAGCATCGAACATCTTGATAAAGATTTTGATCCGGCCGACCTTGAAAATGAGGCCGACTGGTTCAAATCTTTCATGTCGTGTTATGATAATGCGCCCTACGCTCGCCTTTTGGCTTGCGCTAAAGAAGCGCAGAAGCAAGGCGTGATCAAAGGTATGCTCCTTCACCAAGGCGAATCAAATACTGGCGACCAACAATGGCCTGATAAGGTGAAAAAAATCTATGATGACCTGCTTGCTGACTTGGAACTAAACGCTGAAGAAGTCCCTCTAATTGCGGGCCAAGTGGTGACATCGGATATGGGAGGCGCTTGCGGTTCCATGAATGCTATAATTAACACTTTGCCACAAACCATCGACAACTGCCGCGTAGTATCGGCCGCCAATCTCGAGCAGAAAGGTGATGGCTTGCATTTTACGTCGCATAGCTATCGCGTGCTTGGTTGCCGCTACGCCACTCAGGCATTAGCATTGATGGGCATTGACGACCCGGTGGTTAGTTATGAGGAAGAGGAACCTGTGATTCCCACACCCTCACCCGAGGAGGGAGATTTTGTTTTCGATTTCACCTATTTCAATCCATCCATATGGGAGAATGGTACTTTTGATGCGTCAACAAATACTTTCACTGCCGGCCAATGGGGCTTTGGTGGCTGGCAGTATGACACCCCAATTGACCTTTCCGGATATAAATATTTAGTGGCTGAGCTGAATGCGCCGCAGTCAAATGGTTTGGCTTTTCGTGTGTTTGACACAGCCAGCTATTGGGAACAACCCTATAGCATTGATTTTGGAGAAAAGACTATTGTTATCTGTGATCTCGATGGCATGATGAAGCCAGTTGTTGAGGATGGCGTACAGACGGGCATTGAAGCCCTCGACACATCGCACATCTATCGCGTGGGCTTTTGGGCCTATGGCTATCAGCCCATCAGCATTAAGCAGGTGTTTGCCACCAACAATAATCCTTACAACTCGCTTACCGATCTTGTATCCGATACATGTCTCAACGACACAGTATATTCCCTCCAAGGTATTCCTCTTGGCAATAAAGAAAAACTTTCTTCACTTGCCACGGGTTGCTATATCTACCAAGGCCACACATTCTGGATACGCTAACCAGAATGTGTGGAATGTTTCATTGTAATGTAACTTTGGAAAAGAGTTATGTTACATTAATATGGGCCCAGGGAACTTGGTGGAAATGAAATGTTACAGGGTCAAAGAGGGCTTTGGGGATTTGGCATTAACTTTGCAATAGGAAATTTGCTATACATACATGAATTAGTCAGTTTTGACATGAATTAGTCAGTTTAAGCAATGGAAGGTTATTTTAGGTGTAAAACAGAAAGGCTGGTGTTGACACTGGTGCCATAGCGACGCATGTGACGTGTATTCGCCGGTGCTTGGCGATTATAGACTGGGTCGCCTGTCAGCTCCAGCTTTTTTGTAACTTCTCAAGACAAAAATCCCAAATTATCATGACCAATTTCTTTTTTAAATTTAAATGTTAAAATCTACAAAAGATTAAATATTTTTTTGTAATTTTGCAACCTACTACCTTAAACCAACTGACTATAATATTCCAATGCGTCGCATAATTTCCATATTCTTTTTGCTGTTGGCATTGTGTTGCAGGGCGCAACAGCCACATTTGTTTTCGTCGGACTATAATCTGTCGAGTACCCTTATCAACGAGGTTGTATATGATTACTATGGTAATCTATGGGTAGCTACCCAGGATGGGCTCAATCGCTACGACGGTTCAAAATTCACCATCTATCGCCATATCCCAGGCGACAGCACCTCGCTTAGCAATAATTTCGTGCCTACTATTTTTGAAGATAAAGATCATAATCTCCTCGTCGCCACTTACCACGGCCTGCAAGTTTACGACCGAGCCACTGATTCCTTCACTCCTCTGACCGAGCAGCACCGTGACGACCCACAAAATATCTCAGTCAGCAGTATTGCCCAGTCACCCGATGGCAAATTGTTGCTTGGCTGCCATTATCTAATAAAAGCACATATTTCAGATGCTGGTGTGATTAGGGTCGATGAATTGCTGCATCCCGACTCTGTGCAAAATATTCATCGCCTCATTGCTACTAAAGATGGCGATATATGGTTCCTTCAGGACAAAAAGGGTGTTGGACGCATCGCACAAGATGGCAGTCTTAGGTACTATCTTCACGACAGCAATGCTCCCATAGGCCGATGCTTTGCTCTTGGTGCAGATGGCTCTCTCTATCTTGGCACTCGTGAGCATGGCCTGATGCGTTATGATTCAAAGTCTGACGATTTTGAATGGCTTACCAAGGAAAGCCCCAAGAATTTACCCATCCAGTCGATGTATGGCGAAGATGATGGCACTTTGCTTGTCGGTACTGATGGCAATGGAATGTTTCGATATGACCCCGCCTCGGGAAAAATGATATCCATGGCCGATCAATTGCCATTCTCTCGCAAATATAAAGTGCATAGTATCAAGCGCGACCCTTACGGTAACCTCTGGCTTGGTATTTTCCAAAAGGGGCTAATGATGGTGCCTGCTCATACCAATGCGTTTTCTCTAATCGGACAACGCTCAGAACATCCTCTGCTTATAGGAAATGCCTGCGTGACAGCTGTATTCCACGACGCTGATGATAATCTGTGGGTTGGGACCGATAATGACGGCATGTATCGAATGAATCCGGATTTAACCGACAGTCAACATTTTTATGGTGGTCAATACCCAGAAATCTTGACAGCCATATATCAAGATTCATTAAAAAATATTTGGGTGGCTTCCTATGACAAGGGCTTAGGTCTGATTTCCAAAGATGGCTCTTACCGTGATGTGCCGTTGCGCACAAAAAGCGGAAAGAGGGTGCAGAGCGCATTTGACATGCAAGAGGATGGCAAGGGAGGATTATGGATTGCCACGATGGGCGACGGCTTGTTCAAGTATGACTATTCCACTCGCACCGCTCTGCCTTATGAGGTGAATGGTGAATATAATGTATGGATAAATGCTCTGATGAAAGATCCAAAGAGCGACCGAGTGTATTTTGGCACCTACGATGGCCTCTTTGCATTGGATGGTCGCAGCATCAAGCGCATGCTGCCTCAGATGATAGTATCGTCGATCTGGATTGACGATGAAGGCACGGTGTGGGCTGGCACAATCAATGGTCTGGCCAAAGTCTTGCCTGATGGCACCTCAGTTTTGATCGACGAGGTGGCAGGCCTCCCCAGCGTGATGGTGCATGCCATCGAGAGCGACGGCAAATATCTATGGATTAGCACCAATGCCGGCATCACTCGCTTTGACCCAAAGACCAACAAAATGGTGAATTTCACAGTGCAGGATGGGCTGCAAGGCAATGAATTTTATCGCAATGCTTCGTGTCGAGATGATCATGGGCATATCTATTTCGGAGGCCTTAACGGCATTTCATACTTTAATCCTGAGGAGATACAGATGGTGCCAACCAAGGCTACGGTGCGCATAATTGATTTCTACGTAGGCGCTGAGCCAGTAAAGGCTGGCAGCCTTAGCAATGGGAGGCTGATTACCGACCGCTCAGTAGGAGAGACGGAAACCTTCTGCTTGGGCCCAGGCGAAGCATTGTTCTCAGTAGATTTCAATATGCTGGAGGCGTATGGGTCGAACGAGCCAGTGTTTGCCTATTCACTTGATGGAGCTGACTGGCAGAAGATGCCTCGGCAGAAGGCTCCAATCAACGGAGGTCATCGCCTTACGTTCAACAAACTATCTGCAGGCAAGCATACCCTTAAGCTTAAGGCTGTGGGCGAAGGTGTGGAGTGCGAAGAAAAGGTGATTTTCATCGACATTGCGCCCATGTGGTATGCCACATGGTGGGCTTGGATAATCTGGGTGCTTATTTTCTGTGGCATTGTGTATGGACGCTATCTGATTTACTGCCAACGCAAACACCAGAAGCTCGTTGAGCAGGAGCATCAGCGCGAAGCAGAAATCAAAGAGGCCAAATTACAGTTCTTCACCAATGTAAGCCATGAAATAAAAACTCCTATGACCTTGGTGATGAGTCCGGTGGAGCAATTGATGGCTAAGGACAGCGACCCAGAGCGACAGCGCAGCTATCGCACAATCTTGCGCAATGGCAAGCGCATACTAAGACTTGTAAATGAGATTATGGACTTGCGCAAAATCGACAATCATCAGATGCGCCTTTCATATACTCGAATGAATCTTGTAGAGTTTCTGCAGGAACTTTACACTACATTCATCCCCGCTGCTGAAAAGAAGCACATTGAGTTCACATTTACCCATGACGGCAGCGAAGCATTGGAGGCTGATTTTGACCTAACCAATCTCGACAAAGTAGTGATGAATCTATTGTCGAATGCCATGAAGTACACTCCAGATGGAGGGAAGGTGAATCTGAATCTGTCAACTGAGGAAAGAGAAGGAAAGCATTGGATAAAGATTGCTGTTACCGATACTGGAATCGGGGTGCCCAAGGAAGAGCGTGAGCATATATTCGAGCGATTCTATCGCGTGGCTAACAATAAGGCTTCGGGCACAGGCATAGGTTTGCACTTGGCTTACAAGTTGATGCAGCTTCATGATGGAGCACTCACTGTGGGCGACAACCCCGAGGGGGCAGGCTCGCAATTTGTGGCTGCTTTCCCAAAAAATACGGATGCTAAAGTGGAGCGAAATCCCGAGCCCCCGATCCATGAAATCCAGAAGCCTGAATTTGAACCTCAGCTCGAAGAAAAGGAAGAGGCGGAACCTCAGCGCGGTCGCAAACTTGCAACCATATTTGTGGTGGAAGATGATCCAGAAATCGGCTCATGCGCAAAAGTCCGTGGCTGATGCCTAGCCAAAGATCATGGCGC
>JAJBUG010000032.1 GCA_020860515.1 Bacteroidales bacterium | reverse complement strand
AACGTAAAACGTAAAACGTAAAACTAAAACGTAAAACTAAAAACGAAAAACGTAAAACGTAAAACTAAAAACGAAAAACGTAAAACGTAAAACGTAAAACTAAAAACGTAAAACTAAAAACGTAGAAATGATTACGAATTTGATGTTTGACCTCGGCGGGGTCATAATGGACATAAAGAAAGAGCATTGCGTGGAGGCATTCAAATTGCTTGGACTGCACGAGCCAGAACGCTATTTTGGCGAATACGGTCAGAAAGGCCCCTTCAGATTGCTCGAAGAGGGCATGATATCACCCAAAGATTTCCACAAGGTGATGCGCGAGTTGATTCCGCGCCCCGTGACCGATATGGAAATCGACAATGCCTTTATGCAATTCCTTATCGGCATACCAGTGCATCGCTTGCACGAATTGCAACAGCTTCGCCAGCAGTACAATGTGTACCTGCTGAGCAATACCAACACTATCATGTGGAATGAATTTATCCTGCAAGATTTCGAAAAGGATGGCCTCTGCATCAAGGAATATTTCGATGGGATTGCTACCTCGTTTGAGGCCAAGGTAATGAAGCCCGACCCCAAGATTTTTGAATATGTGATCGAAAAATTCAAAATCAAGCCCGAGGAGACCTTCTTCCTCGACGATTCTGAGGTGAATGTGGCAGCAGCCGAGAAGCTGGGCTTCCGTGGCGCCCATGTGCCTGATGGCAAGGAATTTTTCACCGTATTGAAAGAAAACAAGCTCGTAGAATAACCCTACCCCGTATTTTGTATTTCGTACCTCGTAACTCGTAACTTGTAATTTGTAACTTGTAATTTGTAATTTAAAAAGTGGTTGGCACGATTGGCATGTTTGATGGTGTGCACCTGGGTCATCAGGCCTTGGTAGAGAGGGTGTGCGCCGTGGCGAAAGCCCATGGGGATTCGAGCTGCATCTTCACTTTCGACCGCCATCCCTTGCAAGTGGTTGCACCTGAGCGAGCCCCTCAATTGCTCACCACCCCGGCTCAGAAGCGCGCCCTACTCCACTCGGCAGGCGCTGAGATGGTGGAGGTATTGCCATTCGACGATGCCCTGCGCCAACTCACTGCCCGCGAATTTATGCTGATGCTCCGCGACCGCTTCGGTCTTAAGGCCTTGATAATGGGCTTCAATCATCATTTTGGCCACGACCGCATCAAGGATTTCACAAGTTATCAAGAAATAGGGGTCACTCTTGGCATCAAGGTGGAGCGAGCCGAGGAATTGGTGCTCGATACGGTGGTTGGCACAGTCAGTTCGTCAGCTATCCGCCGAGCGTTGGCTGAGGGCAATATCCGCAGTGCCAACATCATGCTGGGGCGCGACTATGCCATCGAGGGCCATGTGCACCATGGCTATCGCCTTGGCCACACACTTGGCTTCCCCACGGCCAATGTAGAGCCTGACATGGCTCAGCAACTTATACCCCTGCGCGGCGCATATGCGGGCTATCTCAATGGGATGCCGTCGATGATAAATATTGGCACTCGCCCTACCGTAGATGATGACGGCCACCTATCCATCGAGGCACATATCCTCGATTACGAAGGCGACCTCTACGCCGCCCCAGTCACCCTAAGCTTCGCACATCGCCTCCGCAGTGAACAAAAATTCCCCTCGCTCGACGCCCTCCGCTCTCAACTCCACCACGACCTCGACGCCACCCGTCACCTCCTCACCCCCTAATCTCTGAGGTCGGTAAAGAAAAAGTGGCAAATTAGGGAAATCAAAGTATCTGTAAATTGGGAGGAATTTTGTAACTTTGCGGGAAAATTGGAAATTACGCTAAATACTGACCGATGAAGGACAAAATACTTGGATGGTTTAAGCAGCCTCAGGTGTGGGGCTTTTTCTTGGGAGTGGCTGTGATGGCCATAATCTCACTGGCATTTTTCTACCCCGACAATTTCGAGGGCAACTCGCTGATGCAAAGCGATATGCAGCAGGGCGCAGCCAACGGCCACGAGGCCCAGCAGTACGAAAAAGCCACAGGCATGAAAGCCCTGTGGACCAATTCGCTGATGTCGGGCATGCCCACATTCCAGATTTCGCCCTCATATCCCAGCAACTCGCTCTTCACCTGGCTCAACACGGTGTACGGCCTTGGCCTCCCCAGCCCCAGCAACCTGATGATGATGATGATGCTGGGAATGTTTATCCTGCTCTATTGCATGAAAATCCGGTGGTGGGGAGCGCTGATCGGAGCCGTGGCGTGGGGATTCTCCACCTATTTTGTGATTATCATCGGCGCCGGCCATATATGGAAATTTGTGACCCTGGCCTATATTCCGCCTACGATAGGCGGCTTGGTGCTATGCTACCGGCGCCGCTGGGTGCTGGGTGGAGGACTGACTGCCCTCTTCTCCATGCTCCAGCTCAACGCCAACCATCCCCAGATGACCTATTATTTCGCCTTCGTGATGGCTGGCTTCGCAATTGCCTACCTTATCGACTGCATATTCCAAAACCGCCTAAAGGACTGGGGAATCGGCACCCTGGTATTGATTGCAGCTGGAGCTTTAGCCGTAGGCGCTAATCTGCCAAGCCTTTACAATACCTACGAGTACACCAAAGAAACCAAGCGCAGCCAAAGCGAACTAACAGCCTTTGCACCCGACGGCGAAGAGGCGCCCCAGCCTACCGAGCGCCCCACAGGTGGCCTAAGCAAGGCTGAGATTGTGAATTGGAGCTACGGGCGCCAGGAGATGTTCTCGCTCCTTATCCCCAACATCAAGGGTGGAGCCACGGCTCGTCCTGAAAAAGGTCAGATGCAGCCAATGACCCTTGACAAGCTCGACGGCGCTGCCGATGTGCCACGCGATGCGCAGCCCTTCCTGCCATTCTTCTACCAGTATTTCAACGATTCGGAGGGCACTAATGGACCAGTATATGTGGGAGCACTGATTTTCGCCCTGTTCATATTGGGATGCATCATTGTGCGCGGACCGCTGAAATGGGCATTGGTGATTCTCACCATTTTCTCTATCCTGCTGGCACTTGGCCGCAACTTGGAATGGCTTACTGACCTGATGATTTACAATTTCCCGATGTACAGCAAATTCAGGGCAGTGGAGAGCATATTGGTTGTGGCGGAATTCTGCATACCAGTATTGGCAGTGCTGGGCTTGGTAGAATTTTTGACCGAGACAGCCGGGACTAACGCGACAGCCGGGACAACCGGGACTAACGCGACAGCCGGGACAACCGGGACTACCACGACAGCTGGGACAACCGGGACAGCCAGGTCCTGTGTGTCCCGGTTGTCCCGGTTGTCCCGGTTGTCCCAGATGTCCCGGTTGTCCCAGAAGTCCCGGATTAATGCTTTATATATCTCATTTGGCATTTGCGGTGCAGTGTGCATCTTGGGGTGGATTGCGCCATCAATCTTTGGCAGCGCCATCACAAGCCAAGACATGCAGACCCTCTCTGCAATCGGCGAGCAATACAGCCAGTATGTGAATCCGCAGAGGCTGCAAGGAGCCGTAGAGAATCTTCGCTTTGGGATGCTGAGGGATGACTGCGTGAGAAGCCTTGTGTTCTTGGCCCTGGGATTTGTGTTGCTGTTGCTCCAAGGCAAGCAGAAGATTTCATGGGCGGTAACAGTGCCATGCATCTTAGCTTTGGTGATTATCGACCTTTACAGCGTGGACAAGCGATATGTTAGCACTGACTGCTTTGCTGCCCAGGATCCATTTGCCGCTGCGCAGTACGACCCCTTCAAGCCCGACCAAATCGACAACCTAATCCTGCAAGACAAAGATCCGCATTACCGAGTGATGGACATCCCCGGCTTCGGCGTGGCCACTCGCAGTTATCATCATCACATGATTGGCGGCTACCATGCTGCCAAGCTCAATCGCTACGAGGATTTGATTCAAAACCGCATGATGTACGCCACATCGCTGCCAAGGATTGCCTCGATGCTCGGCACCGAGCATGTCAACGACCTTATCGACCTGGCCACCCTGCCCGATTCGGTGCTGGCTGAATATCCCGAGCAGTTGCAGGACATCGCCTACGGCCTCGACGCCGACCTGCGCGTGCTCGACATGCTCAATGCGCGCTATATCATCACTGGCGACAAGGAGCAGCCCGTGATTCTCAACCCCGATGCCTTGGGCAACGCTTGGCTGGTAAGCAAAATCAGCTATGTGAAAAATGCCAACGAGGAGATGGCTGCACTCGAGCATCTCGACCCAGCCCACGAGGCTGTGGCTGATGAGAAATTCCACCAAGTGCTGCAGGACCTCAACGCTGCACCAGCTGCAAGCGATACAATTTATATGACTAAGTATTCGCCCAACGAGCTGCACTACGATGTGCGCACAGCCAATGGCGGAATCGCAGTCTTCTCAGAGATTTACTTCCCTTGGGGCTGGCATGCTACTATTGATGGTAATGCTGCCGAACTGGGCCGTGTAAACTATGTGCTGCGAGCATTACGAGTGCCGGCTGGCGACCACAAAGTGACTATGATCTTTGACCCGCAGAGCCTGCATGCCACTGGCACAGTAGCCTATGCCTGCGTGAGCCTGATTTACATGTGGGTGGTTGCGGGAATCTGGTTCTCTCTCATCGTCGGAAAAAAAGACCCCGCCTGATCCCATTATTAATTATTCATTATTCATTATAAAATGGGTTATCCGAGATTTATGCGTCGCCGAGGTTTCGGCGTACATTCCCCCTTCGCCTTCCGGCTGATAACGGAGGTGATAGGCGAGCGGCACCCATTTTATGATTACAAACGGCTGCCTGGGGAAAATGACAAGCTGCTTTACCGCTTTGCGGCTTGGCTGCAACCATCCGAAATCAAGGAATATGGCAAAGCATCGGCAGCCGTGGCTAAGATCGCCTGTCCGCATCGTGAACAGCCACGCAAGCCAACGAGCTGGGCACAAGTGGATTCAGCACGATTGGCTGTGGCTCAAGGGCTTGGAATCGAAGAGACAAAGAACCTTTTATCGGAGAAATGGGTAGTGTGGCTGCATTGCGACAAAGAGATGATGAAGCAGTTGCGTGCGGCACAGCTTGAAGCGATGGCTTTTTTGCTGCATCGCGAGGGAGTAGCCATCCTTTTCCCATTTGAGCATTTGCCAAGACAAGTGATAGAGATTTGATTGAGGATTGATATGCCATTGGTCATGGAATCGGGGCACTGGCAGAGTTTACATTTGAAAATTTTTACAATTATTGATATTCAAGGGGTTACGTGTATGTTGATAACTTTTTGGCAAAATTGTTGTTTCGATATGTAAATTTTTCACAAAAAATTTGTAATTTTGGGGCCTAATTGCGTGCAATGTGTAATTTTTACATAATCACGCGCATTAACTGCATATAATTAGCTACATATCGATGGACCAGCGCGCCTACCACATACCAGCTTTGCTGCCCCAGGTAATCGAGGGACTTGACATCTTCTCTGAGGGCACTTATGTCGACTGCACCTATGGTGGAGGCGGCCATTCGCGTGCAATCGTTAACTTGCTATCACCCGCAGGCCATCTTTATGCATTCGACCAGGACATCGAGGCCTGTGAACGAGCCATCGAGGATCCGCGATTCACTATCATTCACGGCAACTTCCGCTTCCTCACCAATTTCCTGCGCTATTGCAAGGCTCCCGTAGGAGAAATCGACGGCATCTTGGCTGACTTAGGAGTTTCATTCCACCACTTCGATGACCCCGAACGCGGCTTCTCATTTCGCTGGGACGGTCCGCTGGATATGCGCATGAACCAAAAGGCATCCCTCACGGCAGCCCAGGTAGTAAACACCTACGCCGAAGAGCAATTGGCCGACATCTTTTACCTATATGGCGAGTTAAAGCAAGCCCGCCGCTTGGCTGCAGAAATCGCAAAGGCACGCACGACGGAGAGCATCGACACAGTGGAGCAGCTATTGGCAGTATGCAAGCGGCACATTAGCCCCAAGCAGGAAAAGAAAGAGTTGGCCCAGCTGTTCCAAGCTCTCCGAATCGAAGTAAATGGCGAGCTGACTGCCATACGCGCCCTGCTCGAGCAAAGCGTAAAGGCTCTGAAGCCCGGGGGGCGCTTGGCAGTTATCACCTACCACAGCCTGGAAGACCGGCTGGTAAAAAATTTCATGAAAACCGGCAATTGCGAGGGCAAAATAGAAACCGACTTATACGGACGAGCGGAAGCTCCGATGAAGCTGCTCACGAGCAAGCCTATCGTGCCCGACGATGCAGAAATAGAAGCGAATCCGCGCAGCCGCAGCGCCAAGCTGCGAATCGCCCGAAAATCATAACCCTCAGCCTCCTCAAAGAATCTCAGCAAACTCTCTCTAAAACATACAACCATGCCAACAGCTACACGATCAACTAAGAAAACCAAGATAAAGCAAGCCTCGGACCAAGTGGGTACATCAGCCCTGCGGCTGCTTTTTGGCGATGTGGTGTCGAGCGCGTTCTTCAACCGAAATAAGTTCAGCGTCATAATTGTCCTTGCCCTTTTCATGGTGTACATAGGCATCAAATATGAGGTGCAAACCCGCATGGAAACCATCGCCAAACTTGAAAAAGAGCTCTCTATCGCCAAGAGCGAGAGTATTCGCCAGCAGAGCGAATACAAGAGCCGCACACGCGAAAGCCAGATGCAACACAGCATCGACAGCCTCAACTTGGCTCTGCATGTGCAATCGCAGCCACCGTATATTTTGAGATACCAGCCAATAGGGAGATAGGGATTTAGGTTTAAGGATTTAGGTTTAAGGATTTAGGTTTAAGGATTTAGGTTTATGGATAATGGCTACACGGAAGAAAACAAATAGCAAGCGACGCAAAATCCTGATGCGCTACGGCTTGGTGCTGGTGCTGATCACCCTGATGGCAATCGGCATCGTGTACAATGCCGTGCAGACTACTGTGGTCAATGCTGACAAATGGAATGCCAAGGCAGAGAGGGTGCTCAATACTGTCTTCTTCGTGCAACCGCGCCGAGGCGACATCTTAGCCTCGGACGGCACTGTGCTGGCCACAAACCTGATGCGCTACAACGTATGCCTCGACTATAATGCCAACAGCCGATCCGATTCGCTTTTCGCTGCCAACTTGCCACAGTTGGCCGACAGCATGGCCAAATACTATCACAAGCGCAACTCCGACGAATGGCTTGAATATTTGGCAAAGCCCCTCGCCAAGCCGGGCAAAGACCGCAAGCGCTGCCATGTGCTGCTGAAAGAGGCCAAATACGACGACTATCAGCGAATCCTCACATTCCCATATTTCGCTGAGATGGCCAAGAAGCACCGTCAGCATGGGCTGTATGCAACCCCCAAGATGACGCGCATGATGCCTTACGGCTCAATGGCTCAGCGCAGCATCGGACGATGCAATTACCGCCGCACAGCCAAATTCGAGGGGGCCAAGCGCTCGGGTGACTCGGTGGATGTGCTGCATGGCTATTCAGGCTTGGAAGCTGCCCTCGACTCACTGCTTTACGGACAGGAAGGCACTGCCAAGTACGCCCAGATGACCCGAGGCGTGCAGAAGTGGGTAGAGCAGCCTGCCATCGACGGCTATTCGCTGCGCACAACCATCGATGTAAATATCCAGGACATTGTGGAGTGCGAATTGCAAGACATGCTGCAATTCACCCATGCCGACTGGGGCACCTGCCTGCTGATGGAGGTTGCCACGGGCGACATCAAAGCCATATCCAATCTCGAAAAAGATCCCACGCGCGACGATGACACTTACATCGAGGCAATGAACCGCGCCCTGCAAGCCTTTGAACCCGGCTCAGTGATGAAACCCATATCCATGATTGTGGCATTGGAGGACAATTTTGCCCCCATCGACCGAGCTTTCCCCATCGGCAGCACCTACGCCTATGCCGGGGGCTCGCCCATCCGCGACACTCACTCGCCCGCCTATCTGCCAGTAAGCCGATTCTTGGAGTACAGCTCGAATATCGGCATGACCAAGCTGATTGCCCCGCACTATGAGAACAATCTCAATGGATTCCGTGAGCGCCTGCGTGAAATTGGTTTCTTCGACAAATTCGGCACCGGCATGGCTGGCGAGCGCACACCTTACTTCCCCACCCTCGACCCTAAGGCGGGTGGACGAGTGTCGCTATCGCGCATGTGCTACGGCTACAGCACCATGATTCCACCACTCTACACCTGCGCCATGTACAATGCCATTGCCAACAAAGGCAAATTTGTGCGTCCGCGAATGGTGAAGGAGAAAATATCAAGCGATGGCACAGTGCACAAATGCGATATAAGCTATGTGCGCGACAGCATCTGCTCGAAAAAGAACGCCCAAATCCTGATGGACATGCTCTACTCGGTGGTTTATGGCGAGGGAGGCACAGCCAAAAGCCTCCGCAACAATATAGTGCACATAGCAGGCAAGACAGGCACATGCATCATAGCCAACGAGGCCAAGCGTGACAGCGAGGGCAAAATAATCCCCGGCACTGGCGGAGGCTACAACCAAGGCCATTACCGCCTGGCATTCTGCGGCATCTTCCCCTACGAGGACCCCAAGTATACCTGCATGGTGCTGATTTCCAATCCCGCCCCAGAATTTAGGGGAGCAGCCACCACATCGGGCTATGTGGTGAAAAATATCGCTTTCAAGCTTTATGCTCATGGGCTGCTGGGCAAATACAGCGATTATCTGGCTGATGGCAACGCAGAGTCAATGCCTACCCTTTTCGCCTGCGACAAAACTCAAATCGACGAAGTGCGCGATGTGGTGGGAGCCAAGCGCAGCAAAAAACTGCGACTGCCAGCCAAGCCAAGCGAAGGCCGAGTGCCCGACGTGGTGGGCTTGGGTATGCGCCAAGCTTTAGCCCTGATTGAAGATTCGGGCTATCGCATCGAGGCGCATGGCAATGGCTTTGCCGCGCGCCAAGAGCCAGCTCCCGGCACCAAGGCGCGGCCAGGGCAGATAATCCGAGTGGAGTTCGCCCTGCGCTGACTATTTCGTTTTCCCGTTTTTCCGAAAATAAATATAATGAATCTCAAAAATTACACTGGATTGACAGCTGATTCGAGGCAAGTAAAGCCCGGATATGTGTTTGTAGCGGAGAAGGGTGTGACCGTTGATGGCCATGACTTCATCGGCCAAGCCATAGCCTCGGGGGCCAAGGCAGTGGTATGCGAACACAAGCCAGCCTGCGCCGACCAGCACCCTGAAATTGAATGGGTGGTGGTGCCTAACTCAGCTATTGCCCTTGGAGAACTCGCTGACGAGTGGTACGGGCATCCATCGAGCAAACTGACGCTTGTGGGCGTCACTGGCACCAATGGCAAGACTACGATTGCCACTTTGCTCTACGATATGGCTCGCCTTATGGGACACAAGGCAGGCCTATTTTCTACTGTAGCTAACAAAATCGACGGTGAAGAGCACCCAGCCACCCACACCACCCCCGATGTGGTGACCCTGCATCAGACCATGGCAAAGATGGTGGAGGCTGGCTGCACATTCTGCGCCATGGAGGTGAGCAGCCACGCCGCTCATCAGCATCGCATAGCGGGGCTGAAGTTCGACGGTGGCATATTCACCAACCTAACGCGCGACCACCTGGACTACCATAAGACATTTGCCAATTACTTGGCAGCCAAGAAAAGTTTCTTCGACGGCTTGGCTCCCCAGGCCTTTGCCCTGAGCAATATCGACGACAAAAATGGCGAGGTGATGATGCAGAACACCCCCGCCAGCCACCATACATTCTCAATATGCAAGCCAGCCAATTTCCAAGGCAAATTGATTGAGAATCGCCTCGACGGAATGTTGATTTCGCTCGACGGCACCGAAGTGCACACTACATTCACTGGGCGCTACAACGCTTCCAATCTTACAGCCGTGTACGCTGCATGCCTGCTCTTAGGATGGGACCGCGATGAAGTGCTGAAATGCATCAGCCTGCTTCACCCTGTGGCTGGCCGCATGCAGACATTCCACCTGCCCAACGGCGTGACAGCCATTGTGGACTATGCCCATACACCCGACGCACTGACCAACACCCTGAGTGCCATAGGCGAAACCCTCCCGGACGAACTTAATGGCTACAAGCCTGGCATAATCACTGTGACTGGGGCTGGAGGCGACCGCGACCATGGCAAGCGACCCCTGATGGCTGCCGAGGCAGCCAAGCGCAGCCGCATGGTGGTGCTCACCAGCGACAATCCGCGCAGCGAGGATCTGGTGCAAATCATCGCCGACATGCGCGCGGGCATCCCTGCTGACTATGATGGCGAAGTAAAAGAAATCGTTGACCGAGCCGAAGCCATCGCCTATGCCCTAAGCCAGGCACGCCCAGGCGAGGCAGTATTGGTGGCTGGCAAGGGCCATGAGACTTACCAAATAATTGGCAGCGAAACCCACCATTTCGACGACCGCGAAGAGATATTAGGATTTAGGTCACATTTCAGACCGAAAACCGAAAACTGAAAACCGAAAACCGAAAATATGTTTTACTGGATATTCCAAGCTCTACAGGAAAGCTCAATTCCAGGCGTGCGCCTGATGACCTACCTGACCTTCAGATCGGGCATTGCCTTTGTGCTGGCAATGCTCATTGCCATATTCATAGGTCGCAAAATCATACAGCGGCTGCAGCTGATGCAGGTGGGCGAAATAGTGCGCAATCTCGGTCTTGAAGGGCAGATGGCCAAGAAAGGCACCCCCACGATGGGGGGCGTGATCATTCTGATTTCAATCATTGTGCCATGCTTGCTGATTGGCAATTTGGCAAATGTGTATATGCTGCTGCTTTTAGGCGCAACCCTTTGGCTCGGCACCATCGGATTCCTTGACGACTACAAGAAGCTGCAGAAGCACAACAAGGATGGCATCAAGGGCAAATACAAAATCATTGGCCAGCTTGGCATAGCACTGTTGGTAGCTGGCGTGATGTATTTTAGTCCCAATATGGGTATTGTGCCTAACCAAGAAGTGGTGGATGCCACTACCAACCGAGTGGAAACTGTAATCTATGAGGAAGATGAAATCACAAAGACCCCCCAGACCACCATACCATTCGTAAAGAACAACAACTTCAATTACGATTGGCTGGCAGGCTGGATGGGCAAGTATGCCACTGCTGGAGGCTGGATTGCCTTCTTCTTGATAGTCATGTTCTTCGTGACCGCTACAAGCAACGGAGCCAACCTTACCGATGGCCTTGACGGCTTGGCGTGCGGCACGTCGGCTATAATCGGCGTGGCGCTATTAATAATGGCATACCTTGGCAGCAATATCATCTATTCTGCCTACCTCAATATTATGTACATCCCCGGCAGCGAAGAGATGGTGGTGTACTTGGCAGCATTCGTTGGAGCCTTGGTCGGCTTCCTGTGGTACAATGCCTCGCCAGCCCAGGTATTCATGGGCGATACTGGCTCGCTGATGCTTGGCGGCGTGATAGCCGTGGCTGCCATCCTCACTCGCAAAGAGCTGTTGCTGCCCATACTCTGCGCCATTTTCTATGTTGAGGACCTTTCGGTAATGCTGCAAGTGGCTTACTTCAAGCGCACTGGCGGCAAGCGAATATTCAAGATGACACCATTGCACCACCATTTCCAGAAAGCTGGAAATGCAGGCATTGATGCAATCATACAGCGGCCCTATCAGCCAGTGCCAGAATCCAAAATCGTGACACGATTCTGGATTATATGCATTATCTTAGCGGTCGTAACTTTCGTAACACTTAAAATCCGTTAGTGGCAACCGACCATTACTGATCGCCACTAATTCACTAAAACACTAAGCAACTATGAAACTCGTGATTTTAGGAGCCGGAGAGAGCGGCGCAGGAGCAGCCGTTTTAGGCAAGGACAAAGGCTGGGACGTGTTCGTAAGCGATTTCGGCACCATCAAGCAGCAATACAAGGACCTCCTCGATGCCGAGGGCATCGCCTGGGAGGAAGGCCATCATACACTCGAAAAAATCCTCGATGCCGATGCAGTGGTGAAAAGCCCTGGCATACCACCCACTGCACCAGTGATGCAAGAGATTGCCAAAAAGAATATCCCAGTGTGGAGCGAAATAGAGTTTGCCGGCCGATATACTGACGCCAAAATGGTGTGCATCACAGGCAGCAACGGCAAGACAACCACCACCCTGCTCACTTATCACATCCTGAAAAGCGCAGGGGTAAATGTTGGCTTGGCTGGCAACGTGGGCAAGAGCATGGCTCTGCAGGTGGCTCGCGAGCATCACGATGTGTATGTGATTGAGCTCAGCAGCTTCCAGCTTGAAAACATGTACGACTTCCGAGCCAACATAGCAGTGATTCTCAATATCACTCCCGACCATCTCGACCGCTATGAATATAAAATGGAGAATTATGTAAAGGCCAAATTCCGCATCTTGCAGAACATGACCCCACGCGACGCATTCATCTACTGGCAGGACGATCCTGTAAT
Organism: Bacteroidales bacterium; assembly: GCA_020860515.1. Lineage (GTDB taxonomy): Bacteria > Bacteroidota > Bacteroidia > Bacteroidales > Muribaculaceae > CAG-873. The sequence goes on along the minus strand of JAJBUG010000032.1, from coordinate 46,391 downwards.
CAATGCCCAGCTGCAGCGAATCACCGTGGAGGCACAGATGCTGCCGTTTGCCGAGCATAAGGAGGAAAACACAGCTGCCTACGTGGATGCCGAGAATAATCTTATAATCAACACCTCGGAGCGACACCTGTCAATACCGCGAGCTGATTTAGCACTCAACGGTCTGCACAATCTCTATAATTCGATGGCTGCAGCCTTGTCGTCAACCCTGCTCAATATCAAGCGCGACGACATACGCCATGCGCTGAGCGATTTCGAGGGCGTAGAGCACCGCTTGGAGGCATGCGGCACAGTGGATGGGGTCAACTATATCAACGACTCAAAGGCAACCAATGTCAACAGCACTTGGTATGCCCTCGAAAGCATGACCGCCCCCACAATCCTGATTCTTGGAGGCAAAGACAAGGGCAACGATTACAGCGAAATTCTGCCCCTGGTGAAAGAAAAGGTCAAGGGCATAGTGGCAATGGGCCTCCACAACGAGAAAATCATAGATTTCTTCAAGGATGTGGTGCCAGTAGCCGATACCCACACCTTAGCCGACGGCATAGAGGCTGCGCGCCAGATGGCCAAGCCTGGCTACACGGTGCTGCTATCGCCTTGCTGCGCAAGCTTCGACCTATTCCAGAATTATGAAGACCGAGGCACCAAATTCAAAGCCGCCGTAAAGGAATTAATGAATCATTAACCCCCGATTAAAGCCACCGTTAGGCCCGCGTCAGCGGCCTCTCCTAAAATACCGATAATCACCTTGGACGCAACTGCTTACACCAACGACGCCATCGTGGCAGACGAAATTCAGCCCAGGCGCACTGACAAACAGATATGGGGCATCTACATAGTGCTGTGCTTCATTTCCATCATCGAGCTCTTCACGGCATCGAGCCATGAGGTGCAAGCCACCAATGTATTCGCCCCAGTAATCCGCCATGTGATGTTTCTTGCAGTAGGCTTGATGCTGATGCTGGCACTGCAGCGCACCCACTACCGCAAATTCTTCAAATGGACCTACGGCTTCGCCGCTATCAGCGCTGGCTTGATGGTTGTGACCCTCATTTACGGCGACTACATCAATGGGGCCCGGCGCAGCATCTCAATCGGCGGCTTGTTTGCATTGCAGCCCAGCGAGATGGTGAAAATCTCGGTGGCCCTGATGATTGCGGCGATCCTGAGCAAATCGCAGATAAAGAAGGTAGATGATGTCACCACCAAGGGTACCATACAATGCGCCTTATGCGTGTTGGTCGGAGGCGGCCTGCTGTTTACACAAGGACTTACCAACACCCTGCTGCTGATGGCCATAAGCCTGTCGATGATGATAATCGGAGGCGTAAGCTTCAAAAAGATGTTGATGGTCCTGGCTGCTTTTGGTGTGTTGGGTGCAGGATTCTTAGGTCTGAAAGATATAATCCATGACCATAAGCAAGCCAATATACCCCAATATACGCCCATCGTGGTAGCTGGCACAGACATTACAGTGGGCTACGACAAAGAGCAAATCTCATCCAAGGGAGGCTCCGGGCGCGAAAGCACTTGGAAAAAGCGCTTGGAGAGACACTTTAAAAAAGACAAATTTAACGATCCAATAACCGACGAAAACCAACAGGAACAGTATAGCTTCATCGCCCAAGCCCATGGAGGGGTCACGGGAGTATGGATAGGCAATTCGCGCGAGACCTCGCGTCTGCCTCTTGCTTTCAGCGATTACATCTATGCCATCATTATTGAGGAAATGGGCCTGGTGGGAGGAATTGCCATCTTGATTTGCTATCTGTGGCTGTTGGCGCGAGCAGCGCGCATCGCTACTCGGTGCCAGACCGCCTACCCTGCACTCTTGGCCATAGGTATGGCGGTGTTCATAGCGTTCCAGGCCATATTCCACATGGCCATCGTCACGGGTCTGTTCCCAGTGTCGGGACAGCCTCTGCCCCTGATTTCCAAGGGTGGCACCTCGATTATCATTACTTCGGTAGCCCTCGGAATCATGCTCAGTGTCAGCCGCTTTGCTGCACGCAAGGACCGCAAGACTGAGATTAACGAAGAAAAGAAAGTGCTTCAAGCAGAAATCATCAGTGAAAATCCAGTAAAATGATGAAGGCATTGATCAGCGGAGGAGGCACGGGAGGCCATATATTCCCGGCCTTGTCGATAGCAAATGCGCTAAAGCGCAGATATCCGGATGTCGAAATCCTCTTTGTGGGGGCCGACAACCGCATGGAGATGCAGCGAGTGCCCGATGCAGGCTACCGCATCATAGGCTTGCCCGTGGCAGGATTTGACCGCAAGAAATTGTGGCGCAACTTCAAGGTGCTGTGGAAGTTGTGGAAGTCGATGCGCTTGGCGCGCAGAATCGTGCGCGAGTTCCAGCCCGACATTGCCATCGGCGTAGGCGGATATGCCAGTGGCCCGATGCTGAAGGCCGCGCAAAAGCGTGGCATCCCCACCCTGCTGCAAGAGCAGAACTCCTACCCTGGCGTCACCAACAAGCTGTTGGCACAAAAAGCGGCAGCAATATGCGTGGCTTACGAAGGCACCGAGCGATTCTTCCCTGCCGCGAAGATAGTGATGACCGGCAACCCTGTGCGCAAGGATTTGTCCGCTTGCACCGTGTCCCAGGCAGACGCCAAGAAAGCCTTAGGTTTTGACCCCTTGAAGCCCCTGATACTGGTAGTGGGTGGCAGCCTGGGGGCCCGCACTGTCAACCAAAGCGTAGAGGCTGGAATCGATGCCTTTGAAAAAGCGGGAGTGCAAGTGATGTGGCAGACTGGCAAACTTTATGCCGACCATTGCCTCGAAGCCGCCAAGGGCCACCCATTGCTCAAAGCAAGCGCATTCATCAAAGACATGGCCACCGCCTATCGCGCAGCCGACCTGGTGGTGAGCCGCGCCGGAGCAGGCACTATCAGCGAATTGGAAATCTTGGGCAAGCCGTCGCTGCTCATCCCCTCGCCCAATGTGGCAGAGGACCATCAGCGCAAGAATGCGCAAGCCCTTGTTGACAAGGGGGCTGCAGTGATGATACTCGACGCGGATGCTCCAGCGCAGATGGCTGCCAAGGCCATCGGCTTGGTGCAAGAACCCAAAGCTTTGCAGAGCCTCAGCGAAAATATTTTGAAGCTGGCTCTCAACAATGCCGATGAGAAAATTGTTGACAAAATCGGTGAAATTGTGACAGCAGCAAAATCGCCAAGGCAATAAGCCGAGTAAAACAACATCTAAATTTCAAGCCTCGCTTTAACACTGACCCTAATGGAAACAAAAGAGCATAAATCCATAGCAATCCACCGCGTGTATTTCGTGGGCATTGGTGGCATTGGCATGGCAGCCATTGCCCGATATTATCTGAGCAAGGGCTACCATGTGGCTGGATATGACCGCACAGAAAGCCATCTCACGCAAGCCTTGGTGCGCGAGGGCGCGGCAGTTACCTACACCGACGACCCCAGCACAATTCCCCCAGCCTTCCGTGACCCTCGCACCACTTTGGTGGTTTACACGCCAGCCGTGCACGACACTGACCCAATACTATCCTTCTTCAAGAACGATGGTTTTGAGGTGCTGAAGCGATCGCAAGTGCTTGGCCTTATCACACGCGACAGCAAGGGCCTCTGCTTCGCCGGAACTCATGGCAAGACCACCACATCGTCGATGGCTGCCCATGTGCTCAACTCTGCTCCTGTGGGGTGCAACGCCTTCTTGGGGGGCATCCTGCGCAATTACGACAGCAACCTGCTATTGTCGCAGACCTCGCCTTACACCGTGATTGAGGCTGACGAATACGACCGCAGTTTCCACACCCTCAGCCCGTACATTGCTGTAATCACAGCCACTGACCCTGATCATCTCGACATTTATGGCAACGAAGAGAATTATCTCGAAAGCTTTGCCCATTTTACCGAACTGATTCGCCCCGACGGCTGCCTTGTAATCCACGACGGCCTGAAGGTAAAGCCCCGTCCTAAGCCGGGAGTAAAGGTTTACACTTACAGCCGCGATCATGGCGATTTCCACGCTGAGAACGTGCGCTACGGCCAAGGGTCGATTGTCTTTGATTTCGTGCATCCCAAGGGGGTAATAAAAGACATTTCCCTGGGCGTGCCAGTGGAAATCAACATTGAGAATGCAGTAGCTGCCTTGGCTGCCTGCTGGCTCACTGGCGAAGTGCCGGAGGATGCAATGCGCAATGCCATAGGCAGCTTTATGGGAGCCGAGCGGCGATTCCAATTCCTGCTCAAGGAGCCGCTGCCTGGGGGTCATGTGGTAATCGATGACTACGCCCACCACCCCGATGAACTGAAGATGAGCATCAGCTCGGTGCGCAAGCTGTATCCCGATGCCAAACTCACAGCCGCATTTCAGCCTCATCTCTACAGCCGCACTCGCGATTTCGCTCCCCAATTCGCCGAGGCCCTCGACATGGCCGACGAGGTGATTTTGGTTGACCTGTACCCTGCCCGCGAGGAGCCAATCCCCGGAATTTCTTCAAAAACCATCTTTGATTTGCTAAAAAATGAGCACAAATCATTGATTTTGAAACAAGATTTTGTAAAGTCGATGAAAAGTCGTAACTTTGAAGTCCTGTTAGCGCTTGGGGCTGGAGATCTTAGCAACTACCTGCCAGCTCTGGTAGAAGAATTAAACGGCAACTAATCCTTACGACGCATGACTAAACGCAGTGTAATACGGTGCATCCTGTCGGTGCTGATGATTGTGTATCTGGTGGTGGCTCTGAGCTTCACCAGCAGCTCGTCGGCTGCCGACCACTACAAGGAGCTTATCATCAACGTGGATGAGGAACAGAAGCTTGGCTTCCTCACCCGCGAGGAAATCAATGCTTACTTGGGCAATCTGCAGATGAAGATACTGGGGATGCGTCGCGATGAAGTCAACACCATGGATATCGAGCGCAAAGTGCAAAGCCTCGACAAGGTGGAGACCGTAAACTGCGTAGAGCTCAACAATGGCGCACTTCGCCTCGACGTGGTGCCCCTGGTGCCAGTGGCCCGCGTGTTCGACATCAGCAGCGGACGCAATTTTTATATCAACCAAGGGGGCAAGCGCATGATGGCCAATCCGCGATTCCGCATGGATGTGCCTGTGGTAGTAGGTCGCTTCGAGGGCAAGGTGCAGCCTACGCTGATTCTGCCCGTGGTGCGCTACCTGGAGCAGCATCCCAAGCTTAGCTGCCTGGTGAGCAGTTACAAGGTGCAGCCCAATGGCGACATCCTGATTGTGCCTGTAATCAAGGGCCATGTGATCAATCTTGGCGACAGCACTGCCATCGAAAGCAAGTTTGGTCGCTTGGTGACATTCTATCGTGAGGTGATGCCGGTGAAGGGATGGGAGAAATATGACACTCTCACCGTGAAATGGAGCGGACAATTGGTGGCTCACAAGCACGCCAACACCGAGGCCGAGCATCGATGGCCAATCGAGCAGGAGGTTTACATCGACGATGTAGGCACCATGCAAAGCGAGGCCGCTGCAGAAGATTAATGCCTATGCGCCGCTTTCAGTCAATTCGTGTTCCAGTTTTTCCGAAAATACAGTGTTTATGAATAATAAGCGTTACATCATAGCCTTAGAGCTGTCAGGCTCGCAAATCAAGGGAGCCGCAGCCTCGGTATCAACCCAGACTCATGCCAGCCTGGTAGTGCCCTCGATTGAGGCCATAGCGGTCGAGGACAAGGTGAATTGTGTGCAATACGGCCGCGTGCTCAATGTGATTGACGCTGCCGAGCACCTTGGATATGTGCTGCAAAAGCTTGAGAACGACCCAGCACTGACCCGAGGCAAAATCATATCGGCCTATGTGGCTTTGGCAGGTCGCTCGCTTGGCTCAGTACACACAAGCGCCGAGCTGACTCTCAACCAAGAAATGCAGATTACCGACGACATCCTAAAGCGCCTATGCCAGGAAGCCACCAAGGGAATTCCGGCTGAAAAGAAGGTGCTGAAGGTGCTTCCCAGGAAATACTATATCGACAATCAGATTAGTCAGAAGCCAGTAGGCACCATTGGCCGAAAGCTGCGCGGCGAATTTACGGTAATCACCTGCAGCGCAGTCAACCGCCGCAACTTGGAGACGGTGATGAAGGACTATATGGACCTGCCTGTAAAGGGATATGTGGTCACGCCTTTGGCCTTAGCTTCGCTGGTGCTTGGCGAAGAAGAAAAACAATTGGGCTGCGCATTGGTTGATATTGGCGCGCAGACCACCACAATAGCCATATACAAGGACCGTGCCCTGCAATACCTGGCCACGCTGCCCTTGGGATCGCAGAATATCACCCGCGACATTGCCATGGGCATGAACCTCACTGACGAGCGTGCCGAACTGGCCAAAATCAGCCAGGGCAATGCAATACCCGAAGGCGAGGCCACAAGCAGCGAACAGAAGCTGGTGAATTGCTATGTGCAAGCTCGTGCTGGCGAGTTGGTGGCCAACATCGGCGCACAAATCGGCTTTGCCGGCTACAAAGCCGCGGACCTCGGCGGAGGCATAGTGCTCACAGGCCGCGGATCCAAATTGCGCAACTTAGGCCAATTGATTCAAAACCAATTGAAGATTAGCACTCGCTTGGCCTCAATCCCTGCCACGGTCAACATTGCCAAGCGCACGTTCGACCCTGCCGACTATGCGCCGCTGATTTCAATAATTGCCCATAGCGCCAAGGTGGGCGACTTGGAGAGCTGCGTGGAATTTGACGAAAGCCAGCCCGATGACACTGCATCAGTAACTGATGAAAATCAAACAATGCAGCAGGAGCAGACCCCATCGCAGAACAATGGAGGCTACGTAGCCTACGACAGCGATGACCCTTACGTGCTGATGGATGATGAGCAGGCTGCCAAGAGGCGCGAACAGGAAGCTCGCCGACTGCAGCGCGAAGCTGAAAAGAAGCAGCAGGAGGCTGAAAAGAAGCGCAAAGCCGAGGAGGCCCGCGCCCAAAAGGATGCCGAGGCAGCCGAAAAAGCCGCTGACAAAGAGAGGCGCCGCGAGGAAAAGCGTCGTAAAGGCTCGCTCCTGTCCCGATTCACCGACACAATGACGCGCCTAATGACCTTCAATCCCGAAGAAGACGATTCGGATTTAGACGACGAATAGGATTAAGGTTTAAGGCCTTTCATTAAAGCCACTGATGCCACCGCGTAAGCGCGGCACCCAAGATAAAAAATAAAACGAAAAAGAACATGACCCCTGAAGATATTCGCGACACCCATGAGTTTGCCAGCAGCCCTGCCGGCTCTGGAGAGACTTCTTATTCGCCCAACAAAATCAAAGTGATAGGCGTGGGCGGAGGCGGCAACAACGCCATCAATTACATGTACAACCTGGGGGTGCGAAATGTCACCTTCATCGTTGCCAACACCGATAATCAGGCTCTGCGCAATTCGCCAGTACCCACCAAAGTGCTGCTTGGCCCCAACACTCTGCGAGGCCGAGGGGCAGGCAATGTGCCCGACCGAGCCAGGCAGGCAGCCGAGGAAAGCGCACAAGAAATCGACCAGCTTTTCGACGACGATACCGACATGGTGTTCATCACCGCTGGCATGGGAGGCGGCACCGGCACGGGGGCTTCGCCAGTAGTGGCCCGCATAGCGCGTGAGCGCGGATTGCTGACTATAGGCATTGTCACAATTCCATTCCTATTCGAGGGGCCGAAGAAAATTCTCAAGGCTCTCGATGGAGCCAAGGAACTGGGGCAATTCGTGGATGCGCTGCTGATCATCAACAACGACCGCATCAGCGAAATCTACAAGGATTTCGAATTTATGAATGCATTCGGCAAGGCCGATGATATCTTGGCCCAGGCAGCTATCAGCATCAGCGAGATTGTGACCTGCGATGGCTACATGAACCTCGACTTCAACGATGTGGACAATACCCTCCGCGATGGCCATACAGCCATCATCTCGACTGGCTACGGCGAGGGCGAGCATCGTGTGACCAAGGCCATTGAGGATGCAATCAATTCGCCGCTGCTGCGCAACACCGACATTATGAGCAGCCGCAAGCTATTGTTCAACCTCTACTACAGCCGCAATGCCGACCAGAAATTCCTGATGGAGGAAACCAACGAAATCACCAAGTTCATTTCGAGCATCGACCCCGAGGTAGATGTGATTTGGGGTGTGGCATTCGATGACACCCTTGGCAACAAGGTGAAATTCACCATCCTGGCCGCTGGCTTTGACCTCACAATTTCTGAGGGAGCAGGAGGCAAGACTGTGGCTCCGCACGAAAGCGGAGTGGTAGTGCGAGGCGACAAGGAAGCCAAGGAATTGGCCGATCGCGACCGCTTGCAAGCAGAATATGGCTCGAAGGTAGATAAGATGAACCAGACGCGCGAGGAACTGCGATATTTCATCCTGCAGCCTGAGCAACTCGACAATGACCAGGTGATCGAAGCCCTGGAAAGCTATCCAGCATATAACCGTGACAAGAAAGTGGTGAATAAGTTCAAGAACGAAGCTAATGCGCCAGTGACTTCCACCATACCGCAGGCTCAAGTCAAAGAAGACACTACTACGATAGCCTTCGACGATTTATAATTAAAGGCTCCCCACTCGGGAGCCTTTAATTATAAATTGTACGGAGGATTTCGAGCGAGGGTAGGGAAGTGAGGGGTGCGTGGTGCAGTGAGTAATACTGCAGCATATAATCCAAGATTTGATTGCGCTGATCGCGGCTGAGCCGCATCAAATGCAGGTTGCGGCTGTTTAAGCGCGAAAGGAGCCTCACAGCGCGCGATTGCTCCTGGGTGAGGAATTGTGCATGGAGAGGCGCAGCCGTGGAAAATCGGGCTTCTTTGAGGTCAAAATAGGCATTTGGTGAGTATGTGCCCATGTCGGGCTCTATTCCCAAGAAATGCCCCAGGCGGTAGAGCAGCATCAGATGGAAATTGGCCAAGGCTGTGCCTTGGGCCTCATTGAGCTCACGGATTGAATTAATCAGAAATTGGCCCAAGTTGGGGTCAGGCGCGCTTTCCTTTAGCACCGCATATAGAAATTCGGATAAGAACATAGCCACGGCGCTCTTCGCGGGATTGCCGCTGGCAGCAGGGCTCGGGGAGATTTGCCTGACATCGCTAAGGCGAGCTATTTCTTGGCCAGGTTTCAGATGAGCCACCGCCTCAAAGGCCCCAAGGGGCATCATCAGGGCTTTGCGGCGCCGCGCTTCGCGCGACGAACCGCTTGGCAGGCTTACAGCCATCCTGCCAAGTTCCACGCTCCACACCGTCACGATCGACGCCGTGTCGCTGTACTTTACGCTTCTGAGCGCTATGCCGTGGATGAGTTCCAAATTACAAGTGACAAATTACAAGTGACAAATTACAAGTGACAAGTGACAAATTACAAGTGACAAATTACAAGTGACAAGTGACAAATGCCCATCTGGGTAATTTGTCACTTGTCACTTGTCGTTTGTAATTTTCCAGGTAGCCCATAGCAGAATCGAACTGCTCTTTCAAGAATGAAAATCTTGCGTCCTAACCGATAGACGAATGGGCCATCCGCTTAGGGGTGTATGCTGAGCTGCTTAAGCAGCGAGCTTGTTGACCAAGCGAGCGAGCTTGCTCTTGAGGTTGGCTGCCTTGTTCTTCGAGATAGCCTTCTTTGAGGCCAGGCGATCGAGCATTGCAGATACCTTGGGGAGCTTAGCCTTTGCCTCTTCAACGTCGGTAGTCTTGCGCAGGTTGCGCACGGCGTTGCGAGCAGTCTTGGCATAGTAGCGATTGTGCAGACGACGGCTGATTGTCTGGCGAATGCGCTTCTTTGATGACTTATGGTTTGCCATATCTTACTTTGTAATGTCTTTAAATCGTTGATTTTGTATTATTTAAAGTAGCCCATAGCAGAATCGAACTGCTCTTTCAAGAATGAAAATCTTGCGTCCTAACCGATAGACGAATGGGCCATGTCGATAATTCGAGTGCAAATTTACAACCTTTTTTCCTAACTACCAAATTTTTACGCTATTTTTTGCTATAATTACCTCAAATCAACCGAAAATTATTGGTATTTCTGTAGGAAAATCGTCAAAAAATAATCGCCAAATTTTGGCGATTATTTTTTGACGATTTACAGAATTAACAAGCCAGGGCCGACGGTCGGCCCTGGCAATCCTAATGTTATAGCCAAAAGTGCACGCCTCACGCGCAGAGACAAACGAATGCTTAGCGGATTGCCCTAATGTCTTCAAGGCTGAGCCCTCGATAGGAAATCTTGTATTTTTTGTACTGGCCAACGGCATTGCAACAAACCTCTGCCTTGGCTCGGAGGATTGACATGTCGATGTTCTTTTCCTGGCGCTTGACCTCGATGAATTCCACCCTCTTGTCTATTTCTGCTCTGGTGTTTTTCCCCTCGGCAATCAACGTGAGGATGGAGAAATAGGTGCCGCTTGCTACACTCCTTCCAAAAAATCTCATTATCCTTTATTTTAAAGCATTTTAAGTATCGTAACCGCTGTTACAGTAACAGCGGTTACGATACTTTTGTCACGCAAAGATACTAAAAATTTTTGAAAGAATAATCAACCATAATGCTTTTCGTTGATTTCTCCTACATAAAAGCCAGGGCCGATCGTTGGCCCTGGCAATCCTAATGTTTAACCAAAAGTGCACGTCGCGCGCAGAGACAAACGAGTGCTTAGCTGGGGTGGAATCTGAAATTTTATTAGATGGGCAGCCAATTACCTTGCAATGATTTTGCGCGACAGTGATGTGCCGTCGGCCAGCTTCACGCGCAGAATCAGCAGCTCTCCCGCATGCGAATCAACGCTCAGCTGCGCGCGGCTGCTGTGAGGCTTCAGGGTTTTCAGCAAATAGCCCGTGGGTTCGAAAAGCTCCACGCTGGCTATTTCCGAATCAGTCCCCTCAATGGTGACCAAGCCCTGGCTCTGGCTGATTTTCACGCCTTCTGCCGCTGCCGACAATGCGGGAGCGGAGTCTATCTCCATGCTCTTGTACCAAGCCCATACCGTGGGGTCGTGGGGCCCGTAATAGTCAAACGACGGGTATTTCGCCACTATCGGCCCGATCCATTCCCACCCTTCAGTATCCTCGCTTTCCAGCCGCCTCTCGTAGAGCAGGATGTCCTGTACCTCGGTCGAGGGGATGCTGGTGGTCATGACATGGAACGGATACAGGAACGATCCGATTTCCTTGCCGAATGAGGCCTGGTCGTAGGGGCCTGCCCCCTCGAGGATCTTCACCTCGGATCTGAAGTCTTCCTGCATGAAAGTGTAGAGCTTCCTGGCGCCTTCGCCGCACTGGATTTCCTCGACTGAGAGGCACTGCATCCCGATCCTGTATCCGGTGTCCTGGTTTTCGGGACCTATGTAATATGTATCCCCGGCGCTGACATTGAAGTCGTAGAGGAGGATTTCCTCGCCGGCAAACTCTAACGACAGCATGTCGCTGTGGGCATGTGCCACGGCGGCGTAGTCGGGGTTGTAAACCGCGTAAACCCTCCGGTCTTCCTCACGCATCCAGGCCGCGGGGGTGGTGGTGCCGAGGAAGGGGATAGAGAGCTTGTGGGTGGTGTACATGTAGAGGGGCTTGTACTCTTTGCCATCGATTTCTGCGGAGCCGTAGAACTGGAGCCTGTTGTAGGTTACGTGGCCGTAAGGAGCGTTAAGCTCCTCGACGTAGCCCCACTCCACGCCCTCGCGCACCAGCGGCGTGTACTGGCTCTCCTGAGCCGCCGCGCCAATAATTGCTGCCACAGATATGGCTGCTAATGTAAAAGTTCTCATAATGGATTGCATCGATTAAATTATTATGATTTGTGACTTTTGTTGGTTTACTCGATTTCGCCGACGTATGTGTTGCCGGCTTCGGTGAGGATTGTGAGGGATGCAGAGCTTACTTAGATTATCAAAAAACGAAATTTTCACGTTTCTTAGATTATTCTCCCACAAAGATACGATAAAATTCTGACCCAAGGGTAAAATAAACAAATTTTAGCACTATAAGCAAAAGCAAGTGCAATATCTTATGAATTCCAATTCTCATGGACAAAAGGCACATTTCTCCCGCAAAGTTACAAAAATTTTGGGACAAATATTTTGTATTTAGGTCAATTGTTGGTAAATTTGCTAAGAAATAACTAACTATGCTCAAAATGAAACTCCTACCTTACGGTATCTCCGACTTCAAGCGCCTGCGCAGGGACGACATGTACTATGTGGACAAGACTATGTACCTCCCCATGCTCGAGGTAGAGAACAGTTATTTGCTCATGATCCGGCCGCGCCGCTTTGGAAAAAGCCTTTTTCTGAGCATGGTTGAGGCTTATTATGACATTAACTCAGCCGACCAATTCAAGATATTGTTCAAGGATTTGTTCATAGGCAAGAATCCAACTTCCTTAGCCAACAAATATTTGGTGCTAAGATTTGATTTTTCAAAGGCTGGGGGCACGATAGAAAACCTTGAAAGCCAATTCAACAAATATTGTTGTAAGGAACTTGACAAGTTCATATTGAAATATCAGAGCTATTATGATGACTACACCTATGAAATGGTATTGAAATCAGAAAGCGCTGAGGATAAGCTCAACACTCTCACCATAAGCGCCAGTCGACTGGATTTGCGCCTATATCTGATAATCGACGAGTACGACAACTTCACCAACGACGTGCTGGCCAGCCACGGCCACAGGGTGTTCGAGAACCTCACCCACGCCGACGGCTTCTACCGGCGCTTCTTCAAGCTCTTCAAGGGTACTTTCGAGCGGATACTGATGTTCGGCATCTCGCCCGTTACCCTCGACGACCTCACCAGCGGCTACAACATCGACTGGAACATATCCAACCAGCCCGACTTCAACAGCATGCTCGGCTTCGAGGAGCGCGAAGTGCGCGAGATGCTCGCCTACTACAAGGCAGGGGGAAAGGTAGGAGCCGACGTCGACGCTGTCATCGCCGACATGCGTCCGTGGTACGACAACTACTGCTTCGCCCTGAAGAGCCACGGCCGCGAGACCGTTTACAACTGCGACATGGCCCTCTACTACCTGGGTCCCCTGCTCAAGACCGGCCACCCGCCCGAGGACATGATCGACAAGAACATCAAGACCGACATCTCCAAGCTGCAGCAGCTTGTGAGCCTCGACCGGGGCTCCAGGCGCGACGAGCGGCTGTCCTCGATCGAGCAGATCGCCAACGAGGGCTACGTGGACATGCGCCTGCAGAGGTCGTTCCCGGCCATGGAGCTGCTCGACCAGGACAACTTCCTCTCGCTGGTCTACTACTACGGGATGCTGACCATCGGCGGCGGAGAGTACCCCGTGTGCCACATGGTCGTCCCCAACGAGTGCGTGCGCCAGCAGTACTGGAGCTTCATGATCAGCATGTACGAGAGGGTGCACCCCCTGGCCATTAAGCCCGTGGAGAAGGACTACCGCGCCATGGTTTACCAGGGGCTCTGGCTCCCTGTGCTGGAGAAGATAGGGCAGGCGTTCGCCGAACTGTCCTCGGTGCGCGACGCCATAGGGGGTGAACATAACGTGCAAGGCTTCTTCAAGGCATGGCTCGGGGTGTGCGACTACTCGCTGCTCTGCCCCGAGCTGGAGCTGGGCTACGGCTACAGCGACTTCGTGATGATACCCCTTCGCCACCATTTCCCGAAGGCTGAGCACTGCTACATAATAGAGCTGAAGTACGTAAACGCCAATGCCAGCGACAGTGAGGCGACCATCAAGCTTGCCGAGGCCAAGGACCAGATTGAAAAGTATGCGTCGGACCGCCGCCTTTTGCGAGCCATAGAGGGCTGCACCCTCCATGGCATATCAATTCTGTTCCGAGGCCACAGGATGGATCAGCCCCAGCTCATCATCGAAAAGAAAGTATAAAAGCCAGGGCCGACGGTCGGCCCTGGCAATCCTAATGTTTAACCAAAAGTGCACGCCTCACGCGCAGAGACAAACGAGTGCTTAGCTGGGGTAGAATCTGAAATTTTATTAGGTGGGCAGCCAATTACCTTGCAATGATTTTGCGCGACAGTGATGTGCCGTCGGCCAGCTTCACGCGCAGAATCAGCAGCTCTCCCGCATGCGAATCAACGCTCAGCTGCGCGCGGCTGCTGTGAGGCTTCAGGGTTTTCAGCAAATAGCCCGTGGGTTCGAAAAGCTCCACGCTGGCTATTTCCGAATCAGTCCCCTCAATGGTGACCAAGCCCTGGCTCTGGCTGATTTTCACGCCTTCTGCCGCTGCCGACAATGCGGGAGCGGAGTCTATCTCCATGCTCTTGTACCAAGCCCATACCGTGGGGTCGTGGGGCCCGTAATAGTCAAACGACGGGTATTTCGCCACTATCGGCCCGATCCATTCCCACCCTTCAGTATCCTCGCTTTCCAGCCGCCTCTCGTAGAGCAGGATGTCCTGTACCTCGGTCGAGGGGATGCTGGTGGTCATGACATGGAACGGATACAGGAACGATCCGATTTCCTTGCCGAATGAGGCCTGGTCGTAGGGGCCTGCCCCCTCGAGGATCTTCACCTCGGATCTGAAGTCTTCCTGCATGAAAGTGTAGAGCTTCCTGGCGCCTTCGCCGCACTGGATTTCCTCGACTGAGAGGCACTGCATCCCGATCCTGTATCCGGTGTCCTGGTTTTCGGGACCTATGTAATATGTATCCCCGGCGCTGACATTGAAGTCGTAGAGGAGGATTTCCTCGCCGGCAAACTCTAACGACAGCATGTCGCTGTGGGCATGTGCCACGGCGGCGTAGTCGGGGTTGTAAACCGCGTAAACCCTCCGGTCTTCCTCACGCATCCAGGCCGCGGGGGTGGTGGTGCCGAGGAAGGGGATAGAGAGCTTGTGGGTGGTGTACATGTAGAGGGGCTTGTACTCTTTGCCATCGATTTCTGCGGAGCCGTAGAACTGGAGCCTGTTGTAGGTTACGTGGCCGTAAGGAGCGTTAAGCTCCTCGACGTAGCCCCACTCCACGCCCTCGCGCACCAGCGGCGTGTACTGGCTCTCCTGCGCACCAGCACCAGCAAAAGTAGCCAGCATGAGCAAATGTAAATATTTCCGTATCATAATTATAATTTTAAAGTTGGCTGATTGTTTTCCATACAATGGTTCCGCCGCTTGCACAAGTCATCTGAGTTGCTATCTGAACCTGGTCGCTATATATGGTAAGGCTTCCTCCGGAATTTATCTGGCCACCATTGATGGTCACAGTGCCATGGCTTATCAATGTCACATCGGCTCCGCTGTTTATTATAAACGTAGAATTGATTACTATATTGTTCGATGCTTCAAACCCAACGCTACAGCCGCTAACCTGAACGTTTCCGCCCCTTTGGCCATTGGAAAGTGTCAGGTCCCTTACAAAATAATGACCGTCTTGCGTTAGATTCAACCCCTGCAATGTGGTTGACATCAAGAGGGGGATATGATTGCTCTTTCGTATGGTGACCACCTGATTAGTCCACGATGTTGCAACTGATGAGAGAGCCATGCCAGAGGATCGAGACAGCTCGTTTGTAGACAGATCTATGTTTGACACCGTAAGGCCATTGCCTAAAGAACTCCCTATGGTTGCAGGCTGCGCTGTCCACATTTCAAACTCGGGGCATCCTAAGAGATTGCATGTAAGTGCACAATGATAGTAATATTTATCTCTGTTTGAAAAAGAAGTTTTCGACAACGCATGGGAGCATCCCATGCCATTGTTAGAAAATACATAATCAAAAAACTGTTTTTCAATGTCCACCGAGTAGTTTATGTATCCGTATCTGGTGTTGCTAATGAAAGCTGGGCCTCCGTAATTGCCCCCAGAAGTAAAAGATTTTCCAAAATTGATGTAGTTGGTATAGTCTGGAAACGAATCAAATGGCATGACAGTGCAAGCGATGGAGTAGCCTATGGCAGGGAAATCCTTGTTATTTATAAGATCGATCCCTTGCGCAGTCTCCACATGCAAGTGATGTCCGTCTCCGTATCTCGGTATTCCTTGTTTGCTTACAATACCGTATGTTTCCCCGTTTTTATAGCCATTTTGCATGGTTCCTATAGCGTAAGGATTTCCATGTCCGTGGAAACTCATCAAGCCAGGGGTTGAGCTTTTGAGTTCCTCAATCACTTCGTTGCCTGTGGGGAATGTCGGATTGGAATCGTTCCAAGTCGGCAGTTCAGAAAAAACCGTGATATCTGGGAAATTGTTTTGAATGTGGTTGACAACCGAGTCTGCTTCATGGTAGTACAGCATCATATCGCATTGCGAAAGAAACGCGCGGCCAAGATATTCAGTGCTGCCGTTGCCAGGGTTGATCTCATATTTTACAAGCTTGTTTGTATAGTACCGGACATCCTGTTCTGCATTGACCAATAAGCGGCCAACAAAAATTTCAGGGAGCAAATCGATGCTGTCTTTGAGGTATTCGCCATAAAGCCCGTCTCCGTTGGCATCCCAGTTCCCGTCAAAGTCACAAAAATATGCGTCTGTGGGAGTTAGGCCGGTGTTAGTAGTGCAATCGTAGCCACTTTCAGAAATAGTCTTTGCAAATCGTGCTGGCACTAAGGATGCATCCCCCCCCCAGAAGCACGTACCTTGTTCCGTTGGTTGCATTGTAGGCATCCGACAGGAACGCTCTAAGCTTGCCCGCATCGTCATTTATGCCAGAGACCAAATCTCCGCTTGAATATGAAGCATCAGCCAGTATGTCCTCAATGCACACCACTCCGGCAGTGTAGCCCTTTTGTCTTTTCCATCCGACAATTCTTGTGAACGCGGGAGCCAGCTCCCGCGTGGTGACCACCATGTATTGGTAGGCGGGGAGGTTGGAAGACCCAACGGTGGACACCAAAGTTGTGGCCAAATTCATGCCTGAGCTTGACGATGACAACTCCTGGACGCCATCGCTTTCGCTCGGAATGATGGCGTTGACATAGGCAAGCGCCAAATCATTGAAATCATCCGCTGATAAAATCCTTGCCTCACTGTTTTCCGATGAACCATAATTTACGCTCAGAGTGATGCTCCTTACGAAATCGCAGCTCTGCTCTTCGCCTTTAACCAGTATGGGTGAGAAACTTATTTCTGCAACCGTGCAGGCCCCGAACAGTTGCCCAATAGATCCTATTTCCGGCCATCCTTGGATTTCAGGCACTTCTTTATTCTGATCAATGTCTAAATCGGTCACGGCATATCCATTGGTTGTAATGGGAACAAGATTCTTTTTCAACGGACATTCAAGCTGAATGTTCTCAGTTTCAATGCTTTCCACCGCAACAGTTACATCCTTTGCGTCAAGAGGCAGTTGGAATTTCAGACTGACGTAAGGAAGGGCAGCCCATCCAATTTCGCCTCCGCATTCAAGGCCTGGATAGGCCACCTCTGTGTATTTGGCATCATCAACGGTTGCGGTTTCCATCTTCAGCAGATTTTTCTCGAAGACAAAAGTCTCGGAAACGGCTTTTCCCTGGGCTATCCCTGGCAGCAATAAGCCAAGGATGCACAACAGGACCATAGTTCTTAGTTTTGCCATAGGGATCTGGTTTCAGCGTGTGACAATCATTTTCTTGGTGGCTGCAACGTTTCCGTCTACGATGAGGGAATACAGGTACATGCCAGGCTGTATGTCTGATGTGGAAATGATGATTTGAGAGCTTCCAGAAGCTGCATCGAGGGTTAAGGACTTGGCCAAAGCACCTTGCAGGTCAAAAACGCAAACCGATGCGTCAACACATCCATCTGGCAAGGTGTATTTGATCACAGTGGTGTCCTTAGCCGGGTTGGGCTGGTTCTGTTGCAGAGCAGCCTTGGCAGACAGGATGGTGGCAGTCCCATTGGTTTCACCCTTTAGAGCAGCCAGTTCGCTGTTAAGCTCCTGCACCGCCCCTACCAGCAAGGAAACCACTCCAACATAGTCGATGCTTTGGCTGCCGTCCTCAGAGGTGATAACAAGTCCTGGAAAAGAATTTGCCACATCCTCTGCATCGAGGAAATATCTTGGACTGCCTTCGTTTTCTAAGCGCATGGGCACAGCAGAGAGGAGGTCAACAGCGTTTTCGACACACTGCGCATTGCCAGACGGGGTCTTGGCCAGCAAGCCAAGCGTTGATATGCCAGCGTTGAATGTTACAACCTCTGGATTCTTAGTGTCATAAGAGATCACGTCTGTCTTGGTTTGGTTTCCGCTAACTATGCGAAAGCCTTCGCTTCCTTGGAGAAGGAGAGCACCTGAGTTATCAGCTTTGCCGATTTGAACGGCCGAGGCTTCATCGCTCTTTCCGAACGAGATCACTGTGGATTGGTCATCAGATTTCAGCTCAATTTGAGCGAATCCCATTGCTGGTGCGATGAAGCAAGGGAGGATTAACGAAATAAATTTTTTCATGATGTTGGAGATTAGTAGTTTTAGAAATTACTCGATTTCGCCGACGTATGTGTTGCCGGCTTCGGTGAGGATTGTGATGGATGCACCGCTTACAGCACCAATGAATACCGATTCTGGAGCATCAGAGCTGAATGTGTAGGACTGTATGCCAGAAGCAGAGGATACAGTGAGGTCGCAATCTCCTTCGGAGTAAGTGAAAGAGAAGTATAGGCTGCTGCCGTCATAGTAGCAGTAGATGGACTGGCGCGATGGTGCCTTGGGCTTCAGATTACGAGCGGTAGTTGATTTTGAAATGTCAACTGTCTGACCCGTTGCACTCTCTTCCCCATGAAGGCTAATGCTTAGTGTAGGAGAGAGAGCAATCAACACAAATAATAGGATTAAAAAAATTTTTTTCATCATATTAAAGCTATTTAGTGATAGTTAATAATGCAAAGTTAATGTTTAAAAACTCAAAATTCCAAATATATGAGTTAGAAATTTTCCAATATTTCTTATCGTATATCCATGTAAATCAATGAGTTGAAAAATATAGGATCCTATATTTTTCAACTCATTGATTTACACATCGTTTTGTTTGTAAATAAATTTGAAATTATGCAAATAATTATTTAAACTAGGACCAATTCTTCTTATAAAACTTTTATCTTCCTTAGAAGAATTGGCTGAGGGAAATAAATATCCTACTTCTTTTTAGGTAGCTTGGAAAGGAACCAGTCCTTGTGTTCGGCAGCAGAATTGTTTATTTTCTTAATAAGATTTGAACGTTTCAGATAGAAGTAATCGATAGTGATGTCAGTATATATGCACACTGCAGTGGGAGAAAAGCCTGCCATTTCAAAAGTCAGAAATTTTATGTCTCTTGGTTTAAGAAATGGACATTCTTGCTTCATAACATCAATAATGTTGCCCATATATCGATTAACTGCCCTTTCCATTTCAAGCTGCGCATCAGAGTTTTTTAGCTTCTCTATCTCCTTTTTGATTTCTTTAGTTATTGTTTCACGCAATTTCTGCTCTGAATCCTTGTCAAAATATTGATTACAGAGAAAATTAAGCGTGGACCATTGTTTCTTGAATAACGTTTCCATTTCTTTTTCCATCTCTTCATTCTTCTGAGTAAGCCTCTTGAGATGGTTCTTTTCATTTGTAAGAGAAGTGTTAAGCCGGTATATGTCATGTATCTTTGCTTCAAGTTTTGATTTTTGTACTTTCTGATTAAGCCTATAACAAATAATTATGGCAAAGGTAAAAAGTGTGGTAAAGACAAGTATCACCACAAACAAATTTTTCCATTCTTTTGTGTTTTGTCGTTCCTTCAATGCCAGGAGATTGTAAAAATCCCTTTGTTCTGCAGCTATTGATTCCCTGAGCAAATAGTTGACAGTGGTATTCTGTATATCAAGAGCCTTTCTGACGTTGTCCAATGCCAATTTGTATTCACCGTTGGATTCATTATAATCTGCCCATACCATGTTTATGGCAGCTTCATCTGCAGAATTATTCTTATGGGATTGGGCATTTTGAATATGCCAATTTGCTTGGTCCATCAAATTTTCTGCTATGTAGGCTTGGGCCAATCGGGCTTCTTCATTGGCTGACAATAAATTAGTTATTCCCAATTTTGAAAGCCGATCATAACAGTCTATGGCATCTTTATTGTTCCTGTTATTTAGGAAAAGGGAAATTTTGAATTTCAATCCATAACATAATAGAGCTGTGTCGGCGGGTTCATGCTGGGCAAGAGATATCACACTATCTATCAGTTCTGATGCTAAGGTAATATTGCCCTTATTGGACAAAGCGGTTGTATGATCAATTAATAAGAATCTGTGATTCCTTTCTTTTCCAATCTTCTTATAAAGGTTGGATGCTTTCATGGAATACTCTGCCCATTCTTCCTGATTGTGCATGTTAGAATATATGTCCCCAATCATTTCCTCGATTTTTGCGAGCCAAAGGCAATTATCCTTATTTGAAGCCATTTCCTCGGCCTCCATAAGGGATTGTATTACCTCAACAAAGCTTCCTTGGTTGTATCCGACCTCACTGTCATAGAAGAGCGAGCGCATCAGCTCGTTGGAGTTTTTCTTGGTTTTGTAGAACTCAAGAGCCTTGCTGATCAGGGAGTCGTTGTCGATGATGTATCCGTTTTTAACCTGGGCCTGGGTCAGGAGGAGGGCGTAGCGGGCGTTTTCCTCGGGGGAGGCGAGGACGGAGGGGTCGATGGCGGCGAGGATGGCGAGGGCGGAGTCGGGGCGCTCCTCCATCACGTTGTCGGCCACACCGAGCCGCTGCCACTCAGCCGAGTGGCGCGCGCAGCCTGCCAGCATCATCGCAGCGGCAAAAAGCAAGGGCAATATCTTATTGATTCCAATCCTCATGGACAAAAGGCACATTTCTCCCGCAAAGTTACAAAAATTTTGGGACAAATATTTTGTATTTAGGTCAATTGTTGGTACCTTTGCTAAGATACATTCTAAATTATCATATCATAAACTTCTTTATTCAGATTTTTGTTATATCTTTGCAACTGAAAATTAGTTACAAGTAAAGAATGAGCACAAAAGAATAACTAATATTACGTTTTAAGTCGCTTCCGAAGGATTTCACCTTTGATGAAGTACAGTCTCTTTTGTTATCTCTTGGTTTTGAGTTGGACAATAAGGGAAAAACATCAGGATCAAGAGTCGAATTCAAAAAAGATGGTATTTTACCTATTAAACTTCATAAACCTCATCCAAACAACATAATGAAGGCTTATGCGATGAAACAACTGTATGAATTTTTAATTAATGAAAATTTAATTTGATTATGAACACTTTAACTTATAAGGGATTTATCGGATCAGTTTCGTTTAGTGAAGAAGACGATGTGTTCTTTGGCAAAATTGAAGGCATCAGAGGCTTGGTAAACTATGAAGGTGAGAGCGTGAAAGAGCTCAAGAATGCTTTCCACGAAGCCGTGGATTCTTATCTGGAGTTCTGCAAAGAGAATAATCTGGAACCCCATAAAAGTTATTCAGGGTCGTTGAATGTAAGAATATCACCTGAAACTCACGGCAAAATTGCGCTTAAGGCAAAACTCGAAGGGCTCTCCATAAATGCTTTCATAAAGAGAACCTTGGACAAAGCTGTAGCTGCGATTTAGACTCGGTGGCTATTGATGGATGTCAAATTACCACCATTTTGAATGCTTTTCAATATAATTAAGCCAGGGCCGACGGTCGGCCCTGGCAATCCTAATGTTTAACCAAAAGTGCACGCCTCACGCGCAGAGACAAATGAGTGCTTAACAGTTTGTTGAAATCTTATTTTTGGTCAGAAGATGATTTTTTCTGACTTGGAGCCTTGTCGGCGGATGACTACCGAGCCAGGTCGTGGATTGACAATCTTTACGCCTTGCAGATCGTAGTACATCGGCTCGCTTTCTGTTTCCACAGCCGCTGACTCAATCCCCTGGGTGGGTATTTCCTTGATTGTCTTGAACCACTTCCATCCCGGAGCATTGGAATAGGCCTCAACGCATCCCTCCGGCACATAGAGCACACAATCCGAACCCTCGCTAACTACTCGGCAACATTCTGGATTGTCAATCGGATACTCAGAATCGACCGTATCATCATTATATACCCCTATTTGGGGAGGTTCATAACTCAAAACTGTAAGAGATTCCAAATTATCACAGTGTTCGAAACAACCAAATCCCATATCTGTAAGGGTAGCTGGAAGTTCCACTGACTTTAGCCCTAAGCAGCCACCGAAAGCACCCGAACCTAGACCAGTCAATTGATCCGGAAGAGTAATTTCATTAAGGCTCTTGCACCCTTCAAACGCATAGGTGCCTATTTCCGTGATAGCATTGGATAAAGTGACATTTTCCAAGGCGCAGCAACCAAAGAATAGTTCAGAATTAAGTTTGCCATCTATCATGATGTTAATCTCTTTCAAAGCTGTGCAATCAACGAAGGCCCTGTGGCCGAATGTTTCTACATTTTCAGAGCCAGGCACGCTCTCAAGCTTGGCACACCCTTCAAAACAATATGCGCCCACATCTTTTACGAATTGAAGAGAGAAGGTCTGTAGAGCCCTGCATTGATAGAAAGCAAACATTCCAAGGGAAATTTGACTTTCAGAAATGCCCTCACCAAAATCAAAACTTTCTAATTTGCAGCAATCTCCAAAAGCCTCTTCCCCAATGACCGAAAGTAGGGGAGATTGATTTTCTACTTTAACCAAATTAGAACATCCAGCAAAAGCCAAATTACCAATTTCCTGGACATACTCGCCTATTGTCACACTTTGGAGATTACTATGGCCATAGCAAGCAACCTCTCTAATTCCTACTACAGGCACAATAATGCCTTCCTCATTCACATTGGGGAAATATCCAATATCCTCAGGAATTTCGAGATTCACGATATCGCTATCTACAGAAACGACCTTTGCTTCATAGTTTTCAATTTCGTACCCTATGCCGTTGATTGTGACATCCTCTCGGGCTCTCCCAGAAGCAATGCCCACAATCAGGAGCATCGCCATCAGTAAAAATTTTTTCATACGCTCTTCGTTTTAGTTGGTTTGCATTTTGATGTGATTGTTGGTTTGTCGCAAAATTACTAAACAATCGTACGAAAAGTCAAATTTTGGGAGGATTTCCGTTTGATTTTCACAGAATAAATAGTCTACTGAAACCAATGATTACCAAGCAGTTGTACAAAAGTCAAATTTGGCTGATTTGACTTTTGCACAACTGCTTGGTTCTCAGAACATTCTGAGCCTCTAAAAATCAAATGGATTGTGGCCTTATGGCGTCGCGGCAGCCTCAGAATCCACCGATATCAGCCTCGGGGTAGTCTTGGCAGGCTTGCGATGCAATATGCCCCTGACGGGTTTCACATCGCCATCCGCCTCATGGTCACTGGTTCTGAACACGGCCTTAGAAAGAGTTCCCCACTCGCCAACTGAGTTTTTTGCCAGAGCAAACGCATAATAATAGGCATTGGGATAGAGCCAGTAGCCAAGTTCGGATGCAAGATGTAGATTCCATAAGTACCCAGAATTATATTGCTCGTTGTCATCCATCATTAAATACTCCATAATGTCTTGCTCAGTCCATCCGTACAAATCGTATTCATCTTCGCTTACGACCAAGGTGTGGTAAACTGAGCAGTTCTCATTTGGAATGTAACTTACGGCCAAGACCTCCTCACCGTATTCATTGGTATATCCAGCGCCAACCGTTATTTCGACTTCAGCCAAGCCTTCTCCGCCCAGGGGAGGGGTGATAAAGCTGGCGATTGAGACTTCGCCTGCAACATTGTAAAGATCATAGGCCACAGTCACTGCCACATACTCGCAGCCAGGCAAGAGACCGTCATCGAAGCCCGCAATCTCAGCTGCCTGGAAATCTTGGCAATATTTCTGAGGAGATGACTGTGCCACATAAGCGGCAGCATTTGCACCAAGCGATTCAAAAAGGCTGCGTGGCATCACATCGATCTGAAAGCTTCCGCATCCTTCCGACCTTGCCACTGACACCATAAGAGTGTCAGCCCACAAGCCGCGCTTGTAACCGAGATATTCCACCATGGCGATTGCTGAGCCCTCTACCTGGGCAAAGTATACGCTTTCTATGTCTTCTGCCGCATATCCATAGGTGGCACCGTCCTTTGCCACCACCGCAATTCTTGCCGAATCCTTCTGAGGATAGGCTATTATCGACAGAAAAGAAATTATTGATATGATGAAAATTTTATTCATGGTTGATTATGTTAGATAACCGAGATATTCCTGGCTGCGCTTGCAATCCGACTTCTTTATTCTGTATTTAAGACGGCTTTTGCGGCTGTACACCGCATCGATTTTCTCTTCCCTTAGGAATAGGACAATTCCACTGATCGAAAGGCCAAGCACAGTGTAGAGAAACAGCATGTAATCCGCGTTTTTTAATTTTGGAAAATCTTTGCGGAAATCCGCCATTAAATCATTCAGATTGTCATTTACCAAGGCCTCCAGCTGGGAAATATTGGATTTGTTATCAGAGAAATCATCGACAAGCTTTTCCATCTCGTCAGAAATCTTCTTGCTCAGGTTCTTGCCAGCCTGGTTCTCATAATACACCTGGCATATCCTATTTATCTCTGAGAAGCGCGACAAAAGGAGCGCTTCCACTTTCTGGCAGAAGGCATTGCATTCTGTGTTTTTTACTTGCAGAATGTCCTCAAGGCTCTGCGCCCTCTCCACATTGACTCTTACCTTTCTCTTAAGATTCCTAATGGCCACTATTGTCGCTGCCACAAACAAAGCCACAATGAAGATTATGACCAGCAGGAGGGTAATCTGATGCCTCTTCGAGGCGGAAAGCTCGGCTTTCATCAGTCTTGTTTCGTAATCGTAGGAATCGGCAAGGGCCTGGCCAAAATTTATGCTGAGCGTTTGGTGCAGCAGACTGTCATTCAACTCCAACAATTCCTCGTGCAGCTGCATGGCAACGGGGAAATTGCCCTTTTCCTTTTCCAGGTAATAGGCGATGGTCAATTCTTCCAGGGAATTTTCATCTTGGCTATTTTCAAGGATACAGGCTCTTAGCTCTTGCGCTTTTTTCAAATCATCATTTCCTATGTACGCCATGCATAGCAACGCTTTTGCATCTTCATCATTGATATCCCTCAGGCATATTATTGCCTCTGGATAATTCTTCATTGACAGATAGGCGCTCCCAAGCAAAAGCTGTGAATAGTTCATTAAGACGGTGTCATTATTCGCTTTTGCAGTCTTCAATGACTTTAGGGCATAATTTATGGCTTGCTCGTAATTGCCATTGTTTAGATAAGCGCGAGCCAAGGATTGCAGTGAGTATGACATGAAAGGCTCTTTCTTGTTCTGGGCGTACCAATCGTAAGCTTTGCGTGCATATGTCAGTTCTTCGTTTTTGTGGTAAGTTTCGGCATAAAGATTTGAAATTTGCTCGGCATTCCTTCCGCACCAGAATGATACGGCCATTTCTTCAGCCAGCCCAAGGCTTTTTGTGAACAGAATGAGAGCCTGCGGATAGTTTCCGCCATTCATCAAGATGCGCCCATGGTAGAAAAGAGACAACATGAGCATATTCTTGTCGCTGCAATTCTTGTAGTAATTCTCGGCTATTAGAATCAGGGAATCACTGGTTTCATCCACATAGCTTTTGTCCTGGGCCTGGGTCAGGAGGAGGGCGTAGCGGGCGTTTTCTTCGGGGGAGGCGAGGGCGGCGGGGTCGATGGCGGTGAGGATGGCGAGGGCGGAGTCGGGGCGCTCCTCCATCACGGCGTCGGCCACACCGAGCCGCTGCCACTCAGCCGAGTGGCGCGCGCAGCCTGCCAGCATCATCGCAGCGGCAAAAAGCAAGGGCAATATCTTATTGATTCCAATCCTCATGGGCAAAAGGCACATTTCACACGCAAAGTTACAAAAATACTTTTAATTTTGGGAAAAGAGGGGGAGGTAAAATTAAGGATTAAAACCAATGTGGAAAAGAAAACGTTATTAATTTATTATGACACCTAACGAGGGACAGAATATTAATGGGAAATGCATCGTTGGGCCCGGGGGGCATCACCATGTATGGGACGAGTTTAAGCATTGGCTTAAGCCCGTGATAAGATTTGTGGTGCCGATTGCCTGCTCGGCAGCATTGGTGTGGTGGCTATTCAGCAAGGTGGATTTCCACGATGTGCTGAAGGTGCTCAACGACCATGTGCAGTACGGCTGGCTGGCCGGGGTAGTAGTATTCACCGTGCTTTCCTACATGATTCGCGCTTACCGCTGGGGCTTGCAGCTATCAGGAGTGGGCATAAATGTGCCTTATCAGACGCTCTGCGTGTCGATTTTCGGCGCTTATGGCCTCAACCTGATATTCTACGGCGCAGGCGAAGCTTGGCGCTGCATATTCATTGCGCGCCGGTCGTGCACATCGCTTTCCAAGGTAGTTGGCACTGACATCGGCGACCGCTCGTCGGATGCAGTATGTGTGATTGGGCTGCTGTTCCTAACGCTTATTTTCGCCAAAAGCGACCTCAACGCCTTCCTGATGCACTATGAGGTAGGGCGCGACATCGACCATCTGATCGACAACTGGCGGTTCTGGACTTGGATCGTGGTTGGGTTCAGCGCGATTGTTTGGCTTTACCATGCCCTGCGCAATTACCGCTTTATGAAAAAGGTTCACGGCAGCGTACATGAGATATGGGACGGCTTCAAGGTAATTTTCACCATGCGTCACCGTTGGCTTTATCTGTGGCTTACATGCGCTATATGGCTGTGCTATTACCTGCAGAACTATATATGTTTTCCAGGTTTCCCATTCACCCACGAGCTAATGAGTGAGCATTACAATTTCGGCCTTACCCCTGGGTTGGTGGCATGCCTGTTCGTGTCGATGTCGATGGCAGTACCCAGCAGCGGCGGCTTGGGACCATGGAACATAGCCATGATCTTTGCACTAAGCCTTTATGGAATACCGCGCACTGAGGGCACAGCATTCGCTATGATACTGTGGAGTGCACAGGCACTGACAAACGTAGGCGTGGGAATCTTCGCAATGTGTTACATTGCAATCACCAGAAAACGAGCAAACAATAAAAAATTAATAGTCAATAAAGAAGGTGAAAGTGTGACTAATCCGATTGCAAATGATTAATCATTAGTCTCTGAAGGGTGCTTGAGGTAGTATTGCTCAAGGATGGGCTGGAGGTTGAAATAGTAGGTGTCTGGATCGGCCTCTTTCTTCTTGGCCACCTTCACAGCCTCGTAGTAGGGCTCTTGGAATTGGGTATTCTCCACCTTGATGCCCGAAATATTGAGAAAATCAAACTCGTGGCGCGGGAAAACCACAATCCAAGCATTGTCAGTGTCCTGACCTGTGCCTGACGAAGCTATGGTGAGCAGGAGGTGGTTGAGTTTGTTTTTCCAGATTTTGGCAAGATTTACCTTTTTATTCTGCTCGTACACGAAGATAAGATTCTTGAGCTGCTGCAAATCGAGGGGATTATCCTCTATGGCAGCTTTGGCATAGTGCTGCATATCCTCACGCTCTTGGCGGGTGTGAGTGCTTTTGTAATATAGAGGCTCAATTTCCTTAAGCTTCTCCTCGTCGTAGGCTGGGCGGTAGGGGTCGTAGTCCTCTTGGAAAAGGGTGCCATAGTAAAAGTACTGGAAGTCCTCGTTGGTCATCACAGTATCATTCTTCATAAAAGCATCCAGGAGCTTGGGATAATAATATTTGGAATTTTCATTAGTGGTCTCGGCCTTGATTTTGTCGAGGTCGGGGCGGTGCACCACAGGCTTCTCCACAGCGCCAAGGGCGAGAGCCAGCAGTGATAATATGGTAAATATGACGGTTCGCAATGCTATCTAACGTATTTGGATTCCTGT
The DNA here is from genome assembly GCA_020860515.1 of Bacteroidales bacterium. Lineage (GTDB taxonomy): Bacteria > Bacteroidota > Bacteroidia > Bacteroidales > Muribaculaceae > CAG-873. Next base: position 18,624 of record JAJBUG010000032.1, on the reverse strand, counting down.
ATACAAATATTTTGATACCAGGAGTGGATAAAGGTTTAACCGTGACAATGTTAATAAAAGTCAAAAGAAAAGCCCCCGAATCAGTCGAGGGCTATCTTATGAGTACAGTTAAGCATGATTAGTTTACGAGCTCAAGGATCTCAACTTCGTAAACCACTGCCTCGTTGGGACCGAGACCGTAGCGACCATTAAGATTCTCCTGATAAGCTTCGGCACCAGGGATGTAGATGGTAGCCTTGTCGCCTACATGCATCTTGGTGATAGCATCCTGCATGCCAGGCACACGGGTTGATACCAGCACGGGGCGCACGTTGTCGCCTTGGCTCTTGTCGAATACGCGGCCATTAAGGGTGCGGCCAGTGTAAGCCATCTTGATGCGCGAGGTGGTCTTGATGCTGTCAGTGCCCTTGCCAGCCTCGTCGATTTTGTAAGCTACGCCCGAAGCAAGCACCTTGTAGCCAGCATTGCCCACTGAATCGATAGCTTGGCGACCGCGAGCAATATTTTCCTTTGACTCAGGCGAGTTCTTCACCTTGGCCAGTTCGTAGGCCTGCTGAGCCTCGCGGAGCTGACGGCTGAGGCGACCAGCCTCTTCCTGAGCCAATGCGCCCTGCATCTCCGACACGCTGTCAGCCATGAACACCTTCTGGAAGTTGTTGTAGAGCACGGTGCGATCCACCTTGATGCCCTGAGTCTCCATCTGCTTGATTTGAGCATTCATATTGAAAGCTGTGTACATGCCGTAGGTGAAGGCTGTGGCGGTGTCAGCATTCATGATATAGCGAAGGCCTTTCATAAAGGCTTCCTTGGAAAGTGTGGAATCTTGCTTAGATACGCGGTCGAACTGCTCGCGGTTTTGGAAACCCATGGCAGTACCCATGGCGCCAACCAGAGAGTCGGCCTGGGCCTGAGTGAAGAGGGAGTCGAAGCCCTCCATGTTGGCTGTGCTTGAGCCGCTATGCTTGCAGGCCGAGAAGCCGAGCGTAAGCAGCAAAGCTGAGGCGATAAGTAACTTTTTCATAATTAAGATTAATATTCTAAAAATACGGGTGCAAAATTACGAAAAAAACCTCAATAATTGAGAATTATTGAGGTTTTATATGCTTTATTTAACAAAGTGGCGATTACTTCTTTTTTACTTCGAGGAGCTCGACATCGAAGATAAGGGTTTGGTTGGGGCCGATTGGGCCAGCACCCTGCGGCCCATAGGCAAGAGCCGATGGGATAAAGAGGCGCCATTTTGCACCGGGCTTCATCAGCTGCAGAGCCTCTACCCAGCCTGGTATTACCTGAGTTACGCCGAATGTGGCGGGTTGGCCACGGTCGATGCTGCTGTCGAACACAGTGCCGTCGATGAGTTTGCCTTCGTAGTGTACCACTACAGTGTCGTCGGGCTTTGGATAATCGCCTTCGCCATCCTTGATTACCTCGTACTGGAGGCCTGAGGGGGTGGTCTGGACCTCTACGCGCTTGCCATTCTCGAGCAGGTATTCCTCGCCGGCTTTGGCGTTGATTTCGGCCATCTTTGAGGCTTCTTCTTCGTGCTTCTTTTGGAGTTCGGTGAAGAAGGTCTGGATTTCAGCCTTGGCTTCATCGTAAGTCATTTTGGGCTTTGAGCCGTAGAACACAGCAGCTACGCCGTCGGCGAAGTCCTGCACATTAATTTCCTGGATGCCTGAGCTACGGAAATTGTTGCCCATGCTTAGGCCAAGGGCATAACTGAGTTTGTCAAATTTTTCGTCGGCCATGATATAATGGTTTTAGATTGTTATATTCCTATAGTAAAGAATATAACAAAAATGATGCCAAAATGGTTTAACTCAACGGCAAAACCGTTGAGACCGTACGCTGGCTAACGCATCTTTGCCTCCATTTTATATAGCGTTGATGGCGTAGCGGATGCCGAAGAAGAAAATGGCGAATACTATTAGCAGCATCCCAGTGGCGATGATCGAGGTGATGGAGATGTCGCGCCAAATGCAGCGGCGGCATAGGCAGCAGCCCACGATCGCTACCACCAAACCAGCGATTGCGAGCGAGCCGCTGGCATATTCGTTGAAAATCATCTCCACCCAGGCCAACACTGCCAACACGAAGCTGACCAACGACAGCCAAATTGCGGCTGGAGTGACTTTACGGTTTGGCTTGGCTACAGCCACAGCCGGAGCTTGGGAAGATTCTATGTCAGAACTGGGCTGAGCCTGCAGCTCTGGAGCTACAGGCACCATGGGCTGGTGATTTTCAGTGGTCACCTGCTCTTCGAGTTGGTGATCCGTAGGGGGCAGGGGTGATATGTTCTTGTCGTCGCTCATATCTCAAATCAATACTCAATTATTCTGCAAAGGTAGGAAAATTTTTGTAATTTGCACCTCGTATTTTGTACTTTGTATTTCGCACTTCGTATTTTGTATTTCTTTAAGCTCGTGCTCCGCCAGTGCGGAGAGCCAGTTGCTTGAGACGCTTATAAATCAGGGCTGCCAGAATGCTGTAAAGACCCACTTGAATCCATAGAGCGCAGTATTGGAATGAGTTCTGCGCTATGGTGGCAGCATTACTATTGATTCGAATGAATCCCTCGATGCCCCAAGTGCTTGGAATAAGATTGCCCACTACATACCAGCCTGCTGGCATTGCAAATCGCGGCCAAGTAAGGCCTGAAAGGAAGAGGAAAAGCAGCGACATGAACACAATCACTGGGAACACATACTCTCTCTCCTTTAGCAAGATCACAAATATCTGACCCATAAAGCCCGATGCCAAAAGCATTGGGAAAATATAGAGCAGATAGAATTTAGGATTGCCATAATGGGGCAGATGGAACATCCATGGCACAAAATGCAGGATGTAAATCGAGGCAGGGATGTAGAATAGAGCGTAAGCCCAAGCCTTGCCCCATACGGTGGCAAATGGCGACACATTCTGTATCTCCAAGGGATCGTGGCCATTATTCTTGCGTCGGCGTTCGCGCGATGTTGCTCCCAACAGCCCAGCGCCCAAAATAAGGCTCTGCTGAAGAGTCAAAATCACAATTCCAGGCATAATGAACGAGGCAAAGCCCTGGCTGGTGTCTCCCGCAAAATGCGCCGAACTCTCCACAGGCAAGCCCGACACGCCAAGCGATTCAGCTCCCACGGCTTGCACGCGCTCAAGTGTGATTTCACTGGCTTGCTTGAGTTGAAGTGCAGTCATCGTAGCCATCAATGCGCGGTAACGCAACAGCAGACTCATGTCGGCATACAATGTGGCATGGGACTGCTCCATGCGGTTGATCTTCTTGGCATAGTCGCGGGGGATGTATAGGATGGCATAGACCTTCTGCTCGGCCCACCATTCGCGTGCTTCCGACAAATCGGTGGCATAGCCGTAGAGAGCGAAAGAAGGTGCACCTGTGGCTTGCTGCACCAATTCCCGACTCTCGGGTGTGCGACTGTCATCTACCACTGCTACTTTTACCTTACGAATCAACTCAGGATTATATATAAGAGTGTAAACCACGGGGTACATCAATGGCAATGCCACGAAGAAGAGCATAAGCCCAGGGTCGTGAATCATCACTGTGAACTCACGGCGCATCACGCGAGCGGTATCAACCAGCCATTTGCCTATTATCTTGAAGATACTCATAATCAAGGAACATATACGGGTTTGAGGCAGGCACGTTTTAGGTTCCAAGCTGCCAGCCACGGCAGATACAGGAAGATTAGCAGCGCTGCGAAATAGTAACGCACAAAATAGATGTCAAAACCGTTGAGGGCTGTATTGACATATATCAAGAACATATAGCGCACTGGCACAATATAGCTGAATATTGCTATCGCGCCATACATCTGCTCCACCGGGAATGAAAATCCAGCGAAAGAGAATGTAAGCACGCCCAAAAGTGAAATCACCGACATGCCCAAGCGAGGATTTGGCAGGATGCAAGCCACAAATGCAGCAAAGCTCTGCGATGCCATCACAAACAATAATTCTGCCAACAGCACCCACCCCAAGCTCCCATTCATCGGGAAATGACTGAATTGTGACATCAAAGCTTGGATGGCCCATGTGACCAAGGTGTAGAGCACTGTCTGAGGCAGCAATTTGCCTATCAATGCCACTCCGATATGCCCCTTGGCTGTCTTAAGCCACTCAATTGAGGTGCCATGTTTGATTTCTACCGTGATTGAGAAAGCTGTCATTATCATAATCAGCAGTTGCTGCAAGCCGAAGAGGAATGAGGGCGTAAGATAGTAATTGTAATTGGTCCAGGGATTGCCCATCGGGTGAATATCAATGAGCACGGGCTGCAGCAAACTCGAAATCTGATTAGAAGTAAGACCCACGTACGACAGCTTGGCACTGACAAGCCCAGCTGCAGTAGTCACAGATATAGTCTTGAATCCCTTGAACGATAAGGTGCCAGGCACAAAATAGGTCATGTTGCTGTAATACTCCACGCATGGAGTATTGCCAGCTAAGGCATCTTTCTCAAAATTAGGCGGAATGATGAAGTAGCCGAACACATCGCCTTTCTGCATCAAGTCGCGTGCCTGCCTGTAGTCCTCCACCTTATATTGGATATCGAGCAATTCGGTAGCATCAAGATTGCGAGTCAATTGGCGCGACAGCTTGCTGTGGTCATAATCCACCACAGCGGTTGGATTCCTCAGAGGCAAACCCTCGCCAAGGAGAGTAATGAAGAACCAAGCGCATAGCAGCGGCACCATCACAGCCATGATAATGTAAACTGGCTGCTGGCACAGTCGCCTAAGCTGGCGCAAGATGCTATCTTTCAATCCAATCATAGTGTTTTTGTGTTTTGGTGATTTGGTGATTTGGTGGATTGGTGATTTTGTGTTTTTGTGTTTTGGTGGATTGGTGTTTTGGTGGATTTTATCACTAAGTCACCAAATCACCAAGTCACTAAGTCACCAAGTCACTAAGTCACCAAATCACCAAGTCACTAAGTCACTTTTTATATACGATGGTCATGCCAGGTCGCAGATTTGGCACTGGCTGAGTGGGGCGAGCTTTGATTTGGAATGTGCGGCTGTCCCAATCGCCTGTGGCCTTGGTAGATTCCCATGTGGCATAGGAGCCAAGGTCGCGGATGTAATAAATCTGCACATCAATATCTTTCTTGCCAAGGGCAGGCACCATTACTTGGATGGTCTTGCCCATAGTCAGATTTTCAAGCAATTCCTCACGAACGTTGAATGTAACCCAGCGGTCGTCGAGCTTGAGCAGGCTCATTATAGGCGAACCCAATGCCACCAGCTCGCTTTCCTCGGGATAGACCTGATCGATTACGCCAGCTGTAGGCGCTACCAGGTAAGTATCCTCGAGCAGAGCATTTACCTGATCCACGCTTCCGGCAGCGGCTTCTACAAGGGCCGCAGCAGCTTGCTTATCCTCGCGCTGTGCTCCAGCCAAAGCCAAGTCGTACTGGCTCTTGGCAGCCCCCTCGGCAGCCACAGCGGCATCATAAGCGGCTTTGGCCTCGTCGCGCTTCTGTTCCGACACTACGCCCTCGTTGAAGAGGTTCTCCATGCGGTCGTAGGTCTTCTTGGTAATCGTAGTGGCAGCCTTGGCTTGTTGCAGCAAGTCATAAGCAGTCTGAATGATTTGCTTGCGTGTGCCAGCATCCACCTTTTCGTCGCCAGCCTTAGCCACATCTTCCATAGCCTTGGCTTGGATGAGTTGTGCCTCGGTAATCGACGAGTGAATCTGCACCAAGGTATCGCCAGGAGCCACAGTGTCGCCCTCCTGCACATAGAATTTCACAATGCGCCCTGAGAGTTTGCCTGAGATGCGAATTGTAGTGCCCTCGACTTGCCCCTCGACCAATCGCGGAGGTTTGTTGAGGAAAAGGAAGCCCACGATGGCAATGGCTATAGTAACTAATATCACAACCGAAATTGTAATCAACAGTGTGCGGTTGGTGCTTTTTTCTTCCTGATTCATGGCCTATTATTCATTAATCATTATTATTCATTAATATTGCAGAGTGCCAAGCACCTTGCTGAGATAGGTGTCGCAGAGGCGAATGTCGATAGCGGCATCTATATTCTCTGAATTGGCTTTAAGCCAAGCGGTCTGAGCCTCCATCACATTGTCAACTGTGGCAACACCCTCCTTGAATCCAAGGGTGGCTGAGCGCAGGTTTTCGTTGGCGCTCTCCAGATTGCTGTTGGTCATCTTATAAGTTTTTACTGACTCCTCGGCGCGGAACTGTGCCTGGCTTACTTGCAGCGACACCAGTTCCTCAGCATCTTGGAGCTGGAGCTTCATCACAGCCTCGTCGCTCTCAGCAGCTTTGTACTTATAATAATTGCCACCCCAGTGCCACAGGGGGATGGTGACAATGGCGCCAACTGAGAAGGCACCAGCAAAGCGCTTCTTGAAGCCATCGAACGAATTTGGGTTGGAGAAAGAGTAAGCGCCTATCAATGCCACATTTGGCAACATCGACGACATTGCCACCTTTTTCTCTTGGCCCTTTACCTCGATGCCAAGGCGCAGAGCGCGAAGGTCGGGGCGCACTGCATATACATCGGCCATATTGACTGGAGCAGATTCAGCATACACAAGAGCTGCGCTCGACACAGGCTTGTCCTCATCGGCAAGAAGCATTGGCGAATCCACTGGCAGACCGCAAACCTGAGCCAGAGCCATGCGTGAAAGCACCAGCCCATTGTTGACCTTAGTCAGGTCAACCTGCGCGCTATTAAGCTTTACATCTACGCTGAGCTTGTCGCTGCGAGTGGCCACGCCTTGCTCAAGCATCAGCCCCACTTGGCGGTCGAGGGTATCGAGCAGATTCACATAGCTTTGAGCCAATTGCTGCTTGGCCTTGAGGGATACTACTTGCCAATAAGCAGCATCAACGGCATAAATCACATTTTCAGCTTCATTATTATGCAGTTCTTGGGCCACTTCCTCGGCATATTTGGTGATTTTGTTCATTGCCACAATCTTGCCCCCCATGTATATAGGCTGTGTAAGAGTGATAGCCCCAAAAAATACATTATGTATGTCGTAAGTAAGGGCCTCTTTAGGCATCAGAGCCACCGATTCGGGTATGTACTCGCCAGTCTTGGGATTCTTCAGCAATTCTCCGGTAAGAGGATTCTTGGCCAAATTGAATTCATAGCTCTGAGTCTCCACATTGAATGTCTTGATAGGCAGCAGCTGATCGCTGTCAAATACCGAAATTTCCTTTTGGTTGTACACATATCCTCCCTCAAAGTCAATCGAAGGCAAATAGGCGGCAAAGGCTTCCTTATTTTGATATTTGGCGGTGGTGATGCGCTGCCGCATCATCATCAGCTGCTTATTATTGCTAATGGCCAAATTACGGCAATCTTGCAACGATAGCACCTCCTGAGCCATCAGGCCCGAGATACCAGCCAAAATAGATATTAATAGTGCCGAGATTCTCATGTCGTAAATAATTGAAAACGCATATTATTGCTTGTGTAAATGATTAACCTAAAAGGCAAAAAAAATGTTCACAAAGGTAATCATTACTTAAAAAAACAAAGTAGTAAAAAAGGTCAAAAAAATAACCGATTTTTCCTTTTGAGGGAAAAATCGGTTATTTTGATAAGATTTTTGGTCTTTTTAGTTCATCACCAAGATTTTTGCTACGGCTCCTGCAGCTTGCTCATTGTTGTAGCTGGTGGTGAAGATGTAATATACACCAGTCTTTACGCGCTTGCCAGCCTGGTTGGTCACAGGCCAAGTGGCCATGCCGCCTTCCGAACGCGTCTGGTACACTACGCGGCCAGCCGTGTCAGCAATCTTCACAATTGAATTTTCCATTAGGCCAGCAATGGTCACATCGCCCGAAAAATCCACTCGCACTGGATTGGGATAGGCATATACTGCATCATAATTGCCATTGGCTGGTGCTGAATCGCTAAGGAATGAATATAGACCAACGGAAGTGCCCACGTACACCTTGTTGCTGCTCTTGTCACATTCCACGCAGCAAATCTGATTGCTTGGGAGCGAAGAATTGTCTTCGTGATAATTGAGGATAATCTCATCGCCAATTTCGCTTACCAAGAACAGACCTGAATTTTCGGTTGCAATCCATTTGCGGTCGCTTGGATCCACGCAAATACAGTTGATCATATCGCTATCGAGCAGATAGTCGGCATAGTTGGTGCCGTCGTTGCGAGGCACCTTGATTCGGCGCACAGTCATGCTTGCGCTGGTTGCATTTGACGGAGTGGTAATCTCAAACACACCGGCACTGGTGCCCACCCATACGCAGCCGCGCGAATCCTCAATCATGTGGGTAATGCGCGAGGGAGCCTCAAAGTTGTTGCCGTCCTGATCTGTGAACTGTGTCCATGCCAGCACGGTATCGTCCGAGAGGTCGCTATATGTGCCCTTTGTGTCAACGGCAATAAAACCGCCGTTGCCCAGCGATGAGTAATAGAAAGCCATATTACTCTTCTTGCAGAAGAGGATGTTCATATCCTTGCCAGTGGGCGGAGTGATAAAGGTATTGATCTTAGTGGCTTCTTTCCAATCTGATTTTGAGATGGCCGATGGATCATAGAGCTTGCGCTTTTCGGCAGGAAGCATGCACCATCCATTAAGATTACCCACCCAAAGGTTGCCCGCAGGATCGATACTCACATGCTCCACGCGACTATGTATGCCGCTGCTATTGGTGTAGAATGGAGCATTCTCACAAGTATAGAGGCCCAATTCTTCGTATTTGCCCGAGGTTTCGTTGTATTTCACCACATACACACCCTCATAGTTGTTGCTGCAATAATACACATCCGGGTCATCTACATCCTCATATATATTGATTGCATCGCCGTACATTCGCTTATTCGAGTGATTGGTCTGATATTTAATCGAATTGGAGGACACTACAGTGGCATCCTTCAGCGATACATCTTGGATAAATCCATCGCTGAGTATATTGGCAGTCTGATACTCATCCTTGTTCTCGCCCGAGCACCAGCCTTTGTAAGTGGAGGCCACGATATTCATGATGTAAAGGCGCTCGCCATCGGTGCTCCAATGCATAGTGCCTACCCTTTTCACAGTGGTAGCATCAGTGGGGAGCATCTTGTCGTAGAGCACTGTTGGAGTGGATGAGCTAATATCGTAGAGAGCCAAGCCATCGCCATTGCCCAGCCATACCTGGTCGGCCACGCGCATTCCAAGGCTTTGGTTCCACAATGTCTCGGGCAGTGCTTTTTTGGATATCTGGCCATCAACGCAAGTGATGAGCGACTGTCCATTAGTGCCATAGTAGCCGTTCTCATATTGGCGCATCACATCCACCAGGTATGTGTCGGCCACATCTTCGCGAGTTACCTTCATGGCATCGAAATCAAATGTGAGCTTCATCAGCAAGCCATTTGACTTGCCTCGGGCCAACATCTGAGTATCAGATATGGGCAGCATCATATTAATGTAGATGCTGTAGAGGCGTGTAAACTTGTCGATGCTATTGTGGCGCTCATCAATAGGGGAGATGTAGATATTATGAGCAGGCTCATTGGTGCGATAGAAAATAAGCAGATAGCCATTCATGATGGCTATGTTGAGAATCTCATGGTTGTAGATTCCGCTTTCGCGCACCTCAAGCTTCTTGTCATCGTAAATCACTATGCCGAAAGTTGTGGCAATTGCAATGCGGTCCTCACCGAAGGCCACATCGTTGATGGTCTTGGTGGATGTGATTTGCTTGGCATCGCGGATTTCGGGCAGATTGACGAGTGTGCCATCGTCGTAAAGCACATCCATATTGCAATCGCTATATACAATCAACAGGTATTTCTTATCGTAATTGTAATAGATATTGCTGATATCGTCGCCTGTAAGCTTGTTGATAGATGAATAGCTATAGGTCTCTTGGTCCTCGGGACTGAAAGAGAAGAGACTGGATTCTGACAGATAATAGACCTTGTTAGAGGCTTCCACAACTGTGTTGATGGTATCAGAAAACACTGGATATTTATACCATCCTGGATCGATGGCTGCGCTGGCGCCCAATGAGCCTATAAGAGCCAGGGCAAGGAGTATTAGCTTACGCATTTGAGAGATAATTGATTAGCTTATTAGTGGCGCGACCTCGGTGGCTTACAGCATTTTTCTCTGAGGGAGCGGCCTCGGCAAAGGTCTTGCTCCAGCCTTCGGGGCGGAACACAGGGTCATAGCCAAAGCCTCCTTCGCCATGGGGCTCAGTGAGGATTTCTCCCTCTACGATGCCTTCGAAGAATCGTGGCTCGCCGCCTTTCACCAGTGCGATCACTGTGCGGAAGCGTGCCTTACGGTTTTCCTTGCCTTCGAGTTTCTTGAGGAGGAGTGCCATGTTGGCTTTTGAGTCATGGCCTGAGCCAATGCCGCCACATACTTGCGCATAGCGAGCGCTGTAGATCCCTGGCTCCCCGCCCAGGGCATCCACCTCAAGACCTGTGTCATCGGCAAAGCAATCGTAGCCATAATTTTGGTACACATACATTGCCTTTTGCAGGGCATTTTCCTGAAGTGTGGAGCCAGTTTCGGGTATGTCGGCGTTGCAGCCAATATCGCTAAGGCCCAGGATTTGATGACCTGGGCCAACAATTTGGCGCAGCTCTTCGAGTTTATGCTGGTTGTTGGTCGCAAATACAAGTTTCATAACCCCTTACTAACGCATTACCCCCCTCTTTTATTATAATCCTACGAAAATGAGGTACTATATAAGAAAATTTTACACCATCGATGGCAAGCAGGTTTACAGAGGCAAAGCCTATGAGATTGCCCTGCCTCAGCCGGCCTCTACATCATCCACGCCTCCAATCCAGCCCATAAAGAATACTATTTTTACCAAATATGAAATTTTAAATTTGGAGATTAACCTTTTATTTCGTATATTTGCACATGACAAAACTTTGCTACCTCAGGTTCTTTCCTTAATCATAGTTTACATAATATGTATCCTTTAATACCTTATTTAAGAGATTTTTAGAATTTTCATTCTAACCAATCGTCAGTTACAATCAGAAAATTTGAAAGGACTTATCAGATTCTTTAATTTTGATTGTAACCATCCTGGCATACAAGACCTTGAATGGAAAGATGACATATTGGTAATTCATTTACCATAAAACTACTTATATTTTATCGAAAATGGGCGAGTTTGAGCGGTATCTGGATAAAATTTAGAGATACCGCTCAAACTCGCCGATTTTTGATTTGGAAATCGTCGGAATCTTTGCTATCTTTGCAGTGTTAAAACTTCAATTGTTTAATTTGAACTTTAAGATATGGAAATCATTGGACGTAAAAAAGAAAAAGAAGCTCTGCTGAAATGTTACGATTCTGGCAAACCAGAAATGGTAATAGTTTATGGGCGTCGACGCATCGGAAAAACTTTTCTCGTAAGGGAAACTTTTAACAATAGATTTGACTTCTATCTTACAGGCCTTTACAATAAGGATACTAAGAAGCAACTCGAAAATTTTGCCAACGTATTGTCAGAAGCAAGCGGTGAGGATATCGAAATACCTAAAAACTGGATTCAAGCTTTTCGTCAACTTAAGGCTTACCTGCATGACATAAATCGAGAAGGTAGAAAATTAGTATTCCTTGACGAAGTGCCTTGGATGGATGCACAACGCTCGGACTTCGTTAGCGCCATTGAAAACTTTTGGAACGGTTGGGGTGCTGGCCAAGAAGACTTGATGCTGATACTTTGTGGTTCAGCTACGGCTTGGATAATGGACAAACTTCTTGGTGACCGAGGTGGCCTCTTTAACCGTGACACCGAACGCATGTATCTTGAGCCTTTCTCCCTACATGCAACCGAAGAATATCTAGCAAGCAATGGTATTAAACTCAATCGCTATGAGATAGCTGAATGTTATATGATAATGGGTGGTGTGCCTTATTATCTTTCAAAACTACGCTCAGGTCTTAGTCTGCCACAAAACATTGACAATATTTTTTTCAAAAAGAATTGTTTGTTAAGAGGAGAATTTAGCCATCTGTACAAGGCTTTGTTCAAATCATCGGATGCGTATGTGAAGATAGTTGAGGCTCTAAGTACCAAGAAAATGGGTATGACGCGCCTTGAGATAGCACAAGCCACCGGAATGGCTGACGGTGGTGCTTTAACCAAAAAATTGGAAAATTTGGTAAATAGCGACCTCGTAAGATTAGACCCATATTATGGAAGGAAGAAGCGCGAGGCTGTATATCAGCTGTGTGATTTCTTTACTATTTTTTACTTCTCGTATCTAAAAGCACAACCCAATGATGAAAATTACTGGAGCAACACTATTGACCACCGCGCCCATACCACATGGGCTGGTCTGACTTTCGAACAGCTTTGCATGGCTCATATTCGACAAATCAAACAGAAGCTTGGCATTTCTGGCATTCTATCTGAATATTATGCTTGGCGACATAATCAAAGAGGAGGCTCACAAATTGACCTTGTTATTGATAGGCGCGATGAAATAATTAATCTTTGTGAGATGAAGTTTTCCCATAAACACTACCATTTCAACCAAGAGGCAGCAAAGGCAATGGAAAACAAAGAAAAGGATTTTGTGACTACAAACAAAATATCAAAGAGCGTTCATCCGGTGCTGATTACCACTTATGGAATTTCACCGAGCAAATACAACAATGCACTTCAAGCAGTGATTACTCTTGATGACCTTTTCGAACCTTGAATATAATGCTCCTTTTTAATCTGACATCCATTTATCCATGAATCAAAAAGAAATTAATCATACACTTAGTCTTTTGTTTCAAAAGAAATCTCCACTTCCGTGGTGGTTAAGATTTTGGACAATCCTTACTTTGATACCATGTATTTTTTCTCCCATATTATTTTTTATGTCTTTAGGTCTCATAATAGGAACAATAATAATGTTCCTTCCAGATTATGAAGTACCAGTCGTTGGCATCATCATACTATGTGTCATTATGATTATATTAAACCTTTATTTCATCCCATTGCTATGCTTTGCAACAATGACAACCAAAAGATACTTGAATGGAAAATCTTGGAGAAGTTATCTTTCTCCACTTCTATTTGGGACTATTATAGATTTGATAATTACAGGTTTTATTTTTCTTTACGTCTGTGGAGACTCAATTTTTTATTGATATATAATCATTTTCCAAATCGAAAATCGGCGAGTTTGAGCGGTATCGTGGCAAAAATTGGAGATACCGCTCAAACTCGCCGATTTTAGATAGAATTTCAGATCGAATAATTACTAAATTCGGTTACTTATTAATCATAAAGACATCTTAGATTTTGTGGATGCGGATGGCGGCTCCGCCGCTGCGGGCTAATTTGAGGGGGAGGACTGTGGATTTATTGACGGGAATTTCCGAGATTTCCACTGGATAGGGATTGGTTTTCCAATCAGCACCCTCGCCATCGGCATAGAAAAAGTTGCGTAAACCTTTTTGAGATTACGCAACTTTTGTGTTTTTGTCAGCGCCGCAGGCTTGTTAGCCTACTACGATGTTGATGATCTTTTTGGGCACAAACACTACCTTGCGGATTTGCTTGCCTTCGATCCACTTGGCTGCGCCAGGATTCTCAAGGGCCGCTTTCTGAGCATCCTCTTGGGTGGCATCCACTGGAAGCTGGATATTGAATCGAGCTTTGCCATTGAATTGCACTGCATAGTTGACCTCATCCTCCTTGAGGTATTCCTCGTTATGCTTAGGCCATTGTGCATCGCATACAGTGGTATCATGACCAATAGCATGCCACAGCTCCTCGCATACGTGCGGAGTGAATGGAGCCAAGAGAATTAACAACTGCTCCAGCACCTGACGGCTGCGACACTTCTGAGCCGACAACTCATTGACGCAGATCATGAAGGCAGCAATCGAGGTGTTGTAGCTGAACGATTCGATATCGCTCGTAACCTTCTTGATGAGCTTATGCAGACTCTTAAGGTTTTCCTTTGTTGGCTCTGAATCATCCACTGCAAGTGTCTCTCCATTGTAGAAGAGAGCCCATAGCTTCTTGATAAAGCGATTCACCCCCTCGATGCCGTTGGTATCCCATGGCTTGCTCTGCTCAAGCGGACCAAGGAACATCTCGTAGAGACGAAGAGTGTCAGCTCCATAGCGGTCAACAATGTCGTCGGGATTAACAACATTGAACATCGACTTTGACATCTTCTCTACTGCCCAGCCGCAGATGTATTTGCCATCTTCGAGCACAAATTCAGCATCCTTATACTCAGGGCGCCAAGCACGGAACTTGTCAAGGTCAAGCTCGTCATTGCTTACAATGTTTACATCCACATGGATAGGAGTGACATCATAATTCTTCTTCAAACCAGCCGACACAAAGGTGTTGGTGCCTTGGATACGATAGACAAAATTGCTGCGACCCTGAATCATACCCTGATTCACAAGCTTCTTGAAGGGCTCATCCTCGCATACGAGACCAAGGTCATAGAGGAACTTGTTCCAGAAGCGGCTATAAATTAAGTGGCCAGTAGCATGCTCGGTGCCTCCGATATAGAGGTCAACATTACGCCAATATTCATCTGCCTCCTTAGATACCAATGCTTCATGATTGCGAGGATCCATATAACGCAGATAATACGCCGAAGAGCCTGCAAAACCAGGCATAGTGTTGAGTTCGAGAGGATAGCCATCCTCACTCACCCAATTCTTAGCGCGACCCAGTGGAGGTTCGCCAGTTTCGGTAGGCAGATATTTGTCCACCTCAGGCAGAAGCAATGGCAACTTATCTTCAGGCAGCAGGGTAGGAATGCCATCCTTGTAATATACTGGGAATGGTTCGCCCCAATAGCGCTGGCGACTGAAGATAGCGTCGCGCAGACGATAATTTACCTTTACCTTGCCAATTCCAAGCTCTTTGATTCTTTCCTTGGTTTTTGCGATAGCCTCTTTTACTTGCAGACCATTGAGATCAAGGATATCACTCTTTGAATTGATTACAATACCTTCTTTAGCATCATAGCTTTCCTCCGACACATCAGCACCCTCGATAAGAGGAATGATAGGAAGATTGAAATGCTTGGCAAAGGCATAGTCGCGACTGTCGTGAGCGGGCACAGCCATGATGGCACCGGTGCCATAGCCTGCCAATACATAATCGCTGACCCATATTGGAATCTTGGTGCCATTGAGAGGATTGATGGCATAGGCTCCAGTGAATACGCCTGTCACCTTTTTATCAATCATACGCTCGCGCTCAGTCTTGCGCTTTGTTGCAGCTACATATTCATCTACTGCAGCGCGTTGCTCAGGAGTAGTGATTTGATTCACATATTGGCTTTCGGGAGCAAGCACCATAAAGGTTACGCCAAAAATAGTATCGGCGCGAGTAGTGAAGATTTCGAGTTCTATATCACTATTGTCGATTTTAAAGCGCATCTCAGCACCCTCGCTGCGACCAATCCAATTGCGCTGGGTTTCCTTAAGGCTGTCAGTCCAATCAATCTTATCAAGGCCATCAAGCAGACGCTGAGCATAAGCCGACACGCGCAGACACCATTGATACATCAGCTTTTGTTCTACTGGATAACCGCCACGAATCGACAGGCCCTCGCTCACCTCGTCGTTGGCAAGCACTGTGCCAAGCTGAGGACACCAGTTCACCATGGTGTTGCCAAGATAAGCAATGCGATAGTTCATCAATGTATTGCTCTTTTCTTTCTCGCTCATATTCTTCCACTGGTCAGCAGTGAAATCAAGCTCTTTTGAGCAAGCCACATTCAAATCAGCGGCTCCTTTTTCCTCAAAATGCTTGATAAGGTCAGCTATTGGTTCAGCCTTATTGGTATCATAGCTATAATATGAGTTGAACATCTTCATGAAGGCCCACTGAGTCCACTTGTAGTACTCAGGGTCGCATGTGCGAATTTCGCGGTTCCAATCATAGCAGAAGCCAATCTTGTCAAGCTGGCTGCGATAACGATTGATATTGTCGGTTGTTGTCTTTTCGGGATGCTGGCCAGTCTGGATGGCATATTGCTCGGCAGGCAGGCCGTAGGCATCATATCCCATAGGATGGAGCACGTTATAGCCGCAAAGGCGCTTGTAGCGCGAGAATATGTCGCTGGCTATGTAGCCAAGGGGATGCCCCACGTGCAAGCCTGCGCCCGAAGGGTATGGGAACATGTCGAGCACATAGAATTTGGGGCGTGAAGGGTCGATATCGACCTGATAGGTGCGCTGGTCCTTCCAATGCTGTTGCCAGCGCGGTTCGATGTCTTTGTGGTTGTAAGCCATTACAAAATTATTATTTTTCTGAGAAAAATTTTATATTTTTCGGTAAAGCGGGAAAGCGAGGAGACGGTAAAGCGAACGCCATCCGGAGGAAGTATTAAACGAGCCCCATCCGGATTAAAGCTTTTCAAATTATTCAACTTAAAGCGAGCATGCGCTCGATTGGGCGTTTGGCACGCTCGGCGATTGCAGGGTCAACTTGGATTTCCGGAGCCTCATCCTTAAGGCAGCGGTATAGCTTTTCCAGGGTGTTGAGCTTCATGTAGCTGCAATTGTTGCAAGCGCAAGTGGCATCTTCGGGAGGAGCAGGGATGAATGTCTTGTCGGGACATTTCTTTTTCATCTCATGCAGGATGCCGCTCTCGGTGGCCACTATAAATTCGTTGGCTGAATTTTCCTGAGCGTATTTTAGAAGTGCTGCCGTAGAGCCTACCTTGTCGGCTAAGATATGCAGATGCTGCTTGCACTCGGGGTGCACAAGCAGCTTGGCATCGGGATACTCTTTTTTAAGTTCCAATATTTTGTCGAGTGAGAATTGCTCATGCACATGGCAAGCTCCATGCCACAGCACCATCTGGCGCCCAGTGATATTATTAATATATGTACCAAGGTTGTGGTCAGGACCAAAGATTATCTTTTCATCTTTTGGAAAGGTCTCAACTATCTTCTGAGCATTTGATGATGTCACCAGCACATCAGTCAGAGCCTTCACTCCTGCTGAGGTGTTAACATAGCTTATTACTGTGTGGCCAGGATGCTCTTCAATGAATTTCTTGAAATCTTCAGCCGGGCAGCTGTCAGCAAGCGAACACCCTGCCTCAGGATCAGGACACAGCACCTTTTTGTCGGGGCAGAGAATTTTGGCAGTCTCGCCCATGAAGTGCACGCCGCAAAGCACTATGATAGGATTGTCGAGCTTGGCTGCAATCTGAGCCAGAGCCAGAGAGTCGCCTATGTAGTCAGCCAAGTCCTGGATTTCACCCAGCTGATAATAGTGGGCCAGGATCACGGCGCTCTTTTCTTTTTTCAGCCTGTTGATCTCGCTTTTCAAGAAATCAGGCTCAAACGTGGATTTTATTTCTTGCTGCTTCTCGCAGGCTGAGTTTTCAGCTTTCATTATTATTGATGAAAAAATTTTTTTATAAAAAACTTCTATAATAACTATAATAGGCGTTGATAGCGGAGATAACTTTTTTGGCAAAAACTTGGAATTTTGAATTGCTGAGCTTTGCCAACGCAATTTTCATAGTTATCAACATACCTAACTATTGATACAAAATGAGATAACGAAGTTATCAACATCGTGTTTATAACTGCAAAGTTAATAATTTTTCACCAAATAGAGTGTAGAAAAGCGTAGAAAACTGTATTGGCAACTTAAAAGCAAGCCAACAACAATTAATTTGGATAATTAAAAACGGAATGGTTATGCCATTTTTCACAAGAATTCCAAATTTATTTGCTCAAAACTTGCCACAAAGTTGCTGACACTTTTCTACACTTTATCTACGCGCAAAAAAAGCCTGGAGGTGGCTCCAGGCTTTATGAAAGTGTCATATTTAAGGATTAGAAGATGCGGCCAGTGAGGCGGAAGGTGAGGGTGGGATATACAGTCACCTTAGAGATGAATTTGATTACACCGCCTTCGCCATCGCCTACCTTGTCTTCTTCGAGAATCTGGTCGTTGCAATATACTTTGGGCGAACCCCAGAATTGGCAGCCAAGCTCCATCTGGAAGCCGAGGCGATGCTTTGGGATGGCGCGGCCAAAGCCGATGCCAGCATAAGGACGGAAGCCATTGACCTTGATGGCGGCATTTACATTACCATTCTCATCCGGGGTAAGGAAATAATCACCGAGGGTGGCACCGATGCGGTCGTTGGGATTATCCTTGTTCCATTTTACTACATCCTTGAGCACTCCATCTTCTTTGTTATAGGCTTTGATTACCTTGCTGCCTCCGAAATAGGCACCGAAGCTTACGAAGAAGCCGCCAACTGGGAAAGGATAGATATCAAAGAGCAGTTTGCCAGTGGTCATAGTAGGCTTGCCTTCTATTTCAATTTCAGAAGGAATGTTGTAACCATAGCTGCTGAGATTGTAATTGCCTGCTTCGGTCTCGATGTCGAGGTCGCTGCTAACTTTGAACTGTGGCATTACATTCACACCGGCGCGCACGGCCACAAATCGTGTGATGGGCATTGCTACATCTACATTGATACCCGTGGTACCTACGCCAACTCCCACGCCGAGGTGGTTGAAGATGCCAAGGCTGAGCTGTGCCTGGGCTGCAACAGCTGCCATGCAAGCGATGGCAATCAAAAGAATCGGCCAAATTGTAAAATGGTAGGGTGAAATAGCTGGAAGCAGTACTAAACAGAT
>JAJBUG010000017.1 GCA_020860515.1 Bacteroidales bacterium | reverse complement strand
CCCCCCCCCCCCCCCCCTTTTTTTTTATATTCACCGGCCACCCCCCTTTTTACCCCCTCTCGGGGCGGCGGCCGGGTCCTGTTGTGAACATGCCCCTGGTAGGTGGGGGTGGGTTTGAAGAGGTGGTCGAGGGTGAGCACTCGGGTGAAATAGGATGAGTATTTTCCAGGCAGGAGCGAGCGAGTGGTGATTAGCACTAACTGTATGCCTTTGCGAGGCTTGGCCTCAAGTTCATATATGCTTTGCCGACGCATTAGCTTTTCGGCTTCGGCTTTCTCCAATTCATAGTCATTCCTTGAATATTTTAGCTCGCATATATTGATTATGTCGTCGGCTCGGTCGATAAGCAAGTCAATTTGAGCTTTCTCATCGGTTTTGCTGCGCCAAGCTGCATACTCGGTATATATGCCTGAGATGCCCAAAGCATCCTTAATCTGGACAATGTGATTGACACAAAGAATTTCAAACATTATTCCAAACCAGTCGTTCTGAACTTGGCGCCCCAAGTTGTGGCTCCACCACATAGGATCAGTAGTGGGGCGCTTGCAGAATTTCAAATAGAAAAGGGTGTAGAAATCCACAATTTGGTAAATCCGTCCATTGGTGGCGGTAGGATTGCCAGAATCAGAATAACTGCGGATAAAATCACAATATTCCAAATTTTTAAGTACCTTAGTGAGTTCTTCTCCCGAGTGTGCTTTGGTTTTTTGTATGAGCTGTTTGCGGGTCACCCCACTTCTTGATTTTGACAAGTGGTCGATGACTTGCATGTATTTCTCTGGTTTTCTGAATAGGGCATGGAATAGGCGCGTGTATTCACGCTTCAATTCTCCGTCTTCGGAAAAGAAAAGTCGGTCAATGTTTTGTGCCAAGCTTTCTTGCGGTCGCAGCAGACTGAGATAATAGGGAATGCCACCGATAGTCATATAGCATTGTGCAATTGTAAGCCGATTCCAGTTGAACCCTGAGTTAATGAAATAGGCTTCGGTCTCAGCCAAATTAAAAGGCTTTAGATGCATTTCTCGGCTAATGCGATTATGGAGTCCTCCGTGGCTGTCAATGATATTTTCTACCATCCATGATGTGGCACTTCCACATACGATTAGCATTATCTCGGGATGTTTTGAAGCCCAGGTATTCCAAAAAGAGTCGAATGCTTTTAGAAATCCGCTACGAGGTGTATCCATGCAAGGAAGCTCGTCAATGAAAACCAAAATTCGGCCTTTTTGTAATTTCTTCTCCAATAGAGTTTTTAAAGCATTAAAGGCATCTCTCCAGGTTTTAGCCGATGGCTGACCGCAATCGCCATATTCTTTCAGGGCTTGGTTGAAATTGTAGAGTTGGTCGGCCATCGCGCCTTCTACGATTCCTGACACATAAAAGTCATATTTTCGTTGAAAGCAGGAATCGATTAAAAAAGTTTTCCCGACTCTTCGCCTGCCATATATGGCTACAAACTCGGCCCTCCCTGAATTGTAGAATTCATTAAGGCGCTGAATTTCGATGTGTCGTCCTATTAATTTTTCCATAATCTATGTAGTAAAGTTCATGGCAAAATTAATAAAAAATCTTGTATAATACGCCAAAACTATAGTAAATTTATATGTTTTGGCGGAATATGAGGTTATAATCCGCCAAAATTAGGTCAAACGGGTTAGTTTTGGCGGATTTTACGGATCGAAGGCCCTCTGCACCCCGGGGAGCAGCGCGCTCCGTGAGCCGCTGCCATCAACGGCCGATTCACTTATGTAATGATATTCTTGGTTAACTTTAGTTTCCGGGGCCGACAATTTTTACGAAATCGAGCCATGAGTGGATGTCTATCTTTTCCGGATTGGGCTTTAGATAGAAGAGAAGATAGCGAGAGTCTTGTTTGCGACGACTGCTGTTGGTGGGATAGCCATTGTTTGTAAGCCGAAACTTTTTGCCAATATTCTTTGGAACAGGGTACGTTTAACCACCTCATCCCCGATTTTGGACAACTTTCGCACGATATCTCGCAATTTTCTTGAACCAAGAAGGGAGTAGCTATTGGTTGAGGATGGTGCGGCGGAGCCAGAGGGAGAAGAAACGGTCGTAGATTACGTAGGTGTCGAGGTCGCGCACTACGATGTCCTTGTCTTGTAAAATGCGGAGTGCTGAAGACACAGAGCTGGGCGAGGTCAGATTATGTTTCTTTACAAAAGCTCCGCTGGTGACTCTTTCTGCTTTGACCTCAGCAGCTAATGCCAACAACACTTCTCGTTGGGGATTGGGTATTTGTTGATAAAGCATTTGATAGGCATCATTGCCAGTTTCAAGCAAAATCTCAATGGCTCCATCAATATAATGGGTGGTACAATTGCCATTAGCTGGGGTTGATGAGTACAATTGATTCATAACCCTATGCATATAGGCCGTGATGCCATCAAAACGATTGTACACTTCTATTGGCACCTCAGGGTCGAGATGTTTACCTCCTTCGGCAAATAGGTTACAGCAGAACTTTTGGTAAACTTCTGTTTTCAAAGGCGACAGGCCCATAAGGGTGGTAGATTGGAAGAATGGGCGCGAGGGAGAGGTAAACATTTCAGCCATAAGATGACGTTGTGACCCAGAAAATATAAACTGTGCATTTTGACACCGTTGGATATGGGTGCGGAGTAGAGCCTCTGCTTGGCTGCCATTTGGATAATTGACTATCTGTTGGAACTCATCGATAGCAATTAAGCAGGGCATAGGAGCCGTATCTATGTATTTAAAAATCTCCTGGAGCGTAATGTCGGGAGCAGGGGTTTCTCCAATACCAATTCCCCATACTGGCATCCCTTGAAAATCAAACGTTAGTTCTGCTTTGATAGATGTCAGAAATTCAACGAATCGGTCAACTATGTCTTTTCCTCGTGGGCGCAATGCATCGGTAATGGCTCGGCCAAAGTAGAGAATGAATTCTCCAAGGGTGCGAGTAGAGTAAATGTCAACCATTATAGTGATGAATTCTTGCTTTATTTCGCCCTGCGCAAACAAATGGTTGATAAGGTCGGTTTTTCCCATGCGGCGCTGGGCAGTCAGCATCACATTGTTGCCATTGGTGACAAACTCAACTAACCGCGAGGTCTCCAGTTCACGGTCACAAAAGTATTTAGGGCCTGCATACCGCCCGATTACAAAGGGATTCCTTGCCATATCTTTCACTTTTTTTATGCAAAGATAAGAATTACAATCGGAAATTCCCCCATTTTGTTGAACAAATTTACA
>JAJBUG010000043.1:4657-13663 GCA_020860515.1 Bacteroidales bacterium | reverse complement strand
CATCTGTTTAGTACTGCTTCCAGCTATTTCACCCTACCATTTTACAATTTGGCCTTAGGATAACTTACAAAGGCGTGTGCAAGCGCCGTGGCGACAAAATCATGGCGTGCCTTGCGGCACGCCAATCAACGGTACATCGCCGCCTTGGCCAGAGAAGCGAATCTGCCAGATATCGAAGTGCCAAGGCACAGGCGCTTGCACACGCCTTTTTTACTCTTAATGAGTAATCGACAGCAAATGTAACCCTGTCATATGAAAAATTTTCAATCACAATTAAAATTATTTTGGAAGGATTTCGATGGTTTCACCATCTGGGTTTTGGATGAGCCAGCGCTGGATGTTGCGCTCTTCTGATGAAAAAGAGGCTCCTATGCGGTAAACTGCACGACCATCAGCCAGGTAAGGACGAGCATACCCATTGTCTTCGATCTGCTTAATTGCAGACTCTGCCGATTGGTCGAGCTTGAACTCTATAATATAAATATATTTTTCAGTAAAAGCTACAAGGTCAGGGCGACCATCAGCCAAAGGCTCTTCACAACGATTATCCACGCCCACAGCTAAGCAAAGGCAATACACAATCAGATGATAGGCATTTTCCTTGCTCTCTTTGTCAAAAATCGGATAGGGCACATTCGCAATCAATGAATCAAGGGTTTTCACAAATCCTACCAAATCACATTTCATTAGGCAACTGCGCAACATTCGAGCCTTCTTGGCACCATCAGTGGCAGGAATGCCCAGATACATGGGAGCAAGGTCCTGGAACAATGCGCCTCGCACCTCACCATTAGGAATTTTCAGAAGGTATTCTTCCAAATCCCTATTGTACTTGGCAATGGTAAGGTAGCCAGTTTGGAAAAGCAGCGGCACTGGATCTTTGGTATCAAAGAGGCTGCTTAGCCGAGTTTCTGAAGCCCAAATATCATGAATTTGGGATAAGTCGTAGTTGGCCTGTTGTAGGAAATCAATAAATACCTTAGATGTGCCTGATAATAGCCAGTATTCCCCTAAGGAATTTTTACTGAAAGCGCAAAGGAGGCTAAATGGATTGAACACATGCAAGTCTTTGCGTGAGAATCTGTATCCATCATATTTCTGAAGCAGACGATTGGTAATATCTTCTTCATCGGTTTCGTAGTCTTCTGCTAAACTTAGGATGCCTTGACGAAAATATTTCTGCAATTCCTCCAACGTGACACCACAGATATCGGCATATTCAGGAAAGAATGAAATGTCCTGCAGGTTGTTAGCTCCAGAGAATAATGTATAATGCTTGAATCGAGCTACGCCAGTGATTATGGCAAATTTTATGTACTGGTCCTTTGTCTTAAGTTGGGAGAAGAAAGGACGAAGAAGTTGTTGATTTTTTTCCAAAGCTGGTTTGTTATCGATAGTTTCTTGGATTCCTTTGTCGTATTCATCCACTAAGATTACACAGCCTTTGCCTGTAGATTTGCTTGTCTTTTCGATAAGCCATCCAAAGCGTTCGCCTACCGAACCATATTTCATATCAGAAACCACCCCATAAGTTTCCTCATACTGGGATATTTGATTATTAAGATAACCTTCTAATTTATCTGGGTCATTAGCTTCCGTCCCACTCAAGTCAAAGTGGAACACTGGGTAAACCTCCCAATCTTCTTCGTATTGGCTTATTTCCAATCCCTCAAAAAGATGCTTCTTGCCCAAGAAGTAAGCCTCGATAGTTGATAAGAGAAGGCTTTTGCCGAATCTGCGAGGACGTGACAAAAAAGCGTAATTCAAATTATCAATCAGTTCGGCAATGATGCCAGTCTTGTCCACATACAGGGCTCCTTGGGTCCTAATCTTTTCGAAGGACTGTACTCCTACCGGATATTTTACCTTTCTCTTAATCATGGCCATAACTTTTCTGCAAAGTTAGTAAATATTTCCCACAAAACCAATTGATTGAAAAAAATGGTGCCGACCCCACGAGTCGGCACCGGTCAGATATATAATCTGAAGTATAAGGATAGGACCGAATTAAATTTAAACTATTCTTATCCTTGAATCCCGTAGGGATTCTTTCAATTAGCCTATTGGCATTTCCCCTTCTCCCCAACCCCGTAGGGGTTGTTTCTCAATAACTTAACAACCCCTACGGGGTTGAATTGGAAAATCCTTAATCCAAGCTAATTGAAACAACCCCGACGGGGTTGGCTGATACAATATTATAATTTAATATTAATCTGAATGTTTACTTAGCTGTCTCGGTCTTAAAATATGATTTTGTAAAAGGCATTGCCACATATTCCGATTTTTGAAATTTTATTTTGAAAATTAGAACTTATTTCTTAACTTTGCGTTATAATTTAAAATTATGAGAATATTTACGGAGAAGACACTTAAAGAATACAGTGAAGCTCATCCCGAAGCAAAAACCGCTTTACAGGAATGGACTACTACTGTGAAGCGTTCTGAATGGCATACTTTTGCTGATATCAAAGCAACATTCAATACAGTTGACTCGGTGGGTAATCAAAGATATGTATTCAATATTAAGGGTAACTCATACAGATTGATAGTAATCGTACGATTCACAATACAATTTGTGTATGTGCGTTTTATTGGCACACATGCAGAATATGACAAAATAAAAGATTGCAGTGTTATTTAAAATAGATTATCATGACTAAGATCGAGAACGAAAAACAATACGATTGGGCGGTTTCCAGAGTGGAAGAATTGTTGAAGACTGTGCCAGAGAATGCGCCGGCCGACAATCCAGAAGCCATCGAACTTGAACTTCTTTCAAACCTTGTAGCTGATTATTCAGAAGAACATTTTGCCCTGGGTCGACCATCATTGATTGATGTACTAAAGCTTAGAATGTATGAAATGGGCCTTACCCAAGCTCAGTTAGGAAAGTTAATTGGAGTGAGTGCTTCCCGGATTAGCGACTACTTAAGCGGCAAATGCGAACCCACAATGAAAGTAGGGCGCGCCATCAGTACCAAACTCAATGTGGATGCCGCTATAGTCCTTGGAGTATAAGCCATTTAAGAACATTATAAAAAATGGTGCCGACCCCACCACGAGTCGGCACCGGTCAGATATATAATCTGAAGTATAGCCAAAAGTTATTTAAAGGGGCCTCCCCAGGGACGGCAGGTGTTGTTGCGAGCAGAGCTCTTATACCATTCAGCACCTGTGGTTTGATTTTCAGTCCACGTGATGAAGCCTACTGTTGTCCACTCCCCATTAGTTGAGTCGTAAGCACTTGGGTATGCCTCTTGGATCTTCTTGCGCTCAGATGGCCACTGATAAGTGCCATCATTGGGGCCCTTGTCTTCGATGACAAACATCTGCGGAGCCGAGGTACCTGCATCTGTCTTGGGGGCTATAATGTTGGTATAACTGGTACCGCTAACAGTGATATAGAAATTTTTAAGTGAACTGTTGGTGCCAAAAGCGGTATTGCCTGTTGTAGGAGATAAAGTGAAAGAATCACTAACATAAATAGTGCATGTACGCCCTTTTTGATTATCACTTCCACCAGTAGTTGCATTAGTATTAATCATTGTTGATGAACTAATGGAGCCATCTCCAAACCACTGGTGGAATTCCTTCCTGCCATCATATCCATCAGGATACATTATGCCATTCTGAGTTACGCTGCTTGTTTTGCCTGAATAAAGGAGGTCTGTGTCAAAATGCAATTCAATAGGCAATGTACCTCCAGCTGCCATTGCAGTGAATTCCACACAAGTATAAGCAGAGCCTTCCTCGTTAGATGATCGATCTGGGTCAGTCTTTACTCCAAGGATTATATCATTGAAGTCAAAGTCATCAGTGGTGCCAAGGTCCTCAGCGCAGATAAGCCAGGTGTAGGTCTCATCCTCATCAAACACTTTTTTATCCTCTGTATATGTCATAGATTTAGCATTGGATAAAACGAAGATTAGGTCATTGAAATCAAAATCACCAGATCCAGTCCAGTCCTCAAATGAAAAGAATTGACGTTGATTTTCGGGATGGATATATGTTGCGGCGTAGGTATAATAGGGATCAGAACTTGAAAGTGTAGTGCCATCAGCGGTAGTATATCCACTATTGACATAGGTTGCTGTATAGTTCTTAGCGTTTTCGGTCTCCTCAGAGAAAAGAGTTTTGTAAGGATCGTTAGAAGCGCTATTCCCATGCAATTTGATATAAAAACCGAACTTAGTGTTAGCAGGTATTGTGATTTCTAAGCCTTGTGATCTTAATGCACTGGCAACAGTGACATCATAGGCTATACCAGAATTCCAACCGCTATAGTTGACGCTACCATCATAACCAAAATTTGGAACTTTTACCCAATCATAATATTCTACGGATAAATCCCCATCTGATTTTATGGTTATAGAGGGTTGTGCCGCGCCACTTTTGGGGGATAAAAGATCACCATAAGTTTTGCTATTTTGAAGCGCAGTTGTCAATTTGGTTACCTGAGCATCAATATAATTGTTACTAGCATCCAATAAGTCACTACTATCAGTGAATTTGTCTTCGTCATTTTCACAACTCTCATTGTACTCAGAAATGACAGTGTTTATTACATCATTAGTTTTGTCCTTTAATTCATCCTTTGTTACTGTAATTGTAAGTAATTTCCGATAACTTAGCATCCGTTTGCTTTCGTCGTCTGAGTTTATATCCTCGGTTTTGTCTGTATAGATGTCAACCATCTGTGGATCGTCTGCCTGATTAGCATAGTAATAAATACCCAGAGTATGGCAATCTGCAGTACTCCAATAAATCGGGTATATGATAAAGGGATCTCCGTTGCTTATAAAGTAAAAATCCTGAGTGATATCAGTACTGTTCAAATTTACTACTTGCTCGGGTACCATGCCATAAGCACTTCCTGTGCCACCTCCTGTATACGGCCCATTTCCATATATGTCATAGTAAGTCCATGTGGGAAATTTTGGTGTGGAGAGGATTGGCAGCAGTTGCTGGGCATTGAAATAGAGAGGTGTGGATGATACCGCTACTGATACCACCCCATCTCCAGTGGTATATATCGTTCTTGAGGCTCTGCCGCCGCTGACGGTGAGGGTGGTGCCGGCTTGGGCGTAGTAGGTGGTGCCGTCGATTACGAGCTTAAGGTCGGTGGTGCCGCGAGGGGCATCAAAGGTGATAGTGGTGGTCTTGTACACATCTGTGTAATGGGCCACGTAGTAGTACTTGCCGTCGGTGCGTGAATATACTTTCACGTCGTTGAGGAGAGTTTGGGGATTGACGGTAATTGCGGTAGGTGTTGCAGCACACCAGGTGTGATTGGCATCAAAGATGCCGAACTCTTTGATGAAAGCTCTGGTGTAAAGTTCTTCCGAGGGGATTTCTTTGGATCCGAAATCGTCGCTGCAGGCGGAGAACAAGGCTGTCATTAAGGCAGCAAAGAAGATGGTGAGACCGCTTTGCTTCATGATAGGTAATTTAGGCAGTTAAATTAATGGTTAGTAAGCTATACAGTTGATAGTTGATTGTGAGTGGTTGCTATATGTTGCTCTGCCATCAGCCCCATGACAAGTAAAAGTACAAAAAAAGAGGCGTTGGGCTGCTACGCCACGCCTTTATGTGAAGGTGGTAGGAAAACCTTTGTCGGAAGAAGTGGATATAACGGCCCCACGCCCTATGGACGTGGAGACAGTCATGACCCCGTCTTGCCAACTGTGATTAAGTTTCCTACGCTTTTCACATACAAGCAGTGGACATAACGTCTCTTAGTTAACTATGTCTTTGGATCGGCTTACGCCAATCACACCGCAAAATTAATAATAATTCTTAAATTATCCCCTATTCCCTACATAAATTAACTTATTTTTGCATATTCTTATTTGGCCATTATTTGGTAGAGGAGAGTGAGGTTGAGATGCTGGCTGAGGGCCTAGGCCAATTGGTCGTTTTTCGTTTTACGTTTTACGTTTTTCGTTTTACGTTTTTCGTTTTTCGTTTTACGTTATTATTCGGGGATATAGAATAGTGGAGTTGGTGATTTGCACATTGGCTCCCTCGATAATAGATTCTGCGGCAATCCACCCTCCTGCTGCGCACAGTACTGCCCATAGCAATGCTATCGCCCAGCGCATTTGCGACCATCGCAACAAGGCGCCAAAGCCAATCACCACGAGTAATATGTACAATATAGCTTGCATCTATTCCCGACGCCTGCGATAGTACACAAAGCATAGTATAATGCCAAGCAAGGATACCATGGCTATTGCAGCTATCGAATAGTCCTGGGCCTGCTGTTGCTGGGCTTGCTGAGTCAGTATTTCTTCGGTCAGCAACACTGGCTTTTGGTTGCTTGAACCACCCTGGCTAATTGCTGCCAACATGTTCTGCTGATATTTCTTTGCCAAGTCTGGCTGCAAATTCTTAGCCACATAATCAGTCAGCTTGGGATTGCTGCAAGTAAACTCAGTGCAAGGGTGTAACCTCGCAAGTGGCCAAATCAATCACCGAATAGTAATGAACGAATGAATCGATCAATGTGCCAATGGAATCATAGCGGGCATAAGCGATGGCCTTGCCATTGTCGAGGTATAGGATTGAAATTAGCTTGCCATCCCGATCAAATCCATTGTAATCAGTCTCAAAATTCACCTTGTCATTGGCAATGCGCATTACTTGAAACGTCAAATTCATTTCCAAACCCTTTGCAAAAATAGTAATTATTTTCCATCTTACAAAAATTTATTGTTATTTAGGTTGCCTTAAAATTTGATTAAAAAAGAGGAATGTAGTAATTTTGCCGTTGAGATGTGTTTTTATATAAAATTTAACTACCAAAATGGAGCAGAAACGAGCCATAGAGTGTCACGACCTAACCACGGGCTATCGCGCCAAAGGTCGTGATATATTGATCACCTCAGATATCAATGCTACGCTATTGACGGGCGAAATGACATGTCTGTTGGGGCCCAATGGCGCAGGCAAGTCCACCTTGATGCGCACATTGTCGGGGTTTCAGCCTCCGTTAGGTGGTGAGATTTTAATAATGGGCAAGCCCCTAATTGATTACACAGCCGCCGAACTGGCGCGGGTAATCGGCGTGGTGCTTACCGAGAAACTGACCCTTAGGAATATGACTGTGGAAGAGCTGATTGGCATGGGCCGCAGCCCTTACACTGGCTTTTGGGGCAAGCTTAATGATGAGGACCGCCGAGTGGTGAATGACGCTATCGATGCTGTTGGCATTGAAGCTTTGCGCTCACGCACAATTCAGACGCTCAGCGATGGCGAGCGCCAGAAGGTGATGATTGCCAAGGCTCTGGCACAGGAAACGCCAATAATCATTCTCGACGAACCCACAGCCTTCATTGATTTTCCAGGCAAGGTGGACATGATGAATCTGCTCAGCCGACTGGCTCATGAGAAGAACAAGGCCATTTTCATTTCTACCCACGACCTGGAGTTGGCCCTGCTCAAGGCTGACCAAATATGGCTGCTCAATCGCCATCGCGGATTGGCCACAGGCACTCCCTCCGACCTTGCGGCCAACGGCAAAATGGCGTCATATTTCCCCGGCATCGCCTCCCTCTTCGACGAAATCCGCACCCTCCCCACCATCCACCAGACAAAAAATTCAATACCACAATTTCATGGTTAATTTTTTAGGCAGCCGATGGGCACGACACAAATGCCATCTTGGCGGCAATAAGCAAAGGGGCCGACAGCTGTAAGCACCATTTTAAAAGATGGGGCTCCCATCTTTTCTATATCTATTTTAGCAGAAAGTGAGGCCAAGGTCTTGGCTCCTTCCTCAATCAGGGTATCACCTCCTAATTTTATCTCTACCAAGCCATATTTGCCATTGCGAAGATGGACCACGGCATCACACTCCAGTCCATTTCCATCACGATAATGATATACATCTCCATCCAGGCTTTCTGCATAAACACGCAGGTCTCGAACTGCCATGGTCTCGAAAAAGAGACCCAATGTGTTCAAATCCTTGATTAAATCGTTGGGCCCAATGCGCAGAGAACCTACGCCAATAGATGGATCTACAAAATATCGAGTATCAGAAGTGCGAATGGCTACCTTTGACCGCAAGTTAGGATTCCACGCTGGCATATCCTCGATCACGAAGAGAGCCTTTAACGCTTCAATATATGATATTATAGTTTTATCTGAAGCACTGATATTTGAATTAATGTCAGCTTCTATTTTAGAAATAGAAACTTGTGCTCCTTGATGTCGGCTATAAGTGCGTAGCAGACGTTCGGTAAGTTGTGGATTTCGCTCTACATTATCCACTCGGTTGATGTCGGAATGAATAAGCCCATTGACATATTCATGGGCTATTCCCAAGGCTTGTCTTGGAGTTAAATCCAAAGCAGCAGGCCATCCGCCTCGACAAGTCAGATGAGCAATATCTGAAAGTTGCAGGGATGCCGACCCTTGACAAACATTTCCTTCATCAAATAGAGCGCCAAGACTGACTTCGCCTGATGATTCGCCAGATTCCCATAGAGTCATGGGGCGCATTGCAGTCCAGGCAAACCGTCCGATTCCACTATGAGCGATCTTGCTTTTGTCAGGTGGCACTGCTGAGCCGGTAAGTATGAATTGACCTGGCAGATGCCTTCTATCTACGGTATGACGAACGGCATCCCAAATTTGAGGAATCATCTGCCATTCATCAATCAACTTTGGCGTGTTGCCTTGCAGTAACTGGGAAATGTTGATTTGAGCTAAGGTCAAATATTGTGCATGGAATTGTGGATCGTCAATATAAATTTGGCTTTTGGAAAATTGTTCTCCTGTAGTGGTTTTTCCACACCATTTCGGGCCCTCTATAAGGAGAGCTCCCATAGTATCTAATTTGCTTTGTATGGATTGATCCACAATTCTGTTTTTGTAATTCATAAATCTTATGGTTTTCATTGTTTTTGACTTTGCAAAGTTAAGAATTATTTTTGGCATTTCCAAATTTGAGTGGTGTTTCATTTCCAAAGTTGAGTGGTGTTTCATTTCCAAAGTTGAGTG
>JAJBUG010000043.1:0-4557 GCA_020860515.1 Bacteroidales bacterium | reverse complement strand
AGTGGTGTTTCATTTCCAAAGTTGAGTGGTGTTTCATTTCCAAAGTTGAGTGGTGTTTCATTTCCAAAGTTGAGGGGTGTTTCATTTCCAAAGTTGAGTGGTGTTTCATTTCCAAAGTTGAGTGGTGTTTCATTTCCAAAGTTGAGTGGTGGGCAGAGAAAGTGAAGGTTCTTTACTACGAATTAGGCTTAGAAAATCCAATCTTCTCCCTGTTGTGAAAGGGCTTGTTTTGGCCAAAGGAAAAGAAAAGTAAGGAATTATTTGTTTATCACGCAAAAAAGTTATAATTTTGCAGTCCAATAGGTAAAAAAGCGAAAAAAGCAAAGAAGATATGAGCAATCCTTTGAGAAGCGCAACCACTACCGAGGGGCGCCGAATGGCAGCAGCCCGCGCCCTATGGCGCGCCAACGGCATGAAGGACGACCAGATTGGCCGCCCAGTGATTGCCATCGTAAACAGCTTCACACAATTTGTGCCAGGCCACACCCATCTGCACGAAATCGGCCAGATCGTAAAGGACGAGATTGAGAAGCAAGGCTGCTTCGCAGCTGAGTTCAACACCATCGCCATCGACGATGGCATCGCCATGGGCCACGATGGCATGCTCTATTCCCTACCCTCGCGCGAAATCATCGCCGACTCGGTGGAGTACATGGTCAACGCCCACAAGGCCGATGCCATGGTGTGCATCAGCAACTGCGACAAAGTGACCCCTGGAATGTTGATGGCCGCTATGCGCCTCAATATACCTGCCATCTTCGTCAGCGGCGGTCCCATGGAGGCTGGCCACGTGGGCGACAAGGACGTTGACCTGATCGACATTATGATCGAGAGCGGCGACCCCAACAAGAGCGATGCCCATATCAAGGACCTTGAGGACCAGGGCTGCCCCACGTGCGGCTCATGCTCAGGCATGTTCACTGCCAACTCGATGAACTCGCTCACCGAGGCCATCGGAATTGCCCTCCCTGGCAACGGCACCATCGTGGCTACCCACGAACTGCGTCCCGAGCTCTTCAGAAAAGCCGCACGGCAAATCGTGAAAAATGCCGAGGCTTATTATTATAAAGGTGATGAGAGCGTGCTTCCGCGAAGCATCATCTCGCGCCAAGCCATGCTCAATGCCATGACCATGGACATTGCCATGGGCGGCAGCACCAACACTGTGCTTCACCTACTGGCTGTTGCCAACGAGGGCGAAGTTGACTTCACAATGGATGATATCGACGCGCTCAGCCGCAAGGTAGGCGTGCTTTGCAAGGTCGCACCCAACTATCACTACCATATCCAGGATGTGAACCGTGCTGGCGGCATCCCATCTATCCTATATCAATTGGCTAAGGCTGGCTTAGTTGACACAACCGTAAAGCGCGTGGATGGCAAGAATCTCGGCGAGATGCTCGACGAGTATGCCCTCGACAGTGCCAACGTTACCGACGAAGCCAAGCATCAGTGGCTGGCTGCTCCTGGCGGCAAGCGCACCACCAAGATGGGCGACCAGGCCCATTATTACCCAGCACACGACACTGACCGCGCTCTGGGCTGCATCCGCAATGCCGAGCATGCCTATGTAAAGGACGGAGGTTTGGCCGTGCTCAAAGGCAACCTCGCTGTTGACGGCTGCGTGGTGAAAACCGCAGGCGTAGATGAATCGATTTTCCGTTTCTCGGGCCCTGCCCGCGTATTCGAGAGCCAAGAGGACACCGTAGATGCCATCCTCGGCGACAAGATCAATCCCGGCGATGTGGTGGTAATCCGCTACGAAGGGCCCAAGGGTGGCCCGGGGATGCAGGAAATGCTTTACCCCACCAGCTATCTCAAGAGCAAGGGCTTGGGCAAGGCTTGCGCCTTGATTACCGACGGTCGCTTCTCAGGGGGCACATCTGGCCTATCGATTGGCCACGTCAGCCCCGAGGCTGCCAACAAAGGCGCCATAGGCCTGATTGAAGAGGGCGACATCATCGATATCGACATCCCAGCCCGCACCATCAATGTGCGCGTCAGCGATGAGGAGATGGCCAAGCGCCGCGAAGCCCAGGAGGCTCGTGGCGACAAGGCATGGACCCCCACAGCCCGCGACCGCAAAATTAGCAAAGCCCTGCGCGCCTACGCCTCGATGGTCACCAGCGCCGACAAAGGCGGAGTAAGACGTTAAAATAATATTTATGAGTGAAAAGATAACAGGTGCTGAGGCGTTGATCAAATCGCTGATCGCCGAGGGAGTGGATAGAATTTTCGGATACCCTGGTGGCACTATCATCTCGGTTTACGATAAGCTCTACGACTATACAAATGAAATCGAACACGTGCTGGTGCGCCACGAGCAAGGGGCAATCCATGCCGCTGAGGGTTACGCCCGCGTGAGCAACCGCGTGGGAGTGGTGATTGTTACATCAGGCCCCGGAGCCGCCAATGTGGTTACTGGCCTTAGCGATGCCATGATGGACAGCACACCCGTGGTGGTGATTTCAGGCCAAGTAAACAGCAAGCTGCTCGGCAATGACTCATTCCAGGAGACTGATGTAATCGGCATCACCCTGCCTGTGACAAAATGGAGCCTGCAAGTGCGCCGTGCCGAAGATGTGCCCGCTGCCATCGCCAAGGCTTTCTATATCGCACGCAGCGGACGGCCAGGCCCTGTGGTACTCGACCTCTCGAAAGATGCCCAGACAGGCTTGGTGGAGTGGAAGCATGAGCACATCAAGTTTATCCGCAGCTATGATCCTCGCCCAGTGGTTCCGCCAAGCGACATCGTAAGCGCTGCCAACCTTATCAACGCTGCTAAGCGTCCGCTAATCATTGCGGGCCACGGCGTGATGATTTCTGGCGCAGAAAAAGAATTGAAAGCACTGGCAGAAAAGGCCAATATCCCAGTGGCCGCCACCTTGCTGGGTCTGTCATCGATTCCGAGCGACCATCCAATGTATGTAGGCATGGTGGGAATGCACGGAAATATCGGACCAAATTACCTTACCAACGAAGCCGACGTGATTTTGGCAATCGGCATGAGATTCGACGACCGCGTCACTGGCGACCTGTCGCGCTATGCCACAAATGCCAAGGTCATCCACGTTGACATTGACTCTTCCGAGTTCGACCGCAATGTGCACACCCATATTCCAATTCATGGCGACGCCAAGGATGTGCTGATGCAGCTTAATCCGCTGATTGAGCCTGCCAAGCATGATGAATGGCGCGAGCGTTTCAGCGTATGCGACAAGGTAGAGACTGACACCGTAAAGAACCACGAGCTGCACCACGATGGACTGCTCACGATGGGCGAAGTGGCCGAGTGTGTGTCGCGCGCCACCAACCACGAGGCCATTCTCGTGACCGACGTGGGACAGAATCAAATGATTTCGGCTCGCTACTTCAGTTATGCCTTCCCCCGAAGCATTGTCACCAGCGGTGGCCTTGGCACCATGGGCTTCGGCTTGCCAGCCGCAGTGGGCGCTAAGATGGGGGCTCCCGAGCGCACCGTGTGCATGATGTGCGGCGATGGCGGCTTCCAAATGACTATCGAGGAGCTTGGCACCATAATGCAATACCACACTGGAGTAAAAATCATCGTGCTCAACAACAATTTCTTGGGCAATGTGCGCCAGTGGCAGGAGCTTTTCTTCAACAAGCGCTATTCGCAGACACCAATGCTCAACCCCGACTTCGTGATGATAGCCCATGCCTATGGCATCCCGGCTGAGACCGTGGAGAATCGCGAGCAACTGCAAGGAGCCGTTGAGCGAATGTTGGCAACAGATGGCCCCTATCTGCTGAATGTGCATATCGATGACGCTGACAATATGTTTCCGATGATTACCCCTGGCTCGGCTGTGACTGAGATTATGGTTAACAAAGATATGAAATTCGTGTATCCCGCATGATATGGAAGAGAAAGAAGGCAAAACACTGTTTACGATCGCTATCTACAGCGAGCACTGCGTAGGCATAATCAATCAGGTGGCCATCATATTTACTCGCCGCTGCCTCAATATTGAGGATTTCACAGCTTCGCCCACTACTATCGAGGGAGTGCACAAGCTCACCCTTACGGTATGGAGCGACCGAGCTACTATGGAAAAGACCGTTAAGCAAATCGAAAAGAGAATCGATGTGCTCAAGGCTTACCTCTACACTGAGGACGAAATTTTCTATCAGGAAATCGCCCTATACAAAATCGACACCAGCAAGCTGCTCAAGGAGCAGCACTTGGAGACCATAATTCGCCACCACAACGCGCGCATCCTCGACATCGCTCCCGAATACACCGTGATGGAAAAGAGCGGTCAGCCTTGGGAAACCCAAGCTTTGCTCGACCAACTCAAGCCATACGGAGTGAAGCAGTTTGCCCGCAGCGGACGCGTGTGCGTCACCAAGAGCCCGCTGGAGAAGCTCGACAACTATCTGGAGCTGCAGAAGCTAAGAGAGATGCGGCTCCAGTGATTAGTTAATAGTTATTAGTCATTAGTTGCTTGTTATTAGTTATTTTAGATTAATAAGTATAATACCGAATCAAATTTAAACTATTCTTATCCTTGAATCCCGTAGGGATTCTTTCAA
>JAJBUG010000089.1 GCA_020860515.1 Bacteroidales bacterium | reverse complement strand
TCTCGTTGATTCGTAGATTCTCGTCTCAAAATAAATCAATTCGTTGATTCTCGTCTCCCCAAAAAATTTTTGGATTTGTGTCAGCCTCGCATAGGGAAAAAACTTTTTGTCGGCAGCCGTTGTTGGATTGGAAGAAAATGTGTATCTTTGCAGGAGATAAACACCATTAATGGCCGGCTATGTGTAAGGAAAAATTCATAAACCCATTCACCGGCTTCGGTTTCAAGCGTCTTTTTGGATCCGAAGCTAACAAGGATATTCTCATCAACTTCCTCAATTCGGTAATTGAGGATGAAGAGATTGTGGAAATCACATACCTGAATGTGGAGAAGCTTGGACAGATTGAAAGCGATCGCAAGGCCATTTACGACCTTTACTGCAAAACGGAAAAAGGGCATCACATAATAGTGGAAATGCAAAAGGCTTGGCAGGTGCATTTCATCGACCGAACAATATTTTACTCAGCTCGCGCCATCGACGATGCTGCCAAGAAAGGTGACTGGGATTTCGCTCTGCCTAAAATTTATGTCATAGCACTTCTCAATTTTACTCCCT
This sequence comes from Bacteroidales bacterium, assembly GCA_020860515.1. Classification (GTDB taxonomy): domain Bacteria; phylum Bacteroidota; class Bacteroidia; order Bacteroidales; family Muribaculaceae; genus CAG-873. The sequence continues at coordinate 2,689 of JAJBUG010000089.1, read as the reverse complement.
CGGAATTTGCAGATGAGCCTGGTTACAAACATATACTGAGATTGTGTGACATCTCCACGGGTCAGGAGTTCAGCCGGAAACTCAACTATATTTTCTTGGAAATCAAAAAGTTTGACAAGAGCATTGATGAGCTTGAGAGCCTAACTGACAAGTGGATGCATGTGATAAAAAACCTCGATAATTTTGAGTCGTATCCTACTGTGCTCCAAGAAAAGATTTTCAAAAAGTTTTTTGAAGAAGCACGCATAAGCGCCTTCACTCCCGAGGAGCAGTTTGCTTACGAGGAAAGTCTGAAGGTGATGCGAGATAATAACAACGTGCTGGCTTCTGCAGAAATAAAGGGGCGTAAAGAAGGGCACGAAGAGGAAAAAATAAGGTTTGCACGTGAATTGAAAGCATTAAATGTGTCTATAGATAAGATTTCCCAAGCCAGTGGCCTCACAATTGAAGAGATAGAAAAGCTGTAAGCTTTCTTTGGCATTATGCTTTAAATGTCGGAGGAATCCGATGCACCTATGATTTAACATTTTAATTTTAAGATAAACACTGACGGTCTGAGCCGAAAACGGTTTGGACTGATTTTTGTACCCTTTTATGAACGTACTGACTTTTGATGTCGAGGAGTGGTAAAAGCTATGTGGGCCTGAAAGGCGCTGAAGCGAAGCTTCGCCGCTACCTCCGCGACTTCGAGTGGGGCGACCTGGAGCAAGCCAGCGCCGCCGTCGAATGGTCCCGCGCCCCCATCATCACCCTGTCACCCAGTCTCAAACCATACAAACCATTCTCATCAACCCATTGAAACCATCTTTAGGCTCCCTTAGGTCACTGGTGAGTGGGGGACATCACTGAACCCCAGTTCAGAAAAGCCAAGTCAGGCCTAAGATAGATCTCAAAAAAGTGAAAAGATATTGAGTGTTTGTCAGCATTGCGGGGAGCATAGCCCAATAGGTGATGATGACCTGTGTAATTCATGTCGCGAATGGTATGGCACAGAAAATTGAGTCATTCTATTCTATTAGCGGTGTCATATAGACGGGAAGATATAACAATTCTGACTCCTTCATAATGTCTTTTGTGTAGATAAGATATCGTCGGCTAATGCGTGATGAGAATTTCTGACAGAAAGCATCCAACGATGCATGTGTTTTATAACCTGAAGATTTTACTTCAATTGGTATAATCTTGACCCCATCCAATAAGATGAAGTCTATTTCATAATTGTGACTTCCTTTTTCAGTAGGGAAAGTATAATAATAGAGCTCATTTCCCTTTGCTTTCAACATCTGTGCCACGATATTTTCATATACGTATCCCAAATCAGCACTTAGTTTGTTACTTAAAAGTTTTTCGTAAATCACATTATCTGTGAATTTCTTGTCCCAAAAGGCTAAAGTGACAAACAAGCCAGTATCACAAAGAAACATTTTGAATCTGGTTTTATCTCTGTGCAGAGCCATGCCTACGCTGGGATCGTTAGCGTGATAGGCGAAATTAACCACCATTGATTCCCCAATTGCTGCCAAGGTTTCTGTAAGCCGAGAGGCTCGCCCGCCATCGGTAGCACTGGTAACCTGATACCGATTTGAATTGCGAGTTAATTCTGAAGGAATGGCGCGGAACATGGCTGAGGCATCTCCCGAAGGATCTATTTTCATGAAATCAGAATCATATAGCTTTATTATCTGACGTTTTACTCGGTCAACTTGAGCCAGATTCTTAGTTTCCAAATATTTTGCTACTGCCTGTGGCATGCCTCCAACAAGCATATAGAGCCTAAAATCTTTCATCAAAATACGATGGATAGCATTTCCAAGAGGTTTTTTGCTGTTAAAGAACTGCTGGAGCTGCTCAATCGTGGTATAATCTTCAAGCGCCCATAGGAATTCTTCATAATCCATTGGATGCAGGTCAACTGACTCTTCTTCACTTGGGATAATAATGTTTTCTACATTCTTTCTTATGGATATCAATGAGCCAGTCTCGATATAGTCGTATCGCCCATCTGCGACAAGATGCTTTATAGCCTGCCGAGCATTGGGGCATTTCTGCACTTCATCGAAAACGATAACAGAATTTCGTGGGATAAGGGTAGTACCATAGATTATTTGTAGGCGATTGAAAATATAGTCCATGTCAGTTATGTCATCAAAGAGATGCATCACCTCTCTACTGACCTTTGAAAAGTCAATGACAATATGGCTTCTGTATTCCTGCTTAGCAAATTGGCTTACAAGCGTTGATTTCCCTACACGGCGTGCGCCCTTGATGAGAATTGCAGTAGAGCCATTGTCGGTTTCCTTCCAATCCAGAAGTTCTTGATAGAGTTTTCTCTTGAAAATTTTATTTTTCATAAACAATTGAATTTCAATACAAAATTAAGAATTTTGTACGAAAACTCAAAATTTTTTTGATCAAAAATGCACCAATACTCAAAATTTAAGGATTTTATCCATTTTTTCAATACTTAAAATATTGGTAAACAAACATTTATATATCTATATGAATTTTGGAGCCTTATGGACGTACTGACTTTTGATGTCGAGGAGTGGTTTCATCTTCTCGACTTTGACGATACTTAGGTGCCCCTCCGGGGCTGCAAAATCAATTCGTTGATTCTCGTTGATTCGTTGATTTTCGTCCCTTGATCCAGGGGGCGCGGATTCGTCACATGCCAAGATAAACCGATAAC
>JAJBUG010000005.1 GCA_020860515.1 Bacteroidales bacterium | reverse complement strand
AATACAATCAGATTGTAGCTTCCATCCCCAAAGAGGTTCACGCCGAGGTGGATATGGAAATGGCAATGCTCTCAGTATTCTTCGGAGAGAACATCATAGCCACTATAAAATGATTCGTTATAGGGAAAAGCGACATTAAAGAACCATATTCTTAACCCACAAAGCAATAGGTTTAACAAAGTTTAGCAAAATATTTTACAAAATAATTTGGTTTATAAAATAAACTATATTAATTTTGCGGTGTCGTTCCGTTGGAGCGACTTCAAATTGTGTGATTTGGTTTATTTTACAAACTACTTAAAAGGATTGACTAATTATGGAAACAAATCCAATGACCGAGCGAATGAGTCTTGACATCATCACAAGCATGATCAAGGCGTCCAAGCAACGGCTCACAGTCACCGATGGCAACCTCTTCCTTTTCTGGGGATGGCTGAGCGTAGCCGTATGCGCTTTAGTAACTGCGTTGCTTCTCATTTTCCACCATCCAGCCATGAACTTCTTCTACTTCCTGATATGGGCAGTCGGTGGTGGTTACACGGCTCGAGTACGTCGCCGCAACGCCGAGCGTGGGGAAGCTGTCACTTATACCGACCGCCTAAGCGATGCCGTTTGGGGTATGGTTGGTTGGAGCGCACTCATTGCCACATTCATGTGCCTTGGCTTTATGCTTTTCTCAGGCAAGGACGTGTGGGTTATTATGTACCTATTTGCATTCATAGTTGTTGGCATTGGTGCATTTGTGCAAGGCACCGTGATCCAAGAGAAATGCATGATGCTTGGCGGAGCGTTTTCTATGATAGCCGGAGCATTCATTACAGGGTGCCTTCTTAGTGGAACGCCTTTGCTGGTATGGTGGGTTAATCCTCTGTTTGCCCTTTCATTTGTCGCCATGTTCATTGTGCCGGGCTACGTTATCCGTAACAAAGCACTGCGAGATGAAAGAGCTTGACCCACTGCTGCATTCCCAATTGAGGCTTGCTGTAATGTCGATACTGATGAATGTTGATGAGGCAGACTTCGTGTATCTTAAGGACAGGACTCAGTCCACCGCAGGCAATCTGAGCGTGCAGCTTGAAAAGCTCTCTGAGGCCAATTACATTTCCCTAACAAAGGGGTTCGTTGGGAAAAAGCCTCGCACCACCTGCCGTGTCACCGACACTGGTCGCCAAGCCTTCGAAAAATACGTTGAGGACATAAAAGTTCTGTTGAATCTTTGACAATTGTACCTTTAACTTTGCCTCGCTTTAACACAGACAACTTTTCATACGCTTCATATCCCAAGATTTTGACGTTCTTACCAAAATCTTGGGATATGACAATATAATTTTGAAGATATAACTTTCATTATCTGGTAAATTCTTACCTTTGCATAGTAATCTAATGGACAACATCTTATGAGAAATCATCAACATATAGAAATAAAGAATGAACAAGGCAAACGGGTTACGGCTCTGTCTCCGGTGATTGTGTCGGCAAGTAGAGCCACCGACATTCCGGCATTTTATGTGGATTCTTTCTTTAAGAGTCTGGACAGAGGTTATACAATTTGGAACAATCCATTCAATGGGAAGCCTTCGTACGTGAGTTATGCCAACACGCGCTTCATCGTGTTTTGGTCAAAGAATCCTAAGCCTCTGGCTCCTTATCTTCCCCGTTTGAAGGATAAGGGCATTGGTTTTTATATCCAATTTACACTCAACGATTATGAGAAGGAAGGATTGGAGCCGAATGTGCCATCAATTCAAGATCGCATTGACACGTTCAAAAGGATTGTTGACCAATATGGCCTTGGCCACATTATATGGCGCTTTGATCCACTGATTCTGACCGATAAAATCGGAATAGATGAGTTATTGGGAAAGATTCGAAAAATAGAGGCTCAACTTCGAGGCTATACGGAGAAACTGGTGTTCAGTTTCGCTGACATTGCTGGGTACAGAAAAGTAGGTATGAACCTAAGCAATGCTGGGGTGAGTTACTACGAATGGACTGACTTACAGATGCTGGAATTCGCCAGAGAACTGTCAAAACTTAATGATACTGAGCTGGGTTTGCAATTGGCTACCTGCGCAGAATCCCTAGACTTGGAGCAATACGGAATCCAGCACAATCGTTGCATCGACCCTGATTTAATCGGACGGCTTTCACCTGATGATCCGGTGTTGCAAATGTGGCTGTTCGGTTCAAGCAAAGACAAGGGCCAACGCAAAGCATGTGGCTGCATACTCAGCAAGGATATTGGCACCTATAATACCTGCCCCCATGGCTGCCTCTACTGTTACGCCAACACAACTCCGCAGTCGGCCATCCACAACTATAAATTAACCAGATCTCTAATTTAATGTTATGAAAAAGGACAACCAACCCTACACTTTTGATGTGGATAAGCATTCTAACGATTGGGATAAACCATTTAGCTGTCAAATTCGCATATTGACCAATAATGGCTATCCATATTAAACTACGTGATAGGTCTCATAAATGGTGAGGAAATTAGGAAGCCTTAGGAATATGGGTTATTTATGGATACTTATCGTTGGCTATGGATATTTATCAAATAATTACCTCGGTCAAGCCTCGGTGAGACCGCTTCGCTAAGTTGATACATATTTACTCCTATTGTCGTGAGATCGCTTCGCTAAGTTGTAACACGATTTTGTAAGTGGTTGATAGTCAAGACAAGTTAATTTCGAGGAGGTGAAGTAAATACTCTCCGTATTGGGCCTTTTCTGGGAGCACCCCTGGAAAGGCTCAATATAACGACATACACCAGGGGGTGCGGCAAGTGTGATTGACCGTACCCCCTGATTTTTTCCCTTATGGTTTGTGATAGTATAAACTTTGGTTTAATCAATGGTTCCTTATATTAGGGATTTAAAGGTTATCAATGGTTTAATCAATGGTTCCTTATGGTTTCTATGGTTTGAGCCAAGAAAACCGTAGGTTTTAAAACATTCGGATTTATCTTATTCACTAAAAACACACTACTATGACCGTTTCAACTGTTGTGGCCACGCTTAATGGATATTTTGGTGGCGCGTTTACCGAATCACAAGCACGCAAACATCTTAAGCATGCTCCTATCAGCAAGGCATTGCTCGACGAGGCTATCTGCGAAGCTCGCCGACGCAATCTTATTTTGCCCGAAGAATCCCGACCCAGCCGCTTCGCCGCTCTGGCCAGCTTCTTCATGAGCCTCTTCTGACCTGACTTCATGTGCCGCATATCTTCACGGACCAAATGCCCTATGCATCAAGTTGACTTCTCCCCAAGTCAACTTTTTTCAGTTAAAGACACCCAGTTGAATAAAAATTTCACGCTTTTCTATGTCCAAAACTTAAAAATTTTGTAACTTTGCGACATATAAAAGTGAATGTTATATGAAACTTATAACTCGCCATTCTTACCTTGAAAGGATAATCTCATTGCGTTCGGTACCTGACATAAAGATACTGACTGGTATTCGTCGCTCCGGCAAGTCAAAACTGATGGATGCTTTTGTTGACTGGCTAAAAGAGAATGAGCCAGATTCAAATATTATATTTATTGACTTCAATAATCCTGCCTATGATGAATTGAGAACATATAAGAAACTATATGATTATGTAGAGGCTCATCACAAAGGAGATTCAAAGAATTATCTGTTGATTGATGAAGTGCAAGATTGCGATGGCTTTGAAAGAGCTATCAATGGGCTGCATGCTTCTGAGAAATATGACATTTATGTAACCGGATCGAACGCTTTCTTGTTAAGCAGTGATTTGGCTACCTTGTTCACTGGTCGCACCTTTGAAATCATGATTTATCCTTTCTCTTTCAAGGAATCCCAACAGTACTTCGAATTGCAAAACACTCAAGAAGCCTTTGACAGATATGTGAAAGAGGGAGGAATGGCTGGCTCCTACGTTTATTCCGAAAATCAAGACAAATACAATTATATCGCAAGCGTTTTCAAAGTGCTCATAACCCGAGACATTCAACAAAAGTATAAGATCCGTAACAAAGGGCTGCTTTTAAAGCTTGCTGACTTCCTAATGGATAATATATCTAATCTGACTTCGGCTACCAACATATCAGAAACCCTAACAAAATTAAAGCAGCCTACCAACAATAAGATAATAAGTCGGTACATCGAATATCTTAGGAATGCCTTCCTTTTTTACCAGACAAGAAGATTCGACATTCGAGGAAAGATGTATCTGGAAACCCAAGAAAAGTATTACTTGGCAGACCATTCATTCCGATATGCATTGCTGGGGACTCGAAATATGGACTTCGGTCGAGTATATGAGAATATTGTGGCAATTGAACTTCGAAGGCGAGGATATGAAATCTATGTTGGCAAGCTCTACCAAAAGGAAATCGACTTCGTAGCTATGAAAAGAGATGAGAAAATATATATTCAAGTAAGCGATAACATCACTGAGGATAAGACCTTCAAAAGAGAGGTTGAGCCACTTCTTAAGATAAGGGACGCCTATCCCAAAGTCATAATAGCTCGTACTCGCCATGAGGAATACCAGTACGAAGGCATACGAATCATGGATTTAGCCACATGGCTCCTTGTCTCGGATGTCTAAAACTTGGAAATTATTGTTCTTTTAGACGCAAAATATCAAAATATACGAAATGAAACAAAGAAAGAAACCTAATAGAAGTGTACTGAAGGCTGCATCGAATTATTTGTCAATAGAGCCCTGGGAAGAATGCAAACCAGACGTTAGTAATTCTTACCCTTCGGCTGACATTGACAAGGAGTATTCCTATGTCTTTGAAGATGGCGAATGGATGATGTACAAATGGGACGGTGACCAAGCCCCACTCTGCAACATCTGCTGAAAATATCTGTAACCTTATACTAACAGGGTTATATAGGTGTATTTTTGATGAGAAAGGTAGGCTTGAGAGTGAGCCAACCTTTTTGTCTGAGTCATCGGTTCGAATCCGATCCATCACGCAACTGGTTCACAGGGTACTAGATTATTGAATATGAGCAGAATGGTGAAGATCGAGCAAACTTGCCTTTCCAATTCATAACTATTTGATTAACAATTCCGAAATTCGGCGGTCACTGACCGCCGAATTAGAAAATATGGGAAAATGGCGGTCACCGACCGCCGAATTGGATTCTTTTGAAAATGCTAAAGTTGTACTCTCAAAAGGATTAATTGCCATGGCGGTTGAGGCCTTCGCGGTAGTCGGATGGTGATTGGCCGAGAGTCGAGCGGCAGAATTTACCGAATACGGAGAGGTTGGGAAAGCCCAAAAGGTTGGAAATCTCTTTGACGGAGCGCTCAGTGTTGAGCAACTGATGCCGCACTATTTCGACAGTGTATTCCAATATCCATTCTTTCGCTGTGCGACCTGTCGACTTTTTGCACACTGTAGAGAGGTATTTTGCCGACACACAGAGCCGCTGGGCATAGTAGCCGACGCTGCGCTGCTGGCCTTGGGTGTCGGCAAGCATATGAAGAAACTTCTTAACCAGCGCATCGCCTTGTGTCATTGCAGAAAGCACTTCGCTATGAAGCATGCGACTGCGCAATAAACCGCACAGGTCATAAAAGAATGCTTGAAAAAGGGCATGCAATGTCTCTTTGCGATAAGCGCTTTCGGGCTGCGATAATTTGAATTTCATAAGAGAATAATAGTGTGACAACAATCCCCGCATTTCTTCTGTGATCTGAAACACCGGCGATTCGGACACAGAAACAATCATGTCCCATATCTCGTTGTTGGCATGGAGCATGCGCTGGAGTGCTGGGTAGGAAAGCCCGATGATTGCGCAGCTGAAATCAGGTGATATGAGATAGTTGTTGATTAGCACGTTGGGAGGACAGACTACCATCTCATCGCGATGCACTCGATATGTCTTGCCTTTGATATCAAACTGGCCTTTGCCGTTGACGCACACCAGCACCACCACCATGTCGATCTGAAGCTGGTTGCCGGCGGGAAGCGTGCGGATATCGTCAATGACTATTATGTCGCCATCGGAGTAATCGGCCGACAGTTCGTTAAGCATCGACTCGGGTGTTATTTTTTGTTTTATATCTTCGGTCATAATATGCAAATTTGATAAAAAACTCCACCGATAGGTGTTCAAAACTTCTTCAATGATGGAATTATATTCTTTTTAACGTCACACAAAGCGGTTTATTCTACTATGCAAGAATTTTTGAACACCTGTCAATGAAACAAATTGAGGAAATTTGCACATCCTTACAGATATTCCTCAATATGAAGATACGAAAAATAACCAACTGGGCCCTGGCGCCTCTATTCCTACTGACTTTATGGTCGGGAATAGAGCTGCATGTCACCGACTATTATCTTGTGTATGAAGAGTGGCATTCCTGGTCTGTTGTCCACTCGATAGCCGGTATTCTGATGGCAGCTTTCATTGTGATGCACTTCTGCCAGCATTGGAAGTGGTATAGTGCCCTGAGCAAGCCCGTCAAGGTGAGGAAGGCGAGAGTGAGACGCTGTGCAGTCATGACACTTACTGTTTTGTTCGCAGTTGTGATTGTAACCGGTCTATGGATCTTGATTTTTGTCATTGGAGCAGACAGCCGGATTGGACATGTGCATTTCTGGCTGGGTATTTTGGCATCGGCATTTGCCATAGGACACATTTTAAAACGTCGAAAACAGCTATTTCACAAATAAATATGAAAACTTCCATAAAACTCATCTGCGCAATTATTGCGACATTTATGGTCACCGGGTGCAACCATAGATTTAAACCTACTGAAGCCCCTCCTGCAAGGGTAAAAATCGAAGTTGCTGAAACTGCCGAGCAGACAACGGCCGCAGTTACTCCGGCTACAGGCCAAATGTAGTAGAATTATTGCAGTTCTACATTGTGGTTAAAATGTTTACCTGATGTGTTCAAGGAGATTGGGGTCAATCTCGATCTTTACTAGTCCCCGAGTTGTCTTCATGTTGCGCTCTATGGTTGAATGTTCAGTGTCTTTCTCTTTTGAAATCTCAATATATTGCTGCATCTCTTAGAGTTTATAGTAAATCTGTCTGTACCGCTTATTGATCATCACATATCCATAGAGGAATGGGGTATATAACGGCTGATGAAAGCCATCAACAATATGCAACCAACGGTGACTAAAATCCTTAAAAAAGAAAACTCGTGGTGCCAAAGCCATTAGGCCGAATCACTAGGAATGTGATAACGACTATGACAATGCTGATCACCAGTTTTAGCCAGAGGTCAAACCGTCGATAAAATTTAGGGTCTTGCGGAGGATTGTATGGCCATCGCTTCGACTTCTCATATATTGGGAAATTTGGCTTCATCACAAATAGCATTTCACAGGTATGATACTTATCATTGTTTTTCTGGGAGCACCCCTGGAAAGGCTCAATATAACGACATACACCAAGGGGGTGCGGCCAAGGAAAACGCGGACCGCACCCTCTTCGGAGCCAACTTTTTAAACGAGTTCCAAGCCTTCGACTTGGCAAGCTTCATTGCAATCCTCTTATGATACATCAACTATCTGCATTGGTATAATTCTTAAACAAACCAATGACGAATGAGTTGAAAAAATCAAACTTTATGGCTAAGGGTATTGTTCCTTATAATAAAAATCCGTAAATTTGCAAAAACTTATTGATTATGAATATGTACGCAAGAACTCTTAACCCAGCTCAATTGGAGATATTGGAGATGACATCTTTTGTCAACTCCGATGAAATGCTTGTACAAATGAAACAAGCAATTGCCTCATACTTTGCCAAAATGGCGCAGGATGAGATAGACCGGTTATGGGAAACCGGAGAACTATCAGAAAAGAAAGTCGAAAGTTTTAGAAATCTTCACGAAAGGACCCCGTACAAATAACTATGGCAGACCGCATTGTCCTTGACACTAACAGCCTCATCATGGCTATCTCTTCGCGAAATGCCTACCATGAAGTTTGGACCTCATTTCTTGATGGGAAATATCTTTTATGCATATCCAATGAGATCATAGAAGAATATGTTGAGGTCATCTCACGGAATATCAATCCTTTATTAGGCGCAGCTATAGCATACACTATATTAGCCAGCCCCAATATTATTAAAGTGGATCCTCATTTTCATTTCAATCTCATTACTGCAGATTCTGATGACAATAAATTTGTGGATTGTGCAATTGCCTCAATGGCAAGATTGATAGTCACTGAGGATCGCCATTTTAACGTGCTTAAAGATATTCCCTTTCCTAAAGTCGATGTTATCAACATTGACGAATTCTTAAAAATCCTCAATAGATAAGAAACGAACCTATCTCTGAAATAAGTAAATGTGAAATTACTATTTGATAATGACGGATCCAATAGTTGAAAAGCTGAGACAATACCCTTCTCCCACACCTTCCAAATGGAGAGAAGAAGCACAATGGAGAATCGACAACAAGAAATGGTTGCGATTTTCTCAGATGATTGCCATGCGCGTTCTGGATCGCATGGAGGAGCTTAACCTGTCCCAACGCAAAGTCGCAGAAATGCTGGGCTGTTCACAGCAATATGTGTGCAAGCTGCTGAAGGGCAACGAAAACCTTTCGCTTGAAACGATTTGCAAATTAGACGAAAGCCTTTCCTTAGGGATCTTGCCTAAGTTATGAGCTTATATTAATACCATTCATTTTTCCAACCCCCATAACCATTCTCTTTTAACAATGCAAATCCCCTGAATACTTATCAATGCTTATGTTTGGCTATTGATTTTTACGAAATAATTGATACATATTTGTTACACGATTTTGTAAGTTGTTGATAGTCAAAACAAATTAATTTCGAAGAAGTAAAGTAAATACTCCCGTTGATTGGGCCTTTTCTGGGTGCACCCCTGGAAAGGCTCAATAGAAAACATACACCAAGGGGGTGCGGCCAAGGAAAACGCTGACCGCACCCCCTTGTTCCTTTTTTCATTATCCTTTATCTTATATAAGGGAAAGGCTATAGACCAAAGGCTATAGACCAAAGACTAAAGACCAAAGACCAAAGACTAATTAAAAACACACGACTATGAAAGTTTCAACTATTGTTGCCACTCTGAATGGATATTTTGGTGGCTCATTTACCGAATCACAAGCACGCAAACATCTTAAGCATGCTCCTATCAGCAAGGCATTGCTCGACGAGGCTATCTGCGAAGCTCGCCGACGCAATCTTATTTTGCCCGAAGAATCCCGACCCAGCCGCTTCGCCGCCCTGGCCAGCTTCTTCATGGGCCTGTTCTGACCGCCCTCTACGACGCACATTATTCCGAGTATCCAATGCCCCCCTTTCCTCAAGTTGACTTCCCCCAAGTCAACTTTTTGGGTTATGTATAGTAAGTGTATTTCCTACAATCCTAACATTACTGCTGGGGCGATGCCGAGCACAACGCAGAGCATAGCGGCGATCTTGAGGGTCGGTTCAGCTCGATTGTTGATATAGTCGCTAATGCGTGATGGGCTAACTCCTATTTCTTTGGCAAGTTGGGATTGAGTCATGCCCTTCTCTTCCACCGCCAATTTGATAATCTCTCCCAAAGTAGGCTTTTCGATTGGGAAATGCTTTTCTTCGTAAGCCTCGGCAATTTCTGAGAATAGGACCAACTCTACTGACTTTGGGTCATCAACGGGAGTGTCTTCTTGCACAAGAGGAAGCAGTTCTTCAATCTTGGATAATGCATATTCATATTGTTTTTCTGTGATTTCCATATCATTAAAGTTTAAATAGTTTTACAATCGATTTTGTCATATTCTTCATGGGTGCCCACGAATCTAACGTACACCCATCCGAGAGTAAACTTTATCACCACTACTAAGCGGTAATTATTACCACGTATGTTGAATACGAACCGTTGGTTCCCCACGTAATCGGCAGACGGATATGAGGCTTTCACATCAGCGAGGCTTTTCCAGTGGGCTTGCTTTACATGGAGGTGCCAGGCGTTTAAAGCAATCTTGGAATCTTCATGTCCCGCCTGCTCATAGAATTCTCTCAGCTTTTTGAATGTTATCACTCTCATATCTTACTAATTGTACTGCAAATTTAGTGATTAATTTCCATATTTCAAAACATTTTGTTTAAAACATTCAATTTTACGGAAATTGTAATTACTTCGCAATACAACAACAGCAGCCAAGGCGCATTGCCAAAGGCCCCAGCTATTGGTGATTGACAAATCGATCGCCTTAATGATTGCCATCAGCCCCAGGCACACCACAAAGGCAAATTTGTACCAAATTTGTACCGTCACTTAATAGGAGATGAGATTTCCCTTAAGATAACTTAAACAAGAGACTATGCCTGGAGCGAAATACGAAATTAAAAGACAATGTGAAGTTTGCGGAGCAACTTTCCTGGCCACAAACTGCATAAAAATAAATTTCATATAATGTTAAGGTTTTAGATTGAAACGTAATCCTATCTTTAAGTCAAAATTAAAAGGTTTGTCTTTGTACGAGTTGACGATATCACTATGGTTGTCAATATAGTAGCTGATGCCTGGTTCGGCAAACAGATTTAGTGACTTTGTAATGTTCCATTTTACGCCTACACCCGCCATTACTGAGAATTGTAGCTGACGCTCACTAATTCTTTCAGATTCAGACGATGCCACATCCGAGCCCATCACAAAATCGGTGATGCTACGGCCGTAGACACACTTCTCTACCATACCGCCGGCTGTGGCATACAAGCCAATACTGCCGCTGTTGAGGATGTCGTAAGTGGCCTTCAAAGGGATGCCAATATAATGCAAAGTCTGGTCGGTATCAAACATATTTGACGGTGTGCCAGATTCGATGGTTGACGAGAGTATGCTGTAAGTCAAGCCAGTCTCAACACTGAGCCTATCATAGACAGGGATACTGACGTTCATGCCAAATCTCACGGGGAGACGGTGAGTGGTCTTTGTCTCCACTTCCTCATCCTGATTGCTCAATAATATGTCGCTGGCGGGACTATTTCCAACCGGAATGTCGGTAAGATCACCGTCATTGGGGATAAGGCTTCCTAACATAGGGCCATAGCCTGATTGGACAGTCTGGTGATTCATCATCATATTGCCAGCATAAGCAGAAAGAGCAACAGACTTATCTTCTTTAGGTATAACTATTTCAATATCAGAAGCCGCAATATATTGTTCGTAATACTCCTCCTTTTTAGTGTCTACTTTGTCAACCGGTGTACTGGAAACTGGATTGCTGGCTGTGTCAACTGGAGCCTTGATCCCACACTCCTCATCGACCGTTTGAGTGATGACTTCAGCCGATGGCGTTGCGGCGGGAGGGGAATATTGTTTGGGGATATGTGTGGAGTTTTGTGTCAGATTATTTTCTGCCACCATTTCTGAAGACAGGCTCTTCTGTTCATCGTCTACATCCACCGGTGGAGTTGTCGGGGTGGTGGTCTCTGCAAAAATCACTTCCTTTGACGGCTGCTCATTTAGCATATATAAGCATATGCCTATTCCCACCAACAATGTCACAGCGGCAGCAATACCACTAATACGCAGCCATAGCGGCATTATCTTTGGCGTCTTAGCGGGGGATCCAGGCGCGAGCGCCTTGTCTATGTCATCCCACAACCCGACAGGGGCAGGCTCTTCAAACTCCTGCGCGTCGTGCCTTAAGCGGTCTATCCATTCTTTATCATTCATATCGCTGTGGTTAAATAGTGGTTTATTTTTTTGGCAAGCATCGCCTTAGCTCTGTAGAGATGGATCGAAGAGGTATTCTCCTTTATATTCAGCATTTGGGCGATTTCGCGGTGGCTCTTGCGCTCGAATACAAAGAGGTTAAACACCGTCCTGTAATTATCCGGCAACTCCTTTATCATCTGCTGCATCACCTCAAACGGGATATCCTCCATATCGCTTTCATAATCCGGAAAGTCGGGCAATTGCTCGGTGCGTTCGATAAAACTGAATCTTTCGCCACTTTTCAGAAACTTAAGCGATTCGTTGACCACAATCTTGGTCATCCACGATTTTAACGAGGCATTCTCACGAGGCTTGTACTGGCTGATGTTCTGGAATATCTTTATGAACGAATTCTGAAGCACGTCACGGACATCTTCAGAAACAACGACATATCGGGAGCATACAGCGGTGAGATACCCAACATACCGGTTGTAGGCAGTGTGCATGGCTTTTCTGTCGCCACGCAGCATCTGCAGTACAAGGGTCTCTTCGCTGTCGCTCTCGATAGGCGTCATTGTCTACTATATATGATTATTTATAAGTGGGATGCCGATTTACTTCACCGTCACATCTACCGTGATGCTCTTCTTGTCCTTGTCGGTGATGGTGACCGTGGTCTTACCGGCCTTTACACCAGTGATGCTTATTTTATTGTCTTTAACAGATGCAGTGGCCGTTTTATTGTCTTTAGACGTGGCTGTATAGGGAGCTGTGCCGCCACTTACTGTTATGGTCTCGGATTTTTTGACTGCGACATTTACAGATGCCTTATCTACTGTAAGGGCGGAAGCGCCGTCTTTCACTATCACGGTGAATTTGCCTGATAATTTGCTCTTGTCTGACACGCTGATAATGGCGTTTCCAGCTTTCACGCCTGTCACTGTGATAGTGGAGCCAGACACCGAGGCACTTGCCACCTTAGAGTCAGAAGAGGCTACGGTGAAGGGAGCAGCGCCTCCCTTGATGGTTACAGTGGCGGTCTTGCTGGGTGCAACCTCCACCTTTTCAGCGCTGAACTTAAGGATGTTGTTGGGCTCGTCATCATCGCCGCAAGAGGTGAATGCCAATGAGCAGATGCTCATCATCATCGCCATGAAAGCGTGCAAAAGAAATTTATTTTTCATTGTAGGTTTTATTATTTGTTAGTTGATTTACGTGATTTTGATTTTGAGTACTCGTTATTATAATCCCGCTTTATCTTAAATCTTACACTTCGGAGAGAAATTTTTTAATTTATTTCAACTGATGATTTTAATATGTTAATATCTTGGGCGCTGTGATTTGTCGTGGAATTCATGATCATATTGAAGTATGCCTTTTTGAATCCCCCATTAAAGGATTTCCACTTCAATGTCAGGTTTTGGTCGGTAGGATATTGTTTTGGCAGAGCCGAGAGGCGGAAAGCTATAAGGGCATCGCCCATACGTCCGTGGATGTCGCCGTTGGCATTGTGACGGAGCTCTACCTCAAACGGATTGTCAGGATTCATGCCGCCGAGCAGATTAAACGTGTGGGTAGTGCCAATATTACCCCAGAGAGTACGCACTCTCAAGGTGAGATAACCATCTTCGGCGATTGTCACCCAGTCGTTCACGATTTCCAACGGGTCGTTGCCGTATTTTTCTGTCTGAGAGCTTTCTTCGATGGCCACCATATCTTTTGTGCGAATACTGTCAATCCAGTTGACATGCACTGTCTTGCTGAATCCCGGTGTCTGCTTGTCGAGTTCGCTAAAACTCATCAGGGCTCTCACTTCTTTGCCCCCATACAGTTGGGTGGTAAGGTTTTGAGGAAACAGTGTTGTCTGATGGTCGAGTTGCAGAAACGTCTTGTTGTCGTCGGTTGACTTCACCGTCACCAGAGCATTGGCATACGACTGCGGAGCGTCATCGCCAGAATCCATACAGGATGGGAGGGCCACGCAGGCCATCGCCAACCCTAATAATTTAATCTTTGAGTGTCTCATTGTCTTTTTTTTATTGTCTATCTCTATAATCCCGCTTCACTTGGAATCTTACACAGCCTTGTCAAAAAAATCGCGACAACACATCGCCTAACATTTACATATTCTTCGCGAAATGCCTACCACGAAGTATGGACTGCGTTTCTTGAAGGAAAGTGTCTTTTTTAACAAGGTAAATCTCTTGAATATTTATCAATGCTTCTCTTTATCTATCGATATTTATCAAATAATTACCTCGGTCAAGCCTCGGTGAGACCGCTTCGCTAAGTTGACACATATTTACTCCTGACGTCGTGAGACCGCTTCGCTAAGTTACTCCTGACGTCGTGAGACCGCTGCGCTAAGTTACTCTTAATGTCGTGAGACCGCTGCGCTAAGTTGTAACGCAACTTAATTAGTGACCAACT
>JAJBUG010000061.1:1011-146440 GCA_020860515.1 Bacteroidales bacterium | reverse complement strand
TTGAAAGAATCCCTATGGGATTCCGTGGTATGGTTCCATTATGACACACCCACATTTTTATTGGTTGAGTGCTTAGTTATGCTTTGTTAACGCGGTTCTTCTTTCCAGCCTTAGCTTCCTTCTGAGCCTTCATCTCAGCTTTCTTTTCGGTGTACTGCTTGTACTGCTCAGGGGTGAGGATATTTTGGATTTTCTTGTCGAAGTCGGCGCGAGCCTGCTGGCACTGCTCCTCGGTGGGCTTAGCAGCCTTTTCGCCCTTGGCCTTAGCCTCAGTCTTTGCAGCCTCCTTAGCGGCCTTGCGCTCAGCCTTCAGGGCCTCAAGCTGGCTCTTCTGAGCGTCGGTGAGGTTGAGGCTCTCGAAGATCTTGGCGTGCTTATCGCCGTGCTTGCCACCCTTGCGGTCAGCTTGCTTGCCATCTTTCTTGCCACCCTTGCGGTCGCAGTCCTTGGCGCCCCTCTTGCCGTCTTTCTTATCGGCCTTGCAGCAATCGCCGTCCTTGGCCTTTACACATTCGGTCTTGGTGGTGCTGTCGGTGTTGGTTGACTGAGCAGCGGCGTTGAAGCCAGTGATCGATGCCAGGATGAGGGCTGCGGTGAGAAGTGTCTTCTTCATAATCTTTGTATTGGTATTAATTGGTTTGTATTGGTTTATATTGTTATTGGTTGGTTTATTTTTGCTATTGAATATTTGGGTGAATTTGATAATTGGCTATTTGTATTGAGTTGGGTGGTTGTTTTAGGGTTATATAAAAATTGGGTACTTAAGTTTTGGGTTGTTAATGTTGAAGGATTGTAACTCTGTAGGTTTCTCAGTGGTTACGGTTCTTTGACTGCGAGGGTCAGAAAAAGTTTAAAATCTTTCCCAACTTTAACGTCTATTACGAATAAAATCCTTATATTTGCCAAATAAATTGTAAAAACGTATGAAAAACTTAGTATTGGTTCTATTTTTGATGTTCATCACCTTGCGGGGTTTGGCAGCAGATATTGTGCCAGGGGTATCGTCAGAATTGGCTCGTGAGCGAAAGGCAGCCATCGGCGATGTAGTGTATGACTTATTCATGTTCCTCCCTTCCAGTCCTGGCGACCCGTGCGGTGGAACTGTAAATTTGGCCTTTGATTATAAGGGTGGGCTTTCGGATTGGCTTCAAATCGATTTTAAGGGAGATTCTTTGATTGCTTGCTATCTGAATGGTGAAATTGTGGATGCCCTATGGGAAAAAGAACATATTCTGATTCCTGCGTCAAAGTTGGAATCAGGGGAAAATTTCTGTACACTTGGATTTTTCAGCAATAAGGCGGCTTTGAATCTTAATCCAGGTTACATGTACACCTTGTTTGTGCCCGCTAATGCACGCACAGCTTTCCCCTGCTTTGATCAACCTGATTTGAAAGGAAGATTAAAATTGAGATTATCGATGGATCCAAGCTGGACTGCTATTACCTCGGGCAAATGGATTTCGTCGTTCAATCCTCCAGATGTGCTTGAGGCGCAATTTGATTCCACTGAACCATTACCTACCTATCTGATGTCGTGGGTAGCCGGGAAGTTCAAACAGCAAACCTTGAAATCAGAGCCTTGGATAATGACTATGCTGCACCGAGAGACGGACTCTCTAAAGGTGGCCCAGTTGCAAGAAATATGCGATTTTGCCAAGGAGTCAATCCTATGGCTTGAAGATTACACTGGCATTAAATATCCCTTTGAAAAATATAGCATGGCTTTACTACCAGGCTATCAATTCGGAGGAATGGAGCATCCCGGCGCTATCCAATATAAAGCCGAAACAATGTTTCTGGAGCCGCAGCCGACGCCCGAAGAGATACTCTCACGTCACGAATTGATCGCACACGAAACAGCTCATATGTGGTTCGGCGACCTTGTGACGATGCGATGGTTCGACGATGTATGGACCAAGGAAATTTTCGCCAATTTCATGGCCTCAAAGATGTGCGAAGACGCCTTTCCAGACATAGACCATGATCTCAACTTCATTCGCGACCATCACACCTACGCACTTGCAACCGACCGTACCGATGGTACACATCCAATTTCTCAGTTCCTCAACAATCTCGATCAAGCAGGGTTGCTTTATGGGAATATTATATATCACAAAGCACCCATAATGATGCGCATGCTCGAGCGCTGCATGGGTGAGGAAAGATTGCGTTCGGGATTGCAGGCCTACCTTAACAAATATGCTTGGGATAATTCCTCTTGGGACGAATTGGTAGCCATCCTTGACAGCGTAGCGCCTGACGCAGATGTGCGCAGCTACAGCCATGCGTGGGTGAAAGAGCCTGGTATGCCTACGATTTATGTGGATTACGATAAAGGCAACCGTAAACTTAAAGTAAGGCAAGAAGACCCTACAGGCAGAGGCATAATTTGGCCTCAAAGCTTTACAGTGGCCCTTATAGGCAGCCTCAGCGACCAAGCCGTGCAAGAAATCCCTGTAGATTTGTACTCAGAAGAAGTGACCATAGATGTGCCTTACCAAAACATAGGCGAATTGCAAGCTGTGATTCCTAACAGCAAGGGCGATGGTTACGGCTATTTCTCAATCAAGGGCAATGACGAATATTATGCTAATTGGTTTGCTCTTTCACCCGCTGGAAGGTATGGAGCAGTGCTTAATATGACAGAGGCTTGGATTCGGGGCGACTTAGCGTCCAAGGACTTAACTGCTTCAGCATTAGCCAACATCGTATATGAGCAAAACCCCATGGTAGCAACAGCTTGCGTAGATGCAATTGCCACCTTGGTGGGGCGCGGGCAAGCTGATGAGGCCCTGCTGTGGACTGCCTTGAATTTTGCACAGGCCTCATCTACCAAGCAGCGAATCCTGCGCCGACTATATGGGAAAGCCACAAGCTCAGCCTCAGCTGAGCAACTTTTTACCATATGGGAATCGCAGAGCGAACCCCTGCTGAGCAAGCGCGATTATATGTCGATGGCTTACCGCTTAGCTATTCTAATCCCTGATAAGGCCCAAGAAATCCTCACTGCACAGCAAACACGACTTGCAAATGATGCCGATTTGCTACGCGAATTTGACTTCGTAAGCCGAGCCTGCTCATCTGACCCCACTCAGCTCGACAGTCTTTTTAAGTCGTTTCTGTTGGCTGAGAATCGCCGTCCTGAGCCTTGGACAGCCAACGCCATGGCACTGCTATGCGATCCAGCTCGGGAACCCCAATGCACCGTATATCTGACCGCTGCGCTCGATGCGCTACCCGACATTCAAGCCACGGGTGATATCTTCTTCCCTGGGCAGTGGCTTAATGCGTTGCTTGGAGGTCTGCGAAGCCCCGAAGCCACTCAAATCGTGGGCGATTACTGCGCAGCCCTTCCCCAACCCTTGACACCGCTTAATCGCAAGCTACTTGAATCCAGTTACCTGCTGCGACACGGCACAAAATAAACGAGGTCGGAGCCAGTGAGCTTCAACCTCGTTTCTGTGGGGCAATGGATAGATGCCCCGAAGTTGCAATTGTGTGCTTAGTAGTATTAGACTTGGGATAGAAGTTGTTCTGCCGTGAGTTCGCCTGAGTGGTGGAAGGTTTCAACACCATTCTTGTACACAAAGAATGTAGGGATGGTCTCTACGCCTGCTTTCTCAGCGCACTCTTTATGCTGATCAATATCATATCGAAATATCTTCACTTTGCCGGCGAGCTCCTTTTCGAGCTCTTCCATGATTGGCTCCATGTGTTGGCAATGGGGGCACCATGTGGCATAGAATTCTATGAGCACTATGCCCGGCTGCTTGATGGCTTCTTGATAGTTCATATATGCTTGAATTTTTGGTTATGATTGAATTTCGTAATTGTTTTGAAAATAAAACAACCACCTTTCTCCTTAGTTAGCAAACCAAAGTTAATGAAAAATTAATAATAAATAATAATCCACCACTTTAGTTAAAACCCCTGAATTTCAAACGAAATGGGCTGTCACCTTAAATGTGGCAGCCCATTTTTCATTATTCTTTATTGATTGATCAAAGGTGTTTGCGGATGGCAGTTTCCAGTTGGGTGGGATCGTCAACGCGCTCTACCAGTTCGCCAGCTCCATTGATTATAAAAGTCACTGGGATAGTGGTCACATTATATCTGATAATGTCCTCGCCCACATTTGTGGGGTCTTGACGCACCGCAATCCAGGGAAGATTCTGCGCAGCTTGCATCCATTGCACCTCATCCTCATCCAATGCTACCTGATAAATTGCTATCTTTTGAGGCTTGAAGAGTTCGTAAAGACGATTCAATTCCACATTGTATGGCACCGAATTGTCGATTTCGTAGCTGGTGAAGCTCAGCAGAGTCACCCCAGCATTCTCGGCTGTTTCGATAAGCGAGCGCTTTACCCCCTTCACATCATAGAGATTGAGTTCGAAGAGATTTACCACATTGGCCTCGATTACTTGACCAGCACCGCCCATGCCAGTTGCATTGCGTCCTCCCCGAAAACGCTCGATCAGATATCCGGTGCGAGGGTCATTGGGGTATTCCGTTGAGAACTTATTTGCAACAGCTCCAAGCATTTTCACATCCTGGCGGCGATCGGTGCTGTAGAGAGGCTCGCCACCAATGGTCTTATTCACCAAGTAATAGGCGATGATGCCTACCGAGTCGCGCAGGATGATATCGTTGAGTTCGCGCTTGAACACTGAGTCAGTCCTCACATAGGGAGTGCCCTTTGTGGCCACGGCATCAGCAATGCGATTGTCAACTTCCATCATCTGCACAGCAGCAGGAGTGCCAGCCAACCCATAGCCTTGGTCGAAGCTGAGCGCGTCGGAGTATATTTCGATAGCATCGATTGAATCGATAGGGAAATATATGGCTTTGCCTTTGTATCCAATACGATAGATGTCGGGGTGGCTCGCAGGCTGAGGTGAAGCATATGCAAAGCCGCCCTTGCTATCCAAGTCGAGCGAATCAATCAGATACCACGAAGCTCCGTTGAAACCCTGCAGGGCGATTTTATCGCCCTCTTGAGCGTTTTGCACTGTACCGGTCACTTTCCAGCCTTTGCTGCCAGAGCAAGCGGCAAGCAGCATCAATGCAGCACAGCCGATAAAGAATAGAGATTTTTTCATTGGGAGCCTACTCAAAATGGTCGCGGATTTCCGAAGCTATCTCAGCCAGCTCATCCTGGCTAAGCTTGAGGTGTTCCTTATTAAAATACATATCGCTCTCCTGGTTCATTGGTACAAGGTGGATGTGGGCATGGCGCACCTCCAAGCCAATTACGCATTGGCCAACCTTCTCACAGGGGATAGCCGCCCTCAGCGCCTTTGCAACCTTCTTGGCGAATATCTGCAAATCAGCCAATTCTTGGTCACTGAGATCAAATATGTAGTCAACCTCGCGCTTGGGGATTACCAGAGTGTGGCCTTTTGCCACGGGGTTGATATCGAGGAATGCGTAGTGCTTGTCATCCTCGGCAACCTTGTGCGAGGGAATTTCGCCCGCTACGATGCGTGAAAATAACGATGCCATGATTGGTGTTAGTTTTAAGTGTTAAGTATTAAGGATAATCCGAATGGTCTTTAAACCTTATTCCTTAAACCTTAATACTAAAATGAGATGTCAACGATTTCGAACTGCATTAAGCCCGAGGGCACGCGGATTTCCACCACTTCGCCAAGCTTGTGTCCGAGCAAACCTTGTGCAATTGGTGTGGATGAGGCGATTTTCTTTTCCTTGAGGTTAGCCTCGCTGTCAGCCACGATGGTGTACTCCATGGTGGCGCCATTCTTCACATTCTTGATCTTCACCTTGTTGAGGATTTGCACCTCATCGGTGTTGAGCTTGCTGTCGTCGAGGATGCGAGCGTTGGCCACCAAGTCCTTGAGCTGCGAGATTTTCATTTCCAGCATGCCCTGGGCCTCCTTGGCGGCGTCGTACTCGGCATTTTCCGAGAGGTCGCCCTTGTCGCGAGCCTCAGCGATAGCGCGAGATATTTCGGGTCGCTTCACCGATTCCAGGTAAGCGATTTCTTCCATTTTTTTCTTGTACCCTTCGCGGGTCATGTAAGTTATTGCCATGGCAATTTTAGGGTTTTTAAGAGAGTAAATAAAAGTTATGCAAGTCACATAAAAATTAAGGAATCACCGCTCTGCCTATAGCTCGGTGACCCTTGATTGTGCCTTTTATGTTTTCCACTGCAAAGTTAATCCTTTTTTCTCAGATAATTTATTAAAATTTGTTAAATCGAATTTTCTTCCTTTTTTATTCTTTTTCCTCACTCCACGGGCTGAGGACTTAGGGTTAAAACCTTAAAGTTTTTTGTCGATTTTTGTGACATTTTTTTGGAAATTTTTGAAAAAATATTTACTTTTGCGATTAGAATGTTAGGAAATTGTTATGGCTACTAATCCGAGCCACCTATGACTGACGCAGAAGAGAATAACTAACCAATTAAAGCCACATATCAACTATGGTGAAAGTGACAAAACAAGAGGTACATGAGAGAATGAAAACTCTCTATGACGCCTGCGAAGCCCAGCTCACTGCTGCCGAGCGAAAAGAACAGGAGAAATACGCCGACATGGTGCAGAACCACAATGACAAGGTGTTCCTGTGCAAGATGCTCGATGAAACATCACAAATCCGCGACAATCGCAAGCTCGCCAAGCGCATTATGGAAATGGTCAAGGAATACGGCATCCCCGGTTTCTTCAGCCCGCGCGACCGCTTCCTGTTCAAGCTTTTCTGCGCCACTGGCAATCTGCCCTTTGTGCCCGACATCGCCATACCAATCATAAAGTGGCGCACACGCAAGGACACCAAGGCCGTTTGCCTTGATGCTGAGGAGAGCAAGCTCGACAAGCACCTTAAGACCCGCAAGGACCAGGAGGTTGGACAGAACGTCAACATCCTCGGCGAGGTGGTTGTGGGCGATGGTGAGGCTGACCGCCGCTTCCAAAGCTATCTTGATGCTCTCGAAAATCCAGAAATCAACTATATTTCAGTGAAAATCTCGGGCATTTACGCCCAGACTCACGCCCTCAACTACGAGGAAGCCTTCCCCGAGCTCGTGCGCCGCATGACACTGCTCTATCAGAAGGCCATCGATTTCCCATACACTGACAAGCACGGGGTGACGAAGCCCAAGTTCATCAACCTCGACATGGAGGAGTACAAGGACTTCCACATGACCAAGAAGCTATTCTTCGAGGTGCTGAGCCTGCCACAGTTCAAAAACTACGAAGCGGGCATCGTGGTGCAGAGCTATCTGCCCGATGCATGGGATTTCCAGACCGAACTGCTTGAGTTCGCTCACAAGCGCGTAAAGGAAGGCGGATCGCCCATAAAGATGCGCCTTGTCAAGGGTTGCAACCTCGATATGGAGAATGTGGTATCGAGCCTTAGAGGCTGGAAGATGCCCTGCTACGACAGCAAGGTTGAGGTGGATGCCAACTATATGGATATCCTCGACCGCGCTCTCGATCCCGAAAATGCCAAGGTGCTCCACATAGGCATGGCAGGCCACAATCTCTACACCATATCTTATGCCTATCTGCTGGCTAAGAAATATGGCACTCCGGCCACCGACTTCTGCTTTGAGATGCTCGAGGGCATGGCCAACCACGTATGGTGCGCACAGAAGGATCTCGGCTGCTACGTGCTGCTGTATGCTCCTGTGGTTAAAGATGAGCACTTCCTCAATGCTGTGTCATACCTGGTGCGTCGCCTCGATGAGAACACAGGTCCTGAGAACTTCTTGGCTTATTCGTTCAACCTCAAGCCGGGCACCGAGACATGGGACTTCCTCTCAAAGCAGTTTGACCAAGCCTACGATCTCAAGGGCAAGGTATTCCGTGGACAGAAGCGTCAGATGAACCGCAACCTGCCCTACGATGCATGGGAGGCCAGCTGGGAGATGAAGAACGAGCCTGACACCGACTTTGACCTGCATCCTAATCAGGAGTGGATTGCCAAAATCTACGACGAGTGGAAGAAGAGCAAGGACAGCAAGGTGGATGTAATTCCACTGCAGATTGGCGACAAAACTGTGGAGACTCCCAACCGAGCCAAATATTACGACCGCTGCCAGAACGACGAAGTGCTCGTATGCGAGATGTGCAAGGCCAACCCCACTCAAGTAGAGGAAATCTTGAAGATTGCCGATGAAGACCCATCTGGCTGGCGCAAGAAAACTCTCAAAGAACGCCACAAGATTCTCACCGACGCAGCCAATGCAGTGGCTGCAATCCGTGGCGAACTGATTGGCTGCATGAGCGCAATCACTGGCAAGACCATCGTTGAGGCCGATGTTGAGGTAAGCGAGGGTGTGGACTATGCACGCTACTACACCACTTCGGTTAAGAAATTCGAAGACCTTGGCACAGTTGAACTCAAGCCTAAGGGAACCATCTTGGTGATTTCGCCTTGGAACTTCCCATGCGCAATTCCTCTGGGCGGCGTATGCGCAGCCTTGGCAACTGGCAACACTTGCATCCTGAAGCCCGCCACTGTGGCTGCTCCCGTGGCATGGATGTTTGCCAACGCTATGTGGAAGGCTGGCGTGCCAAAGGAAGCTCTGCAAGTTATCATTACCGAGCGTGAGGCTCTGAGAGTGCTCACCTCGTCGCCCATAATCAAGCATACAATTCTCACAGGTGGCACTGACACTGCCCAGCAAATCATACGCACCAATCCCGATAAGCCTCTGTCAGCCGAAACTGGTGGCAAGAATGTGATGATTATCACCGCGGCTGCCGATCGCGACCACGCTATCATGAACGCTTGCCAGTCGGCCTTCGGCAATGCTGGCCAGAAGTGCTCGGCTTGCTCGCTGCTGTTGGTTGAAGAGAGCGTTTACAACGACAAGAGCTTCCAAAGCAAGCTCATCGACTGCGCCACCTCGATGAAGGTTGGTTCGTGCTGGGACAAGGGCAATGTAGTAGGTCCGATGATCACCAATAAGAACGACAAGCTACTCCATGCCCTTGAGAACTTAGAGCCGGGTGAAAGCTGGCTGGTGCCTCCACGGTGGATTGATGAGAAGCACTACATCCTGGCACCGACCATCAAGTGGGGCGTTAAGCCAGGCAACTACTCATTCAAGACCGAGCTATTCGGCCCAATGCTGAGCGTATGCCCAGTTAAGGATTTGCGCCACGCAGTTGAGTGGGTCAACATGCTGCCCTACGGTCTGACCTCAGGCCTGCAGAGCCTTGATGAGGCAGAGCAGAAATTCTGGCGCGACAATGTGGAGGCCGGCAACCTCTACATCAACCGTGGAATTACCGGCGCTATCGTAAATCGCCAGCCCTTCGGAGGAATGAAGCTCTCAGCATTCGGTCCTGGTCTGAAGGCTGGTGGTCCGAATTATGTAGCTCAGTTCATGGAAGTGACCGACAAGAAGGGTGCCGTCAAAGAATGGGAAAAGAGCTATCGCGAAGCTTGGGACAAGGAGTTCAACGTGGCTCGCGACTGGAACCATTGCACTGGCGAGCAGAACCTGTTCCGCTATCGTCCGATCAAGACCATGGGCTTCCGCGTAATCAACGGCGACCGCATCGACGAGGTTGAGAAGGTGCTCGAGGCTTGCAAGATCGTAGGCGTAAAGCTGACCGTCAGCATCGGCAAGAAGAACCCCATCCTGGACAAGGTGAAGGATATGTGCCAGAAGTACGGCGTAGAGTGCAAGGTGCAGAAAAAGGAGGACTTCATCAAGGAGATTCCTCAGTACGAACGCCTGCGCACCGTCAACAAGGAGGTTCACCCCAGCTTGTGGCAGGCTGCTGCTGACAATGACAAGTTTATTGCCTCGCTGCCACCCTTCCGCGAAGGCCGCATGGAGCTCATCAACTACATCAAGGAGCAGGTAATCACCTACGAATACCACCGCTACGGCTCAATGCCCGTAATCCCCGAAGACAAGTAACCATTGTTACCTATAACTAAAGAATCGCCAAATCTCATTCGGAATGAGATTTGGCGATTCTTGTATACTTTAAGTAGAATGCTACTATCGACAGGGATTTGTGTATGTCGGGGATTTTTTGTAACTTTGCGATTTGAATAGGAACGAAACGAAAAAGCAATTACCCCTATGTCAATTGATAATATCATAGCGCAGGCCGTGAGCCGCGCCGTAAAGGAGCTGTATGGCATCGACGCTCCAGCCGAAAGCATTGTGCCAACAGCCACTCGCAAAGAATTTGAGGGTGACCTTACTGTAATGGTGTTCCCTTGGGTTAAAACAGCCCGCAAAGCCCCTGTGATGGTTGGCCAGGAGATTGGCGACTGGCTGGTAGCCAACGAGCCAGCAGTAAAGAGCACCAATGCAGTCAATGGCTTCCTCAACATTGTAATCGAGCCCACATTCTGGAACGGAGTGTTACAGCACATATCCTCAACTGAGCATTATGGCACAAAGCCTGTGACTAACGATAGCCCACTCTACATGGTGGAGTATTCAAGCCCCAACACCAATAAGCCACTCCACCTGGGTCACGTGCGAAACAACCTTCTCGGCTACAGCCTCGCTTGCATTCTTGAGGCCTGTGGAAACAAGGTGATAAAGACCAATATCGTCAACGACCGTGGCATCCACATCTGCAAATCGATGCTCGCCTGGCAGAAATGGGGCAATGGTGAGACCCCCGAAAGCAGCGGCAAGAAGGGCGACCATCTGATTGGCGACTACTATGTGCTATTCAGCCAAAAATATAAAGAGCAGGTTAATGACCTGGTGAAGCAAGGCATGACCGAGGACCAGGCTAAAGAAGCAGCTCCTCTAATGCAGGAGGCTCGCGAAATGCTGCGCAAATGGGAGGCTAAAGACCCCGAAGTACGCAAGCTATGGGAAACTATGAACCAGTGGGTTTATGCTGGCTTCGACGAGACCTACAAGCGCATGGGCGTTAGCTTCGACAAGATTTATTACGAATCCGAGACTTACCTCGAAGGCAAGGAAAAGGTGCTCGAAGGCTTGGAGAAAGGCATAATGTACCGCAAAGAGGACGGATCGGTTTGGGCCGACTTAACTGCCGATGGGCTCGACCACAAGCTACTGCTGCGCAGCGATGGAACCTCGGTGTACATGACCCAAGACATCGGCACTGCCAAGCTCCGCTACCGCGACTATCCCATCGACAAGATGATTTATGTCGTGGGCAACGAACAAGAGTACCACTTCCAAGTGCTATCGCTCCTGCTCGACAAGCTGGGCTTCAAATGGGGCAAAGACTTGGTGCACTTCAGCTATGGCATGGTTGAGCTCCCCGAGGGCAAGATGAAGAGCCGCGAAGGCACAGTGGTTGACGCGGATGACTTGATGGAAGAGATGGTAAGCACAGCCCGGCAAGTGTCAGCCGAACTGGGCAAACTCGACGGCCTTACACCCGATGAGGTGGCCGACATCACGGAAATGGTAGGCTTGGGAGCATTGAAATACTTCCTGCTAAAGGTTGACCCTCGCAAGAACATGACCTTCAACCCCAAGGAATCGATTGACTTCAACGGCAACACGGGGCCTTTTATCCAATACACCTATGCGCGAATCCGCTCGGTGCTCCGCCGAGCCAAGGAGGCTGGCCTCGAAATCGCGGATTACAGCCATGTAGAGCCTAATGAGAAAGAGGTGGCATTGGTACAGAAGCTCGCCGACTTCCCTGGCGTAGTAGCTGATGCTGGCCGCACATTCTCGCCTGCAAAGATTGCCAACTACGCTTACGACCTTGTGAAGACTTACAACCAATTCTACCACGACTACACCATCCTTGGCGAAGAGGACCCAGCAGTGCGCAGTCTGCGCCTCACCTTGTCGGAGGTCACGGCTCAGGTCATAGCCACAGCCATGGGCTTGCTCGGAATCCGCGTGCCTGAGCGCATGTAAGATTAAACCAAATGCAAAAATAATTGTCTATATAATAAAAGATAATAGATTTTCACAATGGACTACAACAATTATCCTAATCCCTACAACTACCACGACACACAAGCCATGGTCTCAAAGACCTCGGCTGTAATGAAGCAGGTTTACCTGAAAATGACCGCTGCTTTGGCAGTGACCGGAGGCGTAGCCCTGTGGTGCGCCAACTCGATGAGCTACCTTCATTTTGTAGCTACTAACTCTTGGTTTCAGTGGGTGCTGATCATCGGAATCTTTGGAATGGTGTTCGCTATCAACGGAGCCCTGCGCAAGCTATCGTCGGGCGCCGCTACGTTGCTATTCTACGTGTTCGCCGTTCTCTTCGGTCTGTGGACAGCTCCGATTTTTGTAATCTACACAGGAGCGTCGATTGCCAAGACATTCTTCATCACAGCGGGCACATTCGCCGCTATGAGCGTCTATGGCTACACCACCAACAAGGACCTGACCAAATTCGGCAACATACTGTTCATGGCCCTGATTGGTCTGATCATTGCTTCGCTGGTCAATATCTTCCTGCGCAGCGACGGTCTGCAGTGGATTATCTCAATCTTCGGCGTGCTGATTTTCGTAGGCCTTACAGCTTGGGATACCCAGACTATCAAGAAAATGGCCATGATGATGTCCAATGAGCAGGTAGGCCGCTTGGCCACAATCGGAGCGATGAGCCTCTACATGGACTTCATCAACCTCTTCCTATATCTGCTGCAATTCTTCGGTCGCAGCAACGACTAAGGGGGAGGCTGTCCGACAATTAAACCATGTTCCCTTGACGACGAAAGTGAGACAAGCTAAGTCTCACTTTTTTTATCAGTGATTTATTCTGACATATCAAGGATTTTTTGTAAATTTGCCAAAATTACTGATTAATATGAAACGAATACCTTACGGCATAGAAAACTTTGAAAGGCTCATTCGAGGAAACTATTATTTTGTGGACCATTCTCAATATATCGAATATATTGAGAAAAGAGCATCATATATACTCCTTCTCCGTCCCCGGAGAATGGGTAAAAGCTTGTTTTCAAGTATGCTGATGAGCTATTATGATATAGCAAAGAAGGATTACTTTAATGAACTTTTTGGAAATCTTTATATTGGTCAGCATCCTACTCCGGAGGCTAACAAATATGTTGTACTCAAGTTAGATTTCTCTAAGATAGGAAAAGTGGATATTGAGGAATTGCCAGAGGCGTTCTTTCAATATTGTAAATTTGAGATCAATTATACATTTTCATATTATGGAGATCTTTTTACTGCTTCTGAGAAAGAAACTGTTTTAAGTGGGGCAAATGCGGGACGTTTAGTAGATACTTTTGACAAGATTGTGAAAAGTAAGGGGCTTCAATCTTATCTTTTCATTGATGAGTATGATAATTTCTCTAATACGGTTTTAACTACTCATGGGGTGAAAGCGCATGAGAAAATCACTCATGGAGAAGGTTTTTATCGTGAATTCTTCAAGTGCTGCAAGGGAAATTTCGATAGGATTTATATGACTGGGGTGGCACCAGTCACTTATGATGATCTCACTTCGGGCTTCAATATTGCCTCGATCATTGCATTAGAACCCAAATATAATCATATCTTGGGAATATCAGAAACCGAATTGAGGACTATGATTGACTATTGTCGCAATGAGGGATGTTTCGAAATGGAAACAGATGCCGTAATTGCAGAAATGAAACCATGGTACGACAATTTTTGTTTCTCGTCCTATTGTTATGGAAAAGAAGCTCCCATATATAATCCAGCAATGGTTATGAACTATATGAATTTCCTATTGGACAATGGCATTCCTCCTGAGGAAATGATAGATTATAATGCACGCATTGACTATAAGAAACTTAATTATTTAGTGAAGGCAGAGGATTTGGATAATCGTGAAGCTCGCTTTCAAATCTTAAGAGAAATATGTAATAAGGGCTATACCATTGGCAATGTAAAGAAACAGTTCCCTGCATGTGAGGTAGGTGATCTTACCAACTTTAAGAGTATGCTTTTTTATTATGGTGCTCTTACATTTGGAGGTAATGACACCCGTGGTGGTCAAAAACTAATTGTGACTAATAAAACCATGGCAGATCTCTATTTGGACTATATGGTAGCCCATGTGTATGAAACAGCCAAGATTACACCATTAGAAAAGCTACAATTAGAGGATGCCATAGCGGAGGCAGCTGTAGATGGTAAATGGCAACCTATGATTGAAAAGGCGGGAAGGATTTTCAATCAATACAGTAGTGTCAGAAATGCCATCTATGGAGAGCCTGATGCCCAAGGATTTCTCCGTGGGCTTTTATGTCTGAATGATTACTTTGACATTTGGCCCGAATTGGAGTTAAACCAAGGATTCAGCGACCTCCTTTTAATTCCCCGTGCGGATGAGAATTGTTTCACTCGTTATAGTTATATCATAGAACTAAAGTATATGAAGAGTGAAGATAATAATGTGGAGAAAGCTATAAACGAAGCTAAAACACAATTGCTTCAATATGTTCAAGACATTCATTTGAAAACGAGTGGATTGCTCCGAGGTACCCCATGCACTCTTCTTTACATCATTGTGAAGGGTCGAGAGTTCATAAAGTATGGAGAGATAGAAGGGTAAATCCATCTTGCTAAGTTTGCTTCCAATTCAAAATTAAAATTCTACCCTCTGGGCCTTTGTGGCCGAATTTTAATTTAGAATTGGAAAAAAACTTATGAATACATATTTAAGTTTTACCCAAATTTCACTTTTTCAATAGATTTGGGTAAAACTCTTTTTGGTTGTTGGGCTAACTTATTTCTTATTCAGGGGCATGGGGTTGTTTTATCCGCTTCTCCAGAATCACTTCCTTTATTCTCTGTCCTATGTGCATAAAATACGTGGGTCTCAAGTCTTTTGCCCGTCCCACTTTTGAGGCTCTCGCATTGCCCAGGTTAAAGAACGAGCAAAGCAGAAGCCCACGTGACAGGTATATGGCACATCAAGGCCGCCTAAGCAATAGGCAGCACTTGAAGGCATTAACATACCTCCGTAGGCATCTACTGTTGCTGGGTTCCTGCTAATCTTAGGTAATTTGCGAGATTCCAAAGGTCAAGAACGAAGCGTAAGTAAACGCCGAATATGTAACTGTTCCCGCCCTCAGTCCCACTCTCGGGTTCTGCTTGCGAGACACTCAGCAAAGTTACTGCTTTTTTCCCAAAATACAAATCGATTCCCCAAAAATTTCTCGTTGCATTTTGATTTTGTGGATTGCCGGATTTTTTGTACTTTTGTGATAAGAATTGACCCACAGCTAAATTTGACAGAAATGAAACAGCTGCCTTACGGAATATCCGACTTCAAGCGCATCAGGCGCGACGACTTGTACTATGTCGACAAAACCATGTATCTCCCTCTGCTCGAGGAGGAGAACAGCTATCTGCTCATGATTCGCCCTCGCCGCTTCGGCAAGAGCCTGTTCCTTAGCATGATGGAGGCATATTACGATGTCAATATGAAAGATCGCTTCCAGGAGCTGTTCGGCGGGTTGTGGATCGGAAAAAATCCAACACGGCTTGCCAACAAGTTTCAAGTGATGCGTTTCGACTTCTCCCGCGCAAGAGGGTCTATAGATAATCTTGAAAGCAAGTTCAATGAGTATTGCAGTAGGCAATTGAACCGCTTTATTGAGAAGTACAAGGAGTTTTATGACGACTTCACATACAGGCAGGTCCTTGAGGCTAAAAGCGCGGAATCCAAGCTCAACATAATTGAGGGGTATGCCCACGATATGGAACTCTCATTGTACCTTATAATCGACGAGTACGATAACTTCACCAACAACGTGCTTGCCAGCCATGGCAGCGAAGTGTTTGGAAACTTGACTCACACTGATGGGTTTTACAGAAACTTCTTCAAGCTGTTCAAGGGGATGTTCGAGCGCATCTTCATGATCGGCATATCGCCGGTGACCCTCGACGACCTCACCAGCGGCTACAACATCGACTGGAACATCTCAAACCTGCCCGACTTCAACTCGATGCTCGGCTTCGAGGAGAAGGACGTGCGCCAGATGCTGGCATACTACAAAGATTGCGGCAGGGTAGATGGCGAGATTGACGACATCATCGCCGACATGAAGCCGTGGTACGACAACTACTGCTTCTCCTTGAAGAAGCATGGCCGCGAGACTGTGTACAACTGCGACATGGCCCTGTACTACATGAGCCCGCTGCTGAAGACCGGGCTGCCGCCTGAGGACATGATCGACAAGAACATAAAGACAGATTTTTCTAAGCTGCAGATGCTGATCAACCTCGACCACGGCATCCGCCGCGAAACGCGCATCTCGGCCATCGAGCAGATTGCCAACGAAGGCTTCATCGACATGAAGCTGAAGACCTCGTTCCCGGCGATGGAGCTGCTCCAGGAGGACAACTTCCTCTCCCTGGTCTACTACTACGGCTTGCTCACCATCGACGGCGGCGAATACCCCATCAGCCACATGGTCATCCCCAACGAGTGCGTGCGCCAGCAGTATTGGAACTTCATGATCAACATGTACGAGAACGTGCACCCCATCGCCAAGAAGCCCATAGAGAAGGACTACCGCTCGATGGTTTACAACGGAGAATGGCGCCCGGTCATAGAAAAGATCGGCGAGGCGTTCAAGGAACTCTCGTCAGTACGCGACACCATCGGCGGCGAGCACAACGTGCAGGGTTTTTTCAAAGCTTGGCTCGGGGTGTGCGACTATGCGCTGCTGTGCCCGGAGATGGAGCTTAACTACGGCTACAACGACTTTGTGCTGGTGCCCCTGCGCAGCCACTACCCCAATGCCACCCACTGCTACATCTTTGAGCTGAAGTACGCCCGCAAGGATGCCTCAGAGAAGGAGGTCGCCGACAAGTACGACGAGGCCGAGGCTCAGATTGAAACCTATGCAGCCTCGCCCCGATTGCTCCGCGCCATCGATGGCTGCACCCTCCACGGCATCACCATCCTCTTCCGGGGCCTGACCATGGACCCCCCACGCGTAATCATAGAGAAGAAGATAACTTTGTAAATATATATCAAAACCAAGTAAAGAGATACATAAGGGGGTGTGTCATAATAGGCACACCCCTTAAGGTATCTTCTCAGCGAGCATCTGCGAGGCTCGACAAGCTGTGATTAATCTACCGATTTGGTTTCCCAAGATGACTGAGCGATATAGTAGCCTTTTTGAGCTGCTTCTTCTCTTACCTCCTTGGCTTGTTTCTAGTGTGAGATATTCTCATGTGGCTTGAGTTAATTTAAATTTAATCTGAAAACTTACTTAATTTACTTAATTGGCCAATTTATAGGAATAAAGGGTGACAACATTTGTCACCCTTTTTACGTTAAATATGGTGACATATTAGAGAATACTATTTAGAGAGAGAATACCCATATGAGACGCATAAATATTATATTATATGCACTATTATTGGGCGTGATGTTAGCTCCGGCTCAATCCATAGAGTATATTCCCTTTGGCCACTTCGACCAATGGGTGACTCGCAACATTAAAGAATCGAAGATGCTTGGCGGAC
The DNA here is from genome assembly GCA_020860515.1 of Bacteroidales bacterium. Taxonomy (GTDB): domain Bacteria; phylum Bacteroidota; class Bacteroidia; order Bacteroidales; family Muribaculaceae; genus CAG-873. The sequence continues at coordinate 129,003 of JAJBUG010000061.1, read as the reverse complement.
ATGAGAAGACCATTTATGAGATTGGGCCCACGCAGACTATCAACGGCTCGAAGCCCTATACCAATCTCGGAGGTTCGCCCTGGGCCACAAGCAATGTGCTGGCAAGCCCTATGGGAATTGTAAAGACAAGCAATTCGGTATATCCCGACGCTCGCGGTTCTGGCAAATGCGCCAAGCTGGTCACTCAATTCGAAGAGTGCAAGGTGCTTGGCGTTGTAAACATGGAGGTTATGGTGGCTGGTTCGATTTTCCTTGGCCAAATGATGGAGCCTATCAAATCAACCAAGAATCCTTATAGCAAGATGGAGATGGGCATACCCTTTGCCAAGCGTCCTGAGGCATTGGTTTTCGATTACAAAGTGTCGATGCCCAATACCAACGAGCGTGTCTATTCCTCGGGCTTTGGAAAGAAGAAAACTTATCAGGGATCCGACAAAGCCGAGGTATTGGTAATCTTGCAACGCCGATGGGAAGATAAGGATGGTCACATCTACGCCAAGCGCGTTGGCACAGCCCGGCACCGCTTTGGCAGTTCGACTGATTGGGTCAACGGCTTCCACCTCCCTATCCACTATGGCGAGGTCACTTCGAGCGAAAGCGCTGGGATGGGGCTTATTCCAAAGGAGAACAGCTACTATGCGCACAATAGCAAGGGCAAGCTGGTACCTATTGAGGAAGTAGGCTGGGACGACCCTGATGCAACTCCTACCCATGTGTTCGTGATGTTTTCTTCGGGAAGCGGCACAGCCTATATTGGCACGCCAGGCCTTACGCTTTGGGTTGACAACGTAGGTTGGCAAATGTAAACCTGTTAAAACCTTTAACAAAATATAGCTAAAATCGTTAAAAGTGACTACTTTTAACGATTTTTAAATATTTTTTCACTCAATTCTCTTGTTTTCGTAACAATTATGTATTAACTTTGCAATGGAATCCCAGTTCATCACTCAGGACTTCAGACTCTCCCTAAATCCTTAGTCTTCGTGGCCACCGTGGTCCGTGGACGAAGTTGAGTCGACCATTCCGAGCGAAATTGGACTGGCCGCCAAATAATTGTCACTGCCAGGGGTTGCATCCTTGTTGGAGCGACATACCATTCATACAAATAAACTAACTCAAACAATAAGAAGAAACATAATCAGATATTGAAGCAGACATTGGAAAACATAAGATTGACATCTTTGTTAGACAAAAAATATATACTTGAATTTTGGTTATGAGGGAGGTGCGTTGCTGTGAAGCAATGCACTTTCGTTTTTATAATAAAAATTTAATGGGAATGAAATAATGGTGAATTATTCGAGGCGTAACTTTGCAGTAAGAATAATAACCATTATATGTCACAGATTAAAATTCTGCTTTTCAGTGCGTTGAGTGTAATATCCCTGATATGCGATGCACAAACCACAATCACTCTGCCCACACCCACAGTCAATGGTACGGTCAGAGCAAAATATGAATACGAACCACAGATCGACAAGGGGCGTTTCGAGGTGCGCAATGCGCGTCTTAGTGTCACCGGAAAAATAATTCCTATCATATCCTACAAGGCGGAAATCGACCTCTCCGACGAAGGCAAAATTAAGATGCTTGACGCTTATGTGAGGGTAAAGCCTGATTGGTGGGCGGTAACTATGGGACAGATGAGAGTGCCCTTCACCATAGATGCGCACCGCTCACCCCATCAGCAGTATTTCGCCAATCGCTCGTTTATAGCTAAGCAGGTTGGCAATGTGCGAGATGTGGGCTTAGCGGCGTCAATTTCTCCAATCAAATCATTGCCTTGGGTAATCGAAGGAGGAATATTCAATGGCAGCGGCCTCACCGATCAAAAAGATTATTGGACCAATAAGTACAATTTTTCATTCAAGACTCAGGCCACATTGGCTCAGCATTATACAATCGAACTGAGTTGCCAAAAGATTCGACCAGAAGATGTAAGCATTATGATGTGGGATATCGGAGCATACTATCAAGACTCTCGCTGGCACGTGGAGGCCGAGTATTTACGTAAGAACTACTTCAAGGGAGCCTTTCCGAGCGTCAATGCAGTTGATGCCTTTGCTGCATACCGAATCCCCATTAAAGAGGTGCTTTCAGGACTTTCAGTGTTGGCACGCTATGACTTTATGTCGGATCACAGCGATGGCACCAAAAATACTGATGGATTGCTTTACACCAATGATCCCAAGCGTCAGCGCATCACTGGGGGCTTAACTCTGCACTTTGGATCCTCCTCGCTCCATGCCGACATCCGCATCAACTACGAAAAATACTTCTACCGCCAAGGCATCGACCCTGGCATCTCTAATCATGACAAAATCGTAGTAGAACTAATGTGCCGCTTTTAATCATGCGCCAGGTGTTATTCTACACCATTGCGCATGATTGAGAGCATGGCACGGCGGTCGGTTATTTCGATGACTCCGGCACCGTATTTTACTGCTCCAAGCTCCACAAGGTGGTCAAGAGCATTTATAAACGAACTGCGCTGCACACCGAACATAGCGTAGAGATCGCGATTCTTACAAGTGATGGCAATGTCCTTGGCCGTAGGCTGAGTCAGCGCCACTACCCACATAGCCAACCGCTCCTCGATGCTGCCATTGGTCATGGCTAATACGCCGTCGATGCACTTCTGAGCATTCATCGACAGATAGTTGAGGAAATTGAACATAAAAATATGGTCACTCGCCAATACATTCATGTAGTCATTCTTTGTAATCTGCACAATGCTCACCTCATCCTTAGCCACCACAGTGCCGGGATAAATCGTGGCCGATCCGAATAGGAAATCGGGTGATATCACATCAGGAGCCTCTAAGGTCTGGCTGATGCGGAATCGGTCGTCGCTATTAGCTATGGTTATCACAGCGCTGCCAGCGATTATGAATTTGATATGAGTGCAAGCCTCTCCAGCCTGGGCTATAGTCTCGCCTGGGGCGAATTTCAAAAAGTGAAACTTCGCCATTCCCACAGTAGCTGCTATGCGCTCGTGAGTCACCCCACGAAACAGCGGCAACTCAGTGAGTATGTCAAACATGCTATCCATGGAAACAAAAATTTTTGCGTTAGTATTTTTAAAAATACTAACGCAAAAATCGCACCAAAAGTTTTGAAAAAGTCGCAACTAAGGTATATTGAGGCTAAAAGCCCCCTTCCTCGCAACTTTTTAGTTTTCTATCATTTTTGCCTCCCAAGCCAGGGCGCTTGCGCCGAGCACTGCTGCATCAGCCTCCTTGAGTTCGCTCAGCAGCACCTTAGCCTTGCCCTTGAAGCAATTAAGCATGTTCTTGTCCATAGCTTCCTTGAGGGGCTTGAGCAGCAAGTCACCACTCTTGGCCAGACCGCCGAAGATGATGAAGGCTTGGGGTGATGAGAATACCATCATGTCAGCAAAGGCCTCGCCAAGGATAGTGCCGGTGTAGTCAAACACGTCCTTAGCCAGTTTATCGCCTTGGATGGCAGCATCATACACATCCTTAGATGTGATGCTCTCGATGGGGATGTTGCGAAGGAGCGAGGGCTCTTGGCGAATCTCTAAGAACTCGCGAGCTGTGCGAGCCACGCCAGTGGCCGAGCAATAGGCCTCAAGGCAGCCTGCACGTCCGCAACCGCAGAGGCGTCCGTTGTTGCGCTTCACAATCATGTGACCCAGCTCACCAGCCAAGCCGTCGTGGCCGTAAACCATCTGGCCGTTAGCTACGATTCCCGACCCCACGCCAGTGCCAAGGGTAATCATGATGAAATCCTTCATGCCGCGAGCTGCGCCGTAGGTCATTTCGCCCATGGCAGCTGCATTGGCATCATTGGTGATAGCAACGGGAAGATTGAACCTATCCTGAAGCATCTTCTGCAGTGGAATCACACCCTCCCAGATCAGATTGGGAGCGTACTCGATGCGGCCAGTGTAATAGTTGCCATTGGGAGCGCCCACGCCGATTCCGCCCACCTTGTCAGTTGCGTCATTAGCTTCAATAAGACGCATTACCTCGGTGTAAAGCTCCTCCACATAGTCTTCAATTTTGGGGTGCTTTGCGGTCTTGATTGAACTGCTGGCAATCACATTGCCACGAGCGTCAACGATGCCGAACACTGTGTTCGTACCACCGATGTCGATGCCAAGTACATAAGGTTTCATGTAGATTTGGTAGTTTAGGGGTTATGTTATTAGGTTAAAAAAATCAATTTCGGAAATCCGCCACAAAATTACTTATAAATTACAAGTTTATCAAGAATTTTGCAAAATTTATTTTGATTTGCAAGAAAAGAGGCAAGCATCGCCATAGCTCAGGAATCTGAAATCGTGAGCCATGGCATAATCATAAGCTTGGCGCCAATCATCGCCAATGAAGGCGCTCACCAGGAGAAGCAGCGTGGACTTGGGCTGATGGAAATTGGTGATCAGATGCTTCACTAACTGGTAGCGGTAGCCCGGAGCAATGATTATGCGCGTTGAGGCAAGCAATGTCTTTAAGCCATGCGCCTTAAGCCACTGAGCCACAATGCCAAGTGCCTGCTCCACTGGCAAGCGGGGATGCTCATCCTCATAAGGGTACCATTGGGGCACCTCCCCCTCCCATCGACCCTGATACATCAGGCAGCCAATGTGATAGAGGCTTTCAAGGGTGCGCACAGTGGTTGTGCCCACAGCCACTATCTCACGGTCAGTCGAGGCCAATTCCTCGATAAGGCTAAGCGGCACGGCAATAAACTCGCTGTGCATCAGATGTTGGGCCACATCGTCCTCCTTCACGGGTTGGAATGTACCCGCTCCCACATGCAGCGTAAGTTCGCGCCGTGGGATTCCCTGGGCATCAATATCGCTTAGCACCTTGTCGGTAAAATGAAGGCCAGCGGTGGGAGCTGCTACTGAGCCTTGGATGCGCGAATACACAGTCTGATAATCCTGGCTATCGCTCGCCTCGGTGTCGCGGTTAAGATAAGGGGGCACAGGGATTTGGCCAGCGGCTTCGATGACTGTGGCAAAAGTAGGCAGCTCGGATTGCGAGGATTCTGCGTCCTCTCTCCAATTCCAGTCGAATTGGATTATCGAGGCATTGTCAACACGGCACAGGCGAGTAGCGCGCAGCACGAAGCTGAGACTTGGGTCGTCAAGCACCACTTCACCCTCGCGCCACCGCTTGCTATTTCCGACGAAGCAGAGCCACTGGCAAGAGCCACGCGAGGCAAAATTCTGGGCATAGTCAACTGGTTCGTGAGGCTCAAGGCAGAAAATCTCGATGGCAGCCCCCGATGGCTTGTGAAAATGCAGACGCGCATTAATCACGCGCGTATTATTATATATGAGTATCGAGTTGGCAGGGAGCAACTGAGGCACATCGGCAAAAACATGCTCAGAAATATGCCCATCGCCATCTACGCGCAGCAACTTGCACTGCTCGCGCTGCTCGAGTGGGTGCTTGGCTATGCGCCATTCTGGCAAATCATAGTCGTACGCAACAATTTTAAGATTTTTAGGTGTCATATCGGTTACAAAATTACGAAATATTGTTTTAATAAGTAACTTTGTTAGCATAAAAATTTCATAAATGGCAAAAATTGGAGATACAGTAAGATTCCTCAACTCGGTTGGAGGGGGTAAAATTGTCCGCATTGATGGCCAGATGGCCTACGTAGATGAGGATGGATTTGAGACTCCCGTGCTGCTGCGCGAGTGCGTGGTGGTGATGCCAGGCACTGGCATTACCCCCCCCGACAGTAGGCATGGCTGCCAAGAAAGCCAAAGAAGCTGAGCAAAAGCTCAAAGAACCAAAGATAGAGGCTTCCAAAGCCGACTTTGAGCCATGGGTAGAGACTGCCGAAGGCGAACGGCTCAACATAGTGCTGGCTTACGAAGCCGAAGACTTGAAGCGCCTGTCACAAACCAACTTCGACGCCTACCTCGTCAACGATTCCAATTACACCCTAAGCGTGGCTTACCTAACCCGAGGCAACGAACAGAAGGGCTGGACCACCCGCTGGGCTGGCACTGTCGAGCCGGGGATGCAAGAATATTTAGGCGAAGTGCTCCGCGAAGACCTCTCGAAGATGGACCGCATCGCAGTGCAATATTTCGCTTACAAGCCCGACCGTGAGTTCGAACTCAAGGCTATGGCATGTGTGGAACACAAGCTCGACAGCACCAAATTTTTCAAGCTCCACTGTTTCCAACCCAACGTATATTTCGACGAGCCTGTCATTGCCCTAAATATCGTGCGGAATGACCTGCCTGCGCGCCAGATAGAAATCGATCCCGCTGAGCTGGAGCGTCAAATGCGCAGCAAGGCATCGGCCGACAAGCCAAAGGAAAATCGCAAGCCCCTGGCACCCTCTCGAAAGGAAGAGCCATTGGTAGTGGACCTGCATATAGCAGAATTAGTTGACACCACCGCAGGCCTGAGCAATGCCGACATGCTCAACCTGCAGATTGACACCTTCCGCCGGGTAATGGATGCCAATCTCAAAAACCACGGCAAGAAAATCGTGTTTATCCATGGCAAGGGCGAGGGAGTGCTGCGCAAGGCCCTGCTCAAAGAGCTGGCCTACCGCTACAAGGATCATGATGTGCAGGATGCTTCGTTCAGAGAATATGGATTCGGAGCCACGCAAGTAAAGATAAAATAGACCAATAGACCGATGATAATATGTTTCTCTGGCACCGGAAATAGCCGCCGCATTGCTGACATACTGCAAGACATGCTGGGCGACGAAGTCATGCGCTTTGCTCCTGGGCAAATGAGTGAGCCCGAGCGCGTAAGGATTGATGTCACCGACGGGCGTGTGATCTGGGTATTTCCCATCCACGCATGGGGGCTGCCTAAGCAGATGGTCAAGGTAATGCGGAGAATCAAAATCGAGAGCCGCAAGCCGGTGAGCCATTTCATGGTTGCTACCTGCGGCGACGACATTGGCTATGCCGATCGCCAATGGCGCCGGTTGGTGCGTCAACGCGGTTTCCACGACGCAGGAGCCTTCTCAGTGCAAATGCCCAACACCTATACGATGATGAAGGGCTTCGATGTAGATCCTGAAGAACTGGCCCAGCACAAGCTCGAAGCCGCCGAGGCCCGGGCTGAAGATATCTCTGTAGCCATCGACCATGACAAGGAAGTGACCGATGTGGTGCGAGGCTCGTGGCCCTGGGTAAAAACCTCGATTTTGTATCCGCTGTTTCAGCGTTTTATGTGCAACCCACGGCGGTTCCATGCGACTGAGGCATGTGTGGGTTGTGGCAAATGCAGCCGCAATTGTCCGTTAGCCAACATCTCGATGGAGGATAAGCAACCTAAGTGGGGCGACAACTGCACCATGTGCACGCGCTGCTACCAATGCTGCCCCAACCATGCAGTGGCTTATGGCAAGGCCACCGAGGGCAAGGGCCAATACCTATGCCCTGGCTACACCCTAAAAAACTAAAGCTTTTAGTTTTCAGATAGGGTAAGTAAATATTCAGATTAAAATTAAATTATAATATTGTATTTGCCAACCCTGTAGGGGTTGTTTCTCAATAACTTAACAACCCCTACGGGGTTGGGGGGAAGGGAGAATACCAATAGACTAATTGAAAGAATCCCTACGGGATTCAAGGATAAGAATAGTTTAAATTTAATTCGGTATTATACTTAAGATTGACAAGTAAAATTAATGAATAATAAAAACTTTTTTGTAATTTTGCGTTTTTAAAGAAAGAACCAATACGAAAAAGGAAATTATGGCATCTTCGCACCTTAGCATAGGCCGGCTGTTGGTGACAGTCCTGGCAATGCTTATAGCGTCGGTTGCAGCCTATGCCCAAAAAGGCGAGGCTACATTTGGCGCACAGGCCGGTTACACCAGCACCAACAATTCAGGCACAGCAGGTCTTTTCTTTCAGTACGGCCTCACCGATTTCCTGCGCATTGCGCCTGAGGTGGGCTGTGTGTTTCGCCATCAGGACGAAGACGCATTCACTGTAGATGCCAACTTCCACTTTCCTATTCGCTTAGGGCCTAATTCAGCCCAATTTTATCCCTTGATGGGCGTCAATTACTCGTCGTGGACGCTCCACGATATGGAACCCGGCAACACCGACGATGTGTCGACTCGATCAACAAAATTCGGCCTCAATATGGGCGGCGGTTTTCAGATAAAGACCTCGCCAACGCTCAAGCTCAAGCTTGAGGCAAAATACCTGTTGATGTCACATTACAGCACCTTTGCCATAAGCGCAGGCATAGGTTACTGTTTTTAAATCACAAATGACAAATTGCAAATTACAAATGACAAGCGACAAGCCAATTACTATATTAGGAATAGAATCGTCGTGCGACGACACCTCGGCAGCCGTAATTCGCGACGGACTGCTTCTCAGCAATGTAATCGCATCGCAGAGCGTGCATGAGGAATATGGCGGAGTGGTGCCAGAATTGGCATCGCGCGCTCATCAGCAGAACATCGTGCCGGTAGTGGATACAGCCATCAAGCGCGCTGGCATCAGCAAGCACGATCTCGATGCAATAGCCTTCACTCGCGGGCCAGGACTTATAGGATCGCTCCTTGTGGGCACCAGCTTTGCCAAGGGCATGAGCCTTGGGCTGCGCATCCCCATCATCGAAGTCAATCACCTGCATGGCCACGTGCTGAGCCATTTCGTAAAGCAAAAGTCCGATGACATTGTACCGGAATTTCCCTACATGTGCCTGCTAATATCAGGAGGCAACTCACAGATTATACTTGTACGGAATTACAACGACATGGAAATCCTGGGACGCACTATTGATGATGCGGCTGGCGAAGCTTTCGACAAGTGCGCCAAGGTGATGGGACTTCCCTACCCTGGCGGTCCTCATATCGACCGCCTTGCAGCCGAGGGCGATCCTAAGCGCTTCCATTTTGCCAAGCCGCATATTCCAGGCCTCGATTACAGCTTCAGTGGACTGAAGACCAGCTTCCTCTATACCCTGCGCGATGAAAAGAAACTTGACCCTGACTTTATAGAAAAGAACAAAGCTGACCTGGCCGCCTCGCTCCAACGCACCATTATTGAGATTCTCCTCGACAAGCTGGCTAAGGCTGTTGACCAAACCGGCATCAAATCGCTGGCCATAGGCGGAGGCGTAAGCGCCAACTCAGGCGTGCGCCAAGCAGTGGCTGACTTCTGCGCTGAGCGCGGCATACAAGCCTTCATTCCACCCCGAGTATTCACCACCGACAATGCAGCGATGGTGGCTATGGCTGGATATTTCAAATACTTGGATCGTGATTTCTGCGCGTATGATGCAGTGCCCTACGCTCGAGTTAACGTATAGTTAGGGTTAAGGATTTGGTTTTTGGATTTAAAGATTTAGATTTAAGGATTTAGGATGAAACTTACCATAATAATTATAGGGGCTGAGATCTTGCTGGGCCAGGTCACTGACACCAACTCAGGCGAAATAGCTCGCGCCTTGGGCCCCAAGGGCTGGGAAGTAATCGAAGTTATCACTGTAGATGACAATGCTGATGCCATCCGCACCGCCGTAGAGCGCGCACTGCGTCAGAGCGACCTTGTAATCACCACAGGGGGTCTGGGCCCCACTAAGGACGATATCACCAAAAAGACCCTGGCCGAACTCTTTGGCATGGAAATGATCTACGATAACCGCGTGCTTGAAAACATCGAGGAAGTATTCAGCAAGCGCGGTCTCGAACTAAACCCGCTGACCAAGGACCAAGCTTGGGTGCCCAATGGATGCCGAATAATCCAAAATCAGCTTGGCACGGCTCCCATCATGTGGTTTGAGCGCGACGGCAAGGTGCTGATATCCATGCCAGGGGTGCCATTTGAAACCGTAGGGATGCTCGAGCGCGAGGTGGTGAAAGACATTTGCGAACATTTCAATAGCGACAAGGAATTTCTCCACCATACCCTGCTTGTAAGCCGCATCACCGAATCGGCACTTGCCGAGCGGCTTACTGCATTCGAGGAAAACCTGCCCGAAAATGTGCATCTGGCCTATCTGCCAGTGCCAGGCTACATTCGTCTGCGCCTTGACGGCACCTTCAAAAAGGGAGATGAGCTTGGCAAGCGCGAGTATGGGGTGCTATGCACCAGCCTCTGCCAATTGGTGGGTGAAAATCTGCTTTACGATGGCGAAGCCACCCCAGCTGAAATTCTGCTAAGCAAACTGCGCGACCGACACCTCACGCTCGCCACTGCCGAGAGCTGCACTGGGGGGAATATAGCCCATACAGTTACGGAGATTGCAGGGGCAAGCGAGGTATATATGGGGTCGGTAATCAGCTACAGCAATGATGTGAAGCATCGAGTACTTGGTGTGCGACTGGCCGATTTGGAACAGCATGGAGCCGTAAGCGAACCAGTGGTGCGCCAGATGGCCGAGGGTGCCGCGCGAGTGATAAGCACCGACTGCGCAGTAGCCACCAGCGGCATAGCTGGCCCCGGCGGTGGCACCCCCGACAAGCCCGTGGGCACAGTGTGGATTGCTGCCCGCTGCAACGACCGGCTCGAAAGCCGCTTGCTCCATTTGCCTGGCAGCCGCCATCGCATCATCGACCGCGCCACCACCGAGGCCCTGCTGCTCTTGCTCTCGATATTGTAGAATTATTTTGTCAATTGGTGGAAAATGTGTATATTTGCACTTTGTTAGTCGCCGCAAGGTTGACTGACACTATGTTGAACTAACAAAGAACATCTTGGATACTGACCCTTTACCGGCTGCCGAACAATTGTGCAGCGCCCTCCTGGCTATAGAGCCAATCACTTCATTCGGAGCTTCCCAAATCGTAGCGCTGTGCATTGCATTGCTGGCGCTGATACTGTCGGGATTCATCTCGGGCAGTGAAATCGCATATTTCTCTATTACGCAGAGCCAGCTTGACGACATGGACGAGGACGACCGCCGCGTCGTGGCCATCAAGCGATATCTCAGTGTGCCCGAGCGATTGCTCGCTACCATTCTTGTTGCCAACAACTTGGTGAATGTGACCATTGTTGTGCTCACCAATTTTGCCCTTGGCCCGCTGTTCACCGACATGCCGGCCTGGGCCAGCTTCGTGCTGCAGACCGTTATCCTGACCTTCTTAATCTTGCTTTTTGGAGAGATTCTGCCCAAGCTGTATGCTACCAATTATCCCATAAAGTGGGCTCGCTTCGCTGTAGGAGGCATCAATTTCTTTATGAAGCTCTTCTATCCCATCTCCAGCATGTTGGTGAAAAGCACAACTATCGTCAACAAGGTGGTGACCAAAAAGGAAAGCATTACTACCGACGAGCTTAGCGATGCCCTCGATGTGACCAATGTGACTGCAAAGGACGACAAGCAGATGCTCGAAGGCATCTTGAAATTTGGCGACACCACTGCCAGCGAGGTAATGACACCGCGCGTGGAAATTGTAGGCATCGACACCGAGGCCACATTCGACGAGGTGATGCAGATTGTCATCGACAAAGGCTTCTCGCGAATGCCTGTGTACGAGGAGACAATGGACAACATCAAGGGCATTCTTTACAGCCGCGACCTGCTGCCCTACATAGGCAAAGAGCTTGGCGATTTCGATTGGCGCACCCTGCTGCGCAAGCCCTATTATGTGCCAGAAAGCCGACAAATCGACGATTTGCTTGAGGACTTCCGCAAGCTGAAGCAGCACATAGCCATAGTAATCGACGAATATGGTGGCACCCAAGGAGTTGTAACCCTTGAGGACGTGCTTGAGGAAATCGTGGGTGATATCAACGACGAATACGACGAGGAGGACAAATACTACACCCGCCTTTCGCCCGACACATACAATTTCGACGGGCGCACACCACTCAACGACTTCTTCCGCATCACTGGCCTTGACGAGGACGACTACAAAGATGTAGCCGAGGAGGCAGAGACCCTGGCTGGGATGCTGTTGGAAATCAAGGGCGACTTCCCCAAAGAAAAAGAGCCGCTAAGCTACGGACGCTGCCGCTTCCTGGTGCTGAAAGTCTCAGGTCATCGCATCATGGCAGTGCGCGTAAACATAAAAAGCAATGAATAATGGAAAAGTATTGTTTATTATTCATTATTAATTTTTCATTATTAATTATTTTAGGTTGTGGCAAGCCGCAGGATGCGGCTGTGCCACGCAGGGAGGCGTTCTATCGGATCGACCAATATCCGGCTCAATATAATCGGCATTTGGAAACTCCTCTTGAGTTATCCACCAATGCCTGTGCACGATTCGACCTTGAGCGCAAGGACGATGGCAGCTATTGGGCCACAGTCACTTATCCTCGATACCGTGCCCGCATCTATTACACCTTCACTCCGCTTGCCGACCGCGATGCCACTGCATTGGTAGAGAATCGCCTTGAGCGAATGCATCTCGACCTTGGCAACGCCTCGGATCTGCGCACCGAAGAATATCTCAATCCAAATGGGGTGAATATCTGGACAGTGTACGCCCCTCATGCCTTCACCACCCCAGTGAAGTTCTTGGCTATGGACACCAATTGGATGGTGTCGGGTACCGCTTTCTTAGAAAAAGCGACCAACGCTGATTCGGTGGCTCCAGTCATCGAGGTGCTTACTCGGGATGTGCGCTATTCACTGCTCAACCTTGGCAACTGACTAAGGTAATTTTTGAATATACAATTATTAATATACAATTATTATGGTGGCAATCAAGGAAATAGCCGACATAAAGATTGGGATTATTGAGATTCCGTCAGGCACACCGCTGAAGCGCCGTCAGCGCGAACGCGAAGCGGTGCAAGAAATCCTCAAAGCCCTATTTCCTTATCCTATGGAACTATGCCATAATGCTGATGGTGCACCAATCATTGCCAACATACCAATATCCATTACTCATAGCCAACGGCTTGCCATCGTGGCCGTCAATCTTAAAAGCTCACAGCCTATTGGCATTGACGCTGAGGAATATCGCTCCGCCTTGGAGCGAGTGAAGACTCGATTTCTGAACCCAAAGGAGCTGGAATGGATTGTCGATAAGGAAGATTTGCTGCGGGCTTGGACAGTAAAGGAAGCTGTGTACAAGGCTGCTGGGATTCGCCTGCTCACTGGTCCAGAAATAGCAATTGACCATTCCTGGGAGAGCGCCATGGTGGGCAATTCCACTTTTCAACTTTTTTATTTTACGTATAACAATACTGTGGTTTCCTTGGCTAAATGACTGTTTATGCCTGTTGATATGCGGCGAGATTTACAAAAGTGCTAAAATATTAGGGATTTAGTGGGAATTGTTAGCCTTTTTGCCACATTATTTGTTCTAATTTAGGTTTTTCACTAATTTTGCGCTCGATTGCAGCAAAAACCAAAGATTTTCCATATTGCAGCAAAAACACGTTTTTATTTATGTTGTCGAAATCGCTAAGACATACACTTTGGATCCTTCCCCTGACCGCTTTTCTGTCACTACAGTCATGCTTCAAGTCGGAGCCCCTCAATGCCGAGTGTGACATTGAGCAGGCCTACGTTAGCTTGTCGGATCCAACCGAGATGTTCTTCAACATCACCGACACCCTGGTGAATGTGCCATCCGACCGCACCACCATCACCTTCGAGGTGCGCATGAGCGCTGACCTCACCAATGTAGCTCCGCATTTCGTGATAACCCCCGGAGCCACCATCACCCCTGCCAATGGCAGTGCCCACGACTTCAGTGCAGGGCCAGTTGAATACACCGTGACGAGTGAAAACCACCAATATAGCCGCACTTATACAGTCAACTTCAAGCCTCGCTTGCAATACACCAGCGAAATAGTGGATTACAGTTTCGAAGACTACCAGCTTGATTCAAGCGGCAAATATTACGAATGGATTAGCTACGATGCCGAGGGCAATCCCATACACCTATGGGCCACTGCCAATCCGGGATTCCAACTGGCGCGCGGTTCGGCCACGCCCGACGAATATCCCACGGTGCCGTGCGATGGCTTGGTAGGCAAGGGCGTGCTGATGGAAACACGCTCAACTGGCGCTTTCGGCGAGATGGTGAAGCGACCATTGGCAGCCGGCAACTTCTTTATTGGCGAATTTGACATTTCCAAGGCTCTGACCGAGACGATGAAAGCTACCCGCTTTGGCTTCCCCTTTACCATGAAGCCTTTGATACTGTCGGGATATTATCGTTACACACCTGGTGAAGTTTTTACCAACTCCAACGGCGAGGTGGAAGAGGGGGTGCAGGACCAAGGCACTATCTACTGCGTGATGTACCGCAACCACGACGATGATGGCAATGCAATTGTGCTCTATGGCAACACCGTGCAGACAAGTCCCTACGTAGTAGGGCTTGGCAGAATAGATATCCGCACAGCCCACCCCGATTGGACTTACTTCGAGATAAATATCGACTATAGCGCCGAGGTTGACTACGAGCTGCTCGACAACAATGGCTACTCAATGTCAATAGTATGTTCGTCGAGCCAGGATGGCGATGTATATCGCGGTGCAGTTGGCAGCCAACTCTACATCGACGAATTTAAATTGCAATGTGAACGGATAGAAGATTAGCGCTATGAACATCAAGATCACTCTACTCTCGCTCATGCTGCTTGGATGTCAGGCGCTTATGGGCCAAACAAAGGAGAATGCCCCCGCCTCACAGAAGGGTGGCTTCTTCACCGGTTGGGACGTCACGGCCCGAGTGGGCTTCAACATTGGCGGTACGATGCCTTTGGGGATGCCTCCATCAATTCGTTCGCTCGAAAAATACGATTTCAAGCTTAATCCAGCCATTGGTCTTGATGCTGAAAAGATGTTCGATGCCCGCTGGGGCCTCTTGGCAGGAATACGCCTGGAGCGCAAGGGCATGGAAATCGAGGCCAAGGTGAAAAATTACCACATGACCATCGTGCGTGGTGGCGAGTCGCTTACCGGCCAGTTCACTGGCTACAACCACACCACCGAGAGCCAATGGATGCTCACCATCCCCGTGTGTGCCACGCTCCACGTTGACAAGGTTAGGATTTTCCTGGGCCCTTACATTTCGTATGTAACCGAGCGGGAATTTGAGGGCTATGCCTTCGACGGCTATCTGCGCGTAGGCGACCCCACCGGACCCAAGGTAGAGCTTGGAAGCACCGAAACCGAACGCGGCTCTTATGACTTCGCCGACGATATGCGGCGCTTCCAGTGGGGCATCCAAGGAGGTGCCGATTGGAAGATTTCCAAGCATTTCGGCATCTATGGCATGGTAGAATGGGGCCTCAATGGCATTCACAAAAGCTCGTTCCATACCATCGAGCAGACGCTTTATCCTATCTATGGCACTGTGGGAGTGCTATATTATTGGTGATGGGATTTAGGATTTGGGATTAAGAATTTAGCATATTACTTAATCATACATAACATTAATTATGAATATGAAAAAAATCTTTACCCTTTTTGCCAGTGTTGCTGCCTTCATGGCAGCTTCTGCTACTGACTACACCGCTCCCATGGTGGTGGAAATCATGGGTTCCTACACTGACCCCGCTGAGGCCACAATCTCGCTCACCGAAGAGAGCAATGGCACCTACACATTCACCCTCAAGAACTTCTCGCTCGTGGTTGGCACAGAGGCCATGAACATCGGCAACATCGAGGCAACTGGCGTGCCAGGCATCGTTACCAACGGCCTGACCGTGATTGATGCTGACGCTCACGCTGTGGTCACTGCAGGCGACGACTCGTCGATTGCATGGACTGGCCCCAACTTCCTGCCCAACGGTGTAGACCTGGAAATCTATTCACTCTCCAATGGCGAATCAATGGAGCTCACCCTGGAAATGGAAGTCCTTGGCATGGAGGTTGAGGTTTATTTCGGCCAAAGGACCATCGATGGCGAGCAGAAAGGCTACGTAGAGGTTGAATACAACGAGCCATTGGCAGTACAGGTTTATGGTCAGATTATGCCTCAGGAAAATTCCCAGATTGTAATCACCATTAAGGAGGATGACCCATTTGATGGCGACGATGACGATGTAGAGCACTTCGACCTCGAGCTTAAGAACTTTGTATTCTACGCTGGCACAGATCCTCTCTATTTTGGCAATGTAGTGGTGGAGAATCTCACAGCTGGCTATGATGCCACTGGCGCAGTGATGCTCCTCGACTCTGAGGCTACCGCCTCAATCACCAATGGCGACCTCGATGGCGTGCCAATGTGGATGGGACCAATTCTCTGCCCCAATGGCGTGCCTGTGAAGATTTCTGGCACAGCCACGATTTTCGACCTTGAGGCCAAGATCAACCTTACTGTTGAAGGAGTGGGCGACATGATCGTATATTACGGCACTGAGACTGTGGCCGCTGCTGGCATTTCTTCGGTAGTTGCTGATAGCCACGCCGATGGTGCCATTTACGACATGCACGGAATGCAAGTTGACCGCACTATGCCCGGCACCATCTATATCAAGCGCGGCGCTGACGGGTCAGCCACCAAATTCATCGCTCGCTAACAAGGGCAGGCACACCACGGAGACACGGAGGACACGGAGATTTTTATTTTCTCCGTGTCCTCCGTGTCTCCGTGGTGATATGTTGCCGAATTGGAGAAATCGTTGGTTGAAAATGCTACAAGAATTGTAATAATTCAAATTTTTTAATTAATTTTGCACTGAATTATGCAAACAAGGCAGCTCTTGTCTTTAGCACTTATGTAAAATAAACCAACTTTACGATACAATGATGATGAAAATCAAGTATTTGAGTCTTGCTTCGGTAGCCAGCTTGGGGTTGTTTGCCGCCTCGTGCAGTAACAACGACTTCGCCGACACCGCCAAAGGCCAAGGCAAGATTCAACTGGCGCTCACTGTGGACAACACCGTCACCTCCCGCTCCTTCGCCGACGACGGCACCGTCACCGTCGACGACCTCAAAATCCGCCTCACCTCAACTGACCCTAATAATCCCTACTCAGGCCAATGGAATAGTGTGTCTGAATTTGAATCAAAACTTCTATTCCCAGTTGGCACATATACCCTCGAAGCATTCTTTGGCGAAGACGACCAAGAGGGTTTCAATAATCCCTATATATATGGCAGCCAAGATATCAGTGTAGAGTTGGATAAAACCACAAGTGTTTCATTAAAAGCATCGCTACAAAATGCTCAGTTCTTAATAACTTATAGCGAGGAGATGAAAAATTATCTCACTGACTATAAAGTTGAACTGTTATCAAAAGGCAGTGCTACGAGTATTGTATATGCTAAGGATGAAACACGCCCTGCTTATGTAAAGGCCGGTGAAGTAGCAATATATCTTAATCTTACTAAACCAGATGGCACTTCGGCTGCTCCCCAGATTGCTACAGTTAATGCAGAACCTGCACATCGCTATACCGTAAATCTCACTATGAGCAATAATGAATATAGCGATGCCCTAATAAATATCACCTTTGATGACGCATTGGAGCTTGAAGATTATGTAATCAATCTGGCTGATGACTTGGCTACCCCCAGCGCCCCAATTGTAACAGCCACCAATCCCACTGACAACACTGCTACTTTTGAGAATCAAGTCACATCGTTTATTACGGGTGATGAACTAACAGATCCTTTGGCTTTCAACATTATTGCTCGTGCTGGTCTTAAGAGCGTGAAGTTAAAGACCACCAATAGCCAATATATCAATTCCAATGGTCTTACTTGGCCAACTGAGGAAATTGAGCTCATCGATCTTGATAATAATACACAGAATATCCTTACAAATCTTGGTCTTTTGGCTCGTGGAGTATGGAATGACCCCGACCAATTAGCTTATCTTGATTTCTCAGGGGTAGCCCGCAATGTTCATCTTACCAGTGGTGTAGAAACTGCAGATATTACCTTTACTGTAACAGTCGAGGACACTAAGGGACAAACTGTAGATACTGCATTAAATCCCATTCCTACCCTTACATTACGTCCATCGAAACCAACCCTTACACTTGAACCCAAATCTTCCATCCCACTTGACGAAATTGAAGCCACAGTGCGTGTTACTTATAATAGTAACAATCTTGGCAACCTCACATTCTCTTACGAAAATAGTCAAGGCACTATTACTAAGATGGAAGCAACATCGATGGCAGTTATCTCAGATGGAGTATATGAATACACTTTTGACAAAACTGTAAATTCAAATCCTTTTGAGGTTACAGTTAAAGATACTTACAATGAAATTGAAGAAAGTGTAAAGTTCACATTGACTGATGCTATGTTGGAAGTACGTGACCACAATATCTGGGCTACAAAGGCCTATGTATATCTTAATCCAACATATTATCCATCTGGACTTTCATCTCTATATTATTCCACAAATGGCGTAGATTTTTCTCAGGTTTCCGTAACTGGAGTTGGGGAAAACCTCTATCTTCTTTCAGGCTTAACTCCTGGCAAACAATGCTATATCAAAGCTGATCACCCCACCAAAACTGGAAAAGTCCTTAATAAAGTAGCTTTCACCACAGAGGAAGCTCTGCAAGTGGAAAATGGAAATATGGAAATTTGGTGCGAGCCTGATGGGGGTAAATACTGGACTCTTTATGTACCAGGAGCTTCGGAAAAAACCACTATTTGGGAGACTCTTAATCGATTAACCACATCATCCCTTAATGCATCGGATCTCGATACATATGGATACGTTGCATTATCTGGGACAATAAAAACTACGGATTGTGTAGAAGGTAGCTATGCAGCATGTCTTCGCACAGCAGGATGGGGTGCAGGCTCCACATCATTTGGTTCTGGTAGCATTGTAAAAAATATTACTCAAGGTGAACTCTACTTAGGTTCGTATGATTCAACCAACAAAACCGGAAATTATGGAATAGCTTTCAATGTCAGGCCTTCATCCCTGACTTTCAAGGCTAAATATTCCCCTTATCGATCCGGCGACCAAGGCTACGCCGAAATTACCATTCTTGATGAGTCAGGGAACACTTTGGCATCCAATACTAAATGGATTGATTCCAGTACAAACTATCAATCTATTACTTTAGATCTGAATTACGCAATAAATGCCGAAAAGGCAGCAAAAATTAAGATCATTTTCCGTTCTACTGATCCAAATGGCAATTATTTGACAAAGAAAGACCTCAATTTATCTGCTTTCAAACTGGATGGTACCCAACATACAGGCAGTGAGCTTTATATCGATGATATCACCCTTAATTATTAATAAGATGATAAAAAAACTATTATATACTGCAGTTGCAGCACTGATGCTGACTGGCTGCGACGACACTTGGAAGCCCCAACTCGACAAAGAGGGTCAGCTTTCACTCTCTGACATGCAGCTTGGGGTAGATGATACTGAGGCAACTATCAGTCGTGCTGACATTAATGTGGATGTATCAAACTTTACAGTTCAAATCAAGCAAGGTGAATCAGTGCTCAACACATGGACATATTCTCAAATGCCCGAAATAATCTCATTGCCCACAGGTGATTACACAGTATATGCATATTCTCACGAAGTACAAAAACAAGAGTGGAATGCACCTTATTACGTCGGAAGCAAGGATTTCAAAATCAATGAGAATACTATCACCAATATAGGCAATGTACTCTGCAAACTTACCAATATCCGCGTAACAGTTACTTTCACTGATGACCTGCGCAAGCATTTGGGTTCTGACACTAAGGTGACTGTGGTTGCGGGGGAAGATGCTACGCTTACCTATGACCAAGACACTCAAGACGTTGGCTATTTTCAAGCAATTGATAACAGCATGACCTTGGCAGCTACTTTCACAGGCAAAATTGATGGGGTGGATTATGAATTTACTAAGACCTATACCGATGTAAAAGGTGGCACCCACTACAACATCGTATTCTCAGTAAAGACCATCGACACAACCGTCCCGGATGAAGGAGGTGATATTACCACAGGTGAAAACGCTTCTGGCATAAGCATAAGTACAGCTATAACTTCGGTTGATAGCGACATCACTGTAAACCTTGATGAAGAAATTATCCATAATCCTGAATTTACACCTGGACAAGAAGATCCAGAGACACCATCTGATCCCAGCAATCCAAATGATCCGAGTGTAGATCCTCAGCCTGGGAGCGATAATATAATTTTTACAAGCACAACTTTGGACTTAAATGGCGGTACTAATAGCACTTCAATTACTCCAGCTGTTGTAAATATCACTGCTGCAAATGGTATTGCAAATCTTGAAGTCACTATAAGCGGTTCATTAACAGAAAATTGCGACTTGTCATCGGTAGGTTTAGCGGATTATTTTGATTTAGCATATCCAGGTAATCTTGAAGCAGGATTAAAAAGCTTAGGCTTTCCAACTGGAGATGAAGTCATTGGCAAAACAAGTCTTAACTTTGATATTACTCAATTTGTACCGTTGCTGAATATCTATGGAGGTGTTTCGACCTTTGTGATCAAAGTAACAGACCAAAATGGTGAATCAAATAGTGCTACTCTTATTTTTGATGCTGATTAAGTTGAACAATGATGAAATTGAAATACTTACTATATACATTATTGCTAACTTGGTTGGTTAGCAGTTGCACTGATGACAAAAACTCGTTACTTGGTGAAGGCCAAATAATGATTAAACCTACCATAAGTGCAGAACTTAAGCAAAGCCGTACTGCTAAGGAAGAGCTTCCTGACAAACTTGTGCTATGGATTGGCAGAGCTGACGGCTCGGCACTACTTCATGAGTACATTGGTATGGAGAATGTTCCAAGTTCTCTTACTATGTATAGCGGTGACTACACTGCTATGGCATGGGCTGGAGATAGCGTCTCTGCTTCATGGGATAAGCAATGGTATAAGGCCGTGGTTCCTTTTACCGTAACTACAGGACAAACCACTACAGTTGACATTCCTTGCAAAATAGCCAATGTGGTGGTATCAGTCGAATATGATTCTTCGGTGGACGAAGTTCTCCAAGATTGCGAACTTACCGTGCAACATGCTCGCGGCTCGCTTACATTCGATGACGAACACATCAATGATATGGGTTATTTTATGATGCCCTCAACAGACAAAAACCTTTCTTGGACTCTTACCGGCATTAAAAAAGAAGATGGAGCCACAACATATACCGTAACTAATATTATTGAAAACGCCAAACCAGGATATCACTATACCTTCAAAGTGAAATGTGAAAAGGGGAGTGACGATCCGATGGGCGGAGCTTTCCTCAATATAGTAATCGATGAAAGCGAAGTTGAAGTAATCAATGAAGAAATCAAGCTTGCAGTAGCTCCTGTAATACAAGGTCGTGGCTTTAATATTGATGAAGTCCAATATGCGGCTCCTAACGAATTACCGTATTGCTCAGTATATATTACAGCAGCCGGTCAGATGACAAGCGTAGTTGTTGATTGTCAACAATTCGATCAAATCTTTGGCACCAATGGTTTCGACTTTGATGTTCAGACTATGTCTGAGACCGACAAAACCCAATTAAAGGATTTAGGAGCAGAGTTTCAATACGAGGAAAATCCAACTGATGGAACTTCAACAATGATAGCCACTTTCTCAACCGAATTTATGAATAAATTCTATGGAGCAGAAGGAGATTACCAAATAAAATTCATTGTCACCGATAGCAATGACAGGACCTCGACTAAGACAGTTAAATATCATGTATCAGCAGATCCAATCTCTATTCTTGATGTTGATACCTCTGATGTGGCATTTTCTCACAAACAAGCGCCTTTGGTGGGTGATATTCTAATGGCTGATGGTATTGATTCTTCAAGTTTGAACTTCCTATATCGTAAAAATGGAGATACTGAGTGGGAAACTGCAAAAGCTACTGTAGATGATAGCCAATTCTTAGCTACAATAAAAGGGCTCTCTGCTGGTACCACCTACCAATATAAAGCCTCTGTAACCCGTGCTGACGGCTCTGGTTTTGAAACCTCTATCAAGATCTTTACAACTGAGCCTGCCACCCAATTGCCCAACAGTAGTTTTGAAGATTGGCAAACATCAAGTTCTCCTTATCTTCTCTATGCTTCTGGAGGAGAGATGTTCTGGGATAGCGGCAATCATGGTTCATCAACAATGAACAAGAATGTAACTGTTCCAGGAACTGATTATGTACACTCTGGGGGTTATTCAGTGAAACTTGCCTCTCAATTTGTTGGAATTGGCATTATTGGTAAGTTTGCAGCCGGGAATGTCTTTATTGGCAAATATCTTGATACAGATGGCACTGATGGTGTGCTTGGTTGGGGTCGTGCGTTCACTGGACGTCCATCAAAACTTAAAGGATATATGCGCTACGAACCTGCCACAGTAGATTATACTAATTCAGGAGCCTCTGATATAGTAGAGGGCCAACCTGACAAGGGTATAATATACATAGCCCTCTTGGATGATAACACCGAAACCTACAACGGTGAGGCTTGGCCAGTAGTGATAAAGACTAAGTCGAGCGAGCGACAGCTCTTCGACAGCAGCACCGCCAACAATCACATTATTGCCTACGGTGAATTGGTACTCAATGAGACTTATGGTGGAAGCGGTATGGCTGAGTTTGAGATTCCTCTCGACTACCGCCGCACCGATATCCGTCCCACTTACATCCTTTGCACCGCGTCAGCCTCAAAGGGTGGTGACTACTTCGCAGGTGGCTCGGGTTCTACCATGTGGCTTGATGACCTCGAGCTCATTTATGAGTAAATTCCAAATAGCCTAAATATCTCAGGAGCTTGGCACCACCAAGCTCCTGTTTAAGATTAATTATCACAAAAAAATCGGCCATTCGGCCGATTTTTTTGGTTTTGTGAAAAAAGATTTGTAAATTTGCAAAAATCTTGCATTATGGCCTTGGACTATCACGAAACCTTCGAGCGCATTGTGGCAAAAGCCCACTTGCTGGCGCAGCGTTACAACCTGCTGCTCGAAAGCCGAAAAGAGGCCCAGGAGCGCATCGTTCAGCTTGAGGAGCAGGTGGCTCAGCAGCAGAAAGAGCTGCAGCTGCTGCGACAAGAGAATGAATACTTGCGCATGGCATCAGTGCTCGCCCCCAAGCGCGAGCAAATCGAGGCCACCCGAGCCATGATTGCCGGATTAGTGCGCGAGATTGATCGCTGCATCGCTGACCTCACCGAGTGAAGCAAACGACATGAAAGATAAACAACATATAACAATACACATTGCCGACGTAGCCCCTATTGAGCGTAACATCCGCCCCCAAGAGGAGGAGTTCAATCGAAAGGTGGAGAAGGAGCTCAACAAGACCTGGCTCAAATGGCGTCAAGATTTCCCCGAGAAGAGTTCGGGACAGCTGTTGGCAATGATTGCTTTTCAGTATGCGCAGGCCTATTACCGCCATATAGAGAAGCTGCAGAATGAGGAAGAGGCACTGGCCGAAGCAGAGGCAGCCCTCGACTCGATATTGTTAGACGTGAAATAAGCTTGCAGTCCACAGCCATCACCACAGCGCACTTGCAACCCTTGACTAAGGGCTGCCAGTAACTCTTTTTATTAACCATAATTACTACTGCAATCTTCAAACCAACAGCAACAACCATCCACGTCAACCACCACCCCAACCTTGCCCTTGGCGCGCAGGCTATCCTGCCCAGCGCATAAGCGCAGGTTAACACTTCCTTAACCCCCTAACTATTAACCCTATATATTAATGATCTGGTTATATGCTATATTGATCGCCCTGGTTGCCGCCGCCATTGGCGTGATTGCCACAATGCTGGCACAGAAGCGCTTGGCTCACACCCGCGCCAAGGAGATCATCTACTCGGCCGAACGCCAGGCCGAGGACCTGCTCAAAACTAAAGAGCTCGAAGGCCGTGAAAAAGCCCTTAAAATCACTACCGAAGCCGAAAAAACTGCCACTCAGCGCCTTAGCAAGGTGCAATCAACCGAAGCCAAGCTTAAGCAGCGCGAGCTGCAACTCAACCAGCAGCAAGGCGAAAACCAACGCACCCGCAACGAACTCGACGCTACGCGACAGAAACTCGACGACCAGTACCAGAAGCTCGATGCCCGCAAGGCTGAAATCGACAAGCTCGAGAATCAAGCCAAGAAGGAGCTCGAGCGCATCTCAGGTCTGAGCTGCGAAGAGGCCAAGGAGAAGTTGATTGCCAGCCTCAAGGACGAGGCCAAGACCGCAGCTGCCAGCTACATAAATGACATCATGGACGAGGCCAAGATGACTGCCAACAAGGAAGCCAAGCGCATTGTGGTACAGAGCATCCAGCGCGTGGCCACTGAGACTGCCATCGAAAACTCAATCACGGTATTCCACATTGACAGCGATGAAATCAAGGGCCGCATCATCGGTCGCGAAGGCCGCAATATCCGAGCCTTGGAGGCTGCCACTGGCATTGAAATCATCGTTGACGACACCCCCGAGGCCATCGTGCTATCAGGCTTTGACCCTGTGCGCCGCGAAATCGCACGCCTGGCCCTGCATCAGCTTGTGGCTGATGGCCGCATCCACCCGGCACGCATCGAGGAGGTTGTGGCAAAGGTGCGCCGACA
Source organism: Bacteroidales bacterium (assembly GCA_020860515.1). GTDB lineage: Bacteria > Bacteroidota > Bacteroidia > Bacteroidales > Muribaculaceae > CAG-873. Next base: position 104,575 of record JAJBUG010000061.1, on the reverse strand, counting down.
AGTGGAGGAGGAAATCATCGAAACTGGCAAGCGCACGGCCATCGATCTTGGCATCCATGGTCTGCACCCCGACTTGATACGCATGGTAGGCAAGATGAAATATCGCTCGAGCTACGGCCAAAACCTGCTGCAGCACAGCCGCGAGACAGCCAACCTGTGCGCCATCATGGCATCGGAGCTGGGCCTCAATCCCAAGAAGGCGCGCCGCGCCGGCTTGCTCCACGATATCGGCAAGGTACCCGACGACGAACCCGAACTGCCACACGCAATCTTCGGCATGAAGCTCGCTGAGAAATACAAGGAAAAGCCCGAAATATGCAATGCCATCGGCGCCCACCACGACGAGGTGGAGATGACTTCGCTGCTTGCCCCCATCGTGCAGGTATGCGACGCTATCTCTGGCGCTCGCCCCGGCGCTCGCCGCGAAATTGTGGAGGCTTACATCAAGCGTCTCAACGATTTGGAGCAGTTGGCCCTATCCTACCCCGGCGTAATCAAGACCTACGCCATCCAGGCGGGCCGCGAATTGCGCGTAATCGTAGGGGCAGACAAGATCGACGATGCCGACACCGAAAAGCTGTCGAGCGAAATTGCAAGCCGCATCCAGAATGAAATGACATATCCAGGCCAAGTGAAGATTACCGTAATCCGCGAGACCCGCTCGGTAGCATTTGCAAAATAAATTATGGATGAAGATATACTTCCCGAAGAGGAACTGAGCGACGACCTGGTGCACCCCCATTGCTCTTGCAGCAAATGCCCGCGAGGCAAGATGCACAGCTACAACTGGCTCGACGACATCCCTGGCGGATTCGCCGACAGCGAGATGGTAGAGGTTACGTTCAAAAACACTCGCAAGGGATTCTACCGAAATACCACGCACCTGAAGCTGCAAATCGGCGACATGGTGGCTGTCGAGGCCAGCCCAGGCCACGACATCGGCACTGTGACTCTGATCGGAGCCTTGGTTGAGCGCCAAATCAAGAAGGCCAACCTTAAGCCCAACACTGAGTTCAAGCGCGTGTTCCGCAAGGCCAAGCCAGCCGACTTGGAGAAATACGAGGAGGCGTGCGCCAAGGAGACCGACACCATGATCCGAGCCCGCAAAATTGCCGCCAGCCTCGACCTGAATATGAAGATTGGCGACGTGGAATACCAGGGCGACGGCAATAAGGCCATATTCTACTATATTGCCGATGAGCGCGTCGACTTCCGCCAGCTCATCAAGGTGCTTGCTGAGACTTTCAAGGTGCGCATCGAGATGAAGCAGATTGGCGCACGACAGGAGGCAGGACGCATCGGAGGCATTGGGCCTTGCGGACGACCGCTATGCTGCTCTTCATGGATGACCAACTTTGTGACCGTAGCTACCAGCGCAGCCCGACACCAGGACATCTCGCTCAACCCACAAAAGCTCGCTGGCCAATGCGCCAAGCTAAAATGCTGCCTCAACTTTGAGGTGGATACCTATGTGGAAAGCATGAAAAAGATGCCGCCTAAGGACGTGACACTCGAGACACTCGACAATACATACTACCACTTCAAGACCGACATCTTCAAGCGCGAAATCACCTACAGCACCGACAAGTCGGTGGCTGCCAACTTGGTTACGATTGATGCCAACCGCGCCTTTGAGGTGATTGCTCTCAACAAGGAGGGCATAAAGCCCGAAAGCCTCAGCGCCTCACCCGAACAGAAGGAGACACGCGGAAGCCACGACATCCTGGGAGGCGACGAAGACATCAGCCGTTTCGACAAGAAAAAGAAGAAGAAAAAGAAGAAAGCTCAGCAGGGACAAGGAGGTGGTCAGCAGCCTCAGCAGAAGCAGCCCCAAGATCAACAAAAACAGTCCCAGCAGAAGCAGCCAAACCAGCCTCAGCAAAAGCAAGGGCAGCCGAATCAGCAGCCTAAAGCACAAAAGCCTAAGGGTCCAAAGCCGCCCAAGAACCAAAAGCCGAGCGACGGACAGAAGCCCAATGAAGCTCCTAATGCTACCGAAGCGCCCAAGGCGCCAGAGGCACCCGCCAATAATTAAGAGCAAACTCTATGACCAGATTCACTAAGATATTTGTTATGTTATTGGTGGCAGTTCTGGCTGCCTGCACCACTGAGCAAGGGCATTACAATGCCGTGGATCCCGATGGCTGGCTTTATGCCGACACCATCGTGTTCACGCCTGACTTTGGTGAGCTCAAGGATTCTGTGCCACAGCTGGTGCGCACGCTTGCCGTGGGCATACGCCACACCAATGCTTACGAATACTCTAACATCTGGATTGAGCTTACTACTCAGCAGCCCGACACTCTGATGCGCGACACATTCAATATCCGCCTCGCCGATGACTTTGGCCACTGGTTTGGAACGGGCATCGGAGTGGGCTACCAGCAAGTGGACACCCTGATGCGCGACATTTGGCTTATGCCAGGCTCTCCTATCCTGCTGCGCCACATAATGCGCGCTGACACCTTGGCTGGAATCGAACAAGCTGGAATTGTGATTCAGTAAAAATACACTCCAAATGGATTTGATACTTCTCTCACCCGATGAATTGGCTCTGCGCCTGAGCAAAGTGCGCGAGCAAATGGCTGCGCAAGGCATCGAAAGCGCCTTGATCACCAGCAATGCAAATCTCTACTATCTTACAGGCCGCGTATTCAGCGGTTTCATATACCTGCCACCAATGGGCGCCGAACCCGTGTATTTCGTAAAGCGCCCCGTGCATATGCATGGTCAGCGAATGGCTGAAATTCGCAAGCCTGAGCAGATGCTCGAGGAACTGGCCAAACTGGCCGCACCAGCGCCCCATGCATTTGGATTAGAACTCAACCATTTGCCATATTCAATGGCCCAGCGCCTTTGCGCTGCATTAGAATGGGCCGATGCTCCCCTCAACATATCCCCTGCCCTTGACTTGGCTCGCGCCGTAAAGACTGACCATGAACTGACACTGCAACGCATTAGCGGGGCCAAGCACGAGCGCGTGTACCGTAAAATACCCCAGCTTTTCCAACCTGGCATGAGCGACATTGAGCTGCAGATTGAAATCGAGCGCGTGTCGCGCCTCGAGGGCTGCTTGGGCCAGTTCCGCGTAGCTGGCGAGTATATGGAGATTTACATGGGCAATGTATTGGCTGGAGAAAATGCCGACGCGCCTTCGCCTTACGACTTTGCCATGGGCGGAGCCGGTTTGGATCCATCAATCCCTGTAGGCGCCAATGGCACACTGCTCAAGCCTGGAATGGCCGTAATGATTGACATGAACGGCGATTTCACTGGCTATATGACTGACATGACGCGCACATTCGCCGTGGGCACTCTCCCCGACGAGGCTATGCACGCTCATCAGACATCAATCGATATCTGCCGCGAACTCGCTCGCATGGGCAAGCCTGGGGTTGAGGCTCGCGCCCTCTACGATTGCGCAGCAGAGATGGCTGCTGCGCAAGGTCTTGCTGACTATTTCATGGGCCATCGCCAGCATGCAGGCTTCGTGGGCCATGGCGTAGGCATCGAGATTAACGAGCTGCCTGTGATTGCACCTCGCAGCAAATATGTGCTGCAGGAGCATAATGTGATTGCCTTGGAGCCTAAATTCGTAATCCCCAATGTGGGAGCGGTGGGCATAGAAAACACTTATATCGTAACCGACGGAGACAGCGGCATGGAGTGCATCACTCGCGCTCCGCAAGAAATCATTAGTTTCGACCGATGACCAATCTCGCTCATCTCATACCTCAGAAGATTTTCCACACTGTAGGCCAAGTGGCCGCCGATATGGGCCGCGAGTGTTATGTGGTGGGGGGCTATGTGCGTGATGCCATTCTGCACCGTCATAGCAAGGACATCGACTTTGTGACCGTAGGCAGCGGCATTGAATTGGCTCAAGCGGTTGCCAAAAAGTTGGGCCGAGGCGCCCGCTTGGCTGTTTACCGCAACTATGGCACGGCCCAGGTGCACAAAGGCGACAATGAGCTTGAGTTCGTAGGTGCAAGGCGCGAGTCGTACCATCGCGACAGCCGCAACCCCATAGTTGAGGATGGCACGCTCGACGATGACATTGCACGCCGCGACTTCACCATCAATGCAATGGCCATAAGCGTGACACCCGACTCATTCGGTGAATTGATCGACCAGTACGGGGGTGTAGATGATATCTGCGACCGCATAATCCGCACTCCGCTCGACCCCGACGTTACATTTAGCGACGATCCGCTGCGCATGATGCGTGCTATCCGCTTCGCCACCCAGCTCGACTTCACCATCTATCCTGACACTTTCGAGTCAATCATCCACAATGCCGACCGCATCAAGATTATCACTCCTGAGCGCATCAAGGATGAATTGCAGAAGATTATGGCATCGCCCAAGCCTTCGATTGGCTGGGACTTGCTGCTGCGAAGCGGTCTGCTGCAGCACATACTGCCTGAATTGTCTGCAATGAAGGGGGTGGAGGTTATCCGAGGCCACGGACACAAGGACAATTTTTACCATACCCTGCAAGTGCTCGACAATGTGGCCGCTGCAAGCGACAACATCTGGCTGCGCTGGGCTGCCCTGCTCCACGACATCGCCAAGCCAGTGACAAAGCGATGGGACGAGAAATTAGGCTGGACATTCCACAACCACAACTTTATAGGCTCCAAGATGGTGCCATCGATTTTTGCCCGCCTCAAGCTCCCCTTGGGAGCAGAGATGCGCTACGTGCAAAAGTTGGTCGAGCTCCACATGCGCCCCATAGCTCTGGTGGAGGAAGAGGTGACTGACAGTGCTGTACGCCGCCTGATCAATTATGCCGAAGAGGTCCTGGCCGACCTAATGATACTAGCCCGAGCCGATATCACGAGCAAGAACATTGCCAAGAAACAACGCTTCCTTGACAATTTCGACCTTGTGGATCGCAAATTCGAGGAAATCATCGCCAAGGACGAGGATGCCAAGTTCCGCCCTGCCCTCAATGGCAATGATATTATGGAGCTCTTCGGTCTGCCGCAGGGCAAAGAAGTAGGCTTCTTTATGAAGAACCTGACTCGCGCCGCCAAGGAATGTGAAATCGAAAACACTCGCGAAGCAGCATTGGCCTATGTAAAATCGATTGCTCCCCAAATTGGCATCAACCTCGAAGAGGTTCCACAGGGATAACCCCACAATGAAATTGTGGGGGATTAGCCCAAGCTCCTACTTCCAGGACCTCGAAGAGGTTCTACAATATCCACCCCTTTAAATTGATATATTTTGTATTATTTAACAAAACGCATAGAAATCTCAGCCAGCCATCGCCTTTGCCTCGACTACGAGAGCAAATGCACTCAGCTGCATGGACATAATTGGATTATCACCGTGCATTGCCGAGCCAAAGAGCTCGACCGCAACGGCATGGTGACCGATTTTACTGATATCAAACGCACAGTGATGGGGCAGCTCGACCATGCCTACCTCAACGATGTGGTGCCTTTCAATCCAACAGCTGAGAATTTGGCACGATGGATATGCGAAAGCGTGCCCAATTGCTACCGCGTGGACGTGCAAGAAAGCGAAGGCAACATTGCCAGCTACGTAATCGATTAAAGACCAAAGACTAAAGACCCACATGCGAATCAACGAGATTTTTTATTCAATCCAAGGCGAAGGGTACTACACTGGGGTGCCCGCGGTGTTTGTGCGCTTCAGCGGCTGCAATCGCAAATGCGATTTCTGCGACACCGACTTCAGCGATTACAAGGTAATGGATCCCACGGAGGTAGTGGCAGCAGTAATAAAATATCCGACCAAGCATGTGGTGCTCACCGGCGGAGAGCCAGCGCTGCAAATCACACGCGACTTTATTTCCATGCTACATTCGGTGGGCCGCTTCGTGCAAGTGGAAACCAACGGGTCGCTGCCATTGCCAAGCAATATCGACTGGGTAACGTGCTCGCCCAAGGCTCAGCCCTGGCATATCGAATATGTGGATGAACTAAAGGTAATCTACGATGAGCAGGATGTAGAGGAAATCCGCGAAGAATTCTTAGATAAGGAAGCCGAGGTATTCGAACTGCAGCCTTGCAGCCAGCCCGATGGCACTACCAACCTCGAAGAAACCATCGACTATGTGATGCGCAATCCCCACTGGCGTCTTTCGCTCCAAACCCACAAACTCATTAACATAAAATAAAATTTAGCATTATTTATTTGGTGGTTTGATGAAAAGTGTGTAACTTTGCACCACTGAATTGAAACATGGTGAGTTTAGCTCAGTTGGTTAGAGCGTCGGATTGTGGTTCCGAAGGTCGTGGGTTCGACCCCCACACCTCACCCCAAGGCACTGCCCATCAAGGCGGTGCTTTTCTTATAATATGAATGATTTAAAAGAACTGTTAGAGAGCGAAGCACGCAGGATCAATAATCCTGACTTTATCGACAAAGACCCAGTGCAATTTCCCCGCCTCTTCGAGGATGTACGCGACATCGAAATAGCCGCCTTGCTGAGCAGCACTATCGCTTGGGGCAACCGTAAGATGATATGCAACAACTGCAACAAGATGCTGGGCCTGATGGACATGCAGCCTTACCGCTATGTGATGGATCAAGGCTACGAAGACTTGCTCGACGAGGGAAATATCCATCGCACATTCTTCAATCGCAATCTTCGCCATTATCTGCGTGGCCTACATGCCATCTACGCAAAGCACCCTACCTTGCAAGATTTCGCCAAGCATCACCATATTGAGGCATCCGAGGCTCCAGCATGGGAACTGGCCCGCTTGATTAACAAAGAATTGAAATCGGCCAACAATGGCAAGGCCGACAGTCGATGCCTGCCACAGAATCTCGACACCACAGCCCTAAAGCGATTGAATATGGCCCTGCGCTGGCTTGTAAGGGACGATGGCATTGTGGATATGGGAGTGTGGGATGTAATCACACCGGCCCAACTATACATCCCCCTCGATGTGCATGTGGGCGACACTTCGCGCAACCTCGGCATCCTCACTCGCCGCACCGACGACCGCCGCGCAGTGAACGAGCTCACATCCAACCTGCGCAAATTCAATCCCGACGACCCCGTTATCTACGATTATGCCCTCTTTGGCATCGGCATGAATCTGTGATTAGGGTTAAGGAGTAAGGGTATCTGGAAAATTAAAAAAGGACTCTGTCGCAGAGCCCTTTTTTTAAGGTTTCCAATAGGTACAATTTCTAAGGTAAAAAAGATTATTTTAGGTTTGCGGTACAAAGGTCGTAACTTTTGTCCACCCCACCAAATTTTTTTTTATGTTTTCTAACATATTTCTTTAATTACTTTTTTGTTTCTCAAACTCAAAATTTCACCATTTAATTATATATCAATCGATTACAGATTTAAAAATTTGTAAGTAACACTTTTTAATGTAGGTTAAATTTAGTTAATTTAACTTCTATTTGTATCATATTTTGATAATATCATATCATTACCGTCGAATACTGCATAACTGAACTGAGTAATCCAATCGCCCAAAATTATAAGGCGGCAAGTAGGGCTAAGAGGCTCGTCGGCCAGGACATGGCGATGGCCAAATACGAAATAATTGATCGTAGGGTCAACATCTCGCAAATATTCCAATGCAAACTGAGCCTGAGGTTCGCTTTCTATCCCCTCGAACTGTGGCGCTTCATAAGTGCGTTCGTCGAAATCGCGGTTGCCCGAGCTCCAGGCATGGGCAAAGGGGATGGTCCATCGGGGGTGAATGCCAGCGTAAAGCTTCTGACACACCTTGTTGCGAAACACTCCTCGGATAAATCTGAAACCCAGTGGCAGCTTGCCCACCCCATCGCCATGGCTCAGGAAAAACTTCTTGCCCATGATTTCTTCCACGCGAGTACCATCGATAATTTCTACGCCTATTTCATCACGCACATAGTCGAAAAGCCAAATGTCGTGGTTGCCTATGAACCAATGGATTTTCACTCCAGCATCGGCCAGCTGGGCCAAGGCTCCAAAAAAGCGCACATAGCCCCTGGGCACCACTGTACGGTACTCGTACCAATAATCTAAGATGTCGCCCATCAGGTACAGCGCCTCGGCATCGTCCTTGATCGACATTAGGAATTCCACTACGCGCCGCTCGGCTGCTCGCTGGTCGCGGATGTAGCTGGCACCCAGGTGGAGGTCGCTAATGAAATATACACGTCGGCTCACAGGAATCCAAGCTCAAGCTTAGCCTCTTCGCTCATCATATCCTGAGTCCAAGCAGGCTCGTACACCAAGTTTACCTTTACCTCCTTCAGCCCCTCGATGCTGCGTAGCTTGTCGTAGCAGTCCTGAACTATGAAGTCAGCCATAGGACAGCTCGGAGCCGTGAGTGTCATATCCACATCGAGATTTGCGTCATCATCGATGTCGATTTTGTATATAAGTCCCAGCTGATAGATATTCACTGGGATTTCGGGGTCATAGACAGTGCTGAGCATCTCTATCACCTTTTCTTCGAGTTTTAATCGTTGTTCTGCATTCATAAGTGCAAATTTACGAAATAGTTTTTGTTTTCGGTTTACAGTTTAAGGTTTTTTGCCTCTTAAATTTTTGTTTTTGGACAAAAAGGCACAAATCTATTAAATAACGAATAAATAATAACAAATTTTTCGTAACTTTGCGCTAAAATAGAAAATAAGTGTGTTCGATGATTCATAATACCATGAATCACTAAAACACTAAAACACTAAAACACAGAATCACTAAACCACTATATAATGAGTACAGAACAGCTGTCAGAACAAGAAGGCATCCGCCGCCAAAGCTTAGGCAAGCTTCGCGAGATGGGCATCGACCCCTATCCCGCTGCTCTATATCCCGTAGATGCTTATACCGACGAAATTAAGGAAACATTCGACGACAACCTGCAGCCACCGCGGCCCGTAGTGATTGCCGGGCGCTTGATGAGCCGCCGCATCATGGGCAAGGCTTCGTTTATCGAACTGATGGACAATAACGGCCGCATCCAAGTGTATGTAAGCCGCGATGAGATTTGTCCGGGAGAAAACAAAGATCTGTACAATGTAGTGTTTAAGAAACTGCTCGACATTGGCGACTTCATCGGCATCAAGGGCTATGTGTTCCGCACACAGACTGGTGAAATCACTGTCCATGCCCAGGAGCTTACTCTGCTCAGCAAGAGCTTGCGTCCACTGCCTATTGTAAAGGTTAAGGATGGCGTAACCTACGATGCCTTTGAGGATCCGGAGCTGCGCTACCGCATGCGATATGTTGACCTTGTGGTCAATCCCGGCATTAAGGACATCTTCCTGAAGCGTACCAAGGTGTACAACTCAATGCGTGAGTATTTCAACAGCAATGGCTACATCGAGGTGGAGACTCCTATCTTGCAATCAATTCCTGGCGGAGCTGCTGCGCGCCCATTTATCACTCACCATAATGCTCTCGACATCCCATTGTATCTGCGCATTGCCGACGAGCTGTACCTGAAGCGTCTGATCGTGGGAGGATTCGAGGGAGTGTATGAGTTCTCAAAGAACTTCCGCAACGAAGGCATGGACCGCACCCATAATCCCGAGTTCACTTGCATGGAGATTTATGTGGCCTACAAGGATTACAATTGGATGATGGACTTCACCGAGAAGATGCTCGAAAAAATCTGCCTGGATGTGAATGGCACTACCAAGGTCAAGGTCGGTGAAAATGAAATCGATTTCAAGGCTCCATATCGCCGCGTCACGATGATCGACGCTATCAAGGAGCACACAGGCATCGATATCACCGGCATGGACGAGGCTCAACTGCGCGATGTGTGCAAGCAACTGAACATCGAAGTTGCGCCAAGTCTTGGCAAGGGCAAGCTGATTGATGAGATTTTCGGTGAGAAATGCGAAGGCAAATATATCCAGCCCACTTTCATCATCGATTATCCAATAGAGATGTCGCCTCTTACCAAGCGTCATCGTAACAATCCCGAATTGACCGAGCGATTCGAGCTGATGGTCAACGGCAAGGAATTGGCTAATGCTTATAGCGAACTCAACGACCCCATCGACCAATATGAGCGCTTTGTAGAGCAAATGCGCCTGGCCGAAAAGGGCGACGACGAAGCTATGATTATCGACAAAGATTTTATTCGAGCTCTCGAATACGGCATGCCTCCTACATCAGGAATGGGCATCGGCATGGACCGACTGGTAATGCTGATGACGGGCCAAAACGCAATCCAAGAGGTGCTGCTATTCCCCCAAATGCGTCCTGAAAAAAAAGCAATAATATGGATTTCCCTGGCAAAATAGCTGTGATGGGCGGTGGCAGCTGGGCCACTGCCTTAGCAAAACTGCTACTGCGCAACTGCGAGACAGTGAATTGGTACATGCGGCGCGCCGACCGCATCGAGGATTTCAAGCGCATGGGCCATAACCCAGCTTATCTGACTGATGTGGAATTTGACATCAAGCGGATATTTTTCTCCATCGACATCAACGAGGTATGCCGCGAGTGCGACACCCTGCTGCTTGCCTTCCCCTCGCCATATTTCAAGGAGCATGTGAGCAAGGTGAATGTGGATCTGAGCCAAAAATGCATCGTAAGCGCCATCAAGGGCATTGTGCCCAGCGAAAACATGCTGATAACCGACTACATGGGCATGCGATTTCAAATCGCGCCTGAGAATATGCTTGTGATTTCTGGTCCCTGCCACGCCGAGGAGGTGGCTCTCGACCGCATCAGCTATCTCACCATCGGTTGCCGCGACGAGCAGCGCGCTCGCACATTTGCCGAGTGCATCCAGAGCAAGAACTCGCATACCATCACCAGCACGGATGTAGATGGCATTGAATACGCCGCTGTGCTGAAGAATGTATATGCCATAGCAGCTGGCATCATCCATGGCATGAAGCGAGGCGACAATCTGATAGCAATGCTTGTGAGCAATGCGATCAGAGAGATGTCGAGATTTGTCAACGCCGTGAGTCCACGCTCTGACCGCAACATCTGCGATTCGGTGTACCTGGGCGACTTGTTGGTGACCGCTTACTCGCGCTTCTCGCGCAATCATAACTTTGGTGCCATGATAGGCAAAGGATATTCAGTGAAGGCTGCCACAATGGAAATGGAGCAGACCGCCGAGGGATATTACGGCACCAAGTGCATCCACGACATCAACGAGCGCACGCTCGTGAATATGCCAATTCTGGATTGTGTCTATGACATTCTCTACATGAAGGTGCCCGCCAGCAAGGCTATAAGCGCCCTCTGCGAAAAACTTACATAAAGGTTTGACAATAAAATAAATAATAAAGGCGCCTCCAGTGGAGGCGCCTTTATTATTTATTTTATTGTCACTTTTTGCACTGCTGTGCCTGAGTGAATCACATAAATTCCAGGGGAAAGGGTGATGGCAGCGCCAACGCCCACAAGCCGACCATCCACCGAATAGGCTGACGCACCTGAACTGTACACTGTGCGCCCCACTACACGTATGTCATTTTCAGAATCGGCGACCACTGAGCTGACTCCTGCATCATGGCTGGTAGTCACGTAAACCGACTTGCTTTCCTTGCACCAGAGTTCTCCGTCATTAGCGGTCACGGTATATTTGTACTGAGTGTCAGGCTTTAGCCCCTCGACCTTGCACGACAAAGATTTTCCTACCGAGCGATCTACGTAGCCCTCAAGGGCGGTTTCGGCTTCATCACTGCCATCTGTGGCCACCACTACATCATCAATCGCTACAGCGCCAAGATGTGACTTCTCTACATACAGCAGGCGCATGCGATAGTAACCCTCAGGCACTTCGGTGACTTCGGCTGTCTGTCCGCCATCGTTGCTTGGATTGAAAGTGGCGATAGTGCTCCATGAAGCACCGTCGGTCACTTGCACCTGTATTTGATTCTCTTCGTTGGTGTTGACACCGCGATACCAGAATTTTACACCAGTGATTTGGTTGTCATAGGTACACGATGCCACATTGCCTGGTGAAGCAAAGCGCAAAGCTGGAGGTGCCTCGCCGCAATTCTCTTCCTTATTATATATAAGTGTTGTAGTGGTGGACCATCCAGCCGGCATACTGGAAATGCCGCCAGTGAAATCTACTACATATTGCGGATTCTCAACCAGGCCGATTTCATTCACATTGATTACAAATTCCTGCGCCAAGTCAAGGTCTTCCCAATTGGCCACAAATGAATTTGCAGTTACGTCAGTGGCTTCTAAAGCCGATACTCTATGATAATTGAACGGAGCATTCGGAGTGTTGACTTCAATCACATTTGATGCATCTCCCTTAATTTGATCAGCCACTGCATATACGCTGTATCGATAGACCGACAAAGGATCCAAATTGCCAATATTGGCCAGAGTCCCTGACGAGATAATGTGTCCGTCCCACCCTGTCAATGTTTCTCCATCGCCATCGGTTACCGTAATTACATAATAATCGGCTTCGGTCACTGGATTCCATCGAGCTGTAAACGATTGGAATGTAACGTTTTCAGCCTCAAGAGCCTCAGGGGTCTCAGGCTTGAAGTCGGGGCGCGGACCACCGTAGAATGAAATTACCCCCTCCTCACTCTCAGTAATGAGATTTATAGGGTAATTCGTTGACTGGCCAGCCCAAGAATGTAGTTTAGGAGTGGTATAATCAGTGATTTTGGTCACATTGCTAACCCCTGGGAAAGGATCGCCATCACGCGTGCTCTCAGTCTTATTGTTATCAGCTTCGATTATATCCACATATTGGTGGCTCGACTTGTTATTCACCGTATTGTAGGTCCATACACTTTCTACATAGTCAATGTGCCAAATCAACATGCCATGGCCTGGTATGTAGGTGTCCCACCCTTCTTGCTGACGATTCTCGAATAGGAAATATTCAGTTTCCTTTTCAGTGGGCAACATATAGCCATGATTGCTCTTTTCGATGGCTTCCAGTTGATATTCGCCTGGCTCCGTCAAGATCTCCACATCGGCCCAGCCCAGCGCAGAGCGCTCGAATATAGAATAAATAGGCGGCGTATGGGAATTGTTATTGTAAGGACCATAGTCCAAAATTGAATATGCGCCAGGGGTAAATGCTGAGGTGTAGTTGGTAGCGTAAAGGTCAGGCAAACCCATAGCATGTGAAAATTCATGCACAAATGTGCCTATGCCATCAGGGATATCGCCCATCTGAATTTCATTGCCGCAGGCATAATGCTCAAGTCTCACTCCATCATATTCATGGATGGTGTTTGTGGCCGAGCTAATGTCCCATTGATGTGGCCATACAGTGGAAGCACCCCCGCCATCGGCCTCGCCTCGACCCGCATAGAAGATATATACCATATCAATGAACCCATCGCCATCACTGTCATATTGGCTGAAATCCACTTCGTCGTCAAGGATGTCGCAAGCGTGGATAGCCATTTGCTCAGGGTTTTTATCATTGCCCCAACTATCATTGCCTCCATAATAAGCGCGATTGTTGGGTAGCGTAACCGGCCCATAGACATCAAATGTGGGCATAAAGTTGCCATTTGAGCAAGCCATGAAATAGTCGCGTGCGCTGCCTGTGCCATTATCTTCGCTCCAACCCTCCTCGTTTAACATTCGCGAGAAGTAAGTGTTGGGATCCTCTATGCAGAACTCTACGTCCTGGTACTCAACCAGCACCACCAGTCCGCGTCGTTCGCCATAGGCGGGAAAATTGTTTGATGGGAACAGTCCATAAAGCTTCTTTGACTCATCAAAACCTTCATCCTGACCATCATCACTACGCGAGGGAGCTTTGCTCATTTTGCTCGACGATATATGGTGGCCACGGCCTGATAGCTGAGCCTGCTTGGATAAAGCCTCGCCAAGTTTGGCTTGGTCAACTGATTCAAGGAATTTGACTGCTTCAGGAGTGCGACGATTTGCCTCCTGAGCTAATAATGCTGATGGCTGCACATGGCCTTGTGCATCGAGCATAGCATAGTAGAGGGCATTGTCGTGGTTGAGCAAAATGCAACCGTCATCTGAAAGATAGCAGTGGGCACGCTCATCGCCACGCAGGGTCACGGTGATGGCTGAGCCATCAGGCTGGGTAAAAACGAATGGGCGAGGCTTGGCCGGAATAGCCCCGACATTCAATGCGCCTGCCATCAAAAGCGAGGCGCAAACAAGGCGAGTAGATAGCTTAATCATTAGTGCAATGCTTTATTGAGTAGTTTAGCACAAAATTACAAAAAATCTCTTAAACAACAGTATTAGAATCGGCGCAATTGTCTTAATTCTTGAAAAAAGACAACATTTGAGGCAATTTAGTGATTTAGTGACTTAGCACTAAATCACTAATGCGCTAAGCCACTGATTTGAAAGCCAAGGCGTCGAGCTTCATCTGCTTCACCATTGCCAAGAGGCCATTGCTGCGTGTGGGCGACAGATGCTCGGCCAGTCCGATGTCCTTGATGAAATGCAGGTCGGCATTGAGGATTTCATCGGGAGTGTGGTCATTGAGCACGCTAATAAGGAGTGATATTATGCCCTTCACGATAATGGCATCGCTGTCGGCTGTGTAATGCACTTTGCCATCTTTACATTCGGCATTGAGCCATACGCGGCTCTGGCAGCCTTCGATCAGGTTTTCGGGTTTCTTATGCTCTTCGTCGATTGGCGGGAGGGCATTACCAAGGTCAATGATGTAGCCGTAACGATCCATCCAGTCGTCGATGTCGGCAAATTCATCAATTATTTCTTGTTGTTTTTCGTCGATTGACATATATAAGGTTTTTGAGGGTTATTGACTTTTGGGAGGGAACCTAATGCAGGCCCCACGGTGGCTGTACCCGAGGGGTTAATAGATTAGCTGCATCAGGGTGTTGCCTACATCCTGCAAGGTGGCAGGGTCGATGTTGGAAATATTGTCGTCCATTGTGTGCCAATATGGCGGGAAGGTGCCTGTTTCGGGGTGGGCAGCTTCGATGATGTCAATTACCGGCACGCCAGCTATGAGCAGGTACACATGGTCATCAACCACGGCTCCCCCCATGGCGTCAATGAATCGCTTGCCAGCCCCGGTTTTGCGAGCTGCCTGCCAAACACGGTCGTTTACTGCCTTGGCTGCATATTCGCTGTGGTATTCGCGAGCAAATGTAGCGCCTTTGCCCCCTACCATATCTAAAAGGACGCCATACTTGATATCTGTAAGAGGAATAGTGGGGTTCTCCACCCAATATTGGGTGCCAAGGGCCCATCCATCGCTGTCTTCTTCACTCCGAGGCTCATCGGCATGTGGGCCATAGTCTTCGGCATCCACCAATAGCACATCCACTCCCATTTTGGGTTGCTTTTGAGCCATTTGGCGAGCCAATTCCAAAATCACTCCTACGCCCGATGCTCCATCGTTGGCTCCGTCGATAGCCTTGCGTCGATTTTCCTGGGCAGAATCTTGGTCAGCCCAAGGACGGCTGTCCCAATGGGCCATCACAAGCATGCGATTGGTGGCTTGGGGATTGAATCGCGCTGATATGTTCACAGCATTAAGTATTGTGCCATCAGTAGCGCGAAGTTTAGCCTTCTGCTCTTGGATGTCAGTAGCTCCATATTGGCGCAGCTTGCTTACCATCCATTGTGCGCATTGCTGGGCTGCCTCGCTGCCTGTGACGCGCGGACCGAATGCACACTGCTGAGCCACAAAGGCATAGGCAGAATCACCTGAAAAGGCGCTCTTTGCTTCTGCCGCAGGCTGCTCAGCGGCTTGGGCTTGCTGGCCGCCTCCGCTCTTACCGCAGCTCGCCATCACCGCAACCAATAGTATTACCAAAATTTCCTTCATATCAGCACAACCTATTTCTTAATACTTAATACTTAATACTTAATACTTAATACCCATGGGGTATAAACGAAAAAAGGGTAAGCTTGCTACATCGCACCGCTACAACCCCATACCCTTGCTTCGGTCAAGACCTGGGGGATTTTGGGGGAGCTGGTCGTGTAGGACTTACCCGACTGCAAAGTTACGACTTTTTTCTGAATCCACAAAAATATTTCTCACAAATATTTTCATGTGACATCAGGTGAAAATAAAAGTGCGGTTGTTATAGGTTAGGATTTTGCGCTCAATGTGTTTTTTTACAGCGCGTGAAAGAACAATTTTTTCCAAATCTCGACCCTTGAGCACAAGAGTTTCCGGGGTATCGCGGTGAGTAATGCGCACCACATCTTGCTCAATAATAGGACCGGCATCGAGTTCGGTGGTAACATAATGGCTTGTGGCACCGATTATTTTCACGCCCCGCTGCCATGCCTGATGATATGGCTTGGCGCCAATGAAGGCAGGCAAGAATGAGTGGTGGATATTAATAATTCGATTAGGATATGCCTTAATCATATCCTCAGTAATAATTTGCATATATCGAGCCAACACAATGAATGTGATTCGCTCGCGACGAAGCAAATCCAACTCCGCCTCTTCCACTTCACGCTTATTTGAATGATCCTTGTTGATTGACCATACATAATAAGGAATGTCAAACTGCTCAGCTACATATCGCAAATCCTCATGATTGCTGACTATGCAGGGAATGTCACATTCTAATTCTCCCGCATTGTAGCGGGCCAAAAGGTCATATAGGCAATGACTCATTTTTGATACGAACAGAGCCATTCTGGGTCTCTGGTCGGTGAAATACAAATAATAAGTCATGCCATAACGCTCAGCATAGAGAGTGTTGATAAACTCATCGATGCGGTCACGAGGCACCACAAAGTTCTCCAATTCCCATTCTATTCGCATAAAGAAGATGCCATCGTGACGGTCAACATATTGGTCAAGATACACAATATTGCCTCGATTGTCAGCTATGAATCGAGTGATTTCTGTAATAATGCCAGGCTGGTCAGGGCAATAAAGCAGCAAGATTGCTGTGGGTGCGCTTTTAACGTCGGAGCGGTTAATCATTGTTTTTTGATTGAGAATTGTACTATTGGAGTTGCAAAATTACAAAAAATACTCCGATTTTCTAACATTATTCAGAATTATTTGAAAATAAAACTGCCATATCATGGTAATATGGCAGTTTTATTTTCAAAATGTAATATGAATTATTCCTGGATGGGGAAGAAATCGAGGGTGAAGGTAAAGGGGGAGGGGACGATGGGGACAGCGTACTTGTCGAGGACATCGGGACCGCATGTGGCGGTACCGACGCCTGTGTGATGCGCATCCAGATGGACTGTCACCATGCCGTCATCCACCAGCTGATTGATATGGGTTGCCGCGTGCACATTGGCATCAGCATAAGGAGTGGCACTGAATTGAAACGGAGCACCCGAAGTAACTCGGAGATTATCATCGTTGAACGACACCCAGCGCACATCAGTGTGGTTGCCCGCAGCCTGAGGCACATTATAATAATGGAAATCCTCAGCAGGTGTGGTTGAATAGAGGCCGATCATGCCACATGCGTTGCGGTCGGAATAGGTTTCTACACTGCCTCGGCCCAAATAATCCACTTTCTTGGCCAATTCCTCTGACATTCGGAAAGTAAGCCCCAGGCGCGGAAGCGAACCCACGGTATCCGATGGCTGATACTCGCAGCCAATATTCAGTTGCCCATTCTCAGTGAGGGAATACTGATAGTTAACTTTGCCCAAATCCAGGCCGTTGCTACCAACCACATTGCCAGTCACATTCACTACGTTACCCTTAACTCGGATATTGGTGGCTGCAACAGTATGACCGAAAAGGCCCAAGTCAAGCCATTCTTTACCTTTGCCTCGACGAGCTGCATCATTTTCAGTCAGCGGACGGAAAAGCGACAGCTCCACTGGTGCGGCAAGCTGCTCTATACCCTCCTTCTTGATAGAAACTATGGCACCAGACTGAGGTGAAACCTCAAATTGGAGCTTGTCTGTACCATACATATTGCCATTGCGCTTTAGCTTGGCTGGCGCGATAGCTACATCGTCCTTATCCTTTTCGGCAGAGATAACAAATTGGTCATAAGCCACTTCGTAGTCCACAGGAATCAAAGCCGTTGCCGACTTTGGTGTCCAGCTAAGGTTGACATAATATTCCTCAATTGACGAATCCGCATCAAATGCACCAAAGCTGATTTCAACCTCTTGGTGAGGCTCGCAAGCCACAGTCTTTTCTCCCGAGGCAAGCACTGCTCCATTGGGAGCCACAGCCTGCCAAGTCAGAGTGAATTGGTCGAGATTGGTAAAATCATGCCAATTCTTCACGCGAATCACATGGCCATCGGCTGATACGAGGTCCGACTTGATATATTGATATACTTTCTTCACCTCCGCAAGGTGAGGGTGAGCTGTGCGGTCAACACGCACAAGACCATTGTTGCAGAATGCTCCATCCGAGGGAATGTCCTCCGGGCCGAAATCGCCACCGTAGGCATAATATTTCTTGCCATTCTCATCAGTAAGAGTAAACGCCTGGTCAACCCAGTCCCAAATGCAACCGCCTTGGGTCACGGCATTATTCTCAAACACATCCCAATAATCCTTAAGGCTGCCTACGCTATTGCCCATTGCATGAGCGTACTCACATTGGATAAATGGACGATAAATGTCAGGCTGGTTAATATAGTCGTAAACCTCGGGGATTGGGCGGTACATGCGCACATACAAGTCAGTGTTCCAGGATTGCTCGGCACGCTCGTATTGGATTGGTCGGTTGGTCTCAACTGATTTGAACCACTTGTAAGTCTCCTCAAAATTCACGCCGTTGCCCGACTCATTGCCAAGCGACATGAATGTGACCGAGGGATGATTCTTCGACTTGGCATACATGCGGTAGCTGCGGTCGAGGTGGGCAGGGAGCCAAGAGGCATCCTTGGCAAGCGATTCCTCCTTATAGCCCATGCCGTGACTCTCAATGTTTGCCTCATCTATTACATATAGTCCGTAGATATCACAAAGGTGGTACCACAAGCGGTCGGCAGGATAATGAGAATTGCGCACGGTATTGATATTGTTCTCCTTCATCAGCTTGATATCAGCAATCATGGTAGCCGCATCTACTGTGCGTCCTTTCTCACTGTGGCAATGGCGGTTAACGCCCTTGATCAGAATAGGCTTGCCATTGAATTGATAAAGGCCATCCTTGATTTCTGAGGTGCGGAAACCCACATTGCTGCCCAGCGACTCAATAATCTCGCCAGCAGGATTCTTGAGGTCAAGCACAAGAGTATAGAGATTGGGAGTTTCAGCTGACCATTGTGCTGCATCAGCAATCAGTTTTTCAAATTTCACTTCTGATTCAGCTTGTGCCATGTCAGTAGCCACTACATCCCCTACTCTATCTATAAGCTTATATTCCACAGTATAAGGTTGACTCTTATCTATGGGGAGGCCATCAACTGATATTGAAAGTCCAAATTCTCCATCACGGTAATTCATTCGATCCAAAGCCGATTCTACTTTATAATCCGAAATATAAGTAGCTGGGGTACTGTAAAGGTACACATCGCGCTCGATACCGCTGATGCGCCACATATCCTGACACTCAAGGTAAGCACCTGCTGACCAACGATAAACCTCTAAGGCAAGGGTATTCTCTCCCTCCTGCAAATATTCGGTTACATCCCATTCGGCAGCTGTCTTTGAGTCCATGTTGTAGCCAAGTTTATGGCCATTCACCCATACGTAATAGAACGAGCATACGCCCTCAAGGCAAAGCACCACCCTGCGCCCATCCCATGAAGTTGGCACTTCAAAAGTACGGAAATACGAGCCAACCTCGTTCTGCTCAGTTGGTACAAATGGCGGATTCTTCTTGAAATTGTAGAAAGGTGAATCAAATTCGTAACGCTCGTTTACATAGATTGG
Source organism: Bacteroidales bacterium (assembly GCA_020860515.1). Classification (GTDB taxonomy): domain Bacteria; phylum Bacteroidota; class Bacteroidia; order Bacteroidales; family Muribaculaceae; genus CAG-873. The sequence continues at coordinate 84,816 of JAJBUG010000061.1, read as the reverse complement.
TGTGCCATAACCTTGCAGTTCCCAGTTGCCAGGCACGGCTATGTCATCCCAGTCCGACTTGTCGAAGTCAGCATTTTGGAAACCTAAGGGACGAGTAGCGGGGTTTTGTACCCAATTAAATTTCCAAGCGCCATTCAAATCAAGGTAGTAAGGCGAGTTTTGATAATCGAAATCGGCAATAGCCTTGTGGTTATTATCGGCATAAGGCACCACCAACTGATGCGGATCGAGTTGCCCCTGACGGAAAGCATTCTTATCCTGCCATTCCGGCAACTCATCAACCATTACCTCGTCGAAATAGAGCCATGTGGCATTGCCCTCGCGTGGGAAGCCATCAGGGACTCGGCCAGCATTTTCGGCCACGAACTTTACATATTGGGCTGTCTCATCCATGCTGCCGAAGTCAATGTCGGTAATTTTAGCTGACAATGGGAAAGCTTCCTCAGTGGCAAACGTCAATTCATTAATCTGACGGAACTCACCATCTTCACCAGCCAGCAGCACACGTATGCTTTTGGGCAAAGCGGCATTCATATTGGCATTGGCCAATGCGCCCAGCTTAATGGTGTTGATCTTGGTTTCACGACCAAGATTTACAGTGAATTCAGCTTGGCGGTCGTACCAGCCAGCCCACTCAAAATCAGAATTACGGTTGCTGCCGCGCACTCCATTTATAAGCGCACCTGCCAAGCCATTGTTACAATTCTCAGCCGTTATCTGCTGGCCAGTGGCCTTGTTGAATTTCAGATCCAGTACCAAAGGCTGCCCCTGCGAATTTACAGTTGAAGCCAGGAATGTCAGTGTGGCATCGCTATCAAATTCAACAGCCTCAACATAGGCATAGCTATCATCTCCAGTGGTTACATTAATCGTGGCATCTGGGCGGTCACAGGCGGCAGCTACCGACACTTTGCCATTGCCAAGCGGGGTGGCTGTATGCTGCACGTTGTACATCGAACGCGCATAGGTCATCCCGGCCTTGTCGAGGCGTGGCAAAAAATTGTCAAGCGCGGTTACAAAGCCATCCCAATCCCTTGCGCCCTCAGCGCGCCACGCCACATCAGCAAGGGCCATCATGCGCGGGAATACCATATATTGCACGTCCTCGGCAGTGCGGCAAAATTCAGTCCACATCGAGCCTTGGATGCCCAAGAGCTGCTCACACATTCCTGCTGTCCATGAATCTTTTACAGGCTCAAACTCATAGGCATCGCGCAGGGTGATATTACCGAAATAGGTAAAAGGTTCGAACCACTGTGGTCCTTGGTAACGAATCAGATAGGTGCTCTTGGCAGGAGTCATGATAAAGCGGCAGCCAGTCTTTTCGGCATAAGCCTCTGCCACGGTGCCAGCGCCCTGCCAACCCATGATGATCATATCCTCCTTTGGATTGCCGTATGTCACTTCGTCCCAACCGATTGCTGTGCGGCCTTTGCTGCGCACATAACTGTTGATAGTGTCCATAAACCATCCCTGCAGATGTTCGCAATCGGGAAGTTGCAACTCAGCGATTCGCTGTTGGCATAGAGGACATTTCTCCCAGTGTGACTTCTCGGCCTCATCACCTCCAAGATGAATGTAGGGCGAAGGAAAGATATCCATCACCTCATCGAGCACATCTTTCACGAATTGGATGGTATTGTCGTTGCCAGCGCACATGATTATCGAGGCATCTTTGCCGCCGATGCCAGTCAGCACTCCCACAAAGCGATCAATCACTGGGCAAGCCAACTGTGGATAGGATGCAATAGCAGCCACAGCATGGGCCGGCAACTCAATCTCGGGTATAACCTCAATGTTGCGCTCAGCAGCATAAGCCACCAGGTCGCGAAGCTGGTCCTGAGTGTAAAATCCGCCGTAGGTAGCCGGCTCCCCCTCCTTAGGGTTGGGGCGTCCCGGGAAAAGCTCCTCACGATCAACACGCCAAGCGCCAATATCGGTCAGCAAGGGATATTTCTTAATCTCAATTCTCCAGCCATTGTCATCAGTCATGTGGAAATGCAGCTTATTGAGCTTGAGCTGGGCTGCCACATCCACAAATTTCTTTACTTCGTCGATTGGCAGGAAGCAACGCACCACATCGAGCATCAGCCCGCGATATTCCATGCGCGGTCCGTCGGTGATGGTGCATTGCGACAACTGCCCGTCGGCCGCCTGATCTATAAGCTGGCCGAGTGTCTCCACTGCATACATCATGCCTGCCTCATCTGCAGCCGCAATGGCAATGCCGCTGGGAGTCACAGCCAATTCATAGTGTTCGGCAGCAAGCGAAGCATCGCGATTAGCCGTGACGAAGGCTTTCCCTGTTAGAAAGGCTGGTATGCTGCGCATCTCCATGTACTTCACTGCTGATGCTGCCATATCACCTCCCACCGCCAAAGTTTTGGGCAGCTCGACGCTGCCATCCGACATCTGGTAATGGACAGGCATAGGCACCACCGCTGCTTTTTGAGGAGCAGCAGCGGCAGTGGATGCCATCCCTATGAGAAGAGCGGAGAATGTATATTTTAGTTTATCAGAGAGTCGCATATCAAAGGATAGGATATTTTTCACGAATGGGATCGTCGTAGAGCTCCTGGGCATTCTTAAGCTTGAGCATCATGTCCTTGGTGATTTGCTCAGTGCCAGGCTGGCCATATACATTGTTCATCTCATGCGGGTCAGTCTCCAGGTCGAAGAGCTCCCAAGTGTCAATGTCGTTGTAGAAATGCACCAGCTTGTAGCGGTCGTCGCGCACGCCATAATGGCGCTTCACCGCATGCTCAGCAGGATATTCATAGAAGTGATAGTAGAGAGCCTCGCGCCAGTTCTCAATCGGAGTTTCGCTCTTGAGGATTGGAAGCATTGATTTGCCTTGGATATCAGCTGGCACTTCCACGCCCGCCAGTTCCATGAAGGTAGGAGCAAAGTCAATGTTTTGCACCATCTCAGTCACCTCGCCGCGACGCTTCATGCCCTCGGGCAAAAGCATAATCAGGGGTGTGTGAAGCGATTCTTCGTAGATAAAGCGCTTGTCGAACCAACCATGCTCGCCCATATAGAAGCCTTGGTCGCTGGTGTAAACCACCAGGGTATTCTTGAGCATGTCTTTCTCCTCCAGGTAATCAAGCACTCGACCCACATTTTCATCAAGGCTCTTCACTACCTTAAGGTAGTCCTTGATATATCGCTGGTATTTCCACTCAGCCAATTCCTTGCCAGTGAGGTTGCGGCTGTAAAAATCCTCGATTATAGGAGTATAGAAAGCATCCCACGCTGCCATCTGCTCAGGATCCATGCGGTTATAATATGATTCATAGCGCTCCTTCAGAGGGCTGGTCTTGTCAGCGCGATTCATCTTCAAGTCATAGATGAGATCCATGTGATCGGAGATTCGCATCTCGGCGGTCTTGGCTGCTTCACGATTGTTATAATCGTCGTAGAAGTTTACAGGCAGCGGAAAGGTCACATCTTCATAAAGGTGCAGGTCGGCAGTATCCGCCATCCAATTGCGGTGGATGGCCTTGTGGTGAATCATCAGACAGAATGGCTTTTCAGGATTGCGCTGATTCTCCAGCCAATCAAGGCTCATATCAGTGATCAAGTGAGTAAGATACCCCGGGCGAACGATTGTGTCGTTGTCCATGGTGATAAAATCGGGATTGTAATAGTCGCCCTGCTCAGGCACTATCTCCCATTTGTCGAAGCCTGTGGGCAGACTTTCGAGGTGCCATTTGCCAAACACAGCCGTTTCATATCCAGCCTTTTGCAAATATTTAGGGAAAGTAGGCTGAGAACCATCGAATACACAGGTTGTGTTATCAAAAAATCCATTCTTGTGGCTATGCTTGCCCGTAAACAGACATGCACGCGAGGGTCCACTGATAGAATTGGCTACAAAAGCATTGGAAAATTTCACCCCATCGCGAGCGATGCGGTCAAGATTAGGAGTGTGGGCAATGCGCGAGTCGTAACAGCTCATCATCTGCGCGGTGTGATCGTCGGTCATGATGAATACGATATTCATAGGCTTCTCCTCGGTTTTCGTGCTCTGGCATGAGCTCAGCGACATAGCCGAGAGCAAAGCGCCCGATGTATATAGGAGGGTATTGTGATTCATTGGTGTTGAAATTTGGTTATTTTAAATGAAAGGGAAGAACTCAAGGGCTGTGCGCAAGTGTTCTTCCCTATCACCTTTCTAATTGATGTTAATGCTATATCGTGGGATTAATCGCAGTCGTAGCTGTAATCTGCGATGCCGTCGGCATTCTGAGGCCATCCTGGATTCTGATACATGGTGCTGCTGCCATTTACGGTAGTCAGTGAGAACTCCGAGATTGGAATTGGCTCCAAGTAGTGAGGCTTGGGGAAGTCGTAGCCATTGTAGGCATTTGAGTTGGTAGAGGTCTGGAGCGGACGTAGGTAGTTAGATACCGACTGCTGCGACACAGTGCCAGCACCAAGGGTCTTTTTGGCCTCTTCGTAGTACTCATATACCTTCTCCCAGAGATTGAAACCCTCGGGCTGGTAGCCAGTAGCATCGCTGTCGGTGACCATGCCAGCTGCATTGCACATGTCGAGTGCGCGCCACCGCTTGAGATCGTCAAGACGGAAACCTTCCGCGATAAGCTCGCAGCGACGCTCGCGACGGATGTTATAAAGAGTCTCATCGATTAGATTGCCGCGCGACCAGATAGCCAAGTCGTTCTCCTTTGCCAGGTCGGTGTTAGCAATGGTCTTGTTATAGTCGGTGTCAACGCCAGCACGGCTGCGGAGTGCGCGCCAGTAGGTGTCGCAATTACCGCCAAGGTTGCCATTTGCCTCGTAGTAAGCCTCCAGGTAATTGACCATAACCTCGCCTGTGCGAATCAGAGGCACAGCGGTGGTGGTATAATACTGGGTCTGCTGCTCAGGATCGGTGCTGCACCACTTGTTGAGCTCGTAGCCAGTGATGCACTTGGTGTTGGCCGATTCTGCGATATAAGGCAGATAGTAATAGATGGTATCGCCGGTGATGTCGCCAGTGATGGGGTCAGTGCTGACATTTACAATGTCTTTGCCGCAAGCGCGCACCGAGGTGGTGAGGCGGAGGTCGCGATTCTTTAGTTCGTAGTACGACTCAGTGTCGCCCTGGTAGTTGGCATCTGCATAGATTGGCAGACCGCTGGTCATGAGGTATGAGTTTACGGCAGCGCGAGTGACGCCATTGTTGCCACCTGACTTCAAGAAAGCTGATGCGCTGTGCGAAAGCACGCCTGAGAGATAGTAGCGAGCCAGGATTACCTCATGGCTGTCGCCAAAGGTCGAGGTGAAGTTTACGAACATGCTTGGATAGTCTGTCTCCAGGACAGTGCGACCCTCCAAGGCCAGATCAGCAGCCTTGTAAGCTTCCTGGAAGAAGTACTTGTACTCAGCTTCGGCGCTGCCAAGGGGCCAAGCAAAGTCGGTATTGTAAGCTGCACCAGGCCATTTCTGGTTGCCAGGCACAAAGCATGTGTTGGCATGGTATTTCTCCCAAGTGCCCTCGTAGAGAGCCACGCGCGACTTGAGCGCATAAGCGGCAGCCTTGGTGATGCGTCCCGACTCAGGGGCATTCGCTTGCAGCAGGCTTGCAGCCTTGTCAAGGTCCTCGATGATGAAGCGAGCCACCTGATTGCGAGGTTGGCGCTTGCTCTTCTCAATAAGAGTGGCCAGGTCATCACTGAGCACCTCGGTGAGAATGGGAGTGTCGCCAAAATTCTTGAGCAGACGATAGTACTCATAGGCACGGAAGAAATAGCCCTCGCCGAGGTAATGATTCTTGAGCGCCTCATTGCCAGTGATATGTTCCATCTTCTCCTCTGAGGTATTGATGAAGTCGTTGATGCCACGGAGCATCTCGAAGTTCCACTCATTGTCAGCATCGTCCATCATCACGGTGCGCTTGTTGCCACGGTAAAGCACAGTGGATGGGGTGCCCGAGCATTGGTTATCGGAGTTGGTGTCCTCGCTGTAGATGCCACCAAGGAGGCGGTTATTGACCGGAAGCACCTGATAGAAGTCGTTCACTGCGATCTTCAGATCCTCGGCAGTGCGATAGTAAGAATCTTTGTTGCCGAAGTCGAGTGGCTCGCGCTCCAGGAAATCGTTACAAGAAACGAGAGCCATCGACGCTGCGGCTATTATTATATTGAGCTTGTTCATTTTTTGTGTGTGCATTAACAAGTTAGAAAGATTTTTAGAATGTTAACTCCAGACCTACCGACCATGTGCGGTACTGAGGATAAGTCTTTCCGGCACCGCCGTTGTAATCCGAGTCAGATGTGCTCAGGGCCTCGGGGTCGAGGATGCGGAGCTTGGTAAGCGTGAAGAGGTTTTCGCCCGATACATAGAGGCGAGCCTTCTGCACATATTTTGAGAGCTTGCACTTGGGCATGGTGAAACCTACTTGCAGGTTCTTCAGGCGCAGATATGAAGCGCTCTGGATATAGCGGTCTGAGCACCAGATGTTGTTCTTATCGTAGCGCAGACGTGCGTAGTAGGGATTGTCCATATTGGCACCGAGAGCCGAGTCAGCAAAGCGGAAGTAATCCAGATGATCCTCGAAGAGTGAGAACTGCCATTGAGCGCCACCCCAGCCGAAGAATGAGGCTGTACCGTAGTCTGGGCCGTTGGTCACGCCGTTGCCGATGAAGAAGTCACGCTTGCCAATGCCTTGGAAGTAAGCGCGGAAATCAATGAATTTCCATTGTGACTCCAGGGTGAAGCTAAATGCGTAGCGAGGTGTAGTGTTACCGATTACAGCAAGGTCGCCGTGGTTGTCAAGGGTGCTTGCTCCAGGTGAAACTTCGCCGTTGCCATCGAGGTCGCGGTACATGATGTCACCGCCGCCCCACTTGTCGCCGAGGGCTGTCTGTGATTGGTTGGCCAGCCAAGCCGCCATTTCTGCGTCGCTCTTAGCAATGCCAGCGGTCTTGTAACCCCAGATGGTGCCATACTCCTTGCCTTCGTACCAGCCGAAGATGCTATTGTCAGCTGAGTCGTACTTGGTCACAATAGTCTTGTAATCGCTGATTGAGGCCGAGATGCCATAGCTCCAGTCGCGGTTGATGCGATCGCGCCACGAGATTTCCACTTCCCAGCCGCGAGTGCGCATTTCTGCATTGTTGGTCTTGGGTGCATCGGCGCCGAAGATGCCTGGGAGTGAGAGCGCTGGACCCACCATATCCTTGGTCTTGCGCTGATACCAGTCGAACGAACCAGTCAAGCGGTTGTTCATCAGGCCAATGTCGATACCGGCACCGATATTCTCAATGCGCTCCCAAGTGAGCGAAGTGCTGTAGGGGGTATACATGGGTAGAACTACTGCCTGTCCACCGCCGAGCACGAGCTCGCCGCCGCCCGAAGCCATCTGCTGATAGTAGGGATAGAACGATGTGGTGTTCTGGTTGCCAAGAGTACCGTAAGAGCCTCGAAGCTTGAAATAGTGCCAGCCAGCATTTGCGATCGGCTCCCAGAAATGCTCCTGAGCGATGTTCCAACCGAGCGAGAACGAGGGGAATACGCCCCAGCGCTGATCCGAGGGGAAACGGCTTGCAGCGTCGCCACGGAGGTTGACTTCAGCCATGTAGCGGTCGTCGTAGTTGTAATTGATACGTCCGAACACGCCCACTGATGACCATTCGCCCTTCTTTTGCGAAATCATTGTGCCTGCGCCGCCAATTTCTGTGGGGAGGAATGGCACGTCGTCGAGCAGGATGTTGTTAGAGCCCATGCGGTCAGTCTGGGTCTTGTAGTACTCGGTCTGCACACCAGCCAAGAACTTGAAGTTGTGCTTGTCCTTGATGGTTAGGGCATAGTCAGTGTAGAAGTTAGTGGTGAAATAATCCACAGAAGCGTTAGCCTTCTCATACCAGCTCTCGCCAAGTGCGGGCCATACGGTGAATGTGCCATTCGAGGTGTTCACCACCTTCTTGTCGTTGAGGCCAAAGAGTGAGAGTATGTAATTGGACTGGCCATCAGGGCCCTCATAAGTGGTGGGTATAAACTGGCGAGTGTAAGGATTGCGCTCGATACGGCTGCTGATGTCAGCGTGGATCTGCCAGCCCTTGACAGGCTCGATGATGAGGTTGGCCTGGTTGTAGAACTGTTTGGTGTCGCTGTTGACGCGTCCGCCATTCTGCAGAGGCTGGATCATCGAATCGGGATGGTATTCGCCAGTGGGGGTATAGAGAGGGATAGTCGGATAGCGACGGCCCAGATTGTGGAAGAAAAGAGCATTGAGAGCCGAGGGCTTATCGTTCTCGGTGCTGATGATGCGAGTGGTCCAGTTGAGGCGAACATAGTTGTTAAACTTGATGTTAACCTTACCAGTGAGAGCCAGACGCTGGTATTTCTCATCAGCGAAGTTAAAGAGACCGCTTTGGCGCAAGTAGTTGCCCGACAGATAGTAGGTAACATTGTCGCCACCGCCCGAGATGCTCATGTTGTGCTCCTGTGAGAAGGTGTGATTCTTGAGATATACATCGTACCAGTCGGTATTGCCCCATGATTCGAAGTTGGTCTTCCACTTCGAGGGGTCAGAGGTCTGGGCTTCGGTAGCGTAGTCGATTAGGCCCTGCTGATATTGCAGCAGACGATCCATATAGCTGGGGCTGAAGGGTGTGCTGGCATTTCCTGAGTTGGAGTAAGCCTCATTTACCATGTTGGCGAATGTGTAGCTATCCACCATCTTGGGCACCGACACAGGCTGCTGGAAGCGTAGGTTGCCACTGTAAGCTACCTTGGTGCCTTTTTGTCCGTTCTTGGTTGTTACCAAGATTACGCCGAAGGGAGCGCGCGAACCGTAAATTGAGGCTGCGGCAGCATCCTTGAGCACTGAGATGTTTTCAATATCATTGGGGTTGATGGTCGAAAGGTCGCCCTCCATGCCATCAATCAAGATTAGGGGGGATGAGGAAGAACCCTCGCCGATTGAACCGACACCGCGGATGTTGATGTTCATCGACTCGCCAAGGGCGCCACCAGCATCGTTGGTGATATTAAGGCCAGCTACTGCGCCTTGGAGACCCTGCACGGCGTTGCCCACGGGACGCGACTCCAGCACGCTGTTGTCGATAGTCTTTACCGAACCAGTAGCATTGATTTTCTTTTGTGTGCCGTAACCCACGATTACCACCTCCTGCAGGTTCTGAGCTGTGGGGTCGGTAAGAGTTATGTCGATATGAGTGCGACCATTGATTTTCACGGTCTGAGTTTGGTAGCCGATGTAAGATACCTCGAGCGAACCTTCTGAATCCACGGGGATGCGGAAGTTGCCATCGATATCTGTGCTCACGCCTAAGGCTTGGCCCAGCACCTTTACGCTTACGCCAATTGCAGGCTCGCCATCGGGCTCATACACAGTGCCGGTGACGGTGATTTCCTCGGCAAAGGCTGCAACCGTAGCCATCAGGCATGATGCCAATATTGCTATGTGTTTCTTCATTGCTGTAATTCGTTTCGGGAATTTTGATTATTCTGTCTCTACGGTTTTCTCTTGCACGATAGTGATTTTGTGCATTGTGGTGCTGTCGTTGGAGTAGAAGTACATGTAACGCACACGATCCGCAGTCTTCGATGAGTTCTTTGTGCAGCGGAATGAGGCATCTGCATCTCCATTGCCCACATTGTTGATAATGAAAAGGCCATTCTTCGATGGGGTTGACGCGCTCCAGCGGGCATTGCTGTTAACACGCATTATGAATGTGTCGGCGTCGCATGGCACGCGCACAGGCTCATACACATAGTAGGAAGCTGTCATGGCAGGCACCTCGTAGGTAGTGTCGGTAGGCTCAGCTCCATCAATCTGCAGAGCATACACTTGCGAGGGATTGGACTGGCTGTAAAAGCTGGGGATTGAGAGGGCAGCCTTCACAGTGGGATCGCCATAGTTGCCGTAGGGGCCTGGATCGTCATCCACACACGATGTGACCAGCGCACTGCCCATCACAGCCGCAGCCATTAGATAAAAGATATTCTTCATGAGAAATTGATTGATTTAGTTTACAAATTTTGAAGAGTAGGTGTTACCGTTGGTATCAGTGACCATGACCACAAACATCCCTTTGGCGATGCTTGTAAGGTCAATGGCACTGTGGCTCACATTTTGTGAGTTTATGATAGTTCCCAGGGGGGAGTAGAGTACAGCTTTGGCGGGATTCTCTACGCCATGGATTATGGCGCGTGAGCCATCGGCTGATTTTGCGAGCTTCATAGTGGCCGAGGACTTGTTGGCTGCTACCGAACTGATGCTATTGGTAGCGTGCTTTACATCCACATGGGTGATGTGGCGGTCAACATTGGCATTCAGGCCGTAGCTGGCCCATTTGGCCAAGTTGAAAGGGTGCTCCACTGGCACATCGTTGCCCATATCCCAGTAGAAGATGCCTTGCAGGTTATTCTCCACGCAATAAGCTGCGCGCTGGTAGGTTTGCATCGGCCCCGTGAACACATAGGAGAATCCATTGAGTTCGCCTGAATTGACCTCGGCTGAGAAGCCCTCGGCATCGAAAAAGCCATTTCTTACGCCTGACACTGCCACGGTGCCATTTCCGTTAGAGCCCTGCGAGGTAGTGGTGGCATACGAGGTCATGATTTTTGAATTTTCAAAACCATAGTTCTGGAAATTGCGAGTGGTGTTCACATAGTTGTCCCAGCTGAAATAAGTGGTCTGCGGACCATACTGCTGGAAAGTGAATCCATCTACCAGGGCCATATCCTCGAGTGGGAAGCGATAAGCGCCGTAGGCGTGGCAAGATATAAAGAAAGTCTTGCCTTCGGGGAGGGCGGCGCGGATTTCACGAGCCAAGAGGCCGAGATTGGTCTGCAAACCGTCCATCCATTCGAGGTCGAGCTCTACGCCATCGTAACCCTCAGAGATTTCAGCCAAGTCAGCGGCGAAAATCTTGCGACGCTCAGCATCAGCTATAGTGTTCTGCCAGCCATTGTGGCTCTTTACTGAGATTCGTACGGTGTAACCAGCATAGCCATCGTAAGCCGAGGTCATGATGTCGCGCCAGTGGTCCTGGGAATATGAATCCCAGCCGAGGCATGAACTATCGTCGAAAAGGAGGCAGGTGTTGGCCTTCTGCATGTTCATCGAGGTGAGGGTAATGCCAAAGCCAGGCATAGGCACCGAGGCGCTATGGCTTTTAACGGCAGCTGCGTCGAAATTCATATTCCACAGCATGGTGTTGTCGAGCTTGCCTTGGAAGTTCTCACCAATAAAAGCTTTAATGGTATCGAGATTAAGGGGGGGTGCAGTCGGTGCCTCCATCACACAGCGAAGCTGTAGCGCTCTTGCCTACTCCGTCATATACAAAGAGGTATGTGGTGCGAGCCACGCCAGTGTTGCGAGGCACAATGCCGATGTGGTGCCACTCTCCAGCGGTGATGTCGAGTTTGGCTCCGTAATTTACGCCATTGCAGCGCACGATTAGCTGGCCTTCCTCGCCGAGACGCACCGAGAATCCTTGGGCGGCATCGTCGCCCTCCTTGCGAAAAAGATAGGCATCCTTCACCCACTGATCCACGAGGAACCAGGTCTCGAAGGTATAACCATCTGTTGCGCCTTCGGTAACGGTAGGCTCCATAGTGCGCTCAGAGAGCGCCATATATCCTGAGCCATCGAATTGCGCCACTCCTTGACGCCCTTCGCACTCAGCCAAATAAGCTACATTGCCTACTGCCTGGGCATGATTGTTGGGTGTCATCACGCGCACATGGCCATCTGCCAGAGATTCAATTCCCAGAATGATTAGGTCGTTGCTCAGGAGATATTGCTCGCGTGGGATGGCGCGATCGAAGAATCGTTCGTTGTTGGTGTAGGCGCCATTAATGAGGTAAGGGAGCCCCGAGTTGTCCTCGACCTTTACGCGCACCACGCCTTCGGGGCTGAGCACCCCATGATTGTTATACTCGATTTCGGTCTCTTCAATTCCCTTGTAGTCGACCAGGTGTGCGCAATCAATTTGGTCCATCTTATAGTAAGCCGCCAAGTCGGTCCACTGGGGTGCATGAAGATTGAGGGTATTGTTAATGAAGTAATTGTAATCGTCGGTTAAGGCTTCGCTCCATAGGCGCACCTCGTCGATGCGACCTATGTAACCGCCGCCGATCGTCAGGTCAGAGCCATCGATAGGCATTGGATTGAGCTCAGCTTGAGCCACCTGGATGCCATTTACAAGTGCCTTGGCATCGCCCTGGTCACATACTACTGTGATTTGGCTCCATTGGTTACATTTAAGGTCAGAAGATGTGATAGCAAGTGTCGATTTGCCCACTGAAAGCTCTATAGTTCCTTCTTCTTGGCCTATTGCAATAGACCAAGAATTGCCTTGCGACATAATTGTCGCACCCGGAACCCAAGTCTCAGGGCATATCCACAGCTGGATGCTGTAGGATTCCCTTCCGGCCATCGCAGGCATGGATCCGCAGTTGACCATGCCAGCCTTGTCGAAACTTAAGGCATAGTTGGCCACTTGCGCATTGGCCTGCAGGGCACAGATGCCCATGGCTAATGCTGAGAGGAGAATAGTGTTTTTTTGTCGCATTTTGGTTAAGGTTAAAAAAGAGGTGGTGTGTATGATTTGGTTCTGAGGGAGGTGGCTGGAAATCAGCGCTTTTCAGTGTGTTTTTGGCATAGTAGGTCCTGGGGGAACCACTGGCGCGACATCCATCGTCGCACCAGGGCCTCCTCAGAAATTGTATAACTATATCAGATTCTGTTACTTAATGACAAACTTAACGCTCTTGCCGTTAACGGTTGCCACATACACGCCGGGAAGCAGGCTCACGCCTTCGTTGGCTGCTACGCTTGCTACCTGTGCGCCCATGGTGTTGAATACCAGTGCTGGATCAGTGAAGGTAGCCACGCGGCCGTTGATGCTTACGCCAGCTTGAGTCAGGTCCACTGCCACATTTGAGATGCCAGCTGCCTCGGGCTTTGCGTTGAGGGTGATGGTTTCGATTTGGGGCACGCCAGTGTTTACAGCCTCATCCTGGGTGGGAATGAAGAACTCAACTGATTTGATAAACATGGTGCCGCTCATCAAAGGATCAGCCTTGACATCATATTTCAGACGCACGGGTGCATAGGTGGTGCCATCGCCATCGTCGGGCATAACCTTCATGTTCACCTCATACACGATCCACTTGTTGGGATCCCAGTAATAGTCGTCAGATACCTCGCCATTGTCATCGATAGGCTCGAAGTCCTCGTTCATCTTCACGAACATGTCGGTGGTAATGTTGGTGCCAGTATTGTTCGATGCCAAGTTGCCCTGGTTGCCTACGAGGAAAGCTGATGCCAGTACGTTGCCGTCGGTGATTTCGTTCTCGTAGAAGTTGCAGGTGATGCGTGCGCGTACATTATAGTAGTCGTCAGATCCGTCCTTGGTGAGCCAGTTGGGATCGATAAAGAAGTTCATGTTGTACCAGCCGGGATTTTCGCTCATCTTGGGGATGTTCATCTCTACGCCGTAGAGCTCCTTGATGCGGTCGTTGATGTTGGATTTCATGCCGCTGATAGCCAGTACGTGGCCTACTTCGCCGCCAAGGTTTACGATAGCGGTACCCTCAGCTACATAGCTGGGACCCTCTGACTCGCTGAGTTCGGTGGGTGTGCTGTTGTTCTTGCCGAATCCCTTTGCCAGGTTGCCAGCCAGCACTACGAGGCCGTCGTTGTAGTAGGTGTCACCTTCGATGGTGCTCCATACGGGTGAGGCAATATTAGAAGTGCCATACACAAGGTGGTGATAGTTGAAGTCAGTCACATTGTTAAAGAGGTAGCCTCCGGGGGTGATGTCATTCAAGGCGAAAGCACTTGCGCCGGTGAGCCCCATTACCGAAAGAAGTAAGATCTTTTTCATTACCTTTCTGAGTGTGTTGGTTTATTAAAGAATTGATTTAAAATTGAGTTTGGAAATTGAGTGCACCAATTATGTTAACTGTGTGTTTCAAAATTTCACGGTGCAAAGTTAAATATAGATTAAATCTCACAAGTTCGTTTTCGTACGATTAATATCAGAAATCGTACGCTGCGCCTTTAACGTACAAAACCTGCCACTTGATTTGGCAAAAATCTGATAACGATTCTTTCAAAAGAAACTTCAATCAAATATTTATGGATTGGAAAAATTTTATTACCTTTGTGGTATGAACTTAATTTTTAAAGCATTTTAATGATAAAATAAACAAAGAACCTGGTCAAAACCAACCACAAATTCAACTAAATTTATGGAAAAGATATTTACACAACAGTATTTTTTGACGCCGGCTGAGTGCAACCCCGAGAAGAGAATGCCAATTACGCTGCTCATCAACCGTTTGATCGAAATTGCCACCCTCCATGCTGACACCCTTGGCATAGGCTACGAAAGCCTGGTCGAGCGCAAAGGCACCTGGGTGCTGAGCCGAGTGGCTGTGGAGATGCATCGATTCCCCGAGGTTAACGAGCATTACACCATTCGCACCTGGGTGAGCAGCATCAACCGCCTGTTCTCGGAGCGCGACTTTGAGATTCTTGATGGCGATGGAGCCACAATTGGCTGGGCGCGCACAATGTGGGCAGTGCTCAACGTGGAGACTCGCGCCGTGGCCGACATAAGCCACATGGAGTGGATTCGCGACGTGATACCCGACAAACAGTGCCCAGTGAACAAGCCGGGAAGGCTCAAGCCCCTGGCCCAGTACACCAGCATGCCTTACACCTTTACATATTGCGACCTTGATTTCAACCGCCACGTAAATTCTTCACGTTACATCGAGCTGCTGCTCAATCAATGGACTCTCGATTTCCACGACCACAACCGTCTGTGCCGATTCGAGATTGCTTACATCCACGAGGCATACTACGACGAGCGCGTGGAAGTGCGCCTTTGCCAGGATCCCACAGCTGCTGATACCACCCTGGCCGAATTGGTGGATGGCGACAAAGCCCTGTGCCGCGCCCTGCTCCGCTTCGAGCCCCGCGATTATACAATAATAAGCCACGGGGTGCGTTAATCTTATTAATGAAAGTATTACGCCGCATACTATTTATAATATTCACCTTAGCCTTGACTGCCTCAGCCGAGGCTAAGGGCCGATATATGAACGACAAGGTGCTCAACCGGCCTTATGCCGACTTGCGCGCTTGGCACCTTGGGTTCTCTGTCGGACTTCATACCCAGAATCTCCTTTTTACACATAATGGCTATGTTACCGACAACGGCGAGTCATGGTTTATCGAACAGCCCGACTACTCGCCTGGCTTTTGCGTCAACGGAGTAGTGGATTTTCGCCTCAGCACCTATTTTTCTCTCCGCCTGTCGCCAGGCCTCTATTTTGGCAACCGCAACTTGCGCATGATCGAGAGCAATACAGGAGAGACCGAGCGCCAGAACCTAAAGGCCACCTATGTGGTGCTGCCAATCGATATAAAATACAATGCTGTGCGCCTGCGCAACTTCCGCCCCTATATGGTGGCTGGCATAATGCCAGCATTCGATGTGACCAAGAAGCACAGTGATTATCTGCGTCTTAAGTCAAGCGACCTGTATCTCTCCATCGGCTTTGGCACCGATTTTTATCTTCCATACTTCAAATTCATACCCGAGGTGAAATTCTGCTTCGGTCTAAGCAATGTACTCGACGATAAGCGCCCTGATCTGGCCGACGACCCAAGCAAGCTGAAATTCACCCAATCCCTGAGTAAAGCCACCTCGCGCATGATCGTGCTTACATTCTATTTCGAATAGGATTTAGGAAAGTTCAAAACTATTTCGCTATTTTGAACCATGGAAAAAGACTCAAAAATATATGTTGCTGGCCACCGAGGCATGGTGGGTTCGGCCATTGTGCGCGAACTCCAGCGCCAAGGCTACCACACCATCATTACTCGCACTCACTCCCAGCTCGATCTCACGCGGCAAGAGGCTGTGGAGAGATTCTTTGAGCAAGAGCGGCCTGAATATGTATTCCTGGCTGCGGCAAAGGTGGGAGGAATCGTAGCCAACCAGGAGGCATTGGCCGATTTCATGTACGACAACATGATTCTCGAAATGAATGTAATCCATGCAGCTTGGCGCAATGGCTGCCGTAAGCTCCAGTTTTTGGGAAGCAGTTGCATTTATCCTCGCCTGGCTCCGCAGCCTATGCCTGAATCATGCTTGCTTACGTCGGCTTTGGAAAAGACCAACGAGGCATACGCCTTAGCCAAAATTTCGGGATTGAAATATTGCGAATACCTCAACCGCCAGTACGGCACTGATTATATATCGGTAATGCCCACCAATCTGTATGGGCCCAACGACAATTACCACCCCGAGCATAGCCATGTGGTACCCGCACTGATTCGGCGGTTCCATGAGGCTAAGATTGCAGGAGCCCCATCAGTGACATGCTGGGGCGATGGCAGCCCGCTGCGCGAGTTTCTCTATGTAGATGACCTGGCCAATCTCTGTGTGTTTCTGATGAACAATTACAGTGGCAACGAGACCGTAAACGCAGGCACTGGCAAAGAGCTGACCATAAAAGAGCTCACCGAATTGGTAGCTGAAGTGGTGGGCTACACAGGGGAAATCCTGTGGGATGCCACTCGGCCTAACGGCACTCCACGCAAGCTGCTCGATGTGAGCAAGGCCGCATCGCTTGGCTGGACCTATACCACCGAGCTGCGTGATGGCCTCTGCCTCGCCTACCATGACTTCCTCTCCAACCCCATGCGGACCGAGCGTTAAATGTTCCCTATTAACATCCTATATACTGTAAATCATGAAAGGAATAGTATTAGCCGGCGGTAGCGGCACTCGCCTCTACCCCATCACAAAGGCTGTGAGCAAGCAGTTGCTCCCAGTCTTTGACAAGCCAATGGTCTATTACCCGATTTCTGTGCTGATGAAAGCCGGAATTCGTGACATCCTAATTATCTCCACTCCCCAGGACCTGCCAGCATTCAAGCGCCTGCTTGGCGATGGCAGCGACTACGGCGTGCGCTTTGAATATGCCGAGCAGCCATCGCCCGACGGCCTGGCACAAGCCTTCATCATCGGTGAGAAATTCATCGGCGACGATTCGGTATGCCTGGTGCTTGGCGACAACATCTTCCATGGCTCAGGCTTCAGCAAACAGCTTAACGAGGCTGTGCACACTGCCGAAAAAGAAGGCAAAGCTACCGTATTCGGATATTGGGTTGACGACCCCGAGCGTTACGGCGTAGCCGAGTTTGACACTGAGGGCAACTGCCTCTCAATCGAGGAAAAGCCCAAGAATCCCAAGAGCAATTATGCAGTGGTAGGCCTTTATTTCTATCCCAACAAGGTAGTAGAGGTGGCCAAGCATATCAAGCCGTCGGCTCGCGGCGAACTGGAAATCACCACTGTCAACCAAGAGTTCCTTAAGGATGGAGAGCTCAAAGTGGGCACACTCGACCGTGGCTTTGCTTGGCTCGACACTGGCACTCATGATTCCCTGGCCGAGGCTTCGATCTATGTCGAGGTGCTTGAAAAGCGTCAGGGTCTAAAGATTGCCTGCCTTGAAGGCATTGCGTTCAATCGCGGATGGATTTCGGCCGATCGTCTGCGCGAGATTGCCAAGCCTATGATGAAGAACAATTACGGTCAGTATCTCTATAAATTGGCAGAAGGCAAGCTATGAATATATTAGTAACAGGAGCCAATGGCCAACTGGGCAACGAGATGCGCATCGTAGCCCGTGATTCTCACGACAATTATATCTTCTCCGACGTAGTTGGCGATGATATCGTAAAGCTCGACATCACCGACCCCGATGCTGTGAAGGATATGGTGCGCAAGCATGATATCGACATCATTGTGAATTGCGCCGCCTACACCAATGTGGACAAGGCAGAGAGTGACAAAGAGTTTGCCGAAAAACTCAACGCCAAAGCGGCTGAAAATTTGGCTGAAGCCATGCGCGAAAGGAATGGATTGCTTATCCACGTCAGCACTGATTATGTGTTCGGCGGTTCGCTTGGCAATACTCCGCGCACTGAGGAGGAGCCGGCCAATCCCACTGGAGTGTATGGGCTGACCAAGCTGCATGGTGAGGAAGTTATAAAGAACAGCGGGTGCAAATATGTGATTCTGCGCACTGCTTGGCTCTATAGCGAGTTTGGCAAGAATTTCGTGAAAACGATGCTCAACCTTACTGCCACCAAGCCCCAGCTAAAGGTTGTTTTCGATCAGGTTGGCACACCCACTTACGGCCTCGACTTGGCTCGCGCCATCGAGGCCGTAATCAAGGATTACGAAAGCCAAGAGCCTAAAGCCATCAACCAGATCTACCACTACAGCAACGAGGGGGTATGTTCATGGTATGATTTCACCAAGATGATTGCCGAATATGCTGGAAATACCGAGTGTGACATCCAGCCCTGCCACAGCGATGAGTTCCCCTCGCCCGTGGTGCGCCCCAGCTATTCAGTGCTCGACAAAACCAAGATCAAACGCGACCTCGGCATCACCATCCCCTACTGGACCGACAGCCTCCGCACCTGCCTCGCCAACCTTAAGTAAAAAGATGAGGTTGTATCTCGAGCGACTTCCCACGGAATCCCAGCGGGATTCTTTCAATTAGTCATTAGGATTCACATTCCCCCTACAAAATCGGTGCCTTTGGCACCGATTTTGTATTTTTTTAGGGCATTTTGGTATCTATTGGAAAGAATCCCGCTGGGATTCCGTGTTGAGTTTGCATTATGACACATCCTAGTATTTAGATTTCAAGCTCTAAAGTGAGACAGTTTTGATGCATCCCCATGTCTCAGTTGTGCAAAGGAGGGAGGAAGCTTTGTTAAATGACAAATTTTTGCTATCTTTGCAAGGTAAACTTCACCCTAATAAAAATACCACATCATATCATGAGAAAATTCTTTACATTTCTTGCTGCGGTGGCTTTTGGAGCTGCTGTCTCGGCTCAGGAGCCATACGCAGGTTATCTTTTTACCTACTTCACTGGCAATCATATCGACCAGGAGCAAATTTGCTTCGCCCTGAGCGATGATGGTTACAACTTTCATGCTCTCAATGATGGGCGGCCAGTGCTGGACTCAAAGCAGATTAGCAGCACTGGCGGCATGCGCGATCCTCATATCCTGCGAGCCGAGGGTGACAGCTGCTTCTATATGGTAGCCACCGACATGGTATGCGCCAACGGCTGGGACTCCAACCGCGCAATGGTACTGATGCGCAGCACCGACTTGGTAAACTGGACATCCTCAGTAATCAATATGCAGAAGAAATATAAGAAGCAAGAAAACCTTAAACGCGTGTGGGCTCCTCAGACAATCTTTGACCCCGAAGCTCAGAAATATCTTGTATACTGGAGCATGCAGTATGCTGATGGCCCTGACATCATTTATTATGCCTACGCCAACCCTGAGTTTACCGACCTGGAAGGTGAACCAAGGATATTTTTCTTGCCCGAAGACCAGAAGAGCTGCATCGATGGCGACATCGTAGCCAAAGACGGCTCATATTATCTATTTTACAAAACCGAAGGCCATGGCGATGGCATACGCATAGCCCAGACCAACTCGCTGACATCTGGCCATTGGATTGAAAATCCTGAATACAAGCAATGCACCGAAGATGCTGTGGAGGGGGCAGGCACATTCAAGCTGATTGACCAAGACAAATACATTCTTATGTACGATGTATATAAGAAGGGCCGTTATGAATTTACCGAAACTACAGACCTTGAACATTTCTCAGTGGTGCCACAAGAAGTCACAATGGACTTCCATCCACGCCACGGCACTGTGATTCCTATTACCGCCGCCGAGCGCGACCGCTTACTCGAAGCTTATAAATAAAATCACTATATGAAAAAGATACTTTTGACATTGCTTGCTACCTGCTTGGCCTTATTGCCAATGACAGCGGCAAAAGCAAAAACTGCCACTTCTACCCCTGGCACATTTGAGGCTGGCGACGGCACCTTCCTGCTCAATGGCGAGCCATTTGTAGTAAAAGCAGCCGAGCTGCATTATCCCCGCATTCCTAAGGAATACTGGGAGCATCGAATTGAAATGTGCAAAGCTCTTGGCATGAACACCCTGTGTCTCTACGTGTTCTGGAACATCCACGAACCACAAAAAGACAAATTTGATTTCACTGGCAACAACGACATTGCCGAGTTTTGCCGCTTGGCTCAGAAGCATGGCATGTACGTGATTGTCCGCCCTGGGCCTTACGTTTGCGCTGAATGGGAAATGGGCGGTCTGCCCTGGTGGCTGCTCAAAAAGAATGACATTCGGCTGCGCGAGCAAGACCCCTATTTTATGGAGCGTGTGCGCAAATTCGAGGGCGAAGTTGGCAAGCAGCTCGGCCCTCTGACTATTGACAAGGGAGGCCCCATCATCATGGTGCAGGTTGAGAATGAATATGGCAGCTATGGCACCAACAAGCCATACGTGGCTGAAATCCGCGATATCGTAAAAGAAGCGGGTTTCGACAATGTGGCCCTGTTTCAGTGCGACTGGGCCAGCAACTTCGAGCACAATGGCCTCGACGACCTGATTTGGACCATGAATTTCGGCACTGGCGCCAATATCGATAACCAATTCAAGCGTCTTAAGGAACTGCGTCCCAACTCACCGCTGATGTGCTCAGAATTTTGGAGCGGATGGTTCGACAAATGGGGAGCCAACCACGAAACTCGCCCAGCCGATGATATGGTGGATGGCATCGATGAGATGCTAAGCAAGGGAATCAGCTTCTCGCTTTATATGACTCACGGCGGCACATCATTCGGTCATTGGGCTGGAGCCAACAGTCCTGGATTTGCACCTGATGTAACGTCATATGACTACGACGCACCCATCAGCGAATGGGGCACTGCCACGCCAAAATATCACCTGCTGCGAGAGACCTTGCAAAAATACAGTGATAAGAAATTGCCACCCGTGCCGCGAGCCAACCCCATAATCGCAATCCCAGAGTTCGAGATGACCGACTACTCGCCACTCACCAATGGCATTGCCTCAATCGTTGAGAATCGCGATGTAGTGCCAATGGAGCCGCTCGACCAAGGCTGGGGCTGCGTGCTTTACTCTACCACCCTTCCGGAAATCCCAGCAGGAGCTTCGCTCACTATCAACGATAGCCATGATTTCTCACAAGTGTTTGTCAATGGTGAATACGTAGGCAAAATCGACCGCGTAAAGAACGAAAAATCCATTCTCCTGCCAGCTATTCCAGCCGGTGCTAAGCTTGAAATCTTGGTTGAGGGCATGGGACGCATCAACTTTGGCCGGGCAATTAAGGACTTCAAAGGCATCACCGAAAATGTGCTTATCAGCACCGAAGCCGATGGCCATGAACTCACCTATAACTTGAAGAATTGGATGATAAGCTTAATGCCCGACGATTATGATGTGGCTGTGATGGCTCTCAACGAGAATGTATCAAGCGGCAACTTGGTAGCCGAACTTATCGGTTCCACAGCGCCCGTCAGTCTCGGTTCGCAACCGGGATCAATGCCACGCGGCTATTATCGAGGCACATTCAAGGTTCGCCGTCCGGGCGACACCTTTATAGATATGAGCAGCTGGGGCAAAGGCCAGGTATGGGTCAATGGCCATGCTTTGGGCCGCTTCTGGAGCATCGGTCCCCAGCAGACATTATATTGCCCAGGTCCATGGCTGAAGCGTGGCAACAACGAGATTATAGTTTGTGATGTGGTTGGGCCAGAGCAGCCTGTGATAGCTGGCCTCACCGAGCCTAAGCTGGATGACCTGAATCTTGGAAAGAGCAATCTCCACAACAATCCTGGCGACCGCCCCGACCTGAACACAACTACTCCAGTTGCTGCTGGTGATTTCAAAGCAGGAAATGGATGGCAACGCATTAAATTTGCTTCGCCTGCCAAGGGTCGCTACTTAGCTCTTGAAGCGCTCTCCACTCAGGATGGCAAGGATGTTTGCTCCGTAGCTGAACTCTATGCCCTCAATGCTGAGAACCAGCGTATTTCGCGGGAGCCTTGGACTGTCAAATATGCTGATAGCGAGAACGATGCACAGGGCAACCATACAGCCGACAAGGTATTTGACCTGCAAGAAAGCACATACTGGGCCACCGAACCAGGCGCAGAACTGCCACATCTCTTGGTGATTGACCTTGGATCAGAGCAGACTATCACAGGATTTGATTACCTCCCACGCGCCGAAGTAGGCGCCCCAGGCAGCATCAAATCCTACAAAATCTATCTGTATTGAGATATCAAATCTAAGGACACGAATACTGAGATATCAAATCTAAAACACAAGTTCCGAGGTATCAAATCTAAAACACAAATTCTGAGATATCAAATCTAAGATACGAAAAAGCCTCGCCAAGGAATCCCGTAGGGATTCTTTCCAATAGCTTCCGAATGCTCTCTCAAAAACCACAAAATCGGTGCCAAAGGCACCGATTTTGTGGTTAAAAGGGGGGATTTTTTCTATTGGAAAGAATCCCTACGGGATTCCGTGACAAGGTTGCATTGTGATACAACCTCTTATTGTATCAGAGTCTAAGAGCTTTACTTGATTATGAATTTGCCTTTGTGGGTGCCATCGGTGTAGATGTAAACGCCCTTGGGCAGATTGTTGAGGCTGATGGTGCCAGCACCGCTGATTGAATACTTGGCAGCCAAGCGGCCAGTGATACCGTAAACGCTAAGCTTGGTAGCTTTACTTACGCTGTAAGCCATGATGTTGTCAGTAACCTTGATTTCATCCTTGTTGAGCACAACCGATGCAATGCCATTCTCTGTACTTGCCAGCATAATCACCGTAGCAGATAACTCAGCCTCGGTAGTATAATCATATACCTCTACTGTTACAGTTACGTCATCAGTGGGTTTAGTCTCAGAATAGTTACAATTAGCAGAATGAATCTGAAGATCCATTATCATATAGTCACCTTCGCTTTTTTGTACTCCATAATCTCCCATAAGGAAAGATTTGGTGAAAGGTACACCTGGAACAGCATCACCACAGCTATCCCAAAAACAAACTGACACTTTAGCATCCGAGGTAACTGTAAGGTCCATATCCTCATTCTTCATTGCTCCCAACCATAATTGAGAACTTTGTGTGTAGAAGAAGTCATCGATTACCTCACAAGGAGCCTCAACAGCTTGACCATTCGAAAGTTCTTTCAAGTCGTTGACGTTCTCACCGAAGAAGAATTTTGTCACTTCATCGGCTGCCGACATCGACAGGGTGGCAGCGGCCACCGCCATTAGAGTAAAGATTTTCTTCATATATTATATCGGTTTTTAGTTATATTTATCTTTATTTTGACCTTTTGCCCATCAAAAAGGTTTAATGGGCAAAAGGGAATTTTTTCGATTATTCAGTGGCAGTAGTAGCATTTACTTTAACCCTTGCCGCCTGCTGTACACCATTGTCATCGTAAACGAATGCCACAATGTCAAGGTTTTCAAGAGTCCAGCGCTCACTCATTGCTACTGAATTATTAAAAGTTTGTTCCTCACGTGTAACCAACGTCACTGCTTCACCATCATGGCCGTTCACTACACCTCTGAAGACATGATTATGTACATAGTTAGCATTCATGCCTGATGAAGTAAGCTGATAGGTCACAATATTGTCTTCTACTACCCAAATTTGCAAATGACCAGTGACGTTCTCATAAGGACTTACCAAAGTGTTCACATAAATTGTAGAGTTATCCTCTTCCGCCAATGTGTATGCCTCAAGAGTGATTTCCATATTGGCGGGCTTCTCTATTTCCGAACGCACTGCGGATGCCCATTGCTCCTTATTGAGAAGCCCCGAGGTACGATTCACTATTCCACAGGGAAATGTAGTCGCACCCGCTTCTTCACTGTAAGCTTGTCCATCTTCATTGCGCAGACCTTTGCCGCCAAGAGCAGTCTCAGCATACGACCAGGTGTCGCCACCGCCATGAATGCCGACCGCTATGAAGTTGTCGGGATATTGTTGAGTGAGCTGATTTATGATTTCATGACCGTCGGGACAGTTAACGCATTTCTGGCCAGTGTATTCTTCGAGGAGCGCTACGCGAGCGCTCTCCACTGCGGGGAGCTCGATGTAGCGGTCGTCGGTATCCTTCTCATCGCAGGCTGCAAGGCTCCACGCCATTGCTGCACCGCCGAAAAGGAAGAGGGTACGAGTGATAATTTTTGATGTGCTAAGTTTCATAGTCAGGTTTATTAAAAGTTATATGTGTATGCGATTTGGAAGCCGCGGCTTGCTGGCACATAGCGGCAAACACCACCCGAGCAGTTGTAGCCGGCGCGTGTGCGTCCGTAGCTAACCATCAAGCGGCTGCCCTTGTAAGTGCCTGTGATGGCTCCCATATAATAATGCAGATGAGTGTCGCCGTGATTCCACTGGTCGCTGACGGTGAACATCAGATAAGGAGCCACCGAAAGTTCGGCCAAGCCGTAGCACCAATCCTTCTGGTCGTCGTGGGTTTGCAGATATTGCAATTCAGCGCGGAGCGTAAGCTTCTTGCTGAACTTGTACTTGCCCTCGGCCACGAAGATGTTGCTGTTGATCATGCCGCCATGGCCCTCGACCACTGTCTTGTTGTACTTCTGGAACATATACATCAAGTTGAGGTTGAAGTCGCGAGTTACGCGCTTCTCCATCTGCAGATTGATGTCGGTATAATAGATGTCGCCAATGCCTTCGCTGTGGGGCACATACCAGTCGGTACCGGGAAGCTCAGCCTTGTTCTCACTCACGAGGTCACGATCGATGCCGCAAATGTAGCTTGCATTGAGCTTAAACTTAGTGCCATACTTGCCACCCATCGCTGTGCCGCGCTTGAAGCTGTAAGCAAATGCGCCTTGCAATGCATATTCACCTGGAGCCATCTGAGTGGCATAGGGATACATCGCGGCTAATGCATAAGTGTGCTGGTAAGCAAACGGAGGCAAACTATTGATGAAGGCGGCCGAGAGGCTTTGGCTGCGACGACTGCGATAAGCCATGTTGTCGCTTCGCTTAGCCTGGAGGAAGAAACTCATGCCCGGCTTGCTATAAGATGTAGAAATCATGAAAGCGGTGCCTCGGGCATAGGTGTAATTGTTGTCAGCGCTTGGATCCTGGCTTTTCCATGCATATTCCAGTTGGAGGTCGAAGCCCTTGCTGTAGAAATGAGTGCGGATGTCGAATGCGCTTACATTTTGCGGCAGGTTAAGTTTGTTGTTAGTGCCTGACACTAAGATATCTTCGTTACGCTCGTGCTTCAGCACATAGCTCGCACCGAAGGTCCAGGTGATAGCGTTGTCGCGCATCCAGCGGCAGTATTCATTGGCATCAAACTCGAGGTTGGCGCCATAGACCTGGCTGTGGGTGTTCCAATCCCAGAACACGCGCTGCACACCGCCAAGAGCTGTAAAGCGGAAGCCTCGGAGAGCATCCACCTTCAAGCGACCGCCACGGATTGAATTATCTACGCCAAGGCTGCGCTCTTCGTAGGTACGCAGAATGAAGCCATTGCCGAATTGTTCGTAAAAGTCGCCAGCCGTAATTTCCCAGCCTTTGTATTTGCCCTTGACAAACACATTGGGCACGCCCCAGCCCTTGAAATCGGGTTCAAATCCGGGCAGCGGATGCTCCAGATATTCTACGCGCACTCCAGCGTCAACATAATTGCTGAAGAGGCCCAAGTTGGCATAGGTATTTGTAAGCACATCGTCCTTATAGGTCTCAGTGCCGATTTTGTAGTCTTCTTCAGGGAATAGAATATCGCTCTGCACGCTTCCATGCACAGTAACCCCCTTCTGAGCGTTCATGCCCAGCGTACAAGCAGCAGCAATAATAGCAACTATAGTTTTTCTCATAAATGCAAGGCAGTGGTTGGGTGATTGGGTGATTTGGTGATTTGGTGGTTGGGTGATTTGGTGGTTTAGTGGTTGGGTGACTTGGTGATTCACTAATTCACCAAATCACTAATTCACCAAATCACTAATTCACCGATTCACTAATTCACCAAATCACTAATTCACTTATTTACTAATTCTCGGATTTTCTCGATAATGTGCTCCTCGCTGCCATCAGTGTAACCGCTGCGGCTATCCACGATGTTGCCCTCGCCATCAATAATAAGCACATGGGGGATTGACTGGATGCCAAGGGTGCGAGTAAGGTCCTTGTTAGGGTCAAGCAGCACCTCGTATTCCCAGCCTTCGGCATCAACCAAGGGCTTTACCTTGCTTGCATTCTGAGCCTCGTCGATTGAGATGGCAATCAGGCGCATGCCAGTCTCATCTTGCCAATCAGGATAGTACTCATGGATGGCTTTGAGCTCGCGGTTGCAAGGCTTGCACCAGGTAGCGAAGAATGAAATCACAAATGGCTTGCCGTCGTTGTTAAGCTCGGCTGCATTTACTGTCTGGCCATCGAGGGTCTTGAGTTGTACTGATGGCAATTGTGCCTGTGCGCCGATGGCGATAGCAACCATGGCCACAATGAACATAAGTCGTTTGAGCATTTTCATTTGCACTATAATCTTAAATATGTTACAAAATTATAAAATAAATCCGAAATACACAAATATTAATAGAGATTTTGCTCTTATTTATGGTTTTGACCCTGATTTTTTAGAATAGTTTAAGGTAAAGAGTTTTATATTTTACTCTTTTACCCTGATTAGGGTAAGGCCGTCGCGCAGGGGGAGCATCACGGTTTCCACCTTCGGGTCGTGCGCCACTAAGTCGTTGAACTGCTCTATGCCTTGGCTTTGTTTATCATGAGCCTTCTCATCAACAACTTTGTCACCCCAGAGGGTATTGTCGGCCAAAATGAATCCTCCAGGTCGCATTCTTGGCAGCAACAATTCGTAATACTCTATGTAATTTCGCTTGTTGGCGTCGATAAAGGCCATATCCCAAGTTTCATTGAGTGTCGGCAATACCTCCAGGGCATCTCCGATATGAAGCGTTATGCTATCGCCCCATGGCGAGGCAGCAATGGTCTCATCTAATTCCTCGCCTACCTCGTCGTCAATCTCAATGGTGTGCAAATGACACCCCTCGGGCATTCCTTCGGCAATGCACAAAGTGCTGTATCCAGTAAATGCGCCAAGTTCTACAATGCGCTGAGGCTGTATCATCTGCGTCAGCATCTTTAGCAGTCGGCCCTGCAAATGACCCGAACACATGCGTGGATACAGGTGATGCAGATATGTGTTGCGCACGATGCGCTGCAGGTGCTCAGGCTCAGGCGATATATGAGCCAATATGTATTCGTCAAGATCCATAAGTCGTAAGCGTTAAATCACCTATTATCAACGACAACTCAGCAAAATTAGTATAATAAAGGGCATCTCTATCGATGAGATGCCCCATAAGGTATCAGGTAACCAAATTACAAGTAATCATAGGATTATCGTACTATTCTCTTTTCGCAGCGCGACGAGCCATCGCTCATCACCTTACGCTGAATCATGATGCTGCCTGATATTGGATTTGCGATCTTACGGCCTTGGAGGTCAAAGTATTCTACACCGACCTCTGCGGCATTTTCATTAATAAGACTTTCTGCCCCCGAGGTCACATCAGAAGTGCCATCAGGATATATGGTCATTATATCCGAATACAAGCGCTCGCCATCATCAGTAAGATAGAACTGCTGAATGCCTATGCTATCGAAAGATGCAATTTTAAATGTGAAATAGCGGTATACACCCTCACCGTAGATTTCCCACATGTCATCGGTGAAGAGCCATGGAATATCCTCAATTTCCTCGGTTATACCAAAATATTCATCAGGATATAGTTCGTATATGCAACCGTTGCAAAGGAAGTTATAGTAGAGATGATCAGTAGCGAGAAAATTGTCATTTATGTCGATGCAGGGAAGACAAAAATAAATCTGACCCATACCATATTCAGCCATATACTCCATCATGCCTACATAAATAGGTGCCTTTGGAGCAGCTGGCTCCACTTCAGAATCATAGGGCTTCAAGATGGGATTAGCATAATAGTAGAGATAATAGTAATAAATCTCATCTCTTACTCCGATATTACCGAACAGACCGTAGCCAACTTCTGATTTGAATGTTTTCGCCTCAGCATCGTAACTTAATTCCATAGAGTCCCTCTTGTAGAACCAAGGGAATACTGCCCCCTCAGGAATATCGCCATATCCTGCAGTCAGGAATATATTGGTGCCCATATAAGGGTCGCCACCCATGAACTGGTCAGATTCGAACAGAGCCTTATCGCCTTCGATTTTCAATTTGAATGTAGCCTCAGGCATTCCCTCAAGGAAGTTCTTTACATAAAGTTCATCCCCTACGATTGCCACATCAGCCAAAATGCCACCGTCAGCAATCAAAAAGTCACCCGAATATACAAACTGCCAACTTTCAAACTCAGCATCGGCGGGTGCTGATACTTTCTCTACGCCCACCATTTTTTCTACCTCCATGGTAGTCACGCCATAATTGGTCCAGGTGCCATCGGCATAGGTTACGCCCAACATCTGACCAGATGGGATATTGGCTACCATGCCGTTGTCGGTAACGGTAAATTCAATTGAAGTGGCCTCAGCATTTACAGTGGCTGTAACATCAGCTCCCGAAACAGTCACATCCATCATCTGAGCATAAAGATACAGGGGTGACCCATCATAATCTAATCCACTATAGATACA
The DNA here is from genome assembly GCA_020860515.1 of Bacteroidales bacterium. Classification (GTDB taxonomy): domain Bacteria; phylum Bacteroidota; class Bacteroidia; order Bacteroidales; family Muribaculaceae; genus CAG-873. The sequence continues at coordinate 56,174 of JAJBUG010000061.1, read as the reverse complement.
TTGAGGCAGGTCAAATGTAACCACGCCATCAGCCTCAACGCCTTTGGCAAAAGTAAATACCGGATAGGCAGGTACAAAATTGGAATAATATACCTCGCCATTGTCAGTGGTAACAAGCTGGCCATACAGCTTTTCACCACTGATTGGGCTTATCCCTTCGCCCCAAGCGTATTGCTCGTAGCCAGTGGCTCCGGTGGTGCAATATACGCTTTGGCCGGCGGGAGCCTCAGTTATAACCTCAGTGGGAAGCGAACGTGACATTCTTGCCTCAGTAGGGGCTACCAACTTAGCAGTCTGACGAGCCTCTACGCGTTGCGAGGGCTGTGGCATTTCGGCCATTGCACCAATGGCAGCAACAGCCATCAAGAAAGTGAGTAGATTTTTCTTCATAGATTCATGTTTTTTGGATTATACCGACAAAATTACTCACTACTGATTTGAATTACAAATATTTTCGTTTCCAAATTTGCAAATTGTCAAATTTGAAAATCAATTGTTAATTTATAAAAAGCGTGACGATTTACCTCTTATTCTAAAAAATTTGATTAAATTTGCATCCAAAAGTGGCTTTCTTATGCTTAAAGGCCTGATTATACCCCTCATTTGCCTCTTCTTGCCATTGCTGGGTCAGAGTGCTGGCGATAATTCCCATGAGATTGACAAATTATGGGAGCGAGGTTATCTTGCCTTGAGCCAGGGCCGTTATCTCGAGGCTCGAGATGCAGGCTTAGGCTTATTGGATTATCACAGTTCGCCACGCAGCCAATTGCTCGGACATATCATTTTAGGTCAAGCCTACCTACGGCTTAACAATGAGGAAGAATGTTACCGTCACATCCGTCAAGCCCAGCAATCCGATTTGGAGTTAATACCCGACTCAGTAAAATGCACTTTCTACAATGGATTAGGGCTATATACTGTGAATTTAGAGAAAGATAATTACAAAGGCCTTGAATATTATTTCAAGGGTTTGGAAATCGCTAAGAAAAGCCATAATCGCCGACTTTATGCCCTACTGCTTAACAACATTGTAGGAGTATATTTTCTACAGAAGGATCCAAGTGGTTTGGGATATGCCCGCGAGTGCTATCAAATAGCAAAAGAATCCGGGGATCCTGTGCTGCTGGTTGCTGGTAGCGTAATGTGCACTGATATGTACATGCTCAATAGAGATTTCAAAGCAGCCCTGCCGATAGCCCAAGGATTAGTAACGATGGTCAACAGTAAGCCTGAACTGAAATTCCATGCTGAAGCTTATCAGGCTTTAGGCGAGGTTTACGCAGGCATGAACCAGTACGATAAGGCCATCGACTGCTTTAATCATGCGCTCACCTATGGCGACGAAAACGAATCCATTGCGATGCGTGCCTGCTTGGGCCGTGGTCGTATTCATTTCCAGCAAGGAGAATACGACTTAGCTTTGTCGTCGCTTCAACGCGGTCTGAGAATATCCGACCAGACTAATGCCCAGCTTTTCCGCAAGGAGCTCATTCAAGCAATGAGCGAATGTCATGAAAAGAAGGGAAACCTTAGGGAAGCTCTGCGACTCTACCAACAATATTCTCAAGCACAAGACTCAATCTACAATTCTGACCGTGAAAAAATATTGCAGGAGACACGCGCACGATTTGATCTTGAACGCCAAGAAAACCTCCTGCAAGCCCAAGCTTTAACCCTAAAGAACAGCCGCACATGGCTCATTTCTTTGGTTATAATTATGATTGTAGTTATCGCAGCTTCGATATGGCTAATGATGCTTTATCGCAGGAAGAATCGTCTGTATCGAGCTATTGTGCAGCAAAATAAACAATCCATAGCTACTGAGGATGAACTGAAACGCACGATTCAAAACCTTCGCCAAAGCCAAGGTAAACCTCTATCAGATGCTGACGAGCCAACTGACACGAAATATGCTGCCTCATCCTTAAGCGATGAAAAAGCCCAATCAATAACACGTAGGATGGAGACCCTTATGATCGACGAGCGCGTATATTCTGACACCCTCTTTACACAGGAGAAACTTGCCTCACTGTTACAGACCAATCGGTCGTATCTCTCTCAGATCATAAACGAACGCTACGGGATGAATTTCACCCAGTGGGTTAACAACTATCGCATTCAAGATGCCATCCGCATATTATCTGATCCCAAATGCAATACTCCGCTTAAAGCTGTATGCACCGAGGTCGGATTCAGCTCTATGACCACCTTCTATGCGCTGTTTAAAAAAGCTACAGGTATGACACCGTCGGCCTACCGATCGGTGGTAAGCAAGGGGTAAACAAGGTCAAAATCTCCCTTTCTTTAAGTTGCATGCGGTTTTATTCCTCAAATTTGTGCAAAATTTCGTAACTTTGCACCACATTTCAACGTTTATTATTGAAACCCTACAAAAGGTTTTACTTAAAACGTAAAACTTAAAACGTAAAACGTAAACGAAAAACCAAAAACGTAAAACGTAAAACTTAAAACGTAAAACCAAAAGCAGAATATGGAATCAACACGACAAGCAAAAATAGCCCGATTGCTGCAAAAGGAACTTAGCGAAATTTTCCGCCAGCAGACAGCCGCCATGCGCGGCACATTAGTGAGCGTAAGTGCTGTGCGAGTTTCTCCCGACCTTTCCGTAGCCAAGGCTTACCTCTCGATCTTTCCCAGCGGCAAAGCCAAAGAAATTATTGACAATATCAACAAGAATGCCCAGACTATCCGCTACGAACTGGCCCAGAAGGTGCGTTACCAGCTGCGCCGCACCCCCGAACTGAGCTTCTTCATCGACGATAGCCTCGACTATATTGACAATATCGACCATCTGCTGGGCAAAGATGCACACCCTGCAGACCAACCTGCTGAAAAGCCCGCTGAAGAAACAACAGAAAACTCATAGACCAGCCTCATGTTAGCATGGAGCATCGCTCTGCGCTATCTCTTTTCTAAGAAAAGCCAGGGTGCAGTCAACATAATCTCGGCTGTGGCGGTCGCCGGCGTGGCGGTCGCTACGGCTGCCATTGTAATTGTGCTGTCGGTATTCAATGGCTTTACCCACTTGGCCGACAGCCGCTTGGCAGCCATTGATCCTGACCTGAAAGCAGTGCCAATCCAAGGCAAGGCATGGACCGACGGCGACTCACTGGCAGCCATCGCAGCCCGAGTTGCAGGCGTAGAAATGGCCATGCCAGTTATCGAGGAACGGGGACTGCTAATATTTGGCAACCAGCAGATGCCCGTGATCTTCAAGGGAGTGCCTGACCAATATGGCGAACTGGTAAATATCGACTCTACGGTAATCGATGGCAAGCGGCAGCAGTGGTATTTCAGCGAACCCGCTGCTTTGATTTCGGTTGGAGTAGCAGTAAAATCTACTGCTCGTCCAGGCGCGGCAGTCAACCTGTACGTGCCTCGCCGCACTGGTCGCATCAATCCTGCCAACCCGAGCACAGCCTTCCGAGGGCAAGAGGTGGCAGTGACTGGAGTGTTTCAGATCGACCAGCCCGAATATGACAATCAGCATGTGTTCATGCCCCTGGGCACAGCCCGCGATTTGCTTGAATATCAAGCCGAGGCCACGGCAATTGAAATCAAGTTGGCTCCCGATGCCAAACCCGACGCTGTGGCCACAGCCCTCGCTGACGCCATAGGACCCGACGCCAAGGTTTTGACTCGCGCCCAAACTGAGCAAAGTGCCTTCCGCATGATTATGGTGGAAAAATGGATTACCTTCTTGATGCTTGCCTTTATTCTTGTGATAGCATCGTTCAATATAGTTTCCACCCTTGCTCTCCTGGTGCTCGAAAAGCGTGACAACATGAACACCCTCCGCGCCTTAGGCGCTCCGCAAGGCTTGGTTCGCGGCATATTCATGCGCCTTGGATTTGCCATCAGCATGGCTGGTGGAATCGCTGGCATCGCATTAGGGTCGGTGCTGGTGCTTATCCAGCAATGGGGTCATGTGATCAAATTGGCAGGCGACCCCTCGCAGATGTCAATCCTGTATTATCCAGTGAAGCTGGAACCGCTCGACTTGCTTATTGTGTTAGCCCTCACGGCTATAATCGCCTTGGGCGCCAGTGTCATAGCAGCCGCTTTAGTCCGTGACCGCGCAGAGCGCGTCAGCGACCGTCCGCCTATATCAGTTGGGGCATAAGCGACTGCATCAAAATCCCAAACACTAAATCCCAAATCCCAAATATGAAAGGAATTACCGTTTATTGCGCTTCAAGCGACCACATAGCCCCCGTATATTTCGAGGCTGCAAAGGAGTTAGGCACTGCCATAGCCCGGCGCGGCGTGCCAGTGATCAATGGCGGAGGCTGGATGGGACTGATGGGCGCTGTCACCGATGCTGCCTTGGCAGCTGGCGGCGAGGCCATCGGCGTAATCCCGCAATTTATGGTTGACGCCGATCGCAACCACAAGGGCCTGACACGCACCATCATAACCGACAGCATGCACACCCGCAAGCAAACAATGGCCGACCTTGCAATGGGCGTAATAGCCCTGCCCGGCGGAGTGGGCACCCTCGAAGAGGTGGCCGAGATGATGACTTGGTGCAAACTGGGGCTTTTCAGGGGCCCAGTGGTGCTGCTCAATGTCAATGGCTACTGGGACCCGCTGATTGCATGGCTCAACCTCAGCGTGAAAGAGGGATTTACCAATCCCGAAGGATTAGCTTGGCGCATAGCTGACACTCCCGAACAAGCCGTAGAAATTGCTTGTTCGGGTGAACAAAATTACCACGTGCTTTTCTAAATGCTTATGCAACAGACCGACTCCATATCTTCACCCCTGCCTCAAGTCATAGAGCATCAAGCCGAAGCCCTTCAGCCCACAGTTACTGAGGTTTCTCAGCCATCGACTGTTACTGCAGCTGACACCATGGCTCATACTGCACCGCCAAAGATAGCGGCTGCTCCTAAGCCTGTGCAACAGCTTGACTCTCTGGAGCTGCTGGCTCAGCAACGATTAGTGGGGCCAAAGCCGCTGTCACAGGCCGACTCTATAGCCTTGGCCAGCAAGAGCTTCGTCCCCGACATCACCAAGGCACGTGAGATCGTATATACCCCCATCGAAGATGAGGATGAAGAGGCTGAGGCCGAGCTGACCCCTTCGGCCTCGTGGGAAACTGGTCTCGAAGGCATTCCTCGACCCGTGTATGTGGGCGACAACTCAGGAGTGTTGGCAGTAATTGCCGGCATCTTTATCCTGATGATGCTCAGCTACCGTCATTGCCGCCGTCTGTTCATGGTGATGGTGCAGGAGCTATGGGGCATGCGCCACCGAGCCAATGTGTTCGACGAGCATACCAGCAACGAAAGCCGCGTGGTGGCCCTGATGGCACTGCAATGGTGCATCTGCACCGGCCTGCTGCTCTACAGTGGCCTCACCCTGGCCGGGTGCAGCTTGCTTCCGGGGAATGCATTCGTTGACACTGGCAAGCTGATTGGACTCATGGCGGTGTATTATTTGTTCCAGCTTGCGGCTTACAACACCGTGGGCTATACCTTCGCTGGCAACACCGGGCGGCGCCTTTGGCTCCAAGGATTCACTGCATCGCAGAGCCTGCTGGGCTTTGCTCTGATTGTGCCAGCCTTGGTGGCCATTTTTTATCCAAATGCAGCCGAAATCGCCGTAATTGTGGGGACAAGTCTCTATTTTTTGGCCAGAATTGTGTTTATTGCTAAAGGTTTTAGAATTTTTTACACTAATTTTGGCTCTTTGCTTTATTTTATTTTGTACCTTTGCACCTTAGAAATCGTGCCAGTGATTTTTGTATATATTTTTGCGCTATTTTTGGTTAATAGCCTATGATAATTGAATAACCGTTTTCTGAAGTGAAGATAAAAAAAATATTAGTATCGCAACCTCAGCCGGCATCTGATAAGTCGCCCTACTACGACATCCAGCAGAAGCACGGAGTAGAGATTGTTTTTCGGCCCTTCATCAAGGTTGAGGGGCTGAGCGCCAAAGAATTTCGCCAGCAGCGCGTGAACATCGCCGACTTCACTGCCGTGATTTTCACAGCCAAGGGAGCGATTGACCATTTCTTCCGCCTCTGCGAAGAGATGCGCATCACCATCCCCGACACTATGAAGTATTTCTGCACCACCGAGCAGATCGCGCTCTACTTGCAGAAGTACATCGTGTACCGCAAGCGCAAGATTTTCCATGCCGAAACCGGCAAACTCGACGACTTGCTGCCCTACTTCATGAAGCACAAGAATGAGAAGTATCTCTTCGCTGTGAGCGATGTGCACAACAACGAGGCCAACGTGCTCGACACCAACCACATCAATTACACCCGAGCTGTGATGTACCGCACAGTAAGCAATGATTTCGGTCCCGACGAACCATTCGACTACGATATGCTCGTATTCTTCAGCCCTCAGGGCATTGAGTCACTGCTTAAGAACTTCCCCGACTTCAAGCAAGGCGACATCCGCATCGCCACCCTGGGCGCTACCACTGCCCAGGCGGTAAAAGATGCTGGTCTGCGCCTCGACCTTGAGGCTCCCCACCCCAAGGCTCCATCGATGACAGGCGCCCTTGACTGGTATTTATCTCAAGAAGAAGAGTGATTTAGTGACTTAGTGACTTAGTGATTTTGTTACTTAGTGATTTTGTGATTTAGTGATCAAGTGACTTGGCAAACCACCTAACCACTAAAACACCAAATCACCACTCCACCAAACCACCAATATGTTGAGGCTCTACAAGAAAGAAAAACTATGCAGCACCTTGGCCATTGAAGCTCTCTTTGGCCGGGGTGCTGACGTTATGTCGTGTCTGGCTTTTCCGCTGCGCGCTGTGTGGCGCCCCAATCCTGGTCGCCGCTCTGACGCCCCGATGCAATTTTTGATATCGGTGCCAAAGCGCCGACTGCGCCATGCCGTGGACCGAGTGCAGATGCGGCGCCGTGTGCGCGAAGCGTACCGCTTGGCTCACCAATACATTACGCTGCCCGATGGCACCAGGCTCGATGTGGCTTTTGTTTATGTGTCAAATCAACTCGAACCTTACGACAAGGTGGCCCGTGCTATGCACAAAATCCTCACCCAAATCCAACACTTGGCCCAGGAATCATCGGAGCAGCCCTCTTAATACTTAATACTTAATACTCAATACCTAACTCTGAAAACCCTTTTCAAATATCTTTCCGGCGGGATAGCCTGGATTCTCACCCTCCCTATCCTTTTCTATCGGGCGTGCATCTCGCCGATGCTGCCCCCGAGCTGCCGATTCACACCCACTTGCAGCCAGTATGCCCTTGAGGCCCTGCGCAAGCATGGTCCGCTCTATGGCTCTTACTTGGCTATCCGCCGCATCCTGCGCTGCCATCCCTGGGGAGGCAGTGGCTACGACCCAGTACCCTAATAAATGACAAGTTACAAATGACAAATGACAAGTTACAAATGACAAATGACAAGTTACAAATGACAAATGACAAGTTACAAATGACAAATAAATTTATGTAACTTGTAACTTGTAACTTAAAACTTGTAATTTGTAACTTGTATTTCTCAACTTGTAACTTGTAACTTGTAATTTGTAATTTGACTGATGTTCACACTCATAATCTTGATGCCGGGCCAGATGCCATCATAAATCTGCCAGCCGGCCAATATGCGCCCTTGCGCGAGGGGCGCCACTACAGCATCGGCGTGCACCCTTGGGACACCGCATCTGATTATGACCTTGAAAAAATAGCCCTGGCAGCCGAGAATCCGCAAATTGTAGCCATTGGGGAGTGCGGCCTCGATGCCCTGCGAGGCGCATCGCTCGACAAGCAAGAAGATATCTTTCGCTGGCACGTGGCTCTGAGCGAACGCCTTGGCAAGCCACTCATCATACATGCTGTGCGCACCCTGCAACGCATAATCGAGCTCCATCGTGAGCTGCACCCCACCCAGACTTGGATCGTCCATGGCTTCCGAGGCAAACCACAAATGGCTGCAGCCCTGGTCCGCGAAGGCATCCACATCTCAATCGGGAAAAAATACAATCCCTCCATCCTCGATGTGGTGCCATCCGATTTCCTTCATCACGAAACCGACGAAGATTACTAACTCCCAGCTAAAGGAGTGAGGGCGCCAGTCACGCTGTCCATGATATACCCTGACACCTGGATGTCGCGAGGCATCAAGGGATGGTTGCTCACGAGGTCCAGGGTTTCACGCACAGCGGCTTCTGTATCAGTGAACCCTGTAAGCCATGCATCGAGGTCGATGCCGCAATGGCGCATCAATTGGATATGTTCCTCGGAAATGCCACGCTCGCGCATTAGGCGGAGCATCTCTTTGGGGTTCATTCCCTGCACACCGCATCCGGTGTGGCCAATGATCATGATTTCCTCGACACCAAGCTCATAGACCGCAATCAGCAGGCTGCGCATGGTTGAGTCGAATGGGTTAGTAATTGTGCCGCCTGCATTCTTTATCATCTTAACATCGCCATTCTTGATGCCGAGTGCTGCGGGTAACAGTTCTACCAAGCGAGTATCCATGCATGTGACGATGGCAATTTTCTTGTCGGGGTACTTCGATGTCTTGTATTTGTGATACCCCTCTTGGCTCACAAATTCCTTATTGTACTTCAATAGCTGCTCAATCATAATATATCATTGATTAGAATTATGGTTTTCTCATGGCAATGCCACATTGCAAAATTACACAAAAATTCCGATTCTCCCACCACAAATCCCTCAAAGTTTTTTGAATCAAAGATCAATCATTATCATTGCCAAACCAAAGCCCTCCCATAAATCCAAAAATGCACAGAAAGCGGCGGAATCTGTCAAAATTTAGGAGATTCCGCCGTTTTCTGTGCATTTTTGGCTTGAGATGTTAGCCCAGGAGGTCGGCGAGGGTGAGCTTGCGGGTTTTGACCATTATGATTTTGTAGGGATTGTTGAGATGCTCCCACTGAGGCATGGCAGTGAGATAAGGCTTGGAACTTTCTTTCAACGCACCCAGCACACTATCATTTTTGTAATCAAGGAATATGGTGAAATTCTCACCAAAATTTGGATCAGGAATCCAGGCAGGATTCAATTGCACAAATACCCCCGAATTATTATCCAATTCGCTGATATAGTCCTGCACATTCTTCTTGTTAGAGTCAAGATATGGATAGGCTGTACGCCCACCCAAATAATCAACCATATTGAAATCCGTGATTTTCGACGCTAAAAGACCAATAATTTTCGATTTGAGAGCATTTTTGAAAATCAGAATTCGGTTCTCATCCACTTCAAAAGTTTCTTCTTGAAATAATTTTGACAACCACAGGTCACGCGCAATATCTTCCTTGCAGGCATCAAAGTATTGATTGAGCTGCTCCTTGGAGAGTATAGAGAGGAAAGGCTGACGATTATAGAGCTCTGACGAGACCACTTCTTCAAACTCCTCAGCTCGCCATACTCGCAGATTGCCTACGTAGGACCTCAGACTTGAATATTTCTGTCTCAAATTGTGCTGGAGTTTGTAAAAACGGTCGCAAAGCATCCCTGCCAAGTGGAATTGCAAGGGCACCAAGCCCATTTCCCGATTCAAAGCCGCTCGTTCATTAGTCAGTTCCTCAAGCCTATCAGCGAATTTTTGCTTTAACAGCACATATTGATTGCGGTGATAGCGAGCAAACATATAATATCCCAAGCAACTGATAGCAAACACACCCAGCCAAATCAATATCCAATCCCACTCTTGGAGGCTGAATTGAATAAAGAATCCTATGTCGTTGTACATAAAAAGGCCTGTCACCACCACCAAAGCCCCGATTGCGCCCCATAGTTTGAGTTTGTAATTTTGTTCTTTCTCTTCATTTTCACGCAATTGCTTGTTGCGTTCGCTCTCAAGATCACTAATCTGACAATCCAAATTAAATATCTTTTGGGTAAGATTATTTTTGTAATTCTCTTGCAGAATCTCTCGATTGCGTATCTTGCCCACTTTTTCCACCATTTTCAAATGGCGGTTGAGTTTCTGCTGATAATCTTGGTTGTCTTGCTCCAACTTTTCTTTTTCTTCCTCAATGGAATTGCGCAATATGGCTGAGTGAATGGCTGCATCGGCCATATTGAAATTTATGGCCATATAGCTTTCGTCCTGTTTCACTTCGGTACCACTGATTTGCGTAATTATAACAGCAGCTCGAAAGAGGTCTTTATCCCTGAAATAAGAATAAGGCATATAGCAATAGCCATCATCCCCAAAAGCGCGCCCCCAAGAATTGCGCAGAACCACAATCTTATTTTCGTCGTCGTAGCCACAGGCAACCATTGCGTGCCAGCCTCCCTGCCCTTGTCGACGTTCATAATCCGAGGGTTTAGTCACAAATCCTTTCTGGGTAGCCGAAAAAGAATCGAATATCTGTACTGATACAGCCACAGGATAGCCATCGGCCAAAGCCGATTTCAAGGCTTCCAAGTTAGGTTCTACGTTCTTAGCTTGCAACACTTGGCGCTCTTTTGCATCTGCATAGGCATCTTCTGAAGGCTCAGTGGATAAAGTTGCAGGAGATAGCATTGGATGCAAAGCTTCAGAGCATACCCCATACTTCGACATCGACTTCACCACTTGCAAGAAATTACTCCCCGTGTCTTCTTTTACCTTACCCGATTCCTTCCTTACATTGTAATATACGAAGTTTTCACTCAAAGCCTGATTGGTGTGGAGTGATTTCTTGAGCATGTATTCATAAATTGATACTAAGGAATAACATGCGCACGCGCCCAAATCTCCCTGATTCTTTACAGGATTGAAATATTTGCGTAGGTCGAGGCTGCGCACCGAGTTGGGATGAGGCTCATAACTGTCATTGAGCGGACTTTCAATTATCTCGTCGCCTTGAAGGCGGAAGGTCGTGTTTTCAAACACATACCCATCCTTAGTCAATCGGCCATGGCTTGCATGGCTCGACGCGCGTTCTTGACCCAGGGCTTTGAGTTGCTTGGTCTTTTCTCGAATATAGTTGGTGGAATCACGCATTTCTATGCGTGATTTCTTTATCCCTTTGATTAGGACTTCTGCTGGGACAGGTACAATTTCTCTATTGCCGTCCTCGTCCTCCCTTATTTCTTTTTCGTCGCTCAGAATGGCATCATAGTATCTCTCATCGGTGATTGCGTAATTGTTGGCTTCGACAAACAGAGCTAAAGCTTCCATAATGCAATCGTCAAGAGTGTATTGATCTTGGTCAAAAAGATAGCCCTCAAGCAATGGGTCATCTTCACCCAACAATTGCGCCAATGCACCCTGCTTTTCAGGAAGCGACAGCGATTCATCTCCAATGAATCGCTGCAAGTCCTGAGAAAGCTTGTCAATTTTCTCCCTAAGAGGGGCATCAAGGCGCGCTATTATCTCTTTAGGGCTAAGATTGGCTTTGATCAGAGGCACCACCTCTTGGTCATAAAAATCTCGATAAACATGCACATAGGGCACTAAAGTCAACTGTATCAAATGGGACATCTTATTGACATCCACCGATTGTTGCTCTACATGCTCGCGAGTCAGGATATGCAAGTAAGTTTTGTGCAAAAGATACTGCACAAAGCTGTAGCGGTCAAGACTTAATTCTGACAAGCCAAATGCGAAGAAGCTATGCTGAACATCTTCGTCATTGGCATTGTGGAGTGTAAAGTAATTAGTGATTGACAGCAGGGTGTACTCTCCCATTACCCTTATCATGCCCTCTTGGTCAAGATTGAGCGACTGCCCCTGCATATTGCACATCTGGGTGTAAATTAGCCTTCCCATGATGCTTGGATATTGCTGCTTGGCCCGTTCGAGCCATGAGAGGAGCTCGACAGCCTTGGCATTATGGTGCTGGCGCATAGTGGGCAATTCTTCAGCCTTATCGGGCAACAGAAGGTGCGCGTAATCAGAAGACAAAGCCCATACATCCGCGCAATATTTACGCTTGCAATGACTTATTGCCTCCAACACCTCAGTTAACCGAACAGCACTATGGTCATCATAGGCTTGCACAAACAAGCAAAGGTGCAGGGTGTTGTTATCACCTGGGTTTTCAATGGTGATAGTAGTATCGTAAAGGCGCGAGAAAAAGCTGATAAGATATTCTTGATACTGCTGGGGCTTGATAGTCTCCACCAAATCAAGCCCAGCGGATACAGCTCGACTGAGGCCTGATTCGAAGGCATTCTCTTGGCTTTTAAGCTTGTCAGCCTTGTATATCTCTATCATTTGGCTATTGTAGGCTTCAGGATAGGAGAACATAAAGCCGGAATAGAATGTCCATTCCTCAGGCGAACCATGCTTAAGCACATAGCCCTTGACACCCTTGGCGAGTTCGGCGAACTCGCCACCGAGCATTATGTTGACAATATGCAGCATCTTAGAATACCATTGCAAGTGTTAGAAATTATTGCGCACATATTCCAACTCTCTGCGCATCAGAGCCTGGATTTTCTCATATCCTTTCTCACGGAGGCGATCACGGGTGAGGTTAAGCTGGGAATACTTCTCCATATAGTGAGCCTTCACATCTTCCTTAAGCTCAGCAATGGCTTCAGAGCCCTCCTTGGCTTCTATTTCCTGAATAATTTTGGGATATTCGGCCATCACCGATTGGCGATTGCGGCAGAATGTCTCAAAAGCCTCATCGCGATAGGCCGTCCCCAGAGGCTCCCAGTAGTCATCCAAAATATCACCCAAGGCCTCGCTCTTGAAATAGTATTTGCCATTTTCATTCTTGACGAGACCTCGAATCAGCCCCCAAATCCATATTGACAGCATCTCATCCTCGTCGTTGGTGGCAGTGGGGAAAATGCTGAATTTCTCACGCTGCATGCGTGTGTAGAGGTCGTTGTCGAAATGATAGAGATTGGCTGCAGCCCCATTCTCATATTCGCGTTGGTATTCCTTAACTGCCTTGATAGCATACACAGGCAGCACGCCCAACTGGCGATATATTATTATGCGATCAGTTGAGCCGATTGACACCACATCCACATCGGCATTATCCGACACAAGATTTTTGAACAGGTCCTTAGTGAGTCGGCAAGTTGACTTGTCGGGCACGCCAATGAAATATCCATCCTGAGGGTTCTCATCAGGGAAGAGACCATTGTAATCATAGGGGAGCACAGGCAATGACTTGCGGATAGCTCGATTGATGAGATTATTGAAGTCTTCGTCGCTCAGAGATTCCAACATATCGTCAATCGTACGCGATGCCCATTTGCGAGCAGTGTGAAGATTTGCGGTATAATCAAGCATGAGGGCTTTGATTGCCTCAGTATCCTTCTCCACAAATGCTCCTATGCCATCAGTGATTCCTTTCACCTTCAAGGCGAAATCACTCACCAGCACTTCAGACTTTGTCACACTGATATTGTTAGCCACATTTTGAGCCAAGTCGATTTGGAACGAACGAGTGCCTTGGCCGATGCTATTCTGCAGCGAAGCCAACTGATCAGTGTGCATCTTATATACCGAATCGAGTTTCTTCTTTATGTCGGTCACTCGGTATAGTTTCTCGTTAAGGCGTGTTTTAAGGCTGTTGTAAAATGTAATAGCAGCTTGCCTACGCTTAATCTCACGTTTCTGGCGAGCCACTATCTTGGCTGCATCGCACACATCCTCCACTCTATCCTTTACCTTGAATTTGAACACACGTCCCGCTGCTTCTTTAAGGTCTTCAATGGCATTTTTGAGATTGGTTTCCTTGCCAGGGAGAGTGTCGATGAGCTCGTCCTTTTCCTGGTGCATCTCCTTAAGGAAAATCTCCACCTGCGCTTGGATGCCAAGAATGATTTTTTCGACAGCATCCACGCCACACTCCTTATTGATATGCTTTGATATCAAAATGTCGAGCTGCTCGTTGACGCGAGTGGTAAGATCGGTAATACGCTCAGAAATCTTCTCATCTTTTCCAGCTTCTACTCGCAGGTATTCATCTACTTCGGGCCGAGGATTGGCTTTCTCATTGATTTCAAGCTCATGCTTTGGATTTGGGCTGAGCATGAAGTCAATCACATGGTCGTTGTTGTTATTCTCGCGGATATGCACTTCCTCGCTGTCAATCCATGCATTCACGATAGCATCAATGTCGGTGCACGAGTTTATCATCTGCTCAATCAAATACTTGGCAGCCTTGATCGAATAGATGCGACTCAAATCACCGCTCCGGTACAAGATTTCGCATGCTCCCATGCCAGCCACCCAAGCTCGCTTGTTGGCCACCTTCATAGTACCTTCGCGAATGTTTTTCTCCAGATTATCGCCTACGCTGGCCGATGCCGAAGACAGCTCGCCTGCGGCTGTTACCAAGCCCAAGCTTATTAGCTCAGTTAGCTGGTCCACATGGTTGTAAACATCATTGTTGGCATTGGCATTGTCCACGAATACTACCGAATTGAAAGGCCTTTCCTTAATCAGCATCTCATCGCCCTTAAGCGATTTCAATGCCACGGGCTTCTGATCGAGACTGAGATGCATCAAATAGTCGAGGTCCATCAATGCTCCGAAAGCATTCGGCATGACCTTTGACATGCCCGAGCGAGCCATGGCCCGGAACACATGGGGAAGCACGGCAAAGCCCATAAGCTTGCATTGTGGAGCCAGTTCGCGCACAGTTGCAGCCATATTAAGGAATGTCCCACAGCCTGTGCCGCCACACACTGAGAACACCAAAAATATCTCAACATCTGCGCTCAGCAACTCATATCGGTCGTTATCTACATACTTGTTGCTCTGAATGCGATTGAGTGCATCTGAAATTTTACGCCTCACGTCGCGAGCATTCACCGTGAATGCAAAGCGGCCATTGGTGCGCAATTGACCAGCACCGAGCTTCATCGATGTCAATCCGTAGAGTGCTGAAGATGGAAGCCATGAGAATGCATCCTTGTTCTGCTCATAAATGGGGCGCGCATCCTCCACTATAATGCGCATTTGCTCATTGGGTGAAAGGCTTACAGCTTCACCTGATTTTGCAAGGAGAGTCTTATTGTAAGCGCCTCGGTCAGTATCCACTCCTAAGAAGCCAATCATGGGAGGCACCTCGCCGTAAGTATCGATGAACATCTTTTTCACATGGAGCAGCGAGTTCATGCCCGTGCCTCCAAGGCCTATATATAGGCATCTTTTTATCTTGGTTGCCATAGTGAGAATAAGGCATTAAAGGTTAATGGTTATCTTTTGTTTTGATTCGGTGTCGAGAATGCGATATTGCTCGTTCTTGGTAAGCGTGCGGGCATCAGCCTCATACGGAGCAGTGCATCGCATTATTATGCTCTTGCGATTGCGCGGTGAGAACACGATATCACTCTTCCAACAGGAATTTATCTTATAGAGTATCTTTCCGGTAAAAAGTCGGTTTAACCAATTCTGTTTTTGAGGTTTCGAAGTAAGCACTACTCTGCGAAGGCCTTTAAGGGGAATGTTGGTCAGATATGAGTCATAACCCTCAACTGTAAGGCGCAAGGCACTGAACCGAGGATACATTTGACGCTCAATTACTAAAAACCACAGAAGCAGCAGTGCGGCAATGGCACAGCCTATAATCATCAGCGTCCTGGCCAAAGGATTCATCCGCCCATGTTTGGCAATATCGAATTGAAAAATCTCAGGCTGCGGAGAGCCTCCCTGTAGATCGTAGGTTGACTCTGGCGTAGAAATGCGGTCTAAATCTCCAGGATTCACCACCTTGAAGCACCAATTAAAATCCTTATTCGGTGCTTTTGGATTAAACACTATAGCTGCATCGGCCTCGGGCGGAACGTTGCGATCAATTATAATAATATTATTCAGGCAAGGCTTCCCCTCTACAAAAAGTTGTGCTATCTCAGTGGAAAGGGGCTCAGCTTGTCCGTCTTCTGAGATTGAGTAAAGACCAATCATCACATCACGCTCAAGAAACATGCGAGCATCACGGTTGAGGTCAAATTCTAAGGTGCGATGCAGAGTGTCGGGGGTGTGTTTGCACCATAAGAAGTCATCATAATAGTCACTTTCACCCCAGCCGAAAGTCTGCTGCTTATCTTGCGAGCAGCTTCCAAGCCCCAGCACAAGAATAGCCATTGCACTTAAGGCCAACAGTCGATATAGTCGGTTGCTTAACATTTTATTTAACACTGAAGCGCAGAGTTTTTTCGGGTTTAGTGACAAGTTTGATTCTCACACTATTGGGTATAATTCTGGCACGGGGATATTTAGGGTCATCTTCAAGGTCAATAAGCAACAGTTCGTCGCCATTGCCGATTTGATTCACTATTTCCTCAGCCATCATTTTTGGCACCAATGTCAGAGAGATTTTATTATTATGGATCGTAGCTTGGTCTTCCTTAATATAATAGAAATCACTTGGATGATCTGAAATTCCTACGGTGTAATCTTCGATGTTTACATTCGGAGGCATAGTCTTGAAATGCACCTCTACCACTTCATCCTCATCAAGCAGATTATGGCTCATCAGCCATGTGGGAGTAATCTGCACTATTTCCACTTCGGTGCCTTGCAAAGATTCAAAGCGACACGTAGCATTGATATCTTGGATTACAGCCTCATCGGCAGCATTGTCGGTAAGCATTATATAATAACCATAGGCATCTTTATGCTGAGCCTCGGCACACCAATGGTTGAGAGCCGCTTTAAGCGCAGCTTCGTTTTGGGTTTTGCCATCGGTAAGAAGCTTCATCACATCAATCTTATCTGGAGCCAGTATTTCATCAATCACTCGCATAAGAGGTCGACCTATATCGGTATTTGACACCTTGTCGGTATCAAATTCTCGAATACGCCTTATTAATTCAGCTTTGCCCTGAGCATCGCCTCGTTGGCGCCATGGCTGACAATAAAAGTCGGTCTGGAAAGGTATCACCACGATTTCATTTCGTGGGGAATTGGGCAGATTATTGGAGATGTCATTGATAATATTATCTGTTACTTCCTTCCAAATATTAGGAGCGCCCCCATAACCCTTCATTGAAAGAGTGACATCCCATAGATAGATATAACGATAATTTTTCACCTCATCATGCCCCTGAGCCATAAGCCTTTGCCCAGGCAACAGCAACATGAGGGAAATTATTATAATCGCATGGATTCTATGTGAGATTGGCGACATCAATTTTAAGGTTTTGTAATTTTAGGCAAAAATACACATTTTTTAAGTAAAAACCAAATTTAGGCTAAGAAAATCGGAAAATTGACCACAAAGGGACGCACCCACATCTGCGGATGCGTCCCTTCGTGGTCAAAAAAATGCTTATTCTATGGGATTAGCGCTTGAGGGTCTTTTGTACCTGGGTGGTGCCGTCGGCATAGGTGGTGCGCTGGATGTAAATTCCAGCGGTGGGATTGGCCACGCGCACGCCGCTGAGGGTATAGTACTCTACGCTTACTGCCTCGACCTTAGCCATTGAGGTATCAGCCACGCTGTCGGTGCCTCCAAGGACATAAGTCTTGTCGCTGTAATAACGGGTGCCATCCTCGGCTTCGAAGAACGATTGCAAGGCAATGCTCTCCACGCCATACTCAATGTAATAATACAGATAATGTTGAATTGAGCCCTTGTCAAGGTCTATGTCCCAGCCGTTGCTGTAGTTATACGGTACGTTCTCCATCTCGTCAACATCGATAGGATATTCATCATTATAGAATACAAACACCACATCGTTGACGTACATGTTATAGTACAAGCTATCAGTGTTGAGCAAATCGCCATCTTCACTAACTTTGGGAAGGTCAAAGATGATATAGCCCATTCCCCAATCAGCATCGTACTCCATAAAGTCGGTCACAATGGGAGCCAATGGAGCTGCCGCCACGTCGCCAGCTTGCTCCTTAAGGCAAGGTTCTGCATAAGCTACGATTGGATCAAGAGCTTGCTCCACTGGGTCGGTAATCTTTTCGGGATTGACCACAAGGCAGCTTTCGGTAGTGTACACACCATCAACCAAGGTGAAAGTCATTTCTTCAATAGGTTCGTACCAAGCAAAGCTGAATCCCCATTCAGGATAATCAATTAGGGTGTAATCAGCAGCCTCGAGATATGAATAGCGATAAACAGTAGGATCAATGCCAATGTATTGGCCCGACTCTATCACCAGGTTGTCCCCATCCTTTTTAGCAACTACCCAATTGTCGGGACAATCGGAATGGATGCCTCCGAGATAGACATTTTCGCCATCCTCGATGCAGCTTACGAAGTGGCCATTGCCTTCGCCATAGGTCATAGCCATGCGCACCGGCTCAATGTCAGCGGGAATTTCTACTTCTTCGGGTGTGTAAGGCACATAGCACTGCTCGAAGTCGCCGAAGCCGCTCCATTCGCCATCCTCATAGGCCATGCCTATGATAGAATTGTCGTCGCGAATGCTGAAATTCCAATTGCCATCTGCATCCTGCTCCAGGGTAATGGTTTGGTTTTCCTCATCTACATAGAATGTGCCTTCGGTATGTGCGTCATCGAGCCACACGAAGTTCATTCGATAGAGATAGAATGCCTCGGAACCAAAGTCCTCGTCAACGAACTCTCCCACGGCTTGAGGGAGCTGCACAGTGATGACACCGCCATCGCGCTGACCTTTGATCCAAGTCTTTGTAGGATAGAACACCAAGGGATTCTTGATGTAAACAGTGCCGTCGGTGGTTTCTACCATCTCTCCGGCGTATCCGCCTTCGTCCTTAATCACCACCTCCCACTCTTCGTAGTCGTAGGCATAACCGATTCCTGAACGCATGTAAGTGGTGGATGTGCCCTCTGGCGCGTCGTAAATTACCTCAGCTGAGGCAGCCTCAACTGCGGCTGCGGGTGCGGGGACAGGCGCTTTGACTGGCGCAACAGCCAAAGCCGACATGGCAGCAAGTGCAAGTGTAAAGTTAATCATAAGCTTATAGTTTTGTATTTCTGGTCACAAATTTCTTGATTTTTATTCAAATCCCAAAATTTAGGGGTTCAACAAAAGGTCAACACGAATGTTAACATTTGCAAAACAAAATGTAACATGTAACATTATTTGTTACCTTTGCAATCGATAAACCCCTAATTGATAAATTCTTGACTTTGTTACATCGCAAAATCACCATATATCTGATTGCCACCCTGCTGATTGGCCAGTTGACGACTGCCTGCAGTCACAACAAACCCTCGGGCGACGAACTATTGCTGGGCGCGGTGAACGCAATAGAGAGCGACAGCCTGGTCACAGCCATGTTTCGCACACATCAAGCTGCCCATGCCTTTATCGAAGCCGACGACACTCTGCGCCTTGAGGACTGCTGGGTATTCTACACCGAAATTTACGATCGATTGCAACAACAGCAGTCGGCCTATGAATTGCTGCAGGAAGTAATTCCTAAATATCTAAGCGATTCTGTAGGTTCTTTCCCAGTAAAAGATCGGTATGCAGAATTGATGGATGCTTACCGAAATGGGCCGGATTCATTGCGGGCCAACAATACCGTTATTCTGGCTGATTATTCCATGGTATTGTTTGATCAAAAGATGCACGACGATCACCAGCTATGGAGCGCCGAACATCAGCAGAGGATTTATCTCCTGGAAATAGGCATCGCAGTATTGGCATTAGTGGTGATATTGACGCTTTTTGTGCTGTATGTGCGCACATCGCGGCTACGCCAGCGACTGCTTCGCAGCCAGCAAGCGCAGCAAATCGAGGAAATCAATCGCCGACAGCTGGAAAATGAATTGTTGCAGCTTAAGCTACAGCAGCAAGCATCTCAGTTGCAAGAAATCTCCGAACAGAAACAAGCTATAAGCCAAGAACTGGCATCGCAGTTGGTGCCACGGAGCGATGCTCCGATTGACCGACTGCGGTCGTTGGTTTACAGTGAGCAGAAGCCATGGCTTGATGCCTTGGCCAAGGAGCATCCCGACCTTACCGACAACGACCTGCTTATGCTGGGCATGATGCGCATGGGGCTCTCCAACTCAGAAATTGCATCGGCCCTGAGCATAACCCCGCGCTCATTCACCCAAGCTCGCTACCGCCTCCGCAAAAAGCTCGCTATCCCCGACCTCGACTCCCTGATGAAATAAAAGGAGTCCGTTTTAGTACACCATAACAAAATAAAATCCCTTTAAATCAATGATTTAAAGGGATTTCCTTGTACCCAGACCCGAACTATAAATAATATATTTCAATACTCGATAAAATATTACTAAAATACTAAATTTCAATTAATTCTAAGTTTTAAATACTTTGCAAAGATATAAAAAAATGTAATACAAAGTAAAAAATTTGCCAGTAAATTTGCCAGTAAAGATTAAATTCATTATATTTGCAGTGGATTTAAAAAATTGATGCTTTATGGCAAATTTCAGATTTGAACTTAATAGTAAGCCATCCAGAAACAAAAGACATACAATCTTACTTTGCGTGTCGGTGGGTGGGAAGAGAAAAAGGATCTCTACACCTATATCAGTAGAGAAGCCATCACAATTCAACTACAAGTGCAAAGGGGATAATTGGATTCGTGCCAGTGTTCCAGAATCAGCAAAATGGAACTCTCAACTACATGACATCTTAGAAGAAGCCAAAGATAAGTATCTGGAACTGGCAGATACAAATCAAGCATCCTCTGACAATGTTGTGTCAAAACTCAAAGAGAAAGCACACTCTGTTTCATTTCTGGAATTTGCCAGGAAGAGGGCAGATGAAATATTAAATGCTGGGGGTGTTCGAAACTGGAAGAAGTATAATGGCACTCTAAACAAACTGGAATCCTTTCTAAAGAAAACTGGAAAAAGTGATTTGCTTTTCTCTGAACTTTCGACTGAATTTCTTACTAAGTTTGATTCTTTTCTTCATACATTGAGGAATGAGAGAGATAATAACAAACTACTTCATGTCAACACTATTGAAGTTGTTTTCAATATTCTCAAAACACTGGTGAAGAGATCAATTGATTTAGGATATCTGGATGTATCTCACAATCCTTTCTTGACTTTCAAATACAAGGGTGTTAAAACTGAAAAAGAGAAGTTGACCTTAGAAGAACTAAAGTCACTGCTGGCACTTGAACTGGAAGATGGTAGTTTGCTATGGCACTGCCGTAACTACTTTTTCTTCTCACTCTATTGTGCTGGGATTCGTGCTGGGGATTTGATTCAACTGCGATGGAAGAATGTGGTATTTGAAAAAGAGGAATGGAGATTACAATATCAGATGGGGAAGAATCACAAACTAAGAGATTTGGTATTAGTTAACCCAGCCATGGACATCCTCAAATACTATGGTTTTGGAAATAAGCCAGTGGAGAATTATATATTTCCTCTGCTGGATGCTACAAAACCTTATTGTTATGCTTTAACACAAAGTGAGGTTGATACTATGCCAGTGGAACTAAAGAAACAACTATACACTGATATTAGTGCCAAAAATGCACTGATAAACAAGTATCTCAACAAACTGGCTTCTATGGCTGGAATCAATAAGAAACTATCTATGCATATTGCCAGACATTCCTTTGCGAGTGTCGCTATGCATGAGGGAACTTCAAACACTATCATTAAGAATCTGCTGGCACACTCCTCACTGGCTATCACTGAAAAGTACATGGGTAATTTCAACACTGCTACGACTGACGAAGCATTGAAGAAGATGTTCAATAAGGAAGCCAGTGAGCCTACAATCGAAGAGAAGAAGAAACAACTGGCTTCTATGCTGGCTTCTCTGGATGAAGATGCAGTTAACAAGTTACTGGCTACTCTCAAAACTAACTGACCCTCTTTAATAGGGGCAAAAAACATAAGAATTCTTATGGAAGATAATATCAGAACTCAACTGGAGAAACTATTAAAGTTATATGGCTATCCTCTGAACTGGGATGGGGAAGATATGGTATCTTTATTTTATAGATTTTCAAAGCCATCTTCTAATGAGGATAAAGAGGATGAAGTAAAGAACTTGATTGAAACATACTTTAATCTCTGGAAGTGCGAGAAAAATAATTTGTCGGTGCGAAGTACCTTAACACACCCTCTCACTTCTAATGAAATTAAGAATGGTTCATATTCCTTTACTATTCCCTCTGCCAGTATAGAGTATATGAGAGAGGGAGTGTATGAAAGAATTATAGAACTGGATAAAGAATGTAGATGTTTCTACTCTTCAAAAATATGCATGAAAGAAGATAGTGAGATAACAGAATCAGACGATTATTTTGAACACTGGGATTTAGAAAACATACTGGATTATTGTAGGCATCTCGACTGGTACAGAAATAAAGGGAAAGCCATATTAGGAAATTTAGTGGTTCGACTATTTTACTTTAATCTACATTACTTCAAGGGGATTCAAAGCGAAAGCATCTTCTCAAAGAAAGGTTATTTTCCCTCTGCCAATATAAGCAGTTTCTTATATGATTTATGTGTTCTTATAGGGATAGAATCTCTCGACACAAAGAACTATATAGAGAAAGAGTATGAAAGTAGTCAAGGGGATATAAGAAGAGAAAAGTATAAGAAAGTAAAAAGTTGGATTGAAGCCTACGACAAACAAGTAAAGAGGATGAATATGGGGAAAAATCGAATGGAACTTGTGAATAGATTCTTATCAAATCAAGGGGAAGTAAAAAACACTTGATTTTTTGGGAGTGTTTTTTTACTTCTCTCAAAAACTTTTCATTATAATTTTGCAATACCGATTCAACCAAAAGAATGTTTCTGATGGGTAAAAGATTCGGTATTACAAAATGACAGACAACTTAAAACAATCCCAGTCTGGCACTACTCAACTGGTGATGCTACCAGTTACGGACTGGGAACAACTTCTATCGAAGTTGGAAGAACTCACTAAACTTATAGTGGGTAGGAATCGTGAAGAGAGTGATTCGGAATGGCTGGAATCCTCTAAAGCCAGAAAGATGCTGGGGGTATCTCCTAAGACATGGCAGAACTATCGTGATAACAGAACTATACCTTTCAGTCAATTTGGCAGAAAGATATATGTGAAGAGAAGTGATTTGTTCTCTTTCATGGAGAAGCACTATATCACTGCTAAATCCGACATTGCTTAACTGGATTTGATATGGACTACAAGTTTATAGAAGCAAATATCAAACTGGCTACATATCTTCTCAAAGAAGATACTGCGACATCACACTACTATCAATCTGGAGATTCTTTTCTACCGAATAGAATCAGCCTAAGTGATGTGGAGTTTACTAAAGCACAACACAAAGGAAGAATGACTTCTAATTGTGTTGTTGGTGAACTCAAAGGACAATTCACCCACAAAGAGGAATCAATTCTAAAGAGATTCCAGCCATACAGAATCAGCACTAAGTTGTTTCGCTCTGATGATTATCCTCACATAACTGGCTGGGGAACTCTGGGAATCACTGGCAGTGATGGGAAAATCTCCAGTAAGAGTGAAGAGGGCATTATTATCGTGAATAGAGATAGCGAGAATCCCAGTCTGGTGAAGATATTCTTCATGGCTGGAGTGCCAGACGACATCCCCAACACTATTCCTCTTCTGATGAAGTATGCATCTAATAACATCTAAAAAGAGTGAGGGTCAATATCACACTGACCCTCACTCAACTGGATTTAAAAAATGATAGACTTTATAGAAGCCATCAAATTTGACGACAAAGATACGTTCTTTTCTGGACATCTCCAAATTGAAGCATCCTATATTGGGGGTAATACTCGATATTCCCTAAAGGGTGTGGATGGTAGGAACTTTCAGATAATCTACAATCCCAGCACTAAATTACTGGTGGTTAAGGGTAGTATCATGTACTATTATCAAGGGCATAATTTCACCTACGATAAGAGAAAGTTTGTGGAAGCCATCCAGCACATAAGCACATTGATCCATGTCCCTCTCTGGGATTCAGATGTGAGAATATTTGAATATGGTGCGATAATGCCAGTAGATATGCCTCCTAAAGAGATTATCAGCCATCATAGAGAGGGTAAAGGGCAAACACTCTCAATCAATCCCAATGGCTTATTTCGTAGTTTCGATGATTCCTTTTGCCGTAGAAAATTGTACGATGCTGGGCGAAACATCCAGCACAAACAAGGTCTTACTATGAAAGGTATCATTGAAGATGCTGGCTGGAATCCCAAAGGGTATTACATCAAGTGGGAGTGTCACTATCTGAAACCAGAATACTTGAATCATGGTGTTGCAATCAAACTCAAAGATTTGGTAAATCCAGATTGGGAGAATGTTTTCAGAAAGGATGTGTATGAGCAATATAAAAAAGTTCTACCCTTTAAATCAATCGACATGAGCAAAACAGATGGTAAGCCTTTCACTCTGGACATAGCGATATTGATGCTGGCAGAAACATTGCTTAACAATGGTTCTACTCTCGATGAAGTGAGAAAGATGCTATATGGCAGAATCAATGCCATGGGTGAACTCTCTCAATCCGATAAGGATGCGAGAAAGAGAAAGGTTAAGGAAGTCTTTGAGAAACTAAAGACGTCCGACAAATCTCAGTGGGATATAAGCAATCTTTTGAAGAAAGCCTTATCTATCGAAGATGAAGCATCAAGCATACCAGATGGGGATTCCTCTGGAGATGGAGAAGCATTGAATCAGTAGGCTTAATGATTCTCTTCTCTGGAATCCTCAAATGGTTCTACCCTCTTTAATAGGGGCAAAAAACATAAGATTTCTTATGTTTTTCAGTGTGTGACATGGTATTATAATGGATAAGATAACTATCAATCCTTATGAACAAAAATGAACAGAATCTAACAGAATTTGAAGAAGTGCCAGACATCCAGTCTGCGACCGACAAAAAGCCAGTGCCAGACAAAAAGTCTGAATCACTGGTTAAGGTGGAATCGAAGCCAAAGAAAGAATCGAAGCCAGTGCCAGAACAAAAGTCAAAAGAACTGGTGAACAAATCCACTGGCTTAACACCCAAACAAGAGGAATGTGCAACACTGCTGGCATCTGGTCAAAGGGTTGTGGATGTTGCTGAACAACTAAGCATCTCCAGAACCACTATCTACCAGTGGTTAACTTACATTCCTTTCAAGTGCTTCTACACTGCCTTATGTGCTGAAATTAAGAATCACCTTAATGTTTCAATCTTCTCAATGTGTGACGATGCATTGAAAGCCATCAAGGAAGCACTGGCATCCTCTGACGATGTAGTGAAGTTCAAAACTGCTACATGGGTGCTGGAGAGAGTGGAGAAAGTGAATCTTCTCAAAGGTGTTGAATCATTCGACAAAACAGACACAATCGAAGAGATTAAAAAGAAGTCCTTTGTTCGTGATGATTTTCACCCTAATGGTAGAAGTTTTTCCTCTATGGTATTCAGTAGGTATCTTAAGAAGTATGGTATCACTCTTTCTAAAGAAGAATGGGAAAGATACACCCTCAATGAGGATGATTAAGACTACATATCATTACATATTTTATTCTCCAGAACTGGTGTAAGTACTTGAATTTTGAGTATTTGCCAGTTATCTGCCAGTAGAAAACTATTGCACCCTCTCAAAGTACTTGATTTCAAGACTTTAAGAGGGTGCAATAGTACCCAGACCCGGGCTCGAACCGGGATGGATTGCTCCAATGGTGTTTGAGACCATCGCGTCTGCCAATTCCGCCATCTGGGCTTTTGCACTGCAAAGTTAGGAAAAAAATTTGGAATGACCAAATTTTTTTCCTAACTTTGCACTCGATTTGCAAATCAACTCATATTTTAGGCGCCCTCAGCGGGGCCTTGTGGAAAAATTTGGCTGCTTGCAACCACAGTAAAAAATGCTAAAACCGCAATCCCTTTGTATCGGACTTACGGATTAAGGCATAGTGGACATCAGCTAAGATATCCACTGGATTCTTAGTTATTCACTATTAACCAGCAATGTAACTATGCATTACTTATTCACATCAGAATCAGTGTCGGAAGGCCATCCCGACAAAGTGGCCGACCAGATCAGCGACACCATCCTCGATGAGTTTCTGGCTCGCGATCCGCAGAGCCATGTAGCGTGCGAAACCCTTGTGACCACCGGCCAGGTGGTAGTGTCGGGCGAAGTCAATAGCGAAGCCTACATCGACATCGCCAAGGTCACCCGCAACACTATCAACCAAATCGGTTACAACCGCGCCGACCTGCAGTTCGACGGAAACAGCTGCGGTGTGTTCACCGCCATACACGACCAAAGCTCCGACATCGACCGAGGCGTGTCGCGCCAACTGCCCGAAGAGCAAGGGGCTGGCGACCAAGGCATGATGTTCGGCTACGCTACCGATGAGACACCCGAGCGGCTGCCCCTTACCCTGGCCCTCAGCCACGCCCTGGTGCGCGAACTGTCTGCCATTCGGCGCGAAGGCAGACAGATGAGATATCTTCGCCCCGATGCAAAGAGCCAAGTGACAGTGGAATACGACGAAAACGATGAGCCAGTGCGCGTGCACACCGTGGTGGTCAGCACTCAGCACGATGAGTTTATCCGTCCTGGCGAAGGCATGACCCAGGAGCAGGCCGATGAGGGGATGCTTGAGTTTATTCGCCGCGACGTGCGTGATATCCTTATTCCTCGCGTAAAAGCTTCGCTCCCTGCCGAATTGCAACGCCTGTGGAGCGACGACTACGTGCTCCACGTAAATCCTACCGGCAAGTTTGTAATCGGCGGTCCTCACGGCGATACTGGCCTCACTGGCCGCAAAATCATCGTGGACACTTACGGAGGCCGCGGAGCCCATGGCGGAGGTGCCTTCTCAGGCAAAGACCCCAGCAAGGTTGACCGCTCGGCAGC
This sequence comes from Bacteroidales bacterium, assembly GCA_020860515.1. Classification (GTDB taxonomy): domain Bacteria; phylum Bacteroidota; class Bacteroidia; order Bacteroidales; family Muribaculaceae; genus CAG-873. The sequence goes on along the minus strand of JAJBUG010000061.1, from coordinate 29,453 downwards.
CTATGCGGCTCGCCATATAGCCAAAAATCTGGTGGAGGCAGGCGTAGCACGGCGCGTACTGGTGCAGGTGGCCTATGCCATCGGCGTGGCACAGCCAGTGAGCCTCTATGTCAACACCTACGGCACAGCCAAGGTGCCGATAAGCGATGCGGAAATTTCGGCCAAGGTCAGCCAAATCTTCGATATGCGCCCCCATGCAATCGAGCAACGCCTGGGCCTGCGCGCTCCAATATATCGCGAGACGGCAGCCTATGGCCACGTGGGCCGAAAGCCTGAGGTGGTGACCAAGCACTTCCAAGACCCGGGCCACGAACCCTTTGATCGCACCGTGAAGCTCTTCAGTTGGGAGGAAGCTGACTATGTGCCCCAGGTAAAAGAAGCCTTCGCCCTAAAATAATATCCCCAGGACCAAAGACCAAAGACTAAAGACTAAAGACTAAAGACTTATTCCAAGTGACAATAGCAATAATCGTAGCAATGACCAAGGAGCTCAACCTGCTCCTTGGTCTTCTTGAAGATAAAAAGGAGGTGACTGTCAACGGGTTCACCTTCCACCGTGGTTCGCTCGAAGGGCGCGCTGTGGTGGCCATGCAATGCGGAATCGGCAAAGTGAATGCCGCCATAGGCACACTTAGCCTGATTGACACTTTCCACCCAGATGTAGTGATCAACACTGGCGTAGCTGGAGGCACTGGCCAAGGCGCCAACATCCTCGACCTGGTGCTGGCCAGCAATGTGGCTTACCATGATGTATGGTGCGGACCAGGCACCGAATGGGGCCAAGCGGCAGAGTGCCCAAGGATGTTTACCTGCCCAGTGCCTCCCGAACCATTGTCCGAATATCTTGGCGCAAAGTGCGGCTTGGTGGCAAGCGGCGACATTTTTGTGACACGTGTGCAGGATGTGGAGCGCATCAAGGCCCTGTATCCTGGGGTGATTGCCGTGGATATGGAGAGCGGTGCCATAGCCCAGACGTGTTATCTCAAGAATGTGCCCTTCCTGTGTCTGCGCGTAGTGAGCGACACCCCTGGCGCTGCCGACAATATCGCACAATACGAACATTTTTGGGACAATGCACCAGCTCACACATTCGCAGCTCTAAGAAAATTAATAAATCGTTTGTAGAAAGACGAAAATTTACGATTTACGAAAATTTACAAATTTGAGTTATCGTTGATTTTCGTTATTTCGTTGATTTTCGTTAACCCACAATAGATTTTTCGTCTATTATGAAGGACCTTAAGCCGATACGCGGTCGGAAGTATATCCTTGACCTTATCTCGCAAGGCGAGCATGAGCGTCAGGATTTCAAGTACGCCATCAGTGACGCGCGCAAGATTGCGCGGTCGCTATCGGCGTTCTCCAACCGCAACGGCGGACACCTGCTCGTGGGCGTAAAGGATAATGGGGTTATTGCCGGAGTGCGTAACGAGGAGGATATTTTCGTGATTGAGCAGGCTGCCGAGCTTTATTGCGACCCAGCTATCACAATCGACTTCACAGCTTTCAATACTGGGGAATCGGGCATTGTAATCCGTGCCCGAGTGGAGTCAGCAATAACCAAGCCTGTTTATGCCCAAGAACCAGACCTGAGCTGGCGCGCTTATTACAGAGTGGCTGATGAGAATATTGCCGCTCATCCGCTGATGGTGCGTGCCTGGCGCATGCAGGCCAGCGACCATTCAGCCCTGATGAGCCTTGACGGCGTTGAAAACGCCTTAGTTTCGGCCATTACCGAGCGCGGTGGGGTTTCCATCCCCGATGCAATGCTATTAGTGCCAGCATCGCGCCGCACCATCGAGGCTGCAATCGTGCGCCTCGCCTCCCTGGGCATCATCACATTCACCCACCACCCCCGCCACGGCTTCACCCTCACCATCTCCTAATTTTGCATAGGCTGAGCAGGGTGTTTTTCTGAAAATTTTTGTAACTTTGCAGAGATTAGGCCATGAATCGATTGGCCACGAATATTTGCCACAAATTTATGTGATTGACCATGAAGAGATTTGCTTTGCTTTTGATTGCGGCGATGGCCGCTGTGACAGTGTCATGGGCCTGGACTGCCGACAATGGCAACGGGACATACACCAATCCCCTATTCTACGACGAATTCTCCGACCCCGACATAATTCGCGTGGGAGATGAGTTTTACCTGGCTGGCACCACGATGCACTGCGTGCCAGGCTTGGTGGTGCTTCGCAGCCCCGACTTGGTGAATTGGGACCTTGCCAGCTACTGCTTCGATCGCTTCGACATCCCCGATGACCAATTCTCGCTCACCAATGGCAAGGAAGCTTACGGCCAAGGCATCTGGGCACCCTGTATCCGCTACCATGATGGCAAATTCTATATCTTCTCAAATATCAACGGCATAGGCCTGCAAGTTTACATTGCCGATAACCCCGAAGGGCCTTGGCAACACATCAACATGGGCGGAAATATCTACGACCTTTCAGTGCTATTCGACGACGATGGCAAGATTTATGCCGTGCATGGCTACGACGAGGTGAAAACCACCGAAATCAAGCCCGACTTCAGTGGCTATGTCGAAGGCAGCGAACGCGTGATCATCCCCCGAGGCAATGCCATGGGCGAAGGCCACCATATCTACAAGATCAACGGCAAATATTATATCCTAAGCGCTGACTACGCCCCCATGGGCCGCATGCAATGCGCACGCGCCGACAAAATCGAAGGACCATACGAAACCAGGGTCATCTCTATGAAAGAAACCCTTGGCACAGAGGTCGAGAACTGGGTCAACAACGTTGGCCTCGGCTCGCCAGTGCCCGAAGTGGGCTTCCAATTCGACATAAACACCGACCATGGCGACCGCATGGGCTGCGCCACCCTGCATCAGGGCGGCATCGTGGACACGCCTGAGGGGGAATGGTGGGGAGTAACGATGCAAGACTTCCGAGGCGTGGGACGCACAGTGGGATTGTCGCCAGTGACTTGGGTTGACGGCTGGCCATATTTTGGCCTTGAAGGCAACTTGGGACGCACCCCTCGCACCTGGACAAAGCCAATCAACGACCCATCCATTACCCCTCACGACCCCTACGTGCGCAGCGACAATTTCGACGGTGGCAAACTGCAACGCATCTGGCAATGGAACCACAATCCCGTGGAAAAGAAATGGACAGTGACCAAGCAGGGCAAACTCCGCCTCAACACCATGCCAGCTAATCAATTCCTATGGGCAAAAAACGCTCTTACCCAGCGAGCTGTCGGCCCTGTCGGATCAGCTACAGTAGAGATTGACGCAGCCAAGCTCAAGGATGGAGATATCACCGGATTGGCATTGCTGAATACGCCATACTCTTACATTGCCATCGAAAAGGCAGATGGCAAATTCACACTGAAGCAATACGACCAAAACGGAAATACCACAGTCGAAGTTGCTGACATCCCAACACAGCTGTGGCTGCGCGTAACCTGTGACCTCGACAACGAAAAGGCCCAGTACAGCTACAGCCTCGATGGCTCTCAATTCCAGAATCTTGGCCAAGAAGTAGTGCTCGCTTATCAGCTGAAGACCTTCCAGGGCTCGCGCTACAGCCTGTTTGCCTACAACCAGCTGGGCAAAGATGGAGGATATGCAGAATTTGACAACTTCGTAGTGGATGAGCCTCTGGCCGACCGCAGCGCCAACCTGCCCATAGGCAAAGTAATCACCCTTACCAATCTTGGCAATGGCAGCCAGCCTCAAGCGCTGCACCACGGATTGCTCCACTCGGGCGCCGGAGGCAAGGACTGCCAATTCCGCGTGCATGACCGAGGCAATGGCAAAGTCGCTCTTGAGGCCATGAATGGAACAGGATTCCTTACGGTGGTGGGCGCAGGCCTCTCTGGCGATGTGCGCTTGATGCCACAGGAGAGCGAAGGCAGCTTGTGGATGTGGCAGGATATGCTCCGAGGCGACTGCATGCTGCTCTCCATGGTCACCAATCGCTATCTCGGCATCGACCCTGACACTGGTGAACCTTACTCAGCCGACTGGCCGGGAGCAAACCCAAATCGGCGGAACGGTACAGTATTCCATTTCCAAGTAACAGAATAAAAAATCTCAGGCTGATAATCAGCCTGAGATTTTTTATTACGACTTCTTGCCCCCTCGCAGACGCAAATGATCAAAGCCATTGCCATATACCGAACGGACGTTGGTGGTAACGATGTACGCGTTTTCGTCGATACTCTTTATTATATAATAAATTTGATGAAGGTCATACTTGCGACACCATAGCATCATCATCGTGCGCACATTGCCAGTCCAATAGCCACGCGCCTCCCAGGTAGTGATGCCTCGGCCTGTGTCGTGGGTTATGCGCTCAGCAATCTCGCTCCATTTGTCGGAGAGGATGATAAACTGCACTGTCTGCCGCCCTGCAGCCATGTACTTGTCGGCCAATAGCGAATATATCAGAATCGACAGCCAACCGTAGATGATGGTCTCGGTGCGCACCTGCACGCGCATCTCCATATCCCCATCAAAGGGCAGGAAGAAGCTCAATGCCACAATCGTGACATCCACGATTAGCATCACTCGGCCCATGCTGAGAGTAGTCTTTTGCGACATGATAGCCGCCACAATATCTGTGCCCCCGCAGGTGCCATGATGACTGTAATATAGCCCTATGCCAAATCCCAACAGCACTGATCCCATCATCACGCTCATCGGAGTGCTTGACACCAATGGTGGATGCGAGGTGAAATAACCCTCCATCACTCCAATCAAGAGCGACAGCACGGTGGCCCCATAGATAGTGCGAAGCACAAAACCGCGGCCCAGCATCCTGCCTCCCATCAGAAGCAACAGCAGGTTCACGCCGTACATGGTCACAGCCACGGGTATCTTGCCAAAGCTGGCGTAGTAAACCAGCGTGCTGAAGCCAGCCATGCCGCCAATCACTATGTGGTGGGGCAATATGAACACTGTGAAGCCTACAGCATAGATAATAATGCCAAGCGTAATCACAGCTAAGGATTGCGCTTGGCTTTTTAGGTCAATTTTCATTTAGTATTTTGGTGAATTGGTGAATTGGTGAATTAGTGAATTGGTGTTTTGGTGAGACCAATACACCAATTCACCAAATCACACATTATATTGACAAGCGGCGCAGGGTCTCAAGCAGCTCGCGATTGATGGGCTTGTCGTTCTTGATAGCCTTGGTGAATGGCACATACACGATCTCATCGTTCTTTACGCCAATCATCACATTGCGCTGGTCGTCCATCAGAGCGTCGATTGCAGCAGCACCCATTCGCGAAGCCAAGATGCGGTCGTGAGCTGTAGGGCTGCCACCACGCTGCAAGTGACCAAGGATTGACACGCGCACATCGTAGCCAGGATATTCATTCTTCACACGCTCGGCCAATCCAAGTGCGCCGCCAGTTACAGGGCTCTCAGCCACCAGCACGATCGACGAGTTCTTGCTCTTGCGGAAGCCGTTCTTGATAAGGTCGGCCAACTGGTCAACCTGAGTAGAAATTTCAGGAATAATAGCAGCCTCAGCGCCCGAAGCGATAGCGCCATTGAGAGCCAGGAAGCCAGCGTCGCGGCCCATGACTTCGATGAAGAAGAGACGCTCGTGGCTGGTGGCAGTATCGCGAATCTTATCCACGCACTCCATGATAGTGTTCAGGGCAGTATCGTAGCCGATAGTTGTATCAGTGCCATAGAGGTCATTGTCGATAGTGCCAGGCAGACCGATGATTGGGAAGTTGAACTCGTTGCCGAAGATTCGGGCGCCAGTGAGCGAACCATCGCCTCCGATTACCACTAAGGCATCAATCTCATGGCGCTTGATATTGTCAAAGGCAAGCTGACGGCCCTCGGGAGTAGCAAACTCCTTGCAGCGGGCAGTCTTCAGGATGGTACCGCCCTGCTGAATGATGTTCGACACATTCTGGGTACGGAAGTCAACGATTTCGTCGGTAATCAAGCCACGGTATCCGCGGTAGATGCCTTTTACCTTCAAGCCTGAGTAGATAGCCGAGCGAGTGACGGCGCGAATGGCGGCATTCATGCCAGGAGCATCACCTCCCGAGGTGAGTACGCCCACAGTTTTGATTTCTGACATAAGGATTATAAATTATTCATTATTAATTATTTCATTATTCATTAGTCTTTGGTGCCGTAAGCCAAGTCGCCAGCATCGCCCAGACCTGGCACAATATAGCTGTGGGCATTGATGTGGTCGTCGATGGCTCCGATCCATACGGTGGTCTTGTCGTCGGGGAACACCTCTTTAATATAATCCACAGCTTGCTGCGACGCTATCACCGATGCCACATGTATCCTATCTGGCTCGCCCTTGGTGAGCAATGCGCGATAGCTTAGCTCCATCGAAAGCCCAGTAGCAAGCATGGGGTCGCAGATGATAAGGGTCTTCCCATCGAGGCGCGGCGAGGCCAAATATTCAATCAGCACATCGAAGCGATCCTTCTCGCGGTATTTGCGGTATGCCGACACGAATGCATTCTCAGCACGGTCGAAATATTGCAAAAATCCCTGATGGAATGGCAAGCCAGCACGGAAGATTGTAGCAAGCACAATCTTGTCGGCGATTACGTGGCACTTGGCTATGTCGAGCGGAGTTTCCACATCTATTACCTCGTAGCGGAGCCGCTTGCTGATCTCATAAGCCATGATTTCACCGGCGCGCTGCAGATTATAGCGAAAGCGCAGAGGGTCGTCCTGCACTCCCTTTTGGCGCAACTCCCTCATGATTTGGCTCATCAGCGAGGGTGTCTTATCAAAATTTATTACTTCCATGCTCTGGTCAGTTTGGTTAGTGAAAATCATGATTACGGCGCGGGATTTTCACCTCTTTTGAGGCAAAATCGAGGGCTTTTTCACAATTTTCAAGTTCAATTCACAAAAATACAAAAAAAATTTCATCTGTGAGAGAAAAAAATTGTATATTTGCGACAAATCTATATGGAAGGTCTTGTAAAGTTAAAATTAGTAAGTATTATCAACCAAAAATCAGTCGTTAAGCATGAACATTGGTGACATTTTCAAAGTAGACTACGTCGATGAGGGAATCGGCCTGATGAAGGACGCCCGCAACCTCGTTGTCGACTCCGACACAGCATGGTGCCAGGAGATAGCCGTGCTGGTGTTCGTGCGCCGGGGTTATCTTAAGCTGCGAATCGACGGCGAGCCCATGACAGTCAGCAATCACCAAATGCTGCTGTGCCGTCCTGGCCGCATAATTTCGGCCCTCCAGTTCAGCGATGATTTCCAGGGGCACGCCGTGTTCCTCACGGTGAGGTTCAGCCATAGCATCATGGCCACCGCCGGCAACATCTGGAACTATGTGCTAAGCATTGACAAGCACCCAATTTTTGACATGACGGAGCAGCTAAAACCCTTGCTGCTTTCGTACTACCGCCTGCTTCTCGACGAAGTGGCCCACAAGAACAATATGTTCTACCGCGAAGTAGTGTCGTCGCTGCTGCGCTGCATGCTCTGCTCTATGATCAGCGATATGCGCCAGCTCCCCTTGGCCCTGCCTCGCAAGCCCGTAGTCGATGAAAACTATCAATCTACCCAAGGACTGGCGCTATTCACGCGCTTTGTCGACATACTCACTAACGAACAGTGCACCGAGCGCCAACTTAGCTACTACGCCGGGCGCTTATGCGTAACACCCAAGTACCTATCTATGGTGTGTAAGCGCATGAGCGGCCGTACTGCCCACCAGTGGATCAAGGAGACTATCAGCAACAGCATTTACAATTATCTGAAATTCTCAGATAAGACTGTCAAGGAAATCTCCTACATCTTCCGTTTTCCCAATCTCGGCTTCTTCAGCCGCTATGTAAAGGAAAATCTGGGCAAACGCCCCACCGAATTCCGCAAAGAATAGTGCCAACGGCACGTCTTGTCCAAAACCCCCGACTTAAGTCGGGGGTTTTATGCTAATCACCCCTCTCGGAGTGCCCAAAGGACACGATTTGTATCCCAAAAACACATTTTTAGCAAAATAATGTTAACATATTGAATTTTCTTGTCAAAAAATTATGTTGTATAACATAAAATGCCTAACTTTGCATCAAGTTTTTCATGGTATTAGATTTAAGGTAGAAGATTATTCGTCGTGATGACGAATAATTTTTTTTGTATCTACCTAAAAGTCACAAACTTTTCGTAACTTTGCAGTTCAAAATGACTACAATTGTGAATAAACCTAAAAACATAGCCGTGCTCGGAGCCACGGGGTCGATCGGACTGCAGGCTCTCGACATTATCGAGCGTTCGCAAGGGCGCTACCGCGCCAGCGTGCTGGCTGCGGGCAGCCAGGTTGACAAACTCATCGAGCTTGCCTTGACCCACAAGCCTGATTTGGCCATCATTGCCGATGAAAAAAAATATCAAATCCTCAGAGGTGCACTGCAGCCACTTGGCATCAAGACCGCAGCCGGAGCCAAAGCCCTGGAAGAAGCAGCCGCTGCCGAGAATGTTGATATGGTGCTTACCGCTACCGTTGGCTACAGCGGCCTTGCTCCCACGATTGTTGCAATCAAGGCCAACAAGGACATTGCCCTGGCCAACAAAGAGACCCTGGTAGTAGCAGGCGCGCTGATCGAAAAGCTGCAGAATCATTCCCATTCGAAAATCTACCCAGTAGATTCTGAGCATAGCGCCATCTACCAATGCCTGCAAGGCGAGGACATGGCGCGCGTGAACCGTTTGATAATCACGGCTTCAGGTGGTCCATTCCGCACCTGGACTACTGCGCAAATTGCCAATGCCACTGTGGAAGATGCCCTTAATCACCCCAATTGGCACATGGGAGCCAAAATTACCATCGACTCGGCCACTATGCTCAACAAAGCCTTTGAGATCATCGAGGCTCGCTGGCTCTTCAAGATGCCGCCGAGCAAAATAACCCCAGTGGTGCACCCGCAGTCGATTATCCACTCGATGGTGGAATATGCCGACGGAGCAGTGAAGGCTCAGCTTGGCACCCCCGATATGCGACTTCCAATCGCCTATGCTCTGGGCGAGGCCACACGCGACAATTACTTGCTGCCCCCGCTTACGCTGCAGCAAATGTCGGTGCTTACATTTATGGAGCCTGACCTGAAGAAATTTCCCTGCCTCGACTTGGCATACTATGCCTTGGAGAAAGGTGGCAACTCAGCCTGCATCATAAATGCTGCCAACGAAATAGCCGTGGCAGCCTTCCTGCATGGAAAAATCTCATTCCCACAGATTTACACCACAATCACCGAGGCCTTGGCTCAGATGCCATTCATATTGGATCCCACTTACGAAGATTATGTGGCCACCAATGCCGAAACTCGCGCCCTGGCCCAAGAATTAATAGAAAAAAACAAAAAATAAATCAACCTGGGAGATTGGTTCTTTAAAGCCACCGTTGGGCCAGCGTCAGCGGCCCCTCCTAAAATAAATATAAAACAGAGATATAATTGGAAACATTTTGGATTAAGGCCCTGCAACTCATCGTTGCCTTCGTGATCCTCGTAACCATTCACGAATTTGGCCACTACTTTTTCGCCCGACTATTCGGAATCAAGGTTAACAGATTCTACCTGTTCTTCAACCCTTGGTTCTCATTGCTGAAATATTACCCCGACAAAGGCAAGCTCCAAATCATAGCTTGGACTCAAAGAGAAACTGAGACCATCGATGGACAGGAAGAGGTGAAGGATGTGCCTAAGGCTCTGCTCACCATCAAATGCGGCAAACCCCACAACCCAGTCAACAAGAAGGGCAAGCCATCATGGGCTGCCACTATGTACGGTCTCGGCTGGCTGCCACTTGGCGGCTACTGCGACATTGCCGGCATGGTAGATGAGACTAAGGGAGCCAAAGACCTGGCCTCAGAAGCTCAGCCTTGGGAGTTCCGCTCTAAGGCAGCATGGAAGCGCTTCCTGGTAATGGTAGCGGGCGTGCTATTCAACTTCCTGCTTGCCATTGCCATCTACGCTGGCATCGCTTTCCACTGGGGCGAACGCACCATCGCCTATCAAGATGCCTACGAAGGCCTCGATTATGCCCAGCCCATGAAGGATGCAGGCTTTCGCGATGGCGATATCCTGCTCACAATCAACGGCGAGACCGCCAATCCCAAAGATTACACCCAACTTTGGGACATGGTGCAGCCTGGAGCAGTAGTCACGGTAATGCGCGACCACAAGGAAAAAATTGATATCACCATCCCCAAGGAAACGCTCGAAGAGATAGCATCGCTCAAGACTCCCATCGTAAGTCTGCGAATACCCGTGTATGCTGAGCAGGTGCAGGGTGGCAGCCGAGCACAAGAGGGGGGCCTCAAGGATGACGACCGCATCCTAAAAGTTGGCAACGACACCACGCCCACTCTTACCGAATTCTTCCCAGCCCTGGCTAAGAATGCCGAAAAGGAAACCTCAATGCTGGTGAATCGCAATGGCAAGGAAATTATGCTCAATGTCACGCCCGACGAAAATGGCAAGATTGGCATCATGCTGCGCCAGCCCGACAAGATTTTCCCCTTCCAGGACATCAAATACTCACTATTTGAAAGTCTGCCTCGCGGATGGGAACTCGGCACCAATCAGCTTACAATGTACGTGTCATCGCTCAAGCTGCTCTTCACCAAGGCTGGTGCCCAGCAGGTCGGCGGCTTTGGTACCATCGGCAGCCTTTTCCCCGACAAGTGGGATTGGTACACCTTCTGGCAGATTACAGCATTCCTGTCGATTATATTGGCATTCATGAATATCATCCCGATTCCGGCTCTCGACGGCGGCCATATCATGTTCCTGCTGTGGGAGATTGTGTCGGGTCGCAAACCCAGCGACAAATTCTTGGAGGTGGCCAACACAGTTGGCTTTGCTTTCCTGTTGTTGTTACTGGTTTATGCCAATGGCAATGATTTAATCCGCGCATTCCAATGACATATCCAATAATAACATTGAAGCCTCACAAGGAGGAATCGCTCGAGCGATTCCATCCTTGGGTTTTCTCAGGAGCAATCGCCAAGGCTCCTGAGGGCATCGAGGAGGGCGACATAGTGGCAGTCGAGAGCCACGACCATCGCCTAATTGGCCTTGGCCATTACCAGATTGGCAGCATCGCAGTGCGTATGCTCACCTTCGGTGAAGATGCCGAGCTGGGAACTGATTTTTATCGTCAGCGTCTGCAGCAAGCCCTGCGTCTGCGCCAATCCATCTTTGGAAATGACAAATTGCAAATTACAAATGACAAGCCAGAGACTGACCAACGGAAAACGGAAAACGAAGCCTACCGCCTTGTCCATGGCGAGGGCGACTTCCTCCCTGGCTTGGTAGTGGATGTTTACGGGCCGACGGCAGTAATCCAAGCCCACAGCCCAGGCATGCACTTTGCTCGCATGCAAATTGCCCAGGCCTTGGTTGACCTCGACGCTGACATCCGCAATGTATATTACAAGAGCGAAACCACCCTACCCTACAAGGCTCATCTCGACCCCGTAAATGCTTATCTCATTGGCAAGTACGAAACGGATATAGCCCAGGAAAACGGCCTAAAATTCCATGTTGACTGGCTCAAAGGGCAAAAGACAGGCTTCTTTGTGGACCAACGCGACAATCGCGCCTTGCTGGAGAGATATTCTAAGGATCGCAAGGTACTGAATATGTTCTGCTACACCGGTGGCTTCTCATTCTATGCCATGCGCGGGGGAGCGCAGCTGGTGCACTCGGTGGATAGCAGCGCCAAGGCCATCAGCTTGACCAATGCCAATGTGGAGCTGAATTTTCCAGGAGATCCTCGCCACAAGGCTTATGCCGAGGACGCATTCAAATTCCTTGACAATATCGGCAAGGGTGAATACGACCTTATAGTGCTCGACCCCCCAGCATTTGCAAAGCATCGCACCGCTCTGAAAAATGCCCTGCGAGGCTACCAACGCCTCAACGCCCGAGCCATCGAGCGCATAGCCCCAGGTGGAATTCTCTTCACATTCTCATGCTCGCAAGCCGTGAGCAAGGAGCAGTTCCGCCTTGCTGTTTTTTCAGCTGCAGCCCAAACCGGTCGCCGGGTGCGCATCCTGCACCAGCTCACCCAACCAGCTGACCACCCCGTAAACATCTACCACCCCGAGGGCGAATACCTCAAAGGCCTCGTTCTCTACGTAGAATAATCTATAAATCTGAAAAATCTACTCCTCATACTATCCCTGGCAATGGCAGTATTGCCGTGTTCTTGTTCCCGAAATAGTGGGAACAAGAACACGGCTACCAACTTATTTGAGCAAGGCATGAGACAATTTGATGCTGACAGCCTGGTTGAAGCCTTCAACAGTTTCTTAATGGCTAAGACCTTAGCCGCAGAAAATAATTCTCCAAATGATGAATTTGAGGCATCCGTATATCTGGCTCTATTGTATGAATATATGGGCCATTCCGATTCCGCATATCTCCAACTTAAGAGATTGCCTTATATAGAAATCGAAGACAGCAATCCAAATATTCAAGAGCGCCATTACAGTAACCAATATTATTGGCGTCTTATGGGACTTTATTCTTATAAGATTGATAATAATTGTGAGCAGGCGCTTCAATTTTACGACAAAGCCATTGATCTGTCAACGCGCCTTTATCCAAATGATACCATTTTTGTTTATACTGACCTTGCTAACAAGGCCGACATTCTACGCGCTCAAGGCAATCACAAACAGGCATGGGAAATTATAGACTTTCTTGAGAATGCTCCCTTGCTGCAATATGGCATGTACCGATCTCAAGCACATTATGTAAGAGGCTGGCTGCTTTATGAGCAAGGCGATTTAGATGGAGCCTACCAAGCTTGGGAAGAAGATGAAAAATACTGTGAGCTCAACAATATGTATGAAAATCAAATTGTAGAGCTAAGCATGCTGGCCCATATTGACAGTCTGAGGCGCGACATTGACAATTATTTTGTGCATAACTCACGATATCATCAACTATATCAGCAATTGCGTGGCACTGAAACCAACTACCACATAGCTATGGTGCAAGAACAAAACAAACTTTTCTTAGAGCGACAAGCTCACCTGCGCCAACGTACCATTTTCTGGCTTAGCGCAGCTTTGCTATGCATTGTGATTTTGGCTCTCCTTGGTCTGATTTACTATCTTAGAAAATCTGCACAGACTCGCCATAGGCTCGCTTCACTTGAAAAAGAACAGCTTGACTCAAAAATCGAGCGTCAACGGCTCGAACATGAGCTAATGGAGCTTCGCATGCGTCAAAGCCAAGAAGAACTTGACCGCGCTAACAAGGACAATATAGCTCTAAGCCTGCAGATAGCCGAAATGCCTGAAGATGGCGAACGCGACAAGTATCTGCAAGCTTTTGAGCAACAGCTTCGCAAAACTGAAAGTGCCCTCTTTCGCACCCTAATGGAAAGATACCCCCAACTGACCCAAAACGACCTGCGATTGATCGGTATGCTTCAATTGGGAATGACAGCCCAGGAAATTCGCTCACTCCTAAACATCACCCCCGACAGCCTAAAGAAGAACCGATATCGCTTGCGCAAAAAGCTGGGCCTCGCCACTGAGCAAAACCTTGAAGAATTCTTCAAATCCATAAAAAGCACCTCGAATTGAGGGTTTTAACACTCCTGTCCACCCTCTTGTCTACCCTCGATTTTGCCTCTATTCAAAGCAAAGGTATTAACTTTGCAGCAAACTTAATTCACACTCCAACTATTATGAGAAAACTTCTACTCCCCCTTATGGCCACCCTTATGTGTGGCTCAGCTATGGCCCAATGGCCAGCCAGCAACACCGATTGCAAAATCATAGCCGAGGACGGCATCTATGATCAGGCCCTCCTAAAAGAAATGATGACCGATGACGGACGCTTGGTATACACTTGGCTTGATTACGATGGCAACTATACTGTGCGCATGCAAGTAATCGATGCCAATGGCAATCGCACACTTGGCACCGATGGCGTGGCTCTCACCAATCAAACCACCAAAAGCTGGACCACCGATTATTTCCCCCCCCAGCTCACCAGCGACGGAAATCTGCTTGTCCTCTTCTCCGACACTCGCAATGACCCATCTGGCTACAATTGGTACGGAGAAATGTACGCTTATCTCTATGATTTGGAGGGCAACCCCATTTGGCCCGCTGACGGCATTCTCTTTGAGATCCCAAAGATTCATGAGGATGCCAATTGCGACACATTGCAAGGACTAACCTGCGTGTCGGGCGAAAACATGTACATTGGGGCCTTCTATACCGAAAGCTACGAAGTGCCTGCTACTGAAGAAAACTGGGAACCCTCGCCCTGGTTCCCCGATGAGGAAATGCCAGAAACCGTAACAGTGAGTGAAACCAGTTTCCAAATGCAAAGAATCAATGCCAATGGCACCTTGGTTTGGTCTAAGAATGTGGTAATCGAAGCAGCCGACGCTCTATTATGCCCATCAGAAAATGGTGATGTTATTGTAGTATATGCGCTTAACCCAGATGACAACGGTGATGGAGGCATGATAATGGCCCAACGCTACAACGCAGATGGCCAAGCTCAATGGGAAGAACCCGCAGTGGCTATGCCAGAAAATCTCAACACTGGATATATAACGATGCCTGAGATTGCAAGTGATGGCGAGGGAGGCGTAGTGCTGGTTGGCCGAATCCCTACGGGATGGTACGGCTATGTAGCCGAGAATCATGTGGATGGCAATGGAGTGGCACTGTCAAGCTCTGTTTCATGCACAGGCTCTATGGATGGCGATGCTTCCAATCCAGTGTTTGCTCGTAGGGATTATGCTATGCTGGTACTTTGGCAATATGCATATTCAAGCGCTGAGGTAAATATATATGCCAATATGATGGACATCGACGGCGCTTATTATTGGGAAACTAAAAATGATTATGGCATTTATGGCATTTCCTCTGGCAAAAACGACATGTGGGGCTTTGTGCCTGTAAAGGTGCTTCCACGCACCGACGGCTGGATTCTATTCTATGGTGAAGGCACCAGCTGGAACGGAGCCGACTTCATGGTTCGTAAAATCGACAATTTTGGCAACACCTTGTGGAGCAAGCAGATTGCAGAAAGCGATTGCAAAATGAGCAGCATCTCAGTGGTCGATGGCGGGGAATACGCCTACATCAGCTACATCGGCCAGCAGAGCTACGATGACAATTGGAATCTTATTCCCGGCGATGGCGGTCTGTGCGTAATGAAGGTTGATATTTCCGATGCTGGAAATTCTTCGGGCATAGAATCAATAGCAAGCGATGTCAACACTCAGGGTAAATATTACAATCTTAATGGTGTGGAAGTTGCCAATCCCACCCAAGGTATCTACCTGCGCCAAAACGGCGATTCAGTTGAAAAAATAATTATCAAATAAGATTGCGTCTATAACTTTTCCCAATTAAGCGGCTCCCTCATGGAGCCGCTTTTGGTTTTATAGGTATAGGTTTTGGTGATTTATTCTTTTTGAGGTTGATTAATTGGGGAAAAATGAGTAATTTTGCAATCTATTGCCAAATGTATTGTCAAAAGATTATCCAAGCAATGATGAAAAAGATACTAATCGGCGCTGCGGCGCTATTGACTATGGCTAATATGAACGCCAACGAAGACAAAAATTTCAACTACAAGGTTGACCGCTTCGCTGATATCGAAGTGCTCGCCTACGAGGTGCCAGGATTCAAGGACCTTACCCCACAGCAGCGCAAGCTGGTGTATTATCTGACCGAAGCTGCCCAGTGGGGTCGCGACATCCTGTGGTACCAGAATTGCGAGGCTAATATGCCCCTGCGCCAAGAACTCGAAAAGGTTTACACCAACTACAGCGGCGACCGCAACTCTCAGGAGTTCAAGGCTTTTGAGAAATATATGAAGCAGGTATGGTTCGGCAATGGCATCCACCACCATTATTCGATGGACAAGTTTGTGCCCGAATTCTCATCTGAGTTCCTCTCAGCCGAATTTGCCAAGAACGGAGTTGACGATGATGTGGCCGCTTACCTGCTCGATGTAGTATTCAACCCAGAGGCTTATCCCAAGCGCGTAAACCAAGCCGATGGCGTGGATCTGATTACCACCAGTGCTTGTAACTTCTATGCTCCTGGCATCACCCAGGAGGAAGTGGAGAATTTCTACGCCCAGATGAAGGACACTACCGACCTCACCCCCATCAGCTACGGTCTCAACAGCCGCATCGTGCGCGATGCCAATGGCAACCTCCACGAAAGCAAATTCAAGGTTGGCGGTGAATGCTCCAAGCACATCGAGCGCATTATCGAAAACTTGCAGAAAGCCCTTCCCTACGCCGAGAACGACGCACAGAAGAAGACCATCGAGCTGCTGATTGACTATTACAAGACTGGCGACCTCAAGACATTCGACGACTACTCCATCGTATGGGCCGAGGACACCAACTCGCAAGTTGACTTCATCAATGGCTTTATCGAAAGCTACGGCGACCCGCTGGGCATGAAAGGCTCGTGGGAATCAATCGTCAACTACAAGAACATCCCTGCCAGCCAGCGCACCGAGACTGTCAGCAACAATGCGCAGTGGTTCGAGGATCACTCGCCTGTTGACCCGCGTTTCCGCAAGGCTAAGGTCAAGGGCGTGAGCGCCAAGGTCATCAATGCCGCTATCCTCGCTGGCGACGCTTACCCTGCCACCCCCATCGGCATCAACCTGCCCAATAGCAACTGGATTCGTGCCCAGCACGGAAGCAAGTCGGTAACTATCGAAAACATTACCGAGGCCTACGACATGGCCAGCCACGGCAACGGCTTCAACGAGGAATTTGTAATCGACGAACCCACCCGCAAGCTGCTCGAAGATTACCTCTTCATCACCGACAATCTCCACACCGACCTCCACGAGTGCCTGGGCCACGCTTCAGGTCAGCTCCTCCCCGGCGTTGACCCCGACGCCCTCAAGGCTCACGGCAGCACATTGGAGGAGGCTCGCGCCGACCTCTTCGCTCTATATTATCTGGCAGATCCCAAACTGTTGGAGCTCGGCCTGCTTGACAACCCCGAGGCCTACAAGGCTGAATATTACAAATACATCCTCAACGGCCTTATGACCCAGCTAATGCGCATCGAGCCCGGCAAGGACATCGAGGAAGCCCACATGCGCAACCGCAAGCTTATCAGCGAATGGGCTTATGAGAAAGGTAAGCCCGACAATGTGATCGAATATGTCACAATCGATGGCAAAACCTACATCAAAATCAATGATTACGAAAAGCTGCGCCAGCTCTTCGGCCAGCTCCTTGGCGAAATCCAGCGCATCAAGAGCGAGGGTGACTACGAAGCCGGACGCCAGCTCGTGGAGACCTACGCCGTAAAGGTTGATCCCAAGCTCCACCAGGAGGTGCTCGACCGCTACGCCAAACTCGACATCGCACCTTACAAAGGCTTTGTAAACCCCGTGTACAAACCCCAATTTGATGCAAATGGCGAGTTGATCGACGTAGAAATCACCTATGGCGAAGATTACCCCACCCAAATGCTCCGCCTCAGCAAAGAATATTCATTTTAGGGTTAAGGTTTAAGGAGCATTGCGTCAGCCGTTCCTGTGTTCAGTGGCTTTGCCACTGAAACCCCAGCTTTGCCACTGAAAAATAAAAATAAGATGAAAGCCGACAAAGAAAAATATATGATGCGAGGCGTATCTGCCTCGAAAGAAGATGTGCACAATGCCATCAAGAATGTTGACAAAGGCCTTTACCCTAAGGCATTCTGCAAAATCATCCCCGATTATCTGGGAGGCGACCCCGAATATTGCAATATCATGCATGCCGACGGCGCAGGCACCAAGTCAAGCCTCGCCTACGCCTATTGGCGCGAGACTGGCGACCTGAGCGTGTGGAAAGGCATCGCTCAGGATGCGCTGATTATGAATATTGATGACCTGCTCTGCGTAGGCGCTACCGACAATATCCTTGTATCCTCTACCATTGGACGCAACAAGCACTTAGTGCCCGGCGAGGTAATCTCAGCCATTATCAATGGCACCGAGGAGCTGTTGGCCGAGCTGCGCAGCATGGGCGTAAGCGCCTACAGCACTGGCGGCGAGACAGCCGACGTGGGCGACTTGGTGCGCACAATCATCGTGGATAGCACCGTAACCTGTCGCATGCGCCGCGCCGATGTTGTAAACAATGCCAACATCAAGGCTGGCGATGTAATCGTGGGGCTTGCATCCTACGGCCAAGCCGTGTACGAAACTGGCTACAACGGCGGCATGGGAAGCAATGGCCTCACCTCGGCTCGCCACGACGTGTTCTGCAAGGAAATCGCTGAGAAATATCCCGAGACCTACGACCATGCTACCCCCGAAGATCTGGTTTATTCGGGCAAGATGCGCCTGACCGACGAGGTGGAGGGCTCGCCCATCAATGCCGGCTTGCTTGTGCTTTCAGCCACCCGCACCTATGCTCCTGTGATCAAGGCCATTCTCGAAAAGATGCGCCCCGAAATCGACGGCATGGTGCATTGCAGCGGCGGCGCACAGACCAAGGTGATGCACTTCGTAGAGCACAAGCATGTGATTAAGGATAATCTCTTCCCCATTCCTCCGCTGTTCCGACTCATTCAAGAGCAAAGCGGCACCGACTGGCAAGAGATGTACAAGGTATTTAACATGGGCCATCGCATGGAAATCTACGTGGCTCCTGAGCATGCCGCCGAGGTAATTCGCATCTCTGAGAGTTTTGGCATCCCAGCGCAGATAATTGGCCGAGTAGAAGAGGCCGACGCTAACCGCCTGACCATAATCTCCGAAAACGGCACTTTTGAATATTAATCCCATCATAGCATTTTTGGCTTTGGTGGTGGTCACCAGCTGCCGCACAAGCCATCATGTCACCCCCGAGGAAGCCCCCGACTATGGCTGGCCCGACACCTTGAGGGTAGCTACTCTCTACAGCCCCACCTCATTCTTCATGTACCGTGACGAGGAAATGGGCTATGACTACTCGCTGGTACGCGCCATGGCCGAGGAAAAAGGCTCGGTGCTCGACCTGCAAGTGGCCCCAAGCCTTGGCGATGCCATCGAGATGCTCGATTCAGGCCGAGTTGATCTGATTGCCTATGAGGTGCCTGTCACCCTCGACTATCGCGAACACGCCCTGCCCTGCGGTCCAGTCAACGAGACCTCGCAGGTATTAGTGCAGCCTCGCAGCACTGATCGCATCACCGATGTCACTGAGCTGGTAGGCCGCGACATCTATGTGGAGGCTGGCACCAAATACCACCAGCGCCTGATCAACCTCAATGATGAGCTTGGCGGAGGCATCAACATCCACACTGTGGACCGCGACACACTTATCACTGAGGACCTTATCGACATGGTGGCCACTGGCGAAATCCCGCTGACGGTGGTTGACAGCGACATAGCTCGAATCAACAAGACCTACTACCCCAAGCTCGACATTACCATGCCGCTCAGTTTCCCGCAGCGGTCGTCATGGGCTGTCAGTCCCGACCGCCCCTGGCTGGCTGACAGCATTAATAGCTGGATGGGCGAGGAAAAGCCGCGTCAGGAAAATGCAATATTGCTGCGTCGATATTTCGAGCTGAGCAAGGATGTGCCATCAATCTACACTCTCGACCTCAGCCACGGCCATGTGTCGCCCTACGACAACGTATTCCGCAAATACGCCAAGCAGCTCGACTGGGACTGGCGCATGTTGGCAGCCATCGCCTTCATCGAGAGCAAGTTCAACAACGAGGTAGTCTCCTGGGCCGGAGCTCGCGGCATAATGCAAGTGATGCCATCAACAGCCCGCGCCTACAAGACTGACCCAATGGCAATGATTGACCCAGAGGTGTCGGTTGACGTGGCGTGCCAAATCATCGCCAGCCTCGACCAGGCCTTAGCCTCGCGCGTGCCCGACCGCATCGAGCGCATCAAGTTTATCTTGGCAGCCTACAACAGCGGTCCTGCCCACATCTACGATGCCATTGCCCTGGCAAAAAAGACTGGCAAGAATCCTCAAGTATGGGATGGAAATGTGGCTGAGGCGCTCCTGCTCAAAGCCAACCCCGAATATTACAACGACCCCGTGTGCAAATTCGGTTATTTCCGTGGCCGACAGACCACCAGCTACGTGCGCGAGGTTTTCGACTTCTACAATCGCATATCAACAAAAATCAAACAATAACCAATTTACATAACAATGAAAAAATTCACCACCCTGGCCATAGCCTGCGCTCTGCTGGCATCAATGTCGATGCAAAGCTGCATCGGCTCGTTCGCCCTCTTCAACAAGCTCAAGGCTTGGAACGAGCGAATCGACAGCAAGTTTGTCAACGAACTGGTGTTCATCGGCTTCTGGATTATCCCCGTTTACGAGGTTTCATTCTTGGCTGATATCTTGGTGCTCAATAGCATTGAGTTCTGGAGTGGTTCGTCGCCTGTGGCCAAAGGTAAGAGCATAATCGACGGTGCCGATGGCAAATACCTGGTTGAATGTGACGGCAAGGGCTACACCATCACCAGCATGAACGACGGTTCAAAGACGCGCCTCAACTTCCATCAGGACATCGAGACCTGGACCATCGTGATGGGCGACGACGAGGAGCTCCCATTCCTCACCTTCGTTGACGAGACCCACGTGCGAGTGCCTGGCCTCGACGGCAAGATGCAGCTCGTAGAACTCAGCAACGACGGCCTCTACGCCTACAAAGCCTCAATGCTCAATCTCGACCTCGCCTGCAAATAAAAAGCCCAGAGGGCGCAATAATAACCACATGAAATCTCTTCAGCTCCTGGCCCCTGCGCGTGATGCCGAAATAGCCCGCATTGCCCTGATGCATGGAGCCGATGCTGTGTACATCGGCGGCCCAACGCATGGGGCGCGCGCCGCTGCCACCAACAGCATCTCCGACATCGCCAAGCTTGTGCGCCTGGCCCACGGCTTCGGCGCACAAGTCTATGCCACACTCAATACCATCATATATGAAGATGAAATTGCAAGCGTGGAGAACCTTGTGCGCGATTACTGGCGAATTGGCGTGGATGCGCTGATTGTGCAGGACATGGGGCTGCTGAGAATGAAAATACCGCCAATCGCACTCCATGCGAGCACCCAGTGCGACATCCGCAGCGTTGACAAGGCTGTATTCTTGGCCCGCTGCGGCTTCAATCAACTGGTGCTGCCGCGCGAGTTCTCCCTCGACCAGATTCGCGAGGTGCGTGCGGCTGTGCCGAGCGATGTGGTGCTTGAAGCCTTTGTGCACGGAGCCCTATGCGTAAGCTACAGCGGCGATTGCCATGCCAGCTGCGTGGCCAATGGCCGCAGCGCCAACCGTGGCGAATGTGCACAGATGTGCCGCATGGCTTATGACCTGGTGGATAGTAACGGACGTGTGCTGATGCGCAACAAGCATCTGCTGTCGCTACGCGACATGTGCCGCATCAGCGACCTCGAGGACATGGCCTTGGCTGGAATCTCATCATTTAAAATCGAAGGACGACTCAAGGATGCCGCCTATGTGAAAAATGTGGTGGCCAGCTACCGCCGAGGCCTCGACGAGGTAATAGCCAAACACCCCGATAGCTTCTGCCGCGCCTCAATGGGCGAGGTAAAGCTGAGCTTTACTCCCGACCTCAAATCAGCTTTCAATCGAGGCTACACAGATTATTTTTTAACTGGGACAACCAGGACAAATGGGTCCCAGCGGTCCCATAATATGGCCAATTTTGACACTCCCAAGTGGATTGGCCAGCCAGTAGGCAGCGTGGTGAAATCCACGCCGCGCATGATTACCGCCAAGCTGACCGCGCCACTCGCCAACGGCGATGGGCTCGGCTTCTTCAATAAGTCGGGCGAATTTGTAGGCTTCCGCCTCAATCGCATCGACGGCAACCAGCTTTTCCCTGCCACACCCGTGGAGATTGCCCCTGGCACTCAGCTCTACCGCAATCGCGACACTAAGCGCGATGCCGAGCTGACCCGCGACACAGCCACACGCCTCATCCCCATCACAATGGGTCTTACTACCCAAAATAGCTTAATTTCCCTAACCATAGCCATTAACCCCCATAAGGTTGACCTATCTGGGAGCGGCGGGTCAGTGACCTGCACACTGCGACAGCCCCGGAGCGGCGGGTCAGTGACCTGCCGCCCATCAGCCTCCGTCACCGCCGACTGCCCATACCAAAATGCCCGCACTCCCCAAAAAGAAACGCGCCTAAAAATCCTCTCCAAACTCGGTGGCACCAATTATCGCCTTGAAACCCTAATCGACGACATTCCCGACGACCAATTCATCCCAGCCTCAGTTTTAGCAGATCTTAAACGCGAAGCAATAGCCCTGCTCGATGCACAAATCCAAGCTACTCACCATTACGAGTATCGCCCCGCTGAGCAGCCCTGCAAATACCCAGAAAAAGCACTTACATACCATGACAATGTGGCAAATTCATTGGCCGAGCGATTCTACCGCGACCACGGCGTCACCTCAATCGAGCCAGCCCTCGAAATCCCCAAAGACCAAAGGCCAAAGACCAAAGACCCGCTTTGCGTAATGACCACTCGCTACTGCCTGCGCCGAGAGCTCGGCGCCTGCCTGAAAGAAGGCGGAGCCAAGCCCCTCCCCGGGCCCCTTTATCTAAAAAACAAAGCCGCCACCTACCGCCTCGACTTCGACTGCCCCCACTGCCAAATGCACGTAATCACCACAGTTTGAAAATACATTACCGTCGGTATTCAAGGCGCAGATACCGGCGCGTCTCTGGGCCGATGCTGAATAGTTCGCTTGCCCTCAGCCCGAGAATCCACAATATCTCCCCATTGCGCGTCAGCAGCCAAGCGTTGCGCTTCTCCTCAGCGCTCATCTTCGCCCCAGCGAAGATGTCACTCACCAGTTTAGTAGCCCCATGCATACCGAAGGGGGCCATTCTATCCCCTCGCTGCCAATGACGCAATTCAAAATTCGCCCCCCTGCCTATCACCGAAATATCAAAGAATGCCACATTCACATCCCTCACTGGCTTAAACTGCGCCACAGGGTGTTCGCTAATTAATATGTGTACTGGCGACAATATATCCCGAGCCAGCGACACCCTCATTCCACTTGCCGAAAAAGAAACTTCCTCATCTATAATTAGCAGCATCCCACGGTCCAGCTCCAGCCTCACGCCTTCACCCTCAAATTCCAATCCCGACTTCCCCGACGAGGCCAAAATATCATCAATTTGTGAGAAATTAAATCCGTGCCCTCGAAGCAACTCATACAGCACCAGCCTCGGATGCTTCTCCGTAGCCATTAGCGCAGCAAGGTCAATCTCACGCCCTTGCTGATAAGCAGCGCGCTTCAGTGCCATCTGCTCCTCGTAAAAGTCACGGTTTTCTGCCAAATACTGCAGCGACGCCAAAATGCCCTCCACTGCTCCAGGCATCATCTGCTCGATGGCAGGGATCACCTGATTGCGCCACCGATTGCGAGTGTAAACGCTCTCAAGATTTGTGCTGTCAATCACGTAGGCTATGCCTCGTTCGGTCAAAAATTTCTCAATCTCTTGCCGTGAAAAATCCAGCATCGGGCGGATTACATACTGATTTCGCCAGCGCATGGCAGCTAAGCCAGTGATGCCGCTGCCGCGCGTCAGGTTGATAAAAAATGTCTCCACATTGTCCTCGCGGTGGTGGGCCACGGCTATGGCCTGTGCGCGCTGGCGGTCGAGAAGGTCAGCGAACCAATCATATCGCAAAGCACGGCAAGCCATTTCCAAGCTTTCGCCAGTAGCGCGCTGACGAGCCTCCACATCGAAGTCGCGCACGTAAAGGTCAACGCCAAGCTGCGCGCATAGGTCCTGCACGGCTCGCATATCGCGGTTGCTCTCCTCGCCGCGCAGATGATAATTGCAATGCGCCGCCACGCAGTCGTAGCCCAACTCATGCAGCCCCGCCAGCAACGCCACCGAATCAGCCCCGCCGCTCACAGCCACAATCACCGGCTTCCTATCCGGCAGCAGCCCATGCCGCCCAATATTATATTTTAACCTCTCAATAAAACCCAAAACTAAAAACTAAAAACTAAAAACTAAAAACGTAAAACTAAAAACGTAAAACGTAAAACTAAAAACGTAAAACTAAAAACGTAAAACGTAAAACGTAAAACCTACTTTATCGGTATATCCGTGCGGATGATGTGGATATTCTTCAGCCCCGTGCGCGTCTCCAGATACTCCTTCATCTTCTTCAGGTCGGGCACTGGCTGCTGATGCTCAATCAGCGCCACATTCAGCGTATCCACCTGCCGTGTGTCGATATCGCACACATAATTATGCCCTAAGGCGATATACGTCAATTGCGGGAATATCACCTTCAGCTCAGGCGCAATTACATACGATAGCGAATCGAACGCCTCCCTATCGTTAATCACCGTTCGCAGTGAGTCGATCGTAGTTTTCTGGCTCTCAATCTGATTCACCACGCCCGAGAAAAGGTCGGTCAGCCCCGTGCTCTCCGACGAAGCCGTCACACCCGAATTGGTAGAAAAACCCTGCGTTATCTTCAGTATCGTGCCGTGGAGCCCTCGGCTCTCATTCAGTTTGGTGGTCAGTGCCAACTGCAGCGAGTCGATATTCACAGCCTGGCCGATCAGGGTGACATCGATATGCTTCTTCCACTTCTGCACATAAGCCTTGCTCGAAAACACCTGGGTGTTGGGCAGATTAAACTCGGTCTGTACAAAATGGTTGGCATCATTGATAAAGAATGTGTCGCGCAGCATCATCACTGTCAGGTAGATGCTTGGCAGCAGCGTGGCAATCACGATGGCGGTAATCCAATTCTTCACTCGCTTGCGCCGCTGCATATCCACAAAGCTGACGGGCGCGAACTTGAACAGCTTCACCCCAATCAGAGTGCTGAGTGCGATGAAAATGCTGTTGATTACAAACAGATAGAATGCGCCCGAAGCATAATTCAATTGCCAAGTGGCAATGCCGTAGCCCACGGTACAAAGCGGAGGCATCAGGGCCGTAGCGATTGCCACGCCGGGAATCACATTGCCCTTCTGCTTGCAGGCAATCGCCACAATGCCAGCCGCGCCGCCAAAGAAGGCAATGAACACATCATAAATCGTAGGCGATGTGCGGGCCAGCAACTCGCTGTGGTTCTCGCTCACAGGCGAAATCAGGAAATAGACGGTAGCGGTCATGATCGAGAACAATGCCGCAGCCGCCAAATTGCGCGCCGAGCGGCGAATCAGGGGGAAGTCGTAGGTACCCACGCCCAGGCCGATGCCCACGATTGGCCCCATCAGCGGAGAAATCAACATGGCGCCGATGATTACAGCCGTGGAGTTAGTGTTAAGGCCCAGCGACGCCACGAATATCGCCAGGATCAGGATTATGATGTTGGGGCCGCGAAACGACACCCCGTCGATAATATCCTTCTTGGCTACTCCCTGGTCGTCGAGGTAAGGCGTAAGGTTGAAATAGCCCTTCACCTGATTTTTTAATGTTTCAAGTATCATAACTCTTACCGATGTTTTTACAAAATTACTACTTTTCCCCCACACTACCAAATTTATATCACATCAACCCTCCAATAAGGCGAATCTATTTAGGAGCGGCGGGTCAGTGACCTGCCGCACACCAACCAGTATCAAGGTGAAGTATTGCCTGTATGGTTTGAGTATGATGGTTTGTATAGTTTGATTCCCCGCCTGATATGCAGCAGGTCACTGACCCGCTGCTCCTAAAATGGTAAGCCTACCGACTTCTTCTGCTCCTATTTTTTATCAAAAAAGTAAACAAAATTGGCGAAAATGACCTATAAAATAGGAAATTAGCCAAAAAATGCTTAATTTTGCGTCCGTGAAAAGGTTGTTGTTGATATTATCACTCTTTCTGCTCGGACTGGCCCCCCTCCCAGCCCTCGCTCAAATCGTAAGCCTCCCTGGTGAAGAGCTAAACGCCGACAGCATCAAGCAGGACTTTGAAAACCAGCCCTATTTCGGCCTCTACAAGGACAATTACTTCGTATTCGGCCCCCCGCTCGGCAAAAAGGCCAATAGCCACAACACCAATATCAAGTTCCAGATCTCTGTAGCCCAGCGCCTTACTAAGTCAACCCTCCCCTGGGGTACCTATCTGTATCTCTTCTACACCCAGAAAGTGTTCTGGAACGTGCTCGAAAATTCCATGCCCATGACCGATCTCAACTTCAACCCTGGCATCGGCTTGGCCAAGCCCCTGTTCGTCCACGACCGCTACATAGGCAAGCTCACCTTTGTGATTGAACATGAGAGCAACGGTCGCGACGGTGACGAATCGCGCTCCTGGAACAAAATCAGCCTCGGCGGCAGCTTCATGATCGATCCCAATCTGATGGTCCACGGCAAATTCTGGATTCCAATCGTAGATGGCATGAACAACAAGGACATCCTCCGCTACAGCGGCATCTACCAGATGGGCATGCAGGTGATGAGCCGCAACCGCCGATTCAACGGTGCCATTACCCTGGTCAAGCGCAAAGGCTGGAATCTCAACTACAACACCATCGTGGAGCTGGGCATGCGCATGTGGAAGGATGCCAACGAATATTTCTTCATACAATACTACAATGGCTACGGCGAGGGGCTGCTCGATTACAAGGTGTTCCAAACCCAAATCCGCTTCGGAATCCAAATCAAGCCCAAGCTATTCAGCGATTATTAGTGAATTTGTGCCAAAACTTTTTGTAATCTCAGAGAAAATTCGTAACTTTGCAGTCAGAAAACGTCCCAGCACTCGAAATGCATACGCTTTTTCATTCTCCATTCGCTCTAAATTCGGCTCTCATCATGGCCGAATAAAGGAAGGGAAATAGCGAGGAGGCATCAAAAAAAGGTCCAATGTTAAAAAGTCTTTCCACCATCGAAGACTACTTGATTTCAGGTCGCCCGCTGACCCGTGAAGAGCAGCGCGATTGGAATTTCTATGATATAGTGCGCAAGCTGTATCCCGACTATCGCCAGCTCAGCCTCTATGCACTGCTCACCAGCGAGTTCCAGGAGCAGATTTTCAATTACCTTGAGGATTCGCTCCAGCGCAGCGCCTGCGTGGCCGACAAGCGCAGAGCCTCCTACAAGACCATCACCCGCAATATAATCAAGGACAGGTTGCTGCCCAACTTTCGCATCTTCCCCGACACCAAGCGAGAGCGCGAGTTCGTGGGCAACAAGCAGCTCCTGACCAATTACACCGAGCAAATCAAGCGCATGCTTTCGCTCTATATCAGCAAGGGCGAGGCCATCCATGGCCTAACCGACGCCACCGAGGACCAGCCCCGCAAGGCTCAGCTCAGCCGTGAGCGCAGCCTGACCGCGTATGCCCTGCTCAGCATCCTGCTCAACGGCATAGGCCTCGAAGCCCTGGCCAACCTCAAGTCGGCTGATTACGACCCTGCTGCCTCCACGCTCACCCTCGCCAATGGCGTAACCCTTAAACTGCCCGATGCCATAAAGGCCATCATCGACAGCTACGCCGATGCCAAGCGCACCTACCTTTTCCCCATCCTGCGTCCGCAGGATTCCAACAAGCGCAAGCGTGAGAAAATCAGCCAGTTGAGCCGCGATGCCCAAGCGCTGCTCGCCCAAAATAAAATCGACCTCCCCGTGAATGGCGATCCGCTTTTCAGCTTCCTCACCCTGGCTATGGAGTGTCCGCTATGCGATGTCGAGGCTCTGCGAGCCATTGCCTCGATCGCCGTATGGGGGGGGGTACAACCTATTGATTTACAGCATATTAGTAAGATTTCATCGGACTTGCTCCGATCTATCTCTCTGCAATTTACCGATGTCGTCAAGTCGTGGTTCTGCATCATGTGCACATTCGCCAGCCGCACCAGCGTCAGGATGTGCATCCGCGAAAATAGCCACTGCCCTGCCGACATCGAATTTCTTGAACCGACCGACATCCTCTATCGCCACGATGGCAAGCGCACCATCCCTTACGAGAATCCGTTCTTCGAGTCGATGCTCCTCATCAAGTGCAACTTCTATGAGGCCAAGCTCATCGACTATGCCGTGGGCTACAGCGGCTATCTCTATGGATTCACCGACGCCGATGGCACCTTCCATTGCCGCATCACCCAGGAGGAGATCGACCGCCTCAAAGCATATCTCAACATCAATGGACGCCGAAAAGCCGAATTTGCGCCCGGCACCGACCTGACGGGCGCCAAGGTACTGCTCCTGCGCAATCCCTTCAAGGGCCTCGTGGGCACCGTCTTAGCCCAAGACCCCAAGAATGGGAAGATGGATGTGGCAGTAGAGATATTCAGCGGGGTGCCAGCAGTGCTGAAAGGCGTGTCGGACAAGCACATCCAACCCACTCCCTGACCGCCATGCCCACCACCCAATTTGGAGCAGCGGGTCAGCGACCTGCTGCCCACTGCGACAGCCCCGGAGCAGCGGGTCAGCGACCTGCTGCCCACTGCGACAGCCCCGGAGCAGCGGGTC
>JAJBUG010000061.1:0-911 GCA_020860515.1 Bacteroidales bacterium | reverse complement strand
AGCGACCTGCTGCCCACTGCGACAGCCCCCTCCTCGATGAGCGTCAGTTCATCGAGGAAACCCTCAACGCCCTCCCGGCTCCCACCCGCGCCCAATACCATCGCTTCCTCTCCGAGGCTCAATTAATATCCAAAGCGCAAATAGCCCTCGGCCTCATCGACTCGATGGCCGTCTATGAAAACTACGAAGACCCCATCTCAATCTACGACCTCGGCCTCGAGCCCCACCTCGAAGCCCTCATCGCCGCCCTCACCGCCCGCAATACCCCCGCCACAAAAAAATACGCCGCCCTCCTCACCGAAGCCCTTTATTCCTCCATGTCTCCGCATCTCCATGGTGATGACTCCGTTAAATCCGTTAAATCCGTAGTTTCCCCTCCCTGTCTCCATGGTGATGACTCCGTTAAATCCGTAGAATCCGTAGTTTCCCCTCCCTGTCTCCATGGTGATGACTCCGTTAAATCCGTTGAATCCGTAGTTTCCCCTCCGTGTCTCCGTGGTGAATCCACCGATGACCAGGCCAGCCTCCAAATCTTCCGCACATTCCACACCTTATTAGACCGCGTCAGCCCCGGAGCGGCGGGTCAGCGACCTGCCGCCCAATTAGACCGTGTCAGCCTCGGAGCGGCGGGTCAGCGACCTGCCGCCCACCCGGATGGCAGCACCATAGCAGATATCTTCACCCTCCTCGATCTCTACAACACCCACCGCACCATCCTCACCCTCACCGACGAAGACCACCTCTCCGACAAAATACTCACTCTCCAAACCCAGGCCCTAAGCGCCCTATTAGACTCCCTATCAGAAACCAAAGACCAAAAACCAGAGACCAGAGGCCAAAGCCCAGAGACCCCTGCCCAAAGCCCAGAGACCCCTGCCCAAAGCCCAGAGACCCCTGCCCAAAGCCCAGAG
>JAJBUG010000004.1:14944-60774 GCA_020860515.1 Bacteroidales bacterium | reverse complement strand
TGGCCGCTATGGTCTTCAACGCCTCTATCGCGTCCTTTACCGTCAGCTTGCCGCCTATTTCCGAATCTCCCGCTATTTCAAGCGTGCCATCTCCCTTGATATTGCCCAGCGCGTGGAGCAGCCCGCTTATCACCGCGTCGGCTCCCGCTGTTATGTCTCCCAGCGTTGTGAGCGTCGAATCTATCCTCACGGCTCCGTTGCTGATCAGCCCGGCCATGAAGGTTATCAATCCCTGCGCCGTGTCGGCATTGAGCCTTGACAATGCGCGGCTCTTTATTTCTTCCAGCGCCCTTAGCGCGGAGTAAACGTTTTCGTCGGTCTCAGCCGTAGCGTCCCCGGTCTTTATGATTTCCACGCTCGCGCCAGTTCCCGATGAAGAGCTGCCTCCGATGGTTGTGGTGCTGCCGCTGGCCCTTCCTGCTGAGCCGGCTTTAACTCCCACGCTCTTCACTTCGCTTTCCAGCGCGCCCAGTCGGCTGTAGCTCGCTGTCTCTCCAATCAGGTACACCGGATTGTCGTATGGGATGTCCAGGGGTATCTCGTAGCCTATCACGCGGCTCTCGCGGCATCCCTCTCCGAAGTAGGCCTTGTGGTAGAGGTTGACCCTCTGCCCGATTCCAAGGCATTGCCCGTCGGCCCCGGCTTGCTTCTGGGCCCAGTCGCAGAACATCGTGCATTCGTAGGTGTTCGTGTCGGTGTTCAGCTCCTCTGCGTATTTGCGGGCTTCCTCCAGCAGCTCGCGCTCTGCGCTGCCTATGTAGTCGGCCTTGGCATCGCTGATCATCGCTATGTTGAATCCCGATATGATGTAGGTGTCTCCCGCCTGTGGCTTTATCAGTTCGTTGGGCAGCAGCGTAGTGTCGTCCCTCTGTATCTCGAAGGTGTCATCGCTCAGGTATGCGGCTCCGAAGGTCAGGCCGTTCAGCAGTCCGCTCTGGAAAGTGATTTCCAAATCCTGCCCGTCGAGCAGGTAGGTGTTGTCGAATGGGTTTTCTTCGTTGAAGAGGTCGTCCTTGATCCTGTAGCTTATCCATTTCACGTAGGTGGTGCTCCCGTCCTGTTCTTCCTGGGTGTCTGTCTTTTCCTCGGTCAGCACCTCCTGCACCGTGCTGGTGCGTCGCGGGTAGATCTCGTCGAATGTCACTACTCGCTCCACTGCCTCTTCTTCGCTCTCAAGCTCGGTCACGTCGATGTATCCCGGCAGCGGCTCTCCAGCTTCGTCTTCCTCGGGCAGCAGCAGGCGCGAGTTCACGATGCCGTTGGTGGTCAGATCGGTGTATTTGTCCAGCACTGCGTACTTGCTGGTGAAGTAAGACGCTGGCACCAGCGCGGCGTTCAGGTCTGGGAGCTTGAATTTCGTCCCCTTGCTCCATGTTTTGCCGCTGGGGAGTTTCAATGTCGGGCTGCTGGCCAAGAAGTCGGGATTGTAGGTCGCCCCTGTGATCGTCTCGGTGGTTTCTCCTGTCAGAGTGTCCACTATCTCTATCGTCACCCCCGTTGCACCATAGGTCGGATATTTGTTGCTCGCTGTTATCTTTCCTGCGTCCATCGTCTGCACGCTCATCCCCACCGAGCTGTTCGATCCCATTCTCAAATAATAGGTCGCAGTCGCTGTGAGCTTTGCGGTCTCTTCCGCCAGCTGTATGCTCTGGTCCTGGAATCCCGTCACCTCGATTGCCACCCCTAATGCGTACAGGTACTGCGTCGCGCTCCAGGTCCAGCTCTCGGTTGCCCCGCTCGCGTAGACTGCTGTCAGCTTCACTTCCACCACTGCCTCGTCAGAGTTTCCGGTGTGCGCATCGATCGTCACCTTTGGCCTGAATGCGCTTAGCCCTATTGTCCAGAATCCGCTGTTAAGTCCGCTGATGGTGGCCGTGTCGCTGGTCAGCGCTATGTTTTCCACGGTTGCAGCTGTGTTGCTCACTGTGCCCCCATGCGTGTGCATGAGGTTCAGCGTCTGCTGGTCCTTGGCTCCCACTGCCCGCATGGCTTTCGGGAAGAATGACGCGCTCAGCTCCCTTGCCGAGTCCCGAGTCTCGTCTTTTGCATCGTTCAGCGTGTCAGCCGTGAACACCAGCTCTTTCCTGTAAGTGCTGGGCAGGTTGCGGTCGCTGCCGTAGCAGTACAGGCGCGTTGCGTAGTCTTCCTTGCTCTGCTTCTTGCTTATGCCGCATATCTCTGTGCCGTAGCTGAGCGCGGTCGGGTCGTCGCCCCCGTATTCGCATTTTCCGAAATGCAGGGTTTCCTTTTCCCACCACCATTCGCATTCCAGCTCTTCGGCTATCATGTCTATTGCGTCCAGAATGCTGGTGTCGCTGAATGTCAGCGTGAATGCCTTTGTGTCGTCCACGCTCTCGTCCCATGTTATCGCCCAGTCTTTCTTTCCGTTCCATAGGTAGCCCTCGCGCCCGCTTGTCAGCGCCTCGGTCCCGTCGCTTTCTCGCTCGTAGGCCAGCGCGCGCAGGTTGTCAAGGAGTATTTTCGCGAATGCGCCCATGCTGTCGGTGTAGCTCCAGCTGGTCTCCCCGGTCCCCACGAAGGGCAAAAACTTTAACAATTTGTTTTTGAATTTCCGGTGCTGGGCCTCCAGCGTGATTTCGTAGTCGTAGCCTCCTGTGGTCTTGCTCTTCTCAGGCGTGTATGGCTCGGTCAGCTCGTAACGCCCGGCTCCCGCAATCTCTATGTAGTCGCCCAGGTGGAGCTGCGTGGCCTCCGCTGCCGTGAATTTCAGCGTCACGCAGTCCTTCTCCATCAGCGTGAACTCGCGTTTGCTGCCCTTGCCTATGTGCGCAGCCATCCTCGCTTCCCCGCTTGGCTTGTATATGGTTATGTCCGCGTCCTTTGCCATCGGTTATAATTATGATTTTAATCCGTTCCTCGGTTTGCTGGGTTCGGCTCCTCGAATTTTATTATAAGTTTGGCTCCGATCCTTCCGTTCAGGCCGTACATGTTGAAGGTGGTGCTGCTTACGTACCGGCATCGGTATGCCATGCCCTCCTGCCATTTGGTGGTTATCGTCACCTCTCCGCTCAGCAGCGTCGTTGTCAAGGCTGCCATGTTGGCCGCGAATGTCGCCATGTTCTTTGCCAGCATGCAGGTCTCAAGCGAGAACTCGCGGCTTGCCACCTCAGTCACTCCGTCGGCGTAGGCCGTTCGGGTGCCGTTTTCGGTTCGGCATTCGCTCTGTATCGGGTCCTTCGTCGCTGGCGGCGCCATCAGGGTCGCCAAGGCTCCGTCAGCCAGGAACAGGCCGTATTTGCCCCATGCGCTTTCTCCGTTTATCTTCAGCTCGTCAGTCATAGCAGTATCGCGTTTTCTGTTCGTTCAACATCGGCATGGCTCTGCGCATCGGCTGCCACCTCTGCCACGGCCCAGCCTTCAAGGCGCACTTTCGCCTTGGCTCCGTGCATCAGCATGGCTCGGTGGATGTGGTTGTTTGATCCGAATTTCAAATCTCCTGCGGTTTCGCCTATCAGCAGGGTGAATTGCTCGCCCGCCACAGAAACCGCGCCACGATCGATATAAATGCCCAAGTTCTCAAGCCCGGCCACTTCCGTCTTTATCTCGCGCCATTCCTCCAGCGTGGGCCATCCCTGCTTCATGCAGAACTCTCGCCCCTGGGCCGATTTCAATAGCCCCCACAGGCTTTCCCATGTCTGGCAGTCGTCTATCTTTCGGCACGCTCCCAGTCCTTTGGCTTTGTTTATAATCTCTTTCGGTGTCATCTCCTAATCCGGTGTTAAAGGTTCCTCGTGTGCTGCTCTATCTTTTCCAGCTTTTCGCTCATGTCGTGCAGCTTGCTGGTGTTCTTGGCTATGGTCTCCAGATGCCCCACTGCGATCAGGGTCAGGCCCCGCGTCTCTGTGGCGTTGGCCTGGGTCGCGTCCATCGCAGCCCTGATGGCGGTCACGTCTATGGCCATTGTCGCCTGTGCGATTCTTATGCCCTCGACCGAGGTGTGCACCGCAGCCATGCGTCCGCTCAGCTCTTCCACGCTGTCCTGGCTCGCTGTTGCGTAGCCGCCCTTCGAGGTGCCGCTCTGGCTGCTTGTTTCGTCCTTGAGTATGTCGTCGGCCCATGCGTACTGCTGGCTGATCATTTCCGCTATGCCCTGGGCGAAGTCCTGCAGACCAGCCACCTCGGCGTCGGTCACAAGGCTGTCGTCCATCGCCGTGCTCATCATTTCGCGCAGCTTCTCTATGGGCGCGGTCAGGTCGGTCTTCATCGCCTCCAGCACCATCTGCTTGAGCATGGTCTTCACGTAGTCCTTTGCGCTCTTGGCCTGTTCCCTGGTGCTTCCCCATGCGTCGGCCATCGCGTCGGCGAAGTTGTCGATGCTGGTGGCCACGTCTTCGCCCAGTATGGCGTCGAGGGCCGCGGCCTTGTAGTCTTCGATGTCGTTTTGCAGCTCTTCTATCTGGTCGCGCCATTCCTGTATGCGGTCGCTGTCGCTGTTCTTTTTGTCCTGCTCCTCGCGGATCTGCTGGTTTATAAGGGCGATTTGCTGCTCCGCGTTCTCTATCTGCTCTGCGTAGGTGCTGGCGGCTTCCTTGCTGTACTGCCCGTCAAGGGCGCGGTCGAGCCTCTTGTTTATTCGCTGCAGCTCCTCCACTTCGTCCTGGATTCGCTGTATGGCCTTCTCTCGCTTGTTGTCATGGATTGCTACCACCGCGTTGATCGGGCTGGTGAAAGCCGACGCGATGCCGCTCAGCACCCCGCCTACGTTGCCGGTCAGCGCGCTCTTTATCGCATCGCTGATGCCGCCGGTGATGCCTGTCACTCCCTGGAGCATTTTTTCGGCATTGTCCCAGTCGCTGCCCACCCCCGTGTCGGCTCCCAATGCCTCGGCGGTCCCCTTTATGCTGCTGAATGCCTCGTTGACCCCGGCCAGCGTCTCGTTTATTTTCTCGAATGCCCCAAGTGCTTTGTTCAGCGGATCCTGCCATCCCTCGAACTTCGCCTTGAAGGCCTCCGCCAGCCTCTCGAATGTGGTCTTGGCCTTGTTGGCCGCGTCGGTTGAGTTTTGAAGGTTGACCTGCGCGTCTCCTAATTGGGCGTTCAGTTCCTCAAGCGCCTCGATGTCCTCCTGCGCCACATCCTCCATCTGGCTCATTCCGTCTATGGTCTGCTGCAAGGTCGCCCCGTCGGTTATCTCATCCGCGCCGAGAGTCACCTTGCCATTGGTGGCTGCGTTCAGCTTTGTCATTATTCGTCCTACGGTCTGGCTTACCTTTTCCTGCGCGTCAGCCTGTTTCTGCGTCAGCTGGGTGCTGGTGCGCTCTGCGTCGTTCAGCTCTTCCTGCGCGGCCTTGCGCTCGCGTATGTATTCGGGGGTCAGCGCGCTCAGGGGGCTGTTGGTGTCGCTTATCCGGGCCTTGCGCAGATTGCTCAGCGCGGTGTTGAACTTTTCTATCTTTTCGGGGTCGAGCGTGTCGAGTATCTTGCTGCGGTACTGCTCCATTTCCTCGATCAGCTGGTCGATGGTCTCGCGGCTCAGGGTTTCCATTTCGCCGAAGGCAAGGCTCGCGCGGTTCTCCATCCAGTCGTCGAATGTCGCCCCCTCCAGTGCCGACTGCCATTCCTGCTGTATTTTCATTCGGTCCCCGTCGTTGGTTGCCTCGCTCTTTTTCTTCGAATATGCGCGGTTGATCGCAGCTACCTTTTCCTCCATGGTGCCGTATTCCATCAGGTAGTCGTCCATGCTCTGGCGGTCAGCCTTGGCCTGGTCCTCGATGCGCTTCGCTTGCAGCTTCAGCAGCAGCGTTTGCAGGTGGCTGTATCGCTGTGTGATCAGATCTATTTCGTCCATCTCCACATTTCCGGTCCGGTTGTCTTCGCGGTCGATGTCGTAGCCCAGGCCCCATTGGTGGGCTTTGAGGCTGCCGCTGTCGAAAGCCTTTTTCTGGTACTGCTTGCCCGCCGCCGACGCCTCTTTGGCCTTCGCGTCCTCCCGGGCATTCCACAGGCTTTGCTGTCGGTTCACCTCAGCCTGTATCTCCTGGTTCATGCGTTCCTGCAGATTTGCCATTTCGGTGTCGTTGTCGAGCTGCTGCTGCCTTCTGCGCTTCTCGGCCCCGTCGCCCATTATGTCGATGCGCTTTTGCTCGAACTCCCGCTCCATCTGCAGTTGCAGGTTCATGCGCTCGAGGTTTTGCTGCGCTGCGAGGTCGCTCACCTTCTGTCCGGCAATGTCCGACGCGCCCATCTGGCTGCTCCGGTCTTTGGGATCGAAGCGGGCGTTGTCGTATAAGTTTTTGTATTTGTAATAGTCTTTCCTTGCCTGTTCCTGGCGCCGCTTTATGTCGCCCGGGGTTTCTTTCATCCCTTGGCCTAAATCGCGAGGCACATAATCGTCAGCGTCTTGAAGGGCTTTCTCCATCATTCGCTTGTAATAATTCGGATCGGCTTTGTAGCCCTCCTTTTCGTCGCCCGACCAGGCATTGCGCTGTTCTTCGATGGTCTTTGGCAGGTTGTCGGTTATTTCTTCAATATATTTGTCCGCTGCGGCTATCTTTTCGATGCTCTCTTTGTTGGCCTTTTTATATGCTTCTTCGTATTCTTTTTTTGAATCTTCCCATTTTTTTACAAAACCCAATTCGTTTAAACCCTCCTCGGTTATGCCTTCTGGGAATTTAGTCAAGGGTGTGCCATTTTCCAAGGCCGTTAAAATGGGGTAATACTTAGCTATTTGTTCTTGGGTGTATTTGCTCTTTAGAGTCTGTGCTTTTGTTTGATTGTTGTCAAGCCATGATTTTTCATCAAAGTGGGAATCGAGCCATTTGCCGATGTTTTGGTATGCCGTCTCCTTCATCGATTCCATGCCTTTGGCTATGGCTTTCTGCTCGATGGCGATTTTCAGCCGTTCGTAGGCATCGGCTGCATCGCCGGCGAGTATGGCTTCTTGCTTGAGGTTTTGGAAATATTCGGGGTATTGCGATTGGAGTTTCTGAATGGCAATAAGTCGATCATTCAGAGGCTTGTTGGCATTGGTCGCAGTCCTGTAGAGCAAGTCGAGTTCGCTTCGTTCTTTTTGTATTTCTGTGTAAGCCTTCGCCATTGCCTCCTTCATGGCTTTTTGGGAGTTTGTCAGCTTGTTTAAGTGGGTGGTTACGGCGATTATTACGCTCACCAAGACTGTGAGTCCTGCTATCGCCCATCCCCAGATTGGCACCGATTTTATGGCTATGCCCAGTGCTTTCCATGAGAAGGCGTGGGCTGTAGTCGCGGCTGTTGCCGTGTTGGTTGCCGCAGTCTCGGCTGCTGTAGCTGCAGCTCCAGCTTTTGTTGCCGCAGTGTTGGCTGCCTTGGCTGTGGTGTCGGCTGTTGTGGCCGCGGCGGCTTTTGCCTTGCAAGCGGCCCACCATTCCTCAAGCTGCCCTATGATTCCCACCTGGAATGCAGAGTTTTTATTGAGGGTCTGGTTGATGCTCTGCAAACCCATCGTGATTGCCATGATTCCGTTCAGCTTCTGTTGGATCTTCATGACTTTTTCGTTCTCCCCGCCAAAAAGCGCGATGGTGCCTGTGGCTGCGCTGACTGCCCCGCTCAGGCCAGTCATCATGTTGATAGTCGCGCTCATCTTGGTGTTGGGGGTGGCAAGGATGCGCATCTGCGTGTTGGTTTCGTACATGGTGCGCTGGAGCCTCTCAGCTTCCGCTCTCAATAGTCGGTACTGCTCGGTGTCGCGCTTCCCAGCCTGTTCCAATTCCATCATCTGCTGCTTGACATTCATCAGTGCAGTTCTGAATCTTACTTGCTGCTGCACCTGGCTGTCACTGCTCACCTGCTTCATCGCTGCGCTCAGGCTCTGCGATTTGTTCTTCAGGTCCTCGTATTCCTTCGATGCGGTTTTGCCCTCTGCTGCCAGTTCCTGCATCCGTTTCTTTGCCTCGCTCAGCTGCTGGGTCAGCGTCTTGGTGGCGCTGGCTTCTGCCTGGGTTTTGGCCGTGCTGTCTTGCTTGGCTTGGATTTCTGCGTTGAGCTGTTTTACGGCTTTCAATTGTTGGCCGATTTGGCCCGATAGTTCGGCTCGCGCTCTTATCTCTTTGGCCAGTGCGTTGTATTCTTTGTTGAGAGCCTCTGCGTCTGCCCCGCTGAGTGGCTGCATTTTCGCTTGACTAACCTCTGCCATGCGGTCGTGCAGCGAATTGTTGATCTGCTGGTTGGTGCGAAGCAACCCCTCCAGCTGCGCCTGTGTCTGGCGAGCAGCGTTGCTCATTTCTTCAAAAGAGGCCTTGGCAGAGTTTCCCTTCAGGGCGTTCGCCATCTCGGTGATCTTCCCCTTGAGCGAGGTGATGGCCGACTGGCCTTCCTTTAGTCCGTCGTAGGTGCCAGCCAGTATTTTCTTTATTCGATCTGCGTCGTTCTGGATGCTCGCGAAGTCGAATGTGTATCTTACGCTAAGTTTTCTTTCTCCTTGGGCCATTGCTTATTTTCTCAC
This sequence comes from Bacteroidales bacterium, assembly GCA_020860515.1. Lineage (GTDB taxonomy): Bacteria > Bacteroidota > Bacteroidia > Bacteroidales > Muribaculaceae > CAG-873. The sequence goes on along the minus strand of JAJBUG010000004.1, from coordinate 52,334 downwards.
TCTGGTTCGTGTTTTGCCTTTCTCTTCCCGCGTCGCCGCCTTCGGGTCGTTGCCGTTGATGATTTCGTCTTCCTCTTCCTTGCCTTTGCCGCTGCGCTCAGCCTTGCTGCTGTAATCGGGAGCCGCGCAGCTCATCAGCAGCAGGTTTTCGTAGCTGATGTCGTGGAGCAGCTGCTTCGGGGCCATTCCCAGCGCCTTGCTCCATCCCAGCACTAACGCCCAGATGCTGTCGGATCTCCCACCTCCTTGGTCGCCCTGGTCAGGCTTTGCGCGCTCAGGGAAGTGGTAAGCAGAAAAAATCCGACAGGTCGGCGTAGGTTGTTATGATGTTGCTCACGAAGTCCGCCATCTGCTTTGGGGTCATTTCCTCCTCCAGGCGCATCGCCAGCCGGTCCAGCTCCATTGCCTTGATGGTCTCGGTCTTGGTGCCGTTCGCCTTTCGCATCTTTCGCCAGCTCCATCGGCGCGTAGGCACCTCGATGGCTATCGGCACCTTTGGCTGCTCCTGTATGCGCTTGGCTCCCATTATGAATATCGCCGCCACTCGGGCTATCGGCTCTGCGCATTCCATGGCATGGGCCATCATCCATTCCTGTATGCCGAGCGCGGTCTTTTCGGTGCCTTCCGGAGCCTTTGGCAGCTGCGCCATAGCCGCTGACGCCATAGCCAGCGTCGCGAGGGTGGGGCGCTGTATCGCGTAGGCTCTCCCGTCCACCTCTATCACTCCTACGGCTGTCTCAAGCAGCGCGTCGGCTGTCTTCTGTTCTATCTTCATATTGTCTGATTGTAAAAAGAGCGGGCCGTGCCGCGCTGCCGTTCGCCGCGCTGGACTGCGGCCCGCTCAGGGAGGTGTTATAATTGCCCAGTGTTTCAGTCGCTGCTCGCCGAGTAGAGGAACTTGTCGTACAGGTAGGTCTCCACTGTGTCGGCTGCGCCGCCTGTGCCTTTGGTGGTCTGCTGGCCTTGGAGGAATGTGAAGCGCACCTTCACGGCCGCGCCCTTTGCCTCCTCGCCCTGGGGCAGGAATGAGATTTGGGTGCATGGGGCCTCGATGCCGTAGCCGCCTGTGCGCAGCGGCGTCAGGCGCATCGAGTAGTTTCCCTCCACCACGTGGGTCTTCACTCGCACCTTGGTGTCGCTGTTGGTGCCGAGTCCCAGCGTCTGGTACAGGGTGGTGGGGTCGATGAGCGTGGTCTCGATGTAGGTCACGCCTTCCTGCTCGATGCGGTCCACCAGCACGCCGCCGCTCTTCTTCAGTTCCTTCACTTCTCCCTGGTCGGTGGCCATGGTCGTGGTGTTTTCTTCAGCATCGCCGATGTCGGCGAATGTGGTTGCAAGCTCACCGTTGGCGCCGCACGTGCCAATCGCGAAGTTGCACATTGCCCAGATGATCTTTTTCATATCTGTAAAAATTTAATTTTTGGTTTTTAAATTGATTCTCTCTGCAGGTTGTATCTTAGCGCCACGAAGTGCTCCTTTGCGTCGGGGTACCGCCCCTGCGTCACCGGGTTCTCCCCGTGGGTCAGCACGTATTCCTGCGTCTTCTTCCTCATGTGCGCCAGCAGCTCGGGCGCCCACCCGGCCATTTCCGCGAGCCTTGCTTTGTCGGGCAGCAGGCGTCCGCTCCCGTTGTCGATGTCGGGCGCGAACACGAGAATGGTGAACCTCCCGGCTTGGAACTGCCCGGCTCCGATGCTGACCGCATGGATTGCGGCATCCTCAGCCGCGCTGTCCGTCGGCCTGGTTTCGCCCAGGTACAGCTTGCCGCTGATGCGTCCATCGAAGAAGTCCGATGCCAGCTGGTAGATGTCCTGTTCCACTTGTGGCTCTCCTTTGATCATCGCCTGTAGTCGTTAATCAGTTTTTCGAATTCTCGCCCTATGTACGCATCTGCGCTTTTCAGCACGTCCAGGCCCATGGCTTCCACGGCAGCAGCATAGTCCATCCCAGCCACCATCGTCAGGGTCAGGCATCCTTTGCCGTCTTCGCCTATCAGGGTCCGCAGGTACTCCAGTCCCTGCTCGCTCCCCTTGGCTCCGTCGCCGCTGGCTCCGCTCACCTTTTCAAATTGGCTTACGACGATTTCCTTTCCGTCGCGGGTCACTGAGAATCCGGTGCTGCTGGTCAGGTTGCCGGTCTGCACCTTGTAGAGGTGGTCGCGCCTCGCTATCGCCAGCGCGTTTTCCCCGATGGCGCAGATCTGCGCTATCAGTTCCTCGGTGTCGTCTTCGATGAATCCGTCCACCAATGCGTTGATTTCGTCCGTCGGTACGTATGCCATCTCTATATGGTGATTTGGGTTGCTGCCACTGCGTGGAGGTCCTGGGCGTCCTGCGTCTGGAATTCGCCCAGTTTCTGCCCTTCGCTGCCGTACACTGCTATCCGGTCGCCCGGCTTGATCCCGCTCCCGATTCCTATTATTATCTGGTAGCCTTCCTTGGTCACCCATGCCTGCTGCCCGCTGTCGTACTGGCTTCGGCTGGTGCGCTTGATGTTGGCCTTGATTTTCTCTCCCTCGCTGGCGGTTGCCTTTACCGGGTTGCCCGCTGCGTCAAAGCCTCCGCCTTCGTTGGAAATCACAGATATGGTTCCGTTCGCGATGATCATGCCCTTGCTCCCTTCTTTTTAAAAGTCCTCTCCCCTGTAGCCGTAGCGGATGCCCGTGCCAAGAGCCGACATGTCTTCTCCGATTTCGCTGAGCAGGGATTTAGCCAGTGCAAGGAGTCTCTTGCGTTCCTCGGCTGAGAAGGAGTAAGATATTCCGTTCTGGCTCACGTTGGGGGCTGCCGCCAGGAAAAGGTAAACTTTCGCCTTGGCCCATTTGTAGGCCTTGGCCTGGCGCGCCTCCAGCGTCGCGCTCCCATCGGGGTCGAGCCCTGTGGATTCAGCTATGTCCAGCAGTGCCGCCTCCGGTATCGGGTACCCGCTTGTCGCGCTAAGGGATTCGAGGTTGGTCATTGTCGTCGATTATGATGGTTAGCTGGCAGCCTCGCCGCTGTTCCAGGTTGTGGCTTCAACGTTGAGGAACACCAGCGATTGGCGGTTCTTCAATGCGGGCTGCACGTATGCCTCGGCCATGGTGGTCTCGAGCATGGGGTTGAGCTGGCTGTAACGGGTCAGCTTGTAGTACTTGCCCTGAGCCTGGATGGCTGCTGTCTCTTCCACCATCGGCACCGGCTTGTAGTAGGTGTAGCCGAGGGATGCCTCTGGGCTCAGGGTCACAACGTTGGGGTTCCAAGGTTTCAGGGTGGTGTCTTTGCCGTCCTTGCCCTGCACGGTCACGTAGCTGTCGATCACAAGGAACTGGGGCCAGCCTTTGCCGCCCATGTAGCTGTTGATGCTCTCCAGTGTAATCATGTCGCTGGTGACGAGGCTCTGGTCGGCGCGTGGGAAGAGGCGCTTGGCCACCGAGGTCTGCTTGGTCAATGCCTCGAAGGTGGCTTTCTCCATGAAGGCGTACATCGGCTTGCGCAGGCCCTGCTTTGCGATGAAGTCCTGGCAGTCGGCTATGTCCTTCAGGCCGTCGGCTGAATCGCTCACGCTCCACTTCTTGGCTGCGCCCTTGAAGTTGTCCTTGGGCACGTTGAAGTTGATCTCGTCCTCGGTCACCTGGTCGCCGTCCACCTTCTTGTCGTGCACCTGCTTGCCGCTGCACCCGATGCGCAGCGCGTCAAGCTCCACGCGGTAGTCCATGGCGTTGTTGCAGAAGTCAACGTCGTTATAAACAAGGTCCACCAGGTAGGCTGCCGTTGCGGCGTCCTCGGTGTTGGCTGCCGCCTGCACTTGCAGGTCCTTGTATTCGTTGATTTCGAGTTCGTCCTTGTCGCGGCTGACTGCGATTTTGCCGAGCTTGCCGCTCCAGGTGCCCACAGTCTTGCGCGATTTCTTGGGGGCGCGGGCGTTGAATGCCACGCGGTCGGCGGTCACTGGTATGCCCTCGTTCCCCTCGATGCCCTTGAGGTCGAACTTGGGGGTGTACTTGAGCGGGAAGAGCTGGGGCCAGCAAAGGCCCGAGCCGGGCTTGTAGCTGTTGAGCGTGGCCTGAACTCCCGGCTTGTCAATGTCCATGAAGGGTTTGTTCATCTCTGCCATGGCTTATACGAGTTGAATGGTTGGCAGCAATGCGGCTACCTCGCTCGCGATGTTCGCTGTTTCTTTGCGCAGGTTGGCTCCGTTGATCAGGCGCACCATGAGGTCGCCCTTTCCTGCTGGCAGGTCGTTGCCTGTCACATACACAGGCGTGCCCACTGGCGATGCCAGCACTGCGTCCTTGGCTGCCACGCCATCTCCGGCTGCCACTGCTGCCGCGCTGGCTTCCTTTGCCTGGTACAGCACTGCGCCCTTTGCAAGAGCCACGCCAAGGGTGGATGTCAGGGTCACAAGGTCGTAGTCGTCTTCGCTGGCATCGATTTCCTCCGCCTTCTTGGCTTCTTCGCCGGTGCCGATGAAGTCGCCCACGGCCACTCCGCTGCCCTTCTCGATCTTGTATTCGGTGTCGGTGGCCAGGGCTGCGTCAGCCAGGCGGTAGGCCTTGATCGGGCTGAAGGTGCCGTCGCTGTTCTGGTAAACAGCAGTGGTGGCCGGGATGTCCCAGTCCGCTTCCTTGACGCGGCCTCCGCCGGGTTTCTCCGCATACACCTGCTCGATGCGTACGGGCTGCGGATCCTTGGCCTCGTTGAACTCAAAATTTACGTTCTTTCCCATGTCGTTTGCAATTTGTCATTTGTAATTCGTCACTTTGCTGCTGCTGGCAGTCCCTGGATTGCGCTCGGCACTGCTGCCTCGCTCTTTTCCTTGATTCGCGCTGCCACCAGCGGGCTCACTCCGCCTGGCTCGGAACCTGCGCCTTTCGGCTGGCTCGGCGTGCGGTTGGTCTTTGCGGGGGTGTCCTTGGTGATCGCCTCGATGTCGGGTTTGATTTCAGCGAGGTAGCTCTCAAAGTCTTCGTCGCTGTCGAATCTCAGGCGGGCGAAATCCTTTTCATAGCGGATCTTCACCTTCTCGGGCAGCCCCTTGATGGCTTCCAGGTATTTGCTCTTCCGGGTGTTGGCTGTGCGCTCGCTCTTGAACGCCTCGATTTGCTCCTTCATGGCCTTGTTGTCGGCCAGCAGCTGCTGCGCCCACGCTGGCACTTCCTCGGTCCCCTTGCTCGGTTTCGGCTTCGGATCCTGCTTTTGCTGCGGCTCCCCGGCGTTCGGGTCCTCCGCTGGCTTGCCGTCCTTCAAGCCGTGTTTCTTTTCGTAGTTGCTCACGGCTGTCTGCTGAGCCTCGCTGGCGCGGCTGTCGCCGTAAGCCTCCAGCAGCTGCTGCATCGTGATCCCGTCGGCGACGGTCTTCACTTCCTCCGCGGCCTTGATGCCCTTCGCCTTGGCCTTGGCGATGCGGCTGAGAATCTTCGAGTCCACCCCAGGGTATCTGGTCTGGAGCTCTTTCAAAAGTTGGTCTTCGAATTCCATTGCTTATTCTCCGTTGGTTTTCTTTCGCAAATTTAGTAATTCAATCCGCCCCTTTTCCGCCTTTGCCCCGATAGTTTTGCACAAACCCCCTAAAAATTTTCATCAGCCCCTTGCGCCTGCGCCTTTCCAAGTCCGGGGAAGCGTTAGCCAGCGTACGGCAGGGATGGTTTTGCCACCCTGAAAATCCAAAAGTTAAATTAAGCAATTTATTGATTTTCAATGATTTATTTTAAAATATAACTTGGTGCTTTAAAATAATTTTCGTACCTTTGTATTGAAATAATTAACTGATTATCAACCTTTTAACCTCAGCAACAATGAAGGCTTCAGCTCAAACCCTCGCTTTCTCGGTTTCCGAGATCAACATGAATTTCTACATCAAGGTCTATGGCCGCGATCGCCAAGGCCGCCGCGTCAACAAACTGCTTGGCGTCTCGGGCCTCATCGCCCTGGTGGGCAGCATCGAGATGGTCAACAAGCTGCTGGTCCGCGCCTTCTCCTGCCTCTTCGATAAGTGCGTGTGCAAGCTCCGCCGCGGGCTGCAGATTTCCTTCTACGCAAAGTAGCCCTCACAAATCGCCCACGCTGCGTCGCTTTTCGCAGGGTGGGCGTTTCCTCAACCTCTTGTCAAAAACTCAACACGATCAAAAAATGAAAGATTTAACTCGCTTTTCCTCTCCCTCTCTCAGCCGCAGCCAGGCTGTGATGGTCCGCTTCCCTTATGCCGACGGATCTCCCATGTTCATCTTCGGCTCTCTGGCTGCAATCTTCGAGGTGTTCACCGAGAAAGAAATCGGCGCCAGCCTCGCGGCACTCTATTCCCTGCGCCTTTCCGAAGGCAGCCTATTCCGCACCCCTGCTGGGGTGGATATTAAAAAAGTGCCCGTGTTCCGAAAAAAGCACCGCTCCTGTGGCTGAAGTTTCGGAATTAATTGTTAACTTTGTGGAAAATTATTATAATTATGGAAGAAGAGTATTCTTTTACGCATAAAGAATGGCCACCAGTAAATGTCCATAGCGGTCCCCCTGATTGTGTTAAATGCAAATATCGGACCGACGTCGGGCTTGGATGGCGATGCGCTGCTTTTCCTGATGGAATTCCATCTGAAATTATCGACAATTTGGTTAAGCATAAAAAGGTCCTTCCTGGCCAGGTCGGGAAGTATGTTTTCAAAAGAAGATATTTTTTTTAATAAGAAATAGGCGGAGAGGTTCGCCTATTTCTTTTAGTCCGTAGCCATTAGCTTTTCTATTAGCCTTCCTATATATTTTGCTATCACTCTTGGCTTCGGATTGTTCTTATATTCGCTCCATGCTTCGGCTATGAATTCAGCCTCGTTTTTGGTTCCGTATTCTGATAAATTATTTATAATATATTTCTTGTTTTTCTTTTTCTTTAAAGTTATGTCTTGAAACCCCTTATGAATTATCTTAAATATTTTGTTGTTTCTTAAGTCTAACAATTCGTCAATTTTGTGTCCGAACTCGTGATCAATCATTGCTTTGACTGAGGCAGTGCCTACTGGGTGCCACTTTGATTTGATATTTCTTTTTATGCTGCTGATGGCTTTGCTGTAAGGGAATTCTTCGGAATTCCAGAATGTGCCATTTCCTTTGTAGGTGTCCTTCGGGTCGCTATAAGCGTATGTGGAAGTATTGGTGCCTGGCGATCTTCCTTCTCGATCCAGTTGTCTTGTTATAGCTGCAAGCTCTGCCTTTTTTTCATCTTCAGTAAAATCACGTTTGTATTTTATTTTATGTTTTTTCTCTGCTTCCTTCAACATCTCTTGTTTGTGGTATTCGAATTGCTCCTTAATCGATCCAAGCATGTTGATTTTCTTCTTAAGCTCTGGGTACCTTATAAGGTGCTCTGAAGCTGAGATTGCAAACTCCTTCAAGGTCTGGGGCTGCTTTGCCATGTCGTCGAATTTCATTTGTATGCTGGGATAATGGCTCTCAAGCCATTTCACTACATCCTTAGCTTTGTCGAGAAGCAAAATTTCGTAGCGGGCGATTCTTACTTTGGCTGTGGTTTGGCTTTGCTTTGCCTGTTTGATTTGTGCCTCAGCTTTCACTGTTTCTTCTTTGGTCTTGGCTGAGGCTTTGGCATCGTTTGCCTTTGTCAAATCAGAACCAGCCTTGGCGAAGTCTTCCTTGGCCCTCTCCAATCTGTTGTTATACCACTCCTTCCATTTGGCATCCGTTTCTTCTTTTTTTGCGATTGAGCCTTCTCTTTATTCTGGCGAATCCGATGTTTATGGATCTCGCACTGAACATGTCGATACTTGAGAAATCCTCCGTTTCTACCGCGCTTGTTTTCTTTGTGTTGAAGTACTCGGTAATCAGTCTGTTGTACTCGGGGCGTGCTGCGTCGAAAGTGTCCATCTTGGCTTTTACCGCGCTGATCACGTTCTTGTCGGTCTTTGCGTTCCCAAGAAGACCCATCCCCGCGTTGCCCAGTTCTTTTTCCAAAGTCTCGTATTGCTTGAGGCTAAGGCTGCCCTTCATTCGGCTTTCGAGTTCCTTTCTGCGGTGCTGGTCCCACCGAGCCTGTATCTTTTCCACCTGTGCCTCGGTGCGCTGCGAGTGACGGATTTCTGCAGCCTCGAGGATGGTCAACGACTTTTCAGCCTCTGGCGCCAGGTCGGTGCCCTTGGCAATCTTGATGCCCGGGCAGTATTTCGGGTTGCGGGCCACGAAGTAGGGGGTGGCGCCTCGTGCTGCGCCTTTGGCCAGCCGCTCGCTGTTGTCTTCGAGCCATCTGCTGAAGGCTGCGGGCGGCTGGGTGACCGTGCCTGGAATCTGGTACTGGCTCATGTCCTCGCCAGCCTTCTTGCGCCGCATGTATTCCTTGATTTCCGCCGAGGTGGCTGTTATGGCGTGGGCGAAGCAGCGGCACTGGGGGTGCCAGCCGGTGAAGTCGAAATCCTTGGGGTAGTCGCCGTAGAGGTCGTCGCAGATGTCGGTCAGCGGCACTCGGTGGCCGTTGCCGTCGGTGGTGGTGTGGTTGTTGCTCAGGCTGATGCGGATGCCCTTCACCCACCATGAGCTGCGCCAGCGGTCGGTGTCGCTCGCGTGGTATGCCATGTTCACCTCGGTGCGGGCCAGGCGCATGGCATTCTTGTAGCTGCTCCTATAAACACCCGGGCCGTAGCTGTAGTCGCCAAGGTTCACGTCCTTCCACTTGTAGCTCTGGCTCGCATCGTCCCAGTACCTGCGCTTCCATTTCCTCTGCCATGTTCCGTCCGCGCCCTTGTATCGGAATCTCCTGAAGTAGTTGTCGGGGTCGTTGAGGCAGTTGCGGATTTCCTGGCTCAGCTTCTGAGCGGGCTTCCCGCACGCCAGCGCGGTCTCGATGCCCTGCTCTATGTCGGCTTGCATCTTGGCTGTCAGGTTCCACACCCTCGCGCTCAGATTCATGCCGTTGGTCTTCCTCGATTGGAATGCCTCGAGCGCTTTCAATCCCTGCTCATCGGTGTAGCCCTGCTGCAGCGCGTCGGCAAGCGATTGGTTGCTGGCTGCGATGGCTGTTATAACGGTTGCGTTGGTTGATGCCGCTCTCTGCCATGCCTCTTTGCTCCCTTCCTCGATCTTGCTTTGCATCTGGCTGCGCAGCTTTGCTATCGCCTTCTCCAGCTTGCCGCGAAGAATCGGCATTTTTGAAAAGTCTATCTTGCTCGGATCCTTCACCGCGTTGGCCAGCTTGGCGGCATGCTTGACCGCTTCGTCGATGAGGTCCTTCACCTCCTGCGCGAGCTTTTCCGCGCCAAATAGGTTGTCTTTGTAGCCCTCGATGAAAATCTTCGCTATCTGCCCTTGCTGGTCCTCCGCCATTCTTTTATCCTTTCATCCTTTAATTCTTTGTTCAAATCGTCGGCTCCATCACATCCGCCATGCCCTCAGCGGCTATCTGCTCCATTTCCTCGTCGGGATCGTCAGCGTAGCCAGCCTCCTTTATTGCAGTGCGCTGGCTCATGAATGGCTTTCCGTTGGTGGCCATGCTCAGGTTCTGGAACTTCTCGCCCTCGTCCCTGATCTGGTAGGGGGTGATGCGGTGCTCAACCTCCAGGCGGTCGATGGCGTCGGCCATCTCGGGGTACATCATCGCCATGAAGGCCTTTATGACGTTCGCCTCGCGGTCGAAGGCCTCAAGCCACAGCCCGCTCTCGTCCTTCACCTTCATCTGGCTGTCGATGAACACCATCTTCCGGGCTTCCCCGCTCATGGGCGTGCTCTTCATGTTGTCCATGCTCATGTCGGGCAGCTGGAGCTGCATGAAGAAATTGTTCTTTATCTCCTGCGCCTGGTATTTGAGGCTGTCGATCGCCTGGGGCCATGTGGCGTATCCGTACTTTGCCTCGGCGGGGTAGTGGAGCACGTTCCTTCCCTCGTTGTCGCCCGGAGCCTCGCTGCCCAGCTCGATGTCCTGGTCGGTGGCTACCACCCATGTCGGGCGGCTGTTCTTCCTTACGTAGTTGCCGTTGCGGCTCAGGCTCCATTCCAGCTCGTACACGTTTTGGCTCTGGTCCTCCCATATCGGCTCGCCCCTGTGCACGTAGATGGCTGGTATCTTCCCGATGTCGTAGGTCTCGCGCAGCTCTTCCTCGGCATTGGCCCCGCTGGTGCGCCAGCGGATGTGGGTGTCGGCTGTGTAGGTCTCGAAGTATGAGATGTTCAGGCTGTCCTCCTTCCGCGTGTATTCGATGCTCAGGGCCACCAGGTCGTCGAATTCGTCAAAGAGCGGATAGATTCTTTCCCCGTGGCGCCCCATGTCGCTGAATGGCGAGAAGCTCTTGCACCTCAGCTTTATCTCGCTCCTGTGACCCGCGTAAACGGCGGGCTGCTCCTGCGCGTACCACAGTGTCATGGCCTCGCAGCTGGCGTAGAGCCATCGCCCTCGCTCGATGTTGCGGCTGTTGATGCGGTTCTTCATGTAGATGGCTTCCATGATCTTGGCAACCTCCTTTTCGTCTTCCTGGCCGTGGTCGTTGTAAACCCTCAGCACGTCGATTCCGAATAGCAGCTCAGCCATGCGCTTGGTCGCCAGCTTCTGCCATCCGAGAGTGATGCGGGTCATCTTCTCGGTCTTTCCCTTCTTTATTTTGTCAGCGTACTGAGGGTCAGTGTGCACCGGGTGCTTGCGCGGATTGTATTCCTTCTCCAGCTTTTCCCAGTCGGGCAGCACTATGCTTTTCTTCTTGAGGTCGGCGATCGCGTCGGCTGGCATTCGCCCCTCGGCTATGATCTCGTTTACGTCCATGTCCTTAATCCTTTAATCCTGTTATCCTTTGATTCTTTAATAAAGTATCGATCCCATTTCTTCCTGCTCTTCGTCGGTCAGCTGCCTCGGAGCCTTGCGGAAATCTTCGCACATGCCCGTCAGCGCGTCTGGCGCGTCGTCATGCAGGTTGCTGCCCTCCTTTCGGAATGACTTGACCGCGCTGGCGAACTGCGGCCACCTCGCCTCCCATCCTTCGGGGAAAAATATTAGGTTTTGCACCTCTGCGCTGCGCGTGAAGATGCGGCTCTGCTTGTTGGCTCCCTGGAAGAACCAGGCGAAGGCCATCGCCTTTGCCGCCCTGGTGCCTGCCTCCCTCACGTGCCTCTCCACATTGCGGCTGAACCCTCGGCCTCCGTTGTTGCTCTCGATCCTCACCCGCTGCGTCTCGTTCCTAAGCAGCATTCGCGCGGTCTCCGGCTCGGTGTACTCCATTGGCTTGTCGGTGTAGAGCACGTCGGTGACGTACATGGCGGTCTTGGTCTCCAGGTAGCAGATGCTGCACAGGTAGTCGGCTCCGGTGTCCGCCGTGTCGGTGTAGTTCTTCCTTGTGCCGCGCTCCATCGGCAGCGTCTGGTAGGTCCGCAGGCTCTGGTACATCAGCCCCTCCAGCGGCTTGGGATTCTGCATGAACTGGGTCTCGTAAACGAATGAGTTCACTTCCTCCAAGTGGTGCAGGTCGGCCACCGAGTGCTTCAGCGGCCACAAGGCTTCTTCCTCTCCCTCGCTATTGATTGAAAGGCACGGGATGCTCAGCACCTCCCATTTCTCCGGCTCAGTCGCTATCAGGTATCCGCAGAGGTCCATTTCGTGTAGCCGCTGCATTATGATTATTATGGGCGTGTCGGGGCTGTTGACGCGGCTGCGGATCGTGGTCTCGAACCGTCGGTTCACTCGCTCGCGCACCACGTCGCTCAGCGCGTCCTCGGGTTTTATGGGGTCGTCGATTATGATTGCTCCCGCGAAATTGAAAGGCTCTCCTTCGTCGCGCACCTCCCCGGCTCCAAATCCCGTGATCTGGCCCAGCGTCGAGGTCGCGTAGAGTCCGCCGCCCTGCTCTGTGTCCCATTCGCACATGGTGTCGCTGCCGTATTTCACCCTTGCCGCGAAGTACCGCTTGAAGGTTTCGCTCTTGATGGTGTCCTTTATTGCCACGCTGCTGGCCTTGGCAAGGTTTCCGCTGTAGCTCAGGTGGATGAATTTCGACCGCGGGTTCACCGCCAGCCCCATGGCTATGAACCGCCTTACCGCCAGCTCTGTCTTTCCGTAGCGCGGAGCGATGTTGATGATCAGGTGCGTGGTCCTCCCCTCGATCACCCGGTCCAGCGCGTCGCAGATCTGTCGGTGGTGCGGGGCCACGATGAAGCGGCGGTCGTTCTCCGCACGGTAGGTGTACCGCGCGAAGTTCAGCGTCCCGGCAAGCAGCCAGCTGCGCGTCAGCCCTATGTCGCTCCATCCGTCCTGCATCGCTGCTTTCTTAAAACTTAATGCTTAATACCTATTTCCGTCACGTCTCCTCATTCAGCTTCCTTATAAGTTCCTGCGCCTCCTCCCGCGTCAGCTCCCTGGGCTGCTGCATCAGCGGCTGCCCGTCTTTCCCGGTCACCTCCTGCCGGTCAACGATGCCGTTGAGCCTTGCCACGATGTTCTCCTTGAACTCTCCCACTATGGCCCCGCTTACCTGGTTGGATTCGCACGCCAGCTCTATCGCGCGTAAGACTGTACGAAACCCTGGCCTGTGCTCGTTGTTGGCCTTGTACACCCTCCAGTCGTAAATTCCTGCGTAGAGCTGGAATTCCCTCAGAAGATATGGTCGCCGCAACAATTGCTCGCTCTGGCTCATCGCCTTTGCTCCAGCGTCATTCGCGCTGCGCTGGCTTTTGCCTTTCACTACTGTCTTCCACGGATTTGCATCCACATGCTCAACATACTCCACAAACTTATCCCACAGAGCCTGTGCGGTCTTGTATTTCGGCGGCCTTCCTATTGGCGAGGCCATCTCTTTAAGCATCGGATTAGTTATTTCCATATTAAATAATTTTTGAGGTTTTAAATTAAATCGCTATCTTTGCATCGCAGACTTGGTCGGGGCGCGAAAATGCCTTTAGTCCGATCGGTACATAGGAGCTGCATGAGGTAAGTGAGGCATTCTACTTACCTCTAAAGCACAGGCGAGTTTGGCGGGGAGTGCGGCAACCCCCAGACAGGAGAAGCGGCTAAGACCCGTGTTTAGTGTGCGCGGAGAGGTTCCCACTCGCCTCTCCTTATTTTTTGTCATTATGTCTGTGAACATGCACGTTGCCTTTTGATGAAATCACGATTATCTTTTTGTATCTGATGCGCTTCTCCTTTTGTTCAAACATTTTCAGACCTTGCTCGATGTCGGAGCGGCTGAATTTTTTGTACTTGTCGTAAATTAACGCAACATCTATCTTTAATGGCTTGTAATCAGGCTTATTACGATTAGCTGTCCAGTCTTTCCTTATCTTGTCGGCTCCGTGGTCTATGGCTTGGTACGCACCAACGACACCGCTACGGCTTTTGGGTGTTGATTGTTCAAAAGAATAGTTGAACACATACCCGTCTGGGGTCTTTACATTGCCAGCCTCGCTTTTTAGCGTGACCTTGTAGCCTTTCTTGGCCAGGAAGATTGCAACCTCAATTTCGGAGCGAAAGTGTTTCGCTTCGCTTTTCTGTATAGCAACCCAGCCAGAGTTGTACATCTTGACAGCGGAATAATGCCCAGACATCCTCATCTGCGCCACCTCGCTCTGACGCTTGGCGAAAGCGTTGCTCTCTGCTGGCACGTTGCGCACTCCGCCCCTTTCCTTAGCCATCGCCCGCCTCCTTTCCTTTTGTGCGGCGGTCCGTCATGTACTCGGGAATGTAAACAAGCCCTTCTTGCCTGCAATAGTTTTGTATCTCGCTTCCGCCGCCGTAAACTATCATATTCGGATGATCTTTTCCTGATACGCACCTTGCAATTTCCAATTCCGCTTCGAGTTGGCATAGCTCTCCTTCGTGTCCTCTTGTGGCGAAAGCATTGTAGCCTTTGGGGATGCCCAGAGTATTGAACTCTCTGAACTTGGGTGCCACGTTGAGATCAACCCAAACTCTGATGCCGCATTCCTGTAACCACCTTGCAATCCACCTTTTCTTGTATATGGCTTGCAGTCCGTAGGCGATAGGTGTTGTGTTGTAGAGGGAGAAATTAGGTTCGACAGCCTCTCTGCAACCGCTCTTTACAACCCGCTCGGGTTTCTTCCACAGATTGTCATACCTGTAATCCTCGACATAGAAGTGCCATGTTGCCACGCCCTTTCTGATGCGAGGCGATATGCCCCATCCGCTGAATGGAAGCAACAGCCCATCGCGAGGCTGCATGTCCAGTCTAAGCGTCGGGATTTCAAACTTGTTGTCTGATGAATATATGCGGTCTTCTGCATTCATGGCGTCGTTGTTATTGTAGCATTTTGTATTTGAGCAAGTATCTGAGGCTCGAATTCAAGCCTGAACCGATTAAGGGAATCCTCATCAGGAAACGTGATCTCTGCCGTAAAGGCTGCGCTGGCTCCCGCCGTAGCAGTGGACCCAACATCCTCCTCGTTCTCGTGCGGGAAATCCAAGCCCCATTCTTCAAGCAGATCCTCGTCCCATTCGTTGGCCAGCATGTCCCAGTCCCATTCCCCATACCCGCTGTTGTCTTTGATGACATAGGCATTCAGATTCTCAACCGAGGTGCCTTGTGGTATTATTTTGCATGGAACTTCATGGTATCCGAGCCTTTTGCAAGCCTCAAGGCGCATGTTGCCGCCTATGCACACGTATTTGCCGTTGTGCAGATATACGAGCAGTTCACGCAGATCAAGCATCTCTGGGTTGTCTGCAATACTTTTGCACAGCTTTTCGAACTTCTCGCCCTTGATGCACCGGGGATTCTTCTTTACCCCAGGTATCTGCCCCTCGTTCGGGCAAAGGTCGCTTATTTTTACCAGCTTGGTTTCTGCCATGGCCACAACATTTGTATCGCCCACAAAATTACAAAGAATAAACCCCGAATCTTCCGATCCGGGGCGATACTTTTGCACAAAGCCGTTAGAAAATTCAACTTCTACCTTAGCTTCTATTTTCTATATTGGTCAAATAATAACCTTGCAAGGATATTTTGTGATGTCAATATCTGGAAGCTTGCTTCCCTTGCTTTTTACCTTTCTGATAAACTCATCGCAATCTTTGCTTGTCATCAGCTTCTTCATGTAGGCATAATATAGGAAATCTATTGTGGTAAGGTATGTGAGGCCGTTAGCGTTGCAAAAATCCAAAATATCTTTAAGGTTGCTACTCCCCAAGACCCCATGGTGCTCCAGACAGTACACCATGCATGCACTTTCCCCTCGGCCCAAATTCTGGCTTCGAAGACGCATAAATTCTTTCATATATATTCCCTTTGGATTGAATTCTTCTTGTCTGATGCGTTTGTGGTAAATTTTAAGCCAGTTGTCGAAATAAGTTCTTAGACTGCGTCGGAAGATTATCTCATCGTACACCAGGTTCAATACGATGTATTCGCAATCTGGGAAAATGTCGCACAGAATGGGAAGGCATTCAGCTTCTGAAAAATGGATTACCACGTCGGCATCAAGGATTATTTCAATCTTCTGGGGCATTTTCTATTTTGTTTAATATTTCCAAATAATGACCTTCTGATATCAGCTCCGCATCAAAAAGCCTATGGGCCAGCTCCCCAATTCTTCCGATAATCAGATTTTCATTTCCCTTACAGTATAACGCTAAGTTGTAACCGTAATCTCGAGCGTCTTGCATGGGATGAGCCGTGTACCACGGCTTATTCTCTCTGTGTACGAATCCCAAATCTATAAGCCGGTTAACCATTGCCATGCGGGACACCGAAAAATAATGTTCAAGTCGCAATAGGGTAGCCATTGTCACATTTCCCATCATCTGCTCCTTAGGGGGTATCATCTGCATTATCCCATCAGAAGGCATCAGCAACAGCGATGCGAACAAGTCCGCATCCTTTTCTGACTGGTCTTTCTTCTGGCCTGGACGGCAAATGTGAGGCTTCGGATTTTCTTCAATAAATAGATGGTACAACTCATGGGCTATCGTGAAATGTTGCCTCCCTATCGGATCATTGGAATTGATAAGCATGAATTTGTCACCCTGAGAATCCTTTAAGCTCATCCCAGCAAAACCATCGGACAGGGGCGTGTACAAAGTCAGGATGTCGAGTTTCAGAAGCAGCGATTTCAGGTTCAAGGCTTCGCTTGGCGACAGTCCTTGGCTTTGCCTGAAACTAAGCACTTGCTGGAACACAAAGGGATTATATTTTACCATTGGCTATTCTCTTGAGCTTTAAGTAGGTTTTCACTATGTTTTTGAATCTCATCACCTGCTTCATGTCTTCTGGTGTCAGGTTCCCGAGCCTGAATGCCCCCACCAGCATTTCGTCCCTGTTTTCAATGCCATCTTCAAAGAGCATATACGCTTCGCAGCCGAATAGATCTGCGGCTTTTTCCAAGGCCTGATAGGGCATCTCGCGGATTCCAAGCTCATAATTTGCATATGCCGTCCTGGTGACGCCTATGGCATCTGCTGTATGTTCTTGGTTGAACTGGGAAATCTCGCGAAGGTATTTTAAGTTCTTTCCTATAATTACATTCTGGTCCATACGCATTGGTTGATGTGGCAAAATTAATATATAATATTAATTATAACAAATTTTGTCACGATAATTTCCAAGATTAAGCCGTTTCGGCCAACTTTTTAACATTCCATGGCTGTTTTGTCTTCATTCCACACTTTCACTTCACAAAGTACGCATCCATGCTCAGCAGCTTCTTGCCGCGGCCGTTCTTCGCGTACTCGTGGTTGCGGAAGCAGATAGTGCCGTAGTCGTGCAGGAGGTAGCGCTCCATGGCGTCGGGACTCGAGGTTATGAGCCTGATCGCGGCCTCGGCCTCGATCCTGGTCCACCGCTCCCGGTCTCGACGGGTGCCGAACAGGTTGTCCTCCTCGAGCCTCAGAGCCAGCAGTCTGCACCGCAGCATCTCCCGGCTCCACTCATTCAGGTTCGCCAGCTCCATCACCAATCGTTTCAATGGTTATCTTCACTCTCTTGCCGTGGAATCCCTTGGCTTGTGGGGAGTCGAACCATATCGAACCTCGATAGGCATCACTCGCGAGTGATTGGGGATTTTCATGAAGATGCACCTCGTAGATGCCGAACTCCTCAGTCACCTTGGCTGTGCCGTTGATTATCCGTTTCATTTCTTCTTCGGTTTGGGTTCTACAATCATTTCGCAGAATCTTAGGTAAGCCTCCACCGCCTTGCAGTAGGCTTCATCGGTCTTTGCAGTCACCACTTGGCGGTAGAGGGATTCGGCGTAGGAGCGGAGCATGAAGATCTTGTCAATGCTTCCGTTCATGCCACTGTCTCTGATTCTTTCTTCTCTTCGCGGGGCTTCACGCCGTCGCGCACGTTGCCGATGACGCGGGAGCTGGGGATCATGCGCAGGGTGGCGAACCACCATACTCGCTCGCCGTTTTCGCCGTAAACGCGGCAGGGTGCGAACTTGCCTCGCTCGGGGCACCAGCGTATCTCGGCGGTGCGGTTGCCCTTGCCGCTGGCGCGGGTCCATCGGATGATGTCGCCTTCGTACACCTCGTCGCCGTTGGCATCGGCAAAGCCGGTGCCCTGCTCGATTGTGTCTGGGTCCACCATGTAGCCGTTGACCTTGGCCACGCGCCCGACGGGAGTGTCCTCGATGCTGAGGCATCCATGCGTTTGTCGGCCGCTGCCCTTGACTACCGCCCTGAAGTTTGTGTTCATGAATCCGTTTTCCTTCTTTTGATTCTGCGCTGCTGCGATTTCGTTTGTTTCCATTGTCGTTGTTTTTTGTTTGGGTTGCTTGTTGTTTTTGAATGGAGGCTGGCGCGGCCCTTTTCACCGCCGCTCTCCAGCCTCCGGGTGGTCTATGTGGTTGTCTTCGCTGTGTGTCAGCATCTGATCGGGAGGCCGCTGCGGACCCATGCCAGCAGCAGCGCGTCGCGCTCCTCCTGGTTGCTGCACCTGCCGGGCATTCCGCCCACTATGCGGTCCAGCTCCTCGTGGGTGATCTTGCGGTCGGAGCCCTTCCAGCACTTCACCAGAGGCTGCGCCTCGCGGGCCTCGATGCCCATGCTGTCGAGCATCTCGATGATGAGCCGGCCCGTCTGGTGGTTGGCCCCCACGTCCTTGGCGATCTTCTCGGCCCTGCGGCCCTGCAGCCCGTGGTGGTTGCTCTTCTTCTCGAGCCATCCCGCCTCCACCCAGATCTCAAGCTTGGTCAGCTCAGGCTCGGTGGGATTCCTGCTGTAAGCGGCCCAGTCCCGCTCCCTTTTGTTTTGCATCTCGATGTCCAGGTAGAGCGTTCGGATCCTCGATACCAGCGCCGGGAAGGCGAGCGTGTCCGCCTCCACCTGGGCCTGGCTCAGCCCGAAGGCTCCTTCGCGGATCCTGACAATCCCGATGCCGCTTTTCGCTTTGTCCGGGTCTATCCCGATGACGATCTTTCTGAAATATTCCATTGCTTCTTTTCTTTTGCCGGTTGCGGTTGCCCTTGGGCTGCTTGGGGTAGGGGATTTTCATTGCTTCGCTGTGGCTTTTGCCGGGATTGGCTTAAGCTGGTGCTGCAGCTTGTTTGCGTAGTATTTCCCGTCGTCGGTCATCAGGCTGTAGGTCGTTGTGCAGCCCATCTTGGTGGCGGTTATCTGGATCCCGGTCACCTTGGCGTCCTGTCCCCAGTACCTCACCCGCTGCCCCGGGTCGTATTTGGTCTCGATTATCATGGCTTGGTCAATAGTCGGTTATACGGATTCGGTTCTTTTCCATGTCGTAGATTGCGTCCTGCGCGTTGGTGTCGGGGTTGTAGATCGGCGAAAGCATCACCACTGCGTCGTCTGGCATGTCAGCAATCAATTCTTCGAGTTCTTTCTTTGTCATATTTCAGTCGAGTTTTATGCCGTGCTTGGCGGCGTTCCAGATTATTTTGTCGATGGCTGTCTGGGTGTTGATTCTGTAAATCTCATCCCCGTTCCTTGTGGTGCCGAGGTAAGAGCCGCGCTGGATGTCGCTGATGACTGCATTGAGCAGTTCCTTGACTTGGCTCTCGGAGTAGAGGGGCATCGGCTCGTCCTCCCATTCTAGCTTTGTCAGGCCTGGCAGCAGGTAGGCGAACATCGCTTGCCAGGCTTCGCTTCCTCGCACCGGCCTGTCAATGTACAGGCCTTCTTTTCCGTCCTTGTCTGCGGCTATGTAGGCTATCGGACACTTTTCGTAGTGGTCGGCGGTGATAGCGTAGCCGTTCGGTGTCGGTTTCATGCTGTCGGTTGTTTGGGTTTGTTTTTGGATCCGGGCTTGCGTCCGCCCCGGTAGGTGGGGGCGTGGCCCGGCTTGAACTGGTAGGCTTCGCCCTTCTTGAAATTCTCTGGCACCACGCCCCTGGGGTTGTAGGTGCCGTTCTTCAGGTGGCTCTCCTTGGCCCGCTTGGCTGAGAACCGCTGGCACTCGCGCATGAACTCCGGGGTCTTCTCCAGCCCCAGCTCCCGGGCCCTGCGCACCACCGTGCGGGTTCCGAGCCCCATCATGGCCGCCAGCACCGAGGTGCGGATGTGCGGGAACTCACGGCGAAGCATCGCCTTCTGCTCGGGAGTCAGCTTCTTCTCGCACTTGCGGTTGGTGCGACGGCTCTCGCTTAGGCCCAGCTTGTGGGCCTTGACCCTGATCGCCTGCACCGGCCTTGAGAGCATCCTTGCCAGCTCGGGGGCCTTGGTGGTGCGGTAGAGGCGCTTCAGGGTCTCTGTCTCCTCCCGGGTCCATCTCGGTCTGCTCAGTCCCATGGCTGCTGTGCGAATAGGCTGTTGCTCTCTTCCTTTGCGTCGCGCTTGAATGCGAAGAGCTGGCGGTCCACCTGCGTCTCCAGGCTCTTGCTCTCGATCAGGGCTGCGCGGTCGCGGTTGGCGAAGTATCTCTTCTGCGCGTCGCGCATCCTGTCAACCAGCCCTATGAATTTTACGGCTTGCGTCTTTGTCATGATTGCTGCGGCCTTTAATTTCAAACTTCGATTATCGCTATCGCCGGCGCCGTCTCGCGTATCTGCTCCAGCTGCTCGTCGATCACGCGGTCGCGGATTTCCTCAAGCGCGGCCTGGGCCCCGGGGCTAAGCAGCACGAATCGCACCTCGCGCCCGTCGATCTGCGCGAAGGTCTCCACCTCGATGCGCTCGGGGGCCATGCCCTTGAAAAGGGGCATTTCCAGCGTGAAGGCCTTTGGCAGGTTGCTGTCAACCACCTGGCTGAAGTTGTCGGTGCGGCTGCCGTTCTCGCTCACTCCCCGCTCGATCTGCTGGTTGACGCGGGCCTTGAAGTTGAGCAGCTGGCTCACCAGCGCCATGTTGGCCTGCTTGTCGGGGAAATGGGCGCGGTTCATCTTGAAGAAGAGGCCCAGGTCGGCTGGGGCCCACTGCTTGGGCTGGTTGATTCCGAACTCAACGAATTTCGGGTGGTACTCCAGCTCGCCGGCCACTGTGCCTCGGCGGTAGGGGTCGCTCTCGTTCATCACCAGGGTCAGCCCTATGGCTTCTCGGTTCACCAGTATGTGGCAGTCCTTCTGCTGCCACTGCTCGGTGCCGATTCGCTTTGTTATCCACTCCAGGGGCGCGCCGATGGTGCCGCTGATTTCAGTCCTGATTGGCGCCTTTGGCGCGAGTTGCGGGGCTGCTTCGCCCTCGCGGATTGTGATTTCGCTCTGGCCCTCGGCCATCTGGATGTTGATCTTGTTTTCCATTTCTTTGTTCGTTAGTCGTTAATTTTCGGTTCCCGTGGGCTCGTAAGGCACGCGGGTTGGCTTGAACAGCACGGGCTGCAGCTCGTTGGCGGTGGCCTGTCGCTGCTCGATTAGCTCGCCGTTGGCGTTGTAGTAGCCCGTCTCGCGGGTCTCGGGGTCGGTGAATCGGTAGCAGGTCTCCTTCACCTCGCGCTGCATGCGCTTGATGTTGCCCAGCATCTCTGCGTGCTGTTCGCGCAGCGGCTTCAGGCGCAGCTTCATCGAATCCTTTGCCGCCTGCCACTCTTCCTCGATGGCTGCGATGTCGATGGCCACGTTGGCCAGCTCTTCCTTGTACTGCGCCAGCTCCTCCGGCGTGAATTCGCGCATGAAGTACTTTTCCTCCTCGCTGGCGCAGTTGTCGCTCAATGCCTGGATGCGCTCGCGCATCGGCAGTTCCTGAAACAATGTTTTGTCCATTTCCTTAAGCTGAAAAATTTAATTCGCAATTTTGTAATTTATCTTCTTCCCTTGCCGTAGCGCCGCATCCAGCGCGCCGCCATCTGGCAGTGGGCCCTCATCCGGTACAGGTCCCAGCTGGTGAATGCCCACCCCAGCGGGCTGCGCTCGGGCTGCGGCAATGGCTCGGGCTTCGGCTCCTCGCTTTCGGCTGCCGCCTCTCCCTCCGCCCTGGGCTTGGTCTGGCTCAGCTCGTCGCGCGATTCCGCCAGCAGCGATTGGAATCTCCCGCTCATCCGCAGGTGCCCCTCCAGCTTGCGCAGGTAGTTGTAGCCCACCGTGCGGTCGCGGTCCACGATGTCGGTGGCCGTGCCCATGGGGTAGCCGCTCTCAAGGGCAAGGGCTATGAAGGCGCACCTCGCTTCCACCAGGTCCTCCCTCCGGCTGTCGCCCATGAGGTCCTCGATGGTCTTTCCCGCGGCTTTGCACACCGCCGCCATGATCTGCATGGGGCTGTGCCGCTGCGCTGCCTGCGCTGATTCCAGTGTCGCTTCCTGTGGTTCCATTGCTTGGCTTGGTCTGTGTTGGTCGTTAATCGTTGATCGTTGGGTTTTATCCGTTGGCTCGGCGCCAGGTGCTGCCGTTCATCTCGACCATGTTGAACATCTGCTTGCAGCGGTCGTACACCTGGTCGCCGTAGAGGTCGCGGATGCCCTGCAGGTTGAGGTTGGTGGTGATGTGGGTGAAGTCGCCCGTGGCCGTGAAGCGGTCGTAGCGGGCCAGCAGCACGTGCTGCATGGGGTTCACCCTGGTGCCGTAGTAGTTCACGCTGGTCGGCTCGAGCCCGAGGTCGTCGAAGGCCTGGCGGTCGCTCTCGCAGTAGGTCCTGATCCCGCCGTAGCCCTCGCTGTTGAAGTCCGATGCCACTCCTATGGCGCTGGCTGTGCGGAATCCGTAGAGCCGCCCCTTGTCGTCGCGTGGCCGCATCCTCTGCGCGAAGATCCGGGCAATCTCCAGCATGGTGGTCTTTCCGGTGCCGATGTCGCCGTGGAGCATGAGGCCCCTCTGGGGGTCGAGCCGCCCCGGCAGCAGGCAGCACCAGCGGAAGATGTCGTTTACCGTGGGCTTCATCGCCTCGGTGATCGCGAATCCCGGGCAGACTTCCCTCGCCGCGGCCATGAATGCTTTCTTGGCCCTGTTCACGTCGGCCTCACTCGTTAAGGCCGTGGCGCCCGCTCCCTGTGTCAGGCCTTCCTGCAGGGCCTGCGCCGTAAGCGTTTCGCTGATTCTTGTTGTTGGCATTGCTGTTGTTGGTGTTTGGGTTGTTGGTCGTGTTGTTGTGTTGTGGGTTGGTTTTCGTTTCGCTCTTGGTCTTTAATCTCCACTGCACCTCTTTGCGCAGCCAGTCGCGGAAGTGCCTTTTTGCTTTTCTGAGGTCTTCGTGCGTCTCCTGGTCCATTTCGCACTGCGTCCTGAATCTGTCGAGCAGTTCGGGTATTTCCGCGATCGTCATTCTGGCTTTGGCGAATCCGAGTGTCATGGCGAGCTGCTCTTGGAAAATCTGGTCGCTGGCCATTTCGCTGAAAAATTTTTGCTCTGCCTCGCGCGCGTGAGGAGGAGGTGGAGGATAATTATCTATTTTTTTATTTTTAATTAATGTATTGTCCCCGGCTTTTTGGTCTAAAAGTGGGGGTAAGGATTCGCTTCCCTCGGTTCTTACCCCCACTTTTAGACTAAAATCAGGGGTTTTTGGTCTAAAAGTGGGGGTCGAGTTTTGGACTAAAACCGTCTCTTTTTGGTCTAAAACTTGGGGTAAGGATTCACTCGATTTTTCGGCTTTTTGGTCTAAAAGTGGGGGTAAGGATTCACCCGATTTTTCGGCTTTTTGGTCTAAAAGTGGGGGTAAGGATTCGCTCTTTGTCAGCAGCCTGTAGCTTGGCGATTTCGACCTGCGCTCTCCCGCTTTGTAGGTTATCAGCCCTCGCTCCGTCAGTCTTTGGCGCGCATTGATCATTGTCTGCCGCGCCATGCCTGGGATGGAGCTTAGCATGGCTTCCGTGCTTACTTGGAATTCGTCGGGCCAACCTTGGCGGCTCGCGTGTCGCACCAAGGTTATGTACAAAGCGATGTCGCTCATTTGAAACGGCTCGGTGTCGGCCATCTCAAAGAATCGGTTGAGGTATGCGGCGTAGGTCTTTCCCATGGCTTAGAATGGCGTGGTGAGTTCGATTTCGGTGTCGGGCAGGGCTGCTGTCACCCGCTTGCCGGTGGCGCGGCCTATCGCGTCGGTGAAGGCCTGCGCGTCGCCGTGGTCGCCGCTGATATGTATCAGCACTATGTTGCGCACCCCGCTCAGGTCGCTGCGCTCCAGCGTGTCGAGGCAGGTCTCCAGGCTCATGTGTCCGTTGCGCACGTGGTCGTACCTTCCCTTCTGTATCAGCCCTCCCTCCAGGGCTGTCTCCAGCCGCGGCTCGCTGTAGTTGCACTCGAGCATCACCTGGCTCATCCTCGCTATCGGGTTGGGCAGGTAGGCGGTGTCGGTGGCGAACAGCAGCGTGCCCATGTCCTGGTGCCAGATCGCGTAGCCCAATGGCTCGGCCGCGTCGTGCTCCACCCTGAAGGGTGCGATGTGGAATCCGCCGAGCTGCGCCTTGCTGTAGCGCATCTGGTGGAGCGGCAGGGGCAGCGGCTCCCTCACGCGGCTGCGCCCCAGCAGCGCGCACGTGCCCTCGCTTGCCATCACCCGCACCCCGTTGTCGAGGTACTCGCGGGCGTAGCGGGCATGGTCGCCGTGCTCGTGGGTTATGAGGCACCCCTTTATCTTGGCCAGGTGGTACCCCACCGCGGCGAGGCTCTTCTTGAACGGCATCCCGGCTTCAAGCAGCAGGGCTTCGCTCGCGTTCTGCAGAACGTAAGCGTTGCCCTTGCTGCTGCTGCCTATGACGGTCAGTTTCATCGCGTGCCCTGTTTAGAAGTCAGGTGTTCTTCCGCTTGGCTGCGCCTGTGGCTCCGGCGCCTGGGCTGTCGGCGGAGTGGGGATCTTTCCCGGTGTGGGCGTGGTGGCCGCTGGCTCCGGATCCTTGCTTTCGCTTTCGCCCGGAGCCGGGTCTGGGCTGTCGCCGCCGAAGGGGTTGGGGTCGATGGCTTCGCCGCGCAGCGTGTTCTCCCTGATCTCCACGTAGCCGGTGTCCACCACCTGGCGGCCTGCGTCCTCCGCCTCCTCCTGGGTCATCAGGCCCATCGAGATCTCGGGCGCGTAGGTGCGCTGCCAGAAGGCTGCCGCGCGGTATCGGAACATCTGCTCGGGCATGGTCTTCCACTTGCTGCCCGGCTTGCTGCTCCACCCCTCGCTGTTGACCATGTCCCAGGTGATCCACGTGCCCTTTAGCGGGGCCTTCTTCTGCGTGTCGCTCTTCGCGTAGCCCACGCAGCGGATTGCGAACCCCGGGTCTTTCACGGCCTTGCCGTTGCCCTCGTATTCCAGGGGCTGGAACCGCCCGCAGGTGTTGATGCAGCCTATCAGGAACTTGCTGCTCCATGCGGGGTTGCCGTGCACGATGTATAGGTTCTGCATCACCATCAGCGGGTCGGCCCCCATGCGCGCGGCCATGTTGATGGCGATCGCGCAGTTGGCGGGGTTCTTCTGGTAAATCGCGGGCAGCACTGTTGACTGGGCGTAGTAGTCGCCCATCTTCTGCACCAGCTCGAACTGGCGGCTCATCTGCCCGATCGGGCTGAGGGCGAACTGCGCCTCGGCCTGCTTTGTCATCAGCTCCAGCTCTGTGGCTTTCGCTGGCATGGGGTTGTTGGTTTCTTCCATGTCGTTGTCGGTTGCTTGTTAATGGTTGGGTTGTTTATGATGTTTATGAAATCTTCAGCTCTTTGTCGCGGCTCACCTTCAGCAGGATGGCCTGGCCCGTGGCCTCTATCTCCTGGTTGGTGCATTCGGCGTTGTCGATGAATATGGGGGCGCATGCCTGGTAGTGCTCGCACAGGGCGTTGATTATGTCGAGGCCCGCCGTGATCTTCCCGGCGGTGTTGAGGTCCTCCCACTTCACCCCGTCCATCAGGCAGTTGCAGCACGGCTTCGGCTCGCCCGTGGTCATCACCGGCTCGCTCATCTGGAACCGCACCCGCTTGAAGTGCTCGTTTACCCGCCGCTCCACCTCGGCCATGCGGCTGCGCTCCATCTCGTCGAGCAGCATCAGCTCCTGCTGCGCCTTTGCCCTGGCCTCGAGCAGCGTCTGCTGCTCTTTCTCCAGAGCCTTTGCCCGTGCCTTCATGGCTTCTATGATATGGCGGTTGCCGATCTTGCGCTTGGTTTCGTCGAGCTGCGCGGTCAGCACGGCCTTCTTCTGGCGGTGGTGCTCGATGGCCGGGCGGAAGTCTTCGCCCGCGTCAGTTTCGGCCTTCAGGGCCTGCAGCTGCTCGTCGAGGCTGCGCCACTCGGGCAGGTCTTCGCCGCGTATCTGCTGCGCGTCGGCCCTCGGGGGCATTGCCGCCAGCCGCGCCTCGATGGTGGCAATCTCCACGTCGCACTGGTCCACGGCCTCCTTCATGCGCTTCTCCGCGCTTTCGAGCCGCTTCTCGGCCTCGGGCATCATGCGGTCGTAGTCGGCCATGAGCTTGTTGTTCTGCTTGCCCTTTGCGCTTATGGCGTCGAGCTTGGCTATCTTGCCCTGGTTGAACCGGTCGCGGGCGGCTATCCAGTTCTCGGCGTAGGCCACGCACGCCTTGGTGTCGCCGCACGGGATGTTATAGACGGGGCAGGTCAGGGTCTCGCTCTTCGTGAAGCTCTGGCTGTCGGCTTCGTGCCACTCCCCGAGCAGCCTGTTCCTCACGCTCGCGCACGCCTCGCGCCCCTCCTTCAGGTCGTTGAGGGCGCGCTTCGCCTCGGCGATGTCGGCCTTGGCCTCTGCCGCCTTCAGGGCGCGCCGCTGCTGCGCCTCTATCAGCTCCTGCTCCGCGCGGTTGCGCTCGGCATTGGCTTTCAGGGCGGCGTCGTAGGCCTGCTGCTGGGCCTTGCACAGCGCTTCGGCCTTCTTTGCCATGAGCTGTCCCATCTTCTCGTCGCGGGCCTTGCCGCGGTCGGCCTGGCTGGCCAGGCTGTATAGCTCCGCGTCGAGCGCGGCTATCTGGCCCTCGATGCCGGCCTTCTCCTTTTCCAGGGCCGCGTAGTCGGGCTCGACGGGGGTGTTGCGCTGCACCTCGGCTATGGCGATCGGCTTTTCCTCGATCTCCTTGGTGTACTTCGCGCACTTTGCCGCCAGCTCTTTTTTGCGTTCCTCGATTTGGGCGCCGCTGATGCGCTCGAGCAATTGGGCGAACTCCGCGCGCTGTCCCGCTATGTCGGCGTAGCTCACGCCGCCGCTGATTGCTGTCAGCACCTCGCGGCGGTCCTGCCAGGGGAGCCGGGGGAAGTAGTAGGGGTTGGTCACGCTCTTGAACACGTCCAGGGGCAGCAGCTCCTCCACCCTGTCCTTGTATTCGCTCTCCTTCACCGGCACGTCGTTGACGTAGTATTCGCCCTGGTTCTTGGCGAAGGTCTTCTCGGCGGTGCCGCGCTTCACCCGCCACACCCCCGCCCATTTGCGGCGGAGGCTCAGGGTGGTGGCTTCGCCGGTCTGGTCGTCGGCCACCTCGATGGTGGCTGCCACCTCGGGGTTCTCCTCGGTGCGTATGGTGCCGTCGGGGTTGCAGGGGCGTATTCCGAAGCTGGCGGTCTGCGCGTCCTGGCTGTTGACGCCCCACAGCAGCCACAGCCATGCGTCCATCACCGTGCTCTTGCCGGTGGCGTTGTCGCCGCTGATCGTGGCGGTGTCGCGCCCGCCCAGGTCGATCGTGCGCTGCTGCGCGCCCTTGAACGAGCGCATCTCCATTTTGAGCAGTCTTATCCGTTTCATGTTGCTGTTGTCTGTTGGGTTGCTTGTGTAGTTGTCTTTGTTGTATGCAATGGATTTCTTTCCTGCGCGATTCAAAAAGAAAAGGAAAAGGGCGCGGGCCGTGCAACCTCTGTCGCTGGCGCCGGGATGGAAAAGACTACTATTCGTGAAAATTCATACCTCCGTCCGCCGCGCCCTTTCGGCTTCCCCGGCCCTCGCGGGTCGGCTGGCCTGTGGAAAAATTTAAATTCACAGTTTTCTGGTCTTGCTTAATCTAACTTAACCTTAAAAGAAAGAGTTGAAATTAAAATGATCGCGTATAAGTCTGTCGCATGAAAGAAAAAGTCAGTTCTCCTTTTTGCCTCATATATCCTGTTCCCAGAATTTGAGGATGTCCTTGCCCAGGTAGCGGGGCCTGAGCGTGTGCTTGAAGTATCGGGGCTTCAGGTACCCCAGGTTGGTCCAGCGTCGGATGGTGTCGCGGTGCACGCCCAGCACGCGGGCGGTCTGGGTCATGTTGAGCCGGGCCTCTGGCTCCACCTTGGGCCTTGTGGCGGTCATGCACATCTCCGACCTCCTTTCTTCGCCTGGCGTTCCTCCACCCACTGCCGCATGGCTGCCTCCCGCTGGGCCTTGCGCTGTCGGCTCTGGGCCATGTGGCGGCGCCATGCTATGTCGGCGCGCCGCATCGCGGGCTTCCACACCTGGTAGTAGATGAATCCGAATGCTGCGAGCCCCAGCCCCACCAGGGCGGGGTCGCTCTTGGCTGCTATGGTTGCCGCTGCGCTGTAGGCCGAGAAGGCCAGCAGGAATGTGGCTCCCATCGCGCTGATCGCTGTGTAGGTTCTTGCGTTCATTGCTGCTGCGTCTTTTGGGTTATGCTATTCTCTCTATGGTGTACATTGCCCCGTTGTCCTCGGGGGTCACCTTCCATTCTCCGTCGCCGCGCTCGGTCATGCGCTTGGCCATGGTGTAGGCCGCGCTGTAGCTGCCCAGCTCCCCGGCGTAGTACTTTGCCTTCTGCCCCGGGGCGAATGCCATCAGGGTTTCGCTGATTGCGGGCTTCATCACCAGCGGCTTGCCTGCCTGTTGTGTCTGCGTTGTCTCCATATCCTTTGTCTTTTTCGGGTTGTTTTCTCTCTTAAAATTTTGTCTTTTAAAAAGTTATTTCGTATTTTTGCGGTTAATTTACTTTGGCAATCGAAGTGTTAACTTTGATTTACTCTGCAAAGTTAAGCAATGCAGAGTGAATTTCCAAATAATTACTCTAAAAAATAGAGTAATTAGCAATTTTTAAACTATTTACTCTGAAATGTTATGTCAAGCGTAAAAGAACGTCTGGCTCTGTTTTTGGTCCACAAAAAGTTGAGCCAAAAAGAATTCGCGAAGATGGTAGGCGTTTCAAAAGGCTTTGCTGCCAATATTCGCGTTTCAATTCAGCCTAAAACTTTAGATAAAATTTCTGCCGTATTCCCAGATTTAAATACGGGGTGGCTTCTGACTGGACAGGGGTCGATGCTTGTTGACAAGGAGGTTGTGAAGCAAAACATAGAGGCCACCGACCACTCTGTGGCCAATGCCTACGGCGAGGTCAACGTGGGCGACCCCAAGGCTGTGGCCGAGCTGCTCCGCGCCAAGGACGAGCTGCTGCGGGCCAAGGACCAGATCATCGAGATGCAGAAGGCCGAGATCGCCCGCCTAAAGGCCGCCGACAAGCAATGAAGCCGGCGGCTCTCCCGGCCCCCGGCTCCCAGATGGTTCCTTGAAATGGTAAAAAAGATGAAAAAATAATGATGCTTGTTATGCGTCGCGTCTTTTTGATTTGAATTTGAGATCGTAGTCGCCTGTGGTCACGAACTGGTAGAGCCACTGGGCAATTATCACGATCTCGTCAATGTACCAGTCGGATGGCTCCACTGATCGGTTCTTTGTCGCCGCCAGCGCAATCCTGGCGCACTCGAGCCTGAGCAGCTTGTCGTTCTCGAGTATTGAATTCAGTTCTTTTTTCTTCATGAGTTAAAATGAATATTGAAAGCATTTTACTATGTGGTCATTTTCTTCGGTTGGAGCTTTCGAATATCTCATCCGGATCGGGCAAAGCGTCGACTATCTGTTGCGCTTTCGCCACGAGCCATTTCACCGGATGGAGAAGCAGCCATCTGATGATCCTCGCTATCAAAGGAGGCTTTGCCTCCTTTAAAGGTTTCTCTTCATTCATGCTGTCATGAAAATTAATGAATTTATAAAGCAGTCGCTTTTGGATGTGGCCCAGGGCCTCAAGGATGCCCAGGCTGCCGGTGTCAAGATTTCATCTGCCGGGCCTGATTCGAGCGAAGTCAGGGTGTCCTTCTCCATCGGTGTGGAAGTGGAAAAGAAAGGCGGCGTGGTGCTGTCGGTCTTCAATGGCGCCGCTGGCAAATCAACGGCTAACCGCCTTGAGTTTTCGGTGGACGCTCAGCTCCTTCCTTGATTCCGCAAAATTAACAAATTATGGTGAAAAAAGCAAATCCTCCGCCCTCAGCCTTCGCGGAAAGTTCGCGGAATCGGTTTTGTTCGGCGCGGTTTTCCGCGGCCCTCCCTGGTCCGAAAATCCGCCGATCCGGGCGGAAAATCGAGCATTGAAAATAACAGTGTTAGCGCGAATTTATGCGCAAATAAAATAAATTGATGTCAAATCATTGTGTGCCAACTCTTTGTGTCGGGGTTCTGCTTGGTTTGGGACCAGGTGGTCGCAGGTTCGAATCCTGTCACCCCGACTGAGAGGGCATCTATCAGCTGAGATAGATGCTTTTTTAGTTTTTATTGCTATGGAAAAGGAGAAGATTGCAGAGCAGGCGCGGGCGATGCTGCAGCGCTTTTATGGATATAGGGAGTTCCGGCCGGGCCAACTCGACATTATTACTGAGGTGGTGCGGGGCCGCGATGCCACTGTTCTGATGCCCACGGGCGGCGGCAAGAGCCTCTGCTACCAGCTGCCGGCTATCATGATAGAGGGGTTCGCGGTGGTGGTGTCGCCACTGATAGCACTGATGCACGACCAGGTGACTGCCTTGATGGCCAATGGAATACCTGCCTGCACGCTCAATTCGATGATGAGTCCCGAGGAGGAGCGCCAGGTGGTGGAGCATTTATTCGAAGGCCATATCAAATTGCTTTATATCTCTCCCGAACGCCTGATCAAAGACATCGAATGGTGGAGTACGCGGCCTGACCTGAAGATTTCGATGTTCGCCATCGATGAGGCTCACTGCATATCACAATGGGGCCACGACTTCCGCCCTGAATACACCCGACTTAATATTATAAAGGAGCATTACCCTGATACCCCCGTAGTGGCCTTGACTGCTACGGCCGACAAGCTTACGCGCGAAGACATAATCAAGCAGCTAAGGCTTAGGGATCCTTATGTGCACATAGCATCATTTGACCGCCCCAACATCTCGCTGCGGGTGATGCCCACGCCCAACAAGGTAAAGCGCATGGCCATCATCACTCAGCTAATCCAGAAATATCCTACAGATTCGGGCATTGTATATACCCTGAGCCGCAAGGGGGCTGAGGAAATGGACGAGGAATTGCAAGAGCGCGGATTTCGCAGCGTGTGCTATCACGCTGGCCTTAGCGCCGAACGCCGCCAGCAAGCGCAAAAAGCCTTTATCCAAGGCGATGCGCAGGTGGTGTGCGCCACTGTGGCTTTTGGCATGGGCATCGACAAGAGCAACATCCGCTGGATAGTCCACGCCAACATGCCGGGCAACATGGAGAGCTACTATCAGGAGGTGGGCCGTGCGGGGCGCGATGGGTTGAAGGCTGAGGCTATAATGTTCTACAACTTCGGCGACGTGATCCGCCGCAAGGAGTTTGCTGACCAAAGTCCTGAGCCTCAACGCAGCGTAATCCTTGACAAACTCGACCGCATGAAGGATTATTGCGAGGCCACAGTGTGCCGCCGCCGAGTGCTGCTTAGCTACTTCAACGAGAAGATGGAGCACGACTGCCAGAATTGCGACGTGTGCATCAATCCTCCAGCCCGCATCGATGGCACCATACTGGCACAAAAAGCCATGAGCGCAATCTTGCGCACCAACAGCAATATCGGCACCTACATGTGCATCGACATTCTGCGCGGCTCGGCACGAGCCGACATAGCCAAGGCTGGCTATCATCTGATTAAGACCTACGGCGCAGGGCGCGACCTTAGCCAAAGCGAATGGACATATTATATGATGCAGATGCTGCAGCTTGGCCTTATCGACATCGACTATGACCGGGGCAAGAAACTGAGCGTGACGCCCTACGGCATGGAGGTGCTGCGAGGAACGGCCCGAGTGGAGATGAGTCAGTATCAACGCACACAGAAACCTCCCATGCCGATTGCCACTGAGGGAGGGAAGACGCGCAAACGCACCAGCTCTACGCCAAGCCCGCAGCAAACTCGCGCTCAGCAGACCAAGAAACTATTCGAGACCCTAAAAGAGGTGCGCAAAGCCGAGGCTGCCAAAATTGGCATACCGCCGTATATGATTTTCAATGATGCCAGCCTGCAGGATATGGCTCAGCGACAGCCTATCACAATGGAGGATTTTGCCCAGGTGCTTGGCGTGGGTGAAAAGAAACTGCCGCGTTTCGGCCCAATCTTCGTAACTGCCATCCGCAAATTCAAGGGTCTTTGATGGCGAAGACGGGCGTGATAGTCACGCGGTAAGGGGTTGACTGATAGTTGCGAGTGCGAGTTGGCACTGTGAGATAGTAGTACCATACCTTTTGCTTGTCCCAGCTTGAGATGCGAGCCATGCGCGTGGAGTTGGGTGGCAGGCTTAGCTTCACTGTCTCGGTGCGCTGATGAAGCTGCCGACCGCTCATATCCCGGTATTCGATTGTCAGCCCCACTTGGCTCAGCGTGTCGGCTGTATGGTTGGTGACGAAGAAACTCTCAACCGTAGCGCGCAGCGATTTTTCATAGCCAGATACCGTGACTTGGCCCGAGTCAAGGGGAATCGTGTCAGCAACAGTTAGGGGCATCTCCATTGTAGCGCCTGCGAAATCAGCCTTTAGCTTGCTGCGGGTGGTCTTCTGAGCAAATAATGTGAGGGAAAAGACCAGCATTGCACCGAGGATAAGATTTTTCATAGGATAGGCTTGAAGGTGGGTGGATATATGCGCTGGGCACCTGTGAGCCCGTCGGGCTTGTGGTTCTCCTTCACGGTGATTTTTCGGAAATAGGGGAGCCATCGCCGCAGCGACACGCTCCAACCCTCGCTGTAAGGCT
This sequence comes from Bacteroidales bacterium, assembly GCA_020860515.1. Classification (GTDB taxonomy): domain Bacteria; phylum Bacteroidota; class Bacteroidia; order Bacteroidales; family Muribaculaceae; genus CAG-873. Next base: position 20,164 of record JAJBUG010000004.1, on the reverse strand, counting down.
TGAACTTCAATATTCCATCTTTCACTGTGAGCACGGCCTTGGATTTCTTCACGCCGCTGCCCACCTGCTTGTTGTCGAGGTGTGCGTCGTAAGTGCCCTCGCCGGGAGCCACGGTGGCAGAGCCGATTTTCACGCCAGGTGCAAGGTCGAGGCGCGGGGAGTCGAGCATAATGATGTCGTAGGTTGTGGCTGTGGCTTGCACGATGAGCAGAGTGGCTCCATCATCGGGGAATTGCCACACCCCCTCCACAGCATCCAATTGCCTTCCATCGAGCGCCACTCGTGCGCTCTCACTATTCCATTGTGCTGCCGCTAAGAGCGGCAGCAATACTAATAAGGAGAGGAGTAATCGCATAGTAGGATTAGAATATTTTTGTGTTTTTGTAGCTTTTGGGTTATGTGAACCTCGCAGGGTTTACATGGTACTGAATTTGTAGGCGAAGCCGATCGAGAGGATTTCTTTCACCTGCAGCTTCTTCCATTTCTTTTCATCGGTCACGGGGGGAGTGTCGGTGTCGTAGCGGAAGTTAGCATAGACCTGGGTGGTCATAAACTTGGTCAACTGAAACACCAGGGTGTTCTCCCAGTCGGCATACGCTCGGTCGTAGTCAGTAAATCCGAATAGACGCGAGCTGAAGGAAATGGTCTCGCTAATCTTCCAAGCCAGTTTGCACTCGAGGTTGCTACCGAAAGTGCTCTTGTAATGATGGCCAGCATCTACGCCGTAGGCCGTGGGGTCGAGTCGATTGTTGGTACAAATGGCCAGGTTGTAAGAGAGCGGGTTGATCGACACATCCACTTGCACAGTCTTAGGCGGGTTGGTATAGTTGTAAGTCATACCAAGACCGATGTTGAGTTCGCCAGGCGACAGGAAGGCCGATTTCAGTTCGTTGCTATTGGTGGGGTAGGCATTCAGCAGCTGGGTCTTGAATTGGCCTGTGACCGAATAGTACCAATTGTTGGCAGCCTTGTAACCGAACACCGAATTGATTTGGAAAACATCGGTGCTGATATTGTAGGTGCGCAGAGTGTCGTCGGGGGCATTGTTAACGCCCAATTTATATTGGAAAGTGGTCTCAAACAGCAGCTTTGGGTGGAAAGTCTGGTTGAGCTTGACATTATAATAGAGGTCGAGCAGGGCGTTGAGGTTGTTGTTGCCGCCTTGGTACCAGTTGGGGCTGATATAGGCTTGGCTGAACTGCAGCGATGCATTGAAGGTCTTGAGCCAATGCTTCTTCTTTACCTCGGTGGTTTCAATCAATGGATCTTCGGGCACACCTGAAATCTCATCGATAGTGATGGTATGGTCCTCGGGATTGATAATGGCCACATATTCCTTGGGAGGCTCGGGCAGGTTGTCGTAGTTGTACTTCACCAGCCAAGGCGCGCCTACCATCATGCGCTGCTGGAAATTCTGCATCCTGCGCTGGCCTGATATGGCATCCTCAACCCAGCGCATGTTGGGGTCGCCTGAGTAATCTGGGGTCAGCGGATCGTGCTGGTCCAGCTCATAGCTGCGGAAAACAGGAGGCATAAACATCTGCTTAGGCAGTGGAGCCAGACTCATCAGAGTGTCGGGGGCATAGCCCTCGGCAATAAGCGAGTCGGCCAGTGACTGGTAGGCTCCGATAGAGTCGGCGTCAGCGGCTGGAACTGTAGATGAATCGAAATACATAGCCTGTGCCCAGGCCGAGGTGGCAACAAGCCACGTAGCAATAGCAGAAAGTAGGCGCATGTGTGATTGGTTTGCGGTTTGAAAGTAGAGTGAGCCTTGATTAATCTTCTTGGAGGTTTTTCCGTTGTTTCGGTTTGGAACCAAGGTAGATGGTGCAGGAACCGAATGTCAGAGGGATATGGCTTACGTTGGCGAATCCGATGTCGCGTATTATATTGTCCATTTCGGGCCCTTGTGGCATAGCCTCGATGCTTTGTGGCAGATAGCTGTAGGCAGCATTATCGTGGCTCACCATCTTGCCGGCGCGCGGTATGATTTGTCCGGTATATACCTTGTAGAGAGGCAAAGCCAGGATATTGGTGGGAATCGTAAGTTCGAGCACAGCCATCGTGCCCTCGGGCTTCAGCACGCGCAGCATCTCGGCGTAACCATCATTGAGGCGTTCGAAATTGCGCACGCCGAACGCCACGGTGATGGCATCGAATGAGTTGTCGGCAAATGGGAGCGCCAGGCAGTCGCCAATGCCCAGTGTGATGCGGTCGTAAAGCTTCTCCACAGTCACCTTTTCCCGGCCAATATCCACCATTTTTTCCGAGAGGTCGATGCCGGTGACCTGGGCATGAGGGATTTTCTTGGCGATAAGGATGGCCAGGTCGCCAGTGCCAGTAGCCACGTCGAGAATCTTGCATGGCTTCTGAGCGTCGAGGCGCTTGGTCAGTTCTTTGATTAGGCGTCGGCGCCAGCGCTTGTCGATGCCCATGGTCATTGCTCGATTCATAAAATCATAGGTGGGGGCGATGTTGTCAAACATCTCCCTCACCTGTTCGCCTTTTCCTCGGGTATCGTTGTCGTAAGGATTTACTCCCATTTCTTAAAACGTAAAACGAAAAACTTAAAACGCCTTTATACAAGGCTTAGAGTGGTAAGGCAGTCGAGCACGTTTTTGGCGATGCGGTCGTCAAGGTTCTCCTCGGGAGCCTTTACGAATTTCTCGCCAGTGATATGCTCGTAGAGTTCAATGTATCGGTCGCTGACGCTCTGGATAAACTCGTCGCTCATGTCGGGCACTACCTGACCAGCCTTGCCCATGAAGCCATGCTCGATCAGCCATTGGCGCACAAATTCCTTGCTGAGCTGGCGCTGAGGCTTGCCTTCGAGGAAGAGCTTCTCGTAGGTGTCGGCATAGAAATAGCGGCTGCTGTCGGGGGTGTGTATTTCGTCAATGAGGATCACCTTGCCTTCGCGCTTGCCAAATTCATATTTAGTGTCAACGAGAATCAGGCCTTTGTCGGCAGCCATCTGGGTGCCAATCTCGAAGAGCTTGCGGGTGTAGTCCTCCATCACCTTGTAGTCTTCCTCGCTGACGATGCCGCGGGCTATGATTTCTTCACGGCTGATGTTCTCGTCGTGGCCTTCGTCGGCCTTAGTGGTGGGGGTAATGATGGGCTCGGGGAATTTTTGGTTCTCCTTCATGCCGTCGGGGAGCTTCACGCCGCAGATTTCGCGGCAGCCAGCTGCATATTCGCGCCAAGCGCTGCCAGTGAGATAGCCGCGAATGATCGTTTCCACCTTGAATCCCTCAGCCTTCAGGCCGACAGTGACCATAGGGTCGGGGGTAGCCACCTTCCAGTTGGGCACCACATCGGCGGTAGCATCCAGGAATTTGGCTGCGATTTGGTTGAGCACCTGGCCCTTGTAGGGGATGCCCTTGGGCAGTATCACATCAAAGGCTGAGATGCGGTCGGTGGCCACCATCACCAGCAGCTCGTCGTTGATGTCATATACGTCGCGCACCTTGCCGTGGTACACGCTCATTTGCTTAGGAAAGTGGAAGTCGGTCTTGGTCAGTGTTTTCATTGTCGTGATTATTTGATTGATTATTATTGTCGTATTTTTCGTAAGCTTCAACGATCTTCTGCACCAGCTGATGGCGGATGATGTCCTTCTTGCTGAACTCCACCTTGCCGATGCCATTCACATCGCGAAGCACCTTCAGGGCCTGCACCAAGCCGCTGCCTACGCTGCGGGGCAGGTCGATCTGGGTGATGTCGCCTGTGATTATCATCTTGGCGTTCATTCCAAGGCGCGTAAGGAACATCTTGATTTGGTGGGTGGTGGTATTCTGGGCCTCGTCGAGCACGATTACAGCGTCGTTGAGCGTTCGGCCGCGCATGAAGGCCAAGGGGGCAATTTGGATGGTCTTGGCATCCATGTATTCCTTGAGCTTTGGGCTGGGAATCATATCCTCAAGAGCATCGTAGAGCGGCTGCAGATAGGGGTCAATCTTGTCTTTCATATCGCCGGGCAGGAACCCAAGCTTTTCGCCTGCCTCCACGGCTGGGCGCGACAGGATAATCTTGCGTATCTCGCGGTTTTTGAGCATTCGCACAGCCATTGCTATGGCTATGTAGGTTTTGCCCGTGCCGGCTGGGCCGAGGGCGAACGTGAGGTCATACTTGTTGATGGCATCCACCAGCTTTTGCTGGTTGGGAGTGCGGCCAGTGATAGGCTTGCCGTTTACGCCGTAGATGATCACATCGTCGTGCTTCATCTCCTTGGGGGCCTCGCCATGGATGATGTCGAGGATGGCCTCCTCGGTAAGCTTGTTGTATTTCTCGGCATGGTCCTCGATTTGCTTCATCTTCTTCTCGAAGTCGGCAGTCTCGCCCTCCTCGCCAATGACCTTGATCACCGACCCGCGCGCGGCAATGCGCAACTTCGGGAAGAGGTTGCGAATAAGGTGCATGTTGCTGTTGTTGACACCGTAGAAAGTAATCGGGTCCACCTTGTCGATAATTATGATGCGTTCTATCATAAATACAAATAGTTGAGAAATCTCAGTGCAAAATTACAAAATTTCTACAATCCTTACAACAATAACAACAATTAATCTCTCTTGGTTTTGTGTTTTACGTTTTGTGTTTTACGTTTTGGTTTTACGTTTTACGGGAGCCGGATGGGGTTGCTGAGGTGAAGCTGTGCTTCGCACAATTATTTTCTCGACATTGCCAGGAATTCGCTGGGCGTTAGCCCCGTCACTCGCTTGAACACCGATGAGAAATTGGTGCGGCTCTGGAATCCCACTCCCTCAGCAATGGCTCCGATTGTGTAGCGGCCGTACTTGGCCTGGTCTGCTATGCGGCGGCATGCTTCGCGCACGCGATATTCTGCCAGCAGGGTGGCAAAATTTTTTTCGCCAATGTCGTTGATGGCTTGCGACACTCGTCGCGGGTGCACATCTAAGAGCTCGGCGAGGCGCGTCACTGTGAAGCCAGGGTCGTAGATTTCGGCATTGGAATTGAGGATGGCGATGATGCGGGAATAGAGCTGGCTCAGCTCATGGTCAACCTCAGCTGACGCTGAGGGCACGGCAGCCTCCGAGCCGGCCATAGCATCGCTGCCATGGCCATCCCTGTGGCCACTATTATCCGAGCCGGCTATAGCATCGCAGCCATGGCCATCCCTATGGCCACTATTATCCGAGGCGGCCATAGCATCGCAGCCATGGCCATCCCTATGGCCACTATTATCCGAGGCGGCCATAG
>JAJBUG010000004.1:0-14844 GCA_020860515.1 Bacteroidales bacterium | reverse complement strand
CATCGCTGCCATGACCATCCCTATGGCCACTATTATCCGAGCCGGCCATAGCATCGCTGCCATGGCCATTCTGATAGCTCTTATCATTAGCATGGTCATTGTCATCGCCGTGCCCAATGCTCTTGTTGGGATTAGGGCCTTCCATATGGCCTTTCTGGGGATCGCTGTCCTTGGCGGATTTTGGCGCTTCTATGCCCTTGGCCTCAGCTAAAGCGCGATTGTAGAGGTTCTCGATGAGCTGCTTCTGGCGCTGTCCCTTGCGGTAAAGGCTCCATAGCAGGAGTATAATTACCATCAATCCTACGCCAACGATGATGCTGATGGTGACCACAGTGCGATGGCGCCTCACCATCTCGCGTGTGGTGGCATTTTGGGCCTCGATTTGCTGGCGAGCTTTCATGTCGTGCACTTGTGCCGCTGTGCGGGCGCTGAATAGGTCATGATAGATGCGGTAGAACATATACTCTGCCTCCTTAGCCTTGTCGGCTTGGCCCATTTGCTTGTAGTAGTCAATAAGCAGTTGATACAGGTCAATACGGATGTCATCATCTTCGTCGCCTTCAAGGCCTTCGAGGGCTTGATTTAGGCAATCAATAGCTCGCTGAGTGTTGCCAGCCAAATGGTTGGTTACGGCCATGGCCATGAAGCAGTCGGTCACGTACACTCGCGGGCGGTATTCGGTGTCTATGTCGGTCTGTGCAAGAGCGAAAATCTGTAAGGCTTTTTCGTAATTGCCTTGGCGGAGCGCCTCGCAGCCATTCAACAAATAGCGTGTGTATCTGCTCAGGGGAATGGTGTCGGGAATGTTGGCTTGGCGATAAATCATTATGGCGCTGTCACTGCTTTGGTCAAATCCTTTGCGCAGCTTATCCATCAGCAGGTTGTTTACAGTAATCGACATTATTTCATGGTTGCCGTATTCAGCCCCCAAGGCAATGGCAGTCTTGTAGTGATTGTGGGCGATGGCGTATTCCTCAAAATTTGCGTAAAGATTGCCAATATTGAGATGAAGGCAGGGCTGCAGCAGCTTGTAATCGATTTTTTTGCACAGTTCCAATGCGCGAGTGTAATAGCTGAAAGCCTGGGGGTAATCGTGGAGGAGGTATTGATAGATATAGCCAGTGTTGTTGAGCACGTCAAGAGCTAATTCGTAATCTCGGCGGCTAAGGCGATCGTCAATACGACTTTCCACTAAGGCAAAGCATGCCAAGGCGCTGTCGCTATGCTCCTGCTGAATGTGGTATAGCCCCTGAGCTTTGAGCTCAGCAATAGAAGAGCGTGCATGCTCGCGGCTGAACTTAGAATAGTCCAGTTCTTCGCTTCCCATGCGCGACAATCCAATCAGTGGCACCATCAGCAGCACCACCCCAAGCAGTATATTGATGAATAGCTTACTTTTTGCCATTGCGGTTTTCTCATTCATCGCCCCGGCTGCCCCTGGGGCAGGGTTATGACCCTATTGAGGTCATATCAGTGCAAAGTTAGCTATTTTTTTGACATTTTGGCAATAGTTTTAGTTAAATCATATAAATCATTGATTTACATGAATTTTCAAATATTGATACATCTTAATTCGTGAATTGAGACACCTTGAAAGCTCAAAAATTTTGTAACTTTCTCTAAAATTCTCAACTTTGTTATCGGAAAAAGTTTTTCGATTCCCTGGATTCTCCCAGGTGTTCGCTTTCCCGCTTTCCCGAAAGTTCGCTTTCCCGATAACAAACAATAATTGTAAATTATAATATTTTATGAGAAACTTTACCACATTTCTGAGCCTTGCTGCTGCGCTGACACTTTCTGCTGCTGGCACACGCACATTGGTTCCTAATCCGTTCAATGCGCCCGTGGTTAATCCCATGGAGCAAGTGGCCAACCGCACCGACGTAAAGGCCCTAAGTAAAGATCAGGCTGCTCAGCGCATGGCCAAGACTCCCGAGGCTCGCGCCATCCAGATGCAGCTCAACACTCTCAAGGCTAAGCCTGCAGCTGCCACTGCTGCCAAAGCTCCAAGCCGCGCTGAGGGCGAAGAGACAGAGGTGCTGCTCGAAGAAAACTTCGACCTCTTTGCTTCAGGCTCAGAGGATGAAATCGATACCTCAATCGACCTCTCGGGCTATGTGACCGACTTCGAGAATGGCTATTGTGATCCTTATGGCTCATGTGAAATTGACCCTAAGTACACCCAGACCCCTGGCTGGACCGGCGAGTGCGTGTACCAGGCTGGCGGCGCCGCTGCCCTCTATTATCCTTACATTGGCGGTATCCTCAATACTCCCAATAACTTGGTATTCAATGGTGTGATTCGCGTAAGCTTCCGTGTGAAGGCTATTGGCGACTATCGCTGCTTGCTGTTTGTGGTGCCTTGCAAGGGCAGCTTCGATAACATCTCGATGGCCAGTGATGCAGTATGGTGCGAGTCTTTCAGCCCCAAAGATGGCTGGCAGGATGTTGTGCTTGAGTACGACGTGCCTTATGCTGGCGAGGATGGCTTCCTGCAGTTCAATGGCATGAACTACGATGATGGTGTGATTATCGACGACCTCAAAGTGGAGCGCGTGCTCGACAAGGTGATGTCGCCCTACAGCATCAACACTACTTGCTACACCGACGAGGGCTTTACCCTCTACTGGACTGGCGATCCCAAGAGCGATGGCTACATTGTTAATCTCTGGGAGAAAGTTACTGACTCTTCTTCAGCTGCAGAAACGCTCGATTTCAACAACATGACCTACGATGCCGATGGCATGATCAGCGATTTTGGAGCTTCAGAGAACTGGACTTTTGACCTGGCTACTATTGGCAGCCAAGTAGGTACCAACCCCAATGACGGCACTGAGGCTATCCGAGTAATCTACGATGAGGAGCGTTACTGGAATGAATATTGGATGCCAGCAATTTATACCCCGAGCGGTTCGCTGGTTTCAGATTTCAAGGCTGAGATCGTAGTGACCAAAGAGAACACCGTGGTTAACGAAAGCTGGGGCTACATCATGGAAGCCGAATGGTTGGCCTGTGGCATTGATGCTGAGGGTAATGAGAATTACCTGGCTATGGGCCTTATCGACAACGTGGAGGGCACAACTGTCAACCTCGACCTTTCGGCTCTGGAGGACTATTTGTACGGTACTACTTCTGACTACACAGACAAATACTATGGCATTGTGCTGTATGTATTGCCTGATGGCGATGGCGAGGTGATCGTTGACAATATTTCTTTCGGCGCTTCAGGCGCATTGGTTGAGACCCAGATTGCAACTGACCTTAAGACTGTAGATGAGAGCGTGGTATTTACTGGCCTTGACATGACTGGCCACCACTATTACACCGTGCAGGCATTCTATGGCGACTATGTAACTCCTGAGATGGAGCGCATTGAGGCATTTGGCATTCCCGCTCCCGTGGCTCTCCCCGCTACCAACATCGATGAGCGCGGCGAATTTACCGCCAACTGGGAGGCTGTAGATGGCGCTTCGGCTTATTACATCCACACCAAGTTCCGCTATACAGCTCCTGAGGATATAAAGGATTATGCTGTAATCAATGATGGCTTCGACAAGAAGGTGCTCACTTACAGCTACACCATGGATGATCCTTACCAATATGATTACTACACAGTGAAGAGTCTTGACGACTTTACCGTTGTTCCTGGCTGGACTGCTTATGGCGCCCTGATTGCTGACGGCATGATTGGCTGCGCACGCGACGAAAGCGCAATCCGCTACATCTGCTCACCTACTGTTGATTTCTCGAATGGTGATGGCATTGCCACAGTTTATGCTAAGGCTTATGGCACCTTTGGCGACAAACTGGCTGTAATGTTCTCAGATGGTCAGGTTTATTATACCCCCTTCGAAGAGGATGGCTCAGTAGAGGTTACCCTCGTATTCTCAAATCTTGATTATGGTTGCTTCTATTTCTATTCAGGCTACACTGGCGACCGCGTATTCCTCGATGAGGTTCGCATTAGCCAAGACCTCTACGCTGGCGAGACCGTAGAAATCAACACTGGTATTTGGTATATCGGTGACGGCACTGCCTGCAGCTGCGACTTCTCAGGCCTCAACATCCTCGAGGGCATGAAGTACTACTACAGCGTTTATTCCTACGCTTACAGCGACATGCTTGGCCGCCAATATCTGAGCGAGAGCAGCAACGACATCGAGGTTGACTTCAACACCGACGCTCTGCGCAGCATCGAGGCTAAGAACCTGTCGGTGACCGTGGATGGCAACACAATCCTCACCAGCGAGGCTGCTAACATCTACGACCTCCAGGGCCGTCAGGTGGCTGCCAATGCTACCAGTGCTACCGTTGCAAACGGAATCTACGTGGTGAAGACTTCTACTAAGGCTTGCAAAGTAATAGTTAAGTAATAAAGTTTTCTCATTCCCAGGCTGCCGCTTACCCTTAGGGCGGCAGCCTTTTTTAATTAAAAATTACAAGTGACAAATGACAAATTGTAATTCAATACTTGCCATTGCGGTTGGATTGCTTGCCCTGCAGGGCGCCCTCGCCGCCGATCGCCTTACATGCGACTTCACTTATGGCATTCCCGCTGACTGGGTGCTGATCGATAACGACGGCAACACTCCAAGCAACAGCGCCAAGAAATTCGGCTTCGACGTAGGCGTTGCATGGGTATGCACCACGGATGATGATAAAAATGCTGTGGCATCATCTACCTCATGGTATTCCCCCTCGGGCACCAGCGACGACTGGATGATACTTTCTCCAGTGGAAATTACCGATGAAACTACTCTCAGCTGGCGCGCTCGTGCTGTCGATAGCAAATACCGCGACGGCTATGCAGTGTATGTAAGCACCACTGGCAACACTCTCGATGATTTTGCCGGCCTTGATCCTATCTTTGAGGTAGGGGAGGAAGAAGCCACATGGGCCACCCACTCGCTGAGCCTCGCTGATTATGCAGGCTCAGAAACCTGGGTGGCATTCGTAAATAACAGCACCAACAAGAGCCGCCTCTTCGTTGACGACATCGCTATCATGGCTCCTAAGCCCTTGGTGTTGGAGCTGGCCACCGATGTTGTCACAACTCCTGGAATGCCTGTAACAATCAAGGGCACTCTAAGCAGTGATACCGGATTGGAAGGCCCCGTGAAGATTATTGCCTCTTATGGCGACACTGCTCAGGAAATTGATGCAGATTTTGGTGATTTCGAATTCCCTGAATCTATCTTGCTCAGCGAGCCATGCGATTTGCCAGTAGCGATTACAGCCACTGTCGGCGAAGCATCATTATCTGAGGAATTTACTCTGCGTGCTCGTACTCGCTATCATGTAGCCGAGGAATTTACTGGCACTTGGTGTGGTTACTGCGTGCGTGGCCTCGTGGCTATGGAGCACATGAAGGCTACTTACACCGATGATTACATTGGCATTGCTGTGCATAACGGTGATGTGATGGCTATTGACCATTACAGTGAATATATGAGCACACTTACCGGCCAGAGTGGTTACCCTGCCGCTACGGTTGACCGCACCTACGGTTGCGACCCTCGCGATATAGAGGAGAATTATCTCAAGGCCTTAGATGAGCACAACTCAACCGTTGGTGCTCTCGACGTGATGGCAGATTATGATAATGAGACTCATGAGATAAATGCTGATGTAAAGGTGTGGTTCAACATTACTGATGCTCAGAATGAATATCGCCTTATTTATATCGTAACCGAGGACGATGTATATCATCCTGGCGAGGCAAGCTATTTCCAGCATAACAGTTATGCTGACGGCTTTTATGGCGAAATGGGTGGCTTTGAAAATCTGCCTGAATACGTTGATGGCATCCATTTCCAGGAGGTTGCCCGATATGTGAGCGAGTCAGCCCTTGGCATTAGCGGCAGCCTGCCTTTGGTGGAGGCATATAAGGAATATGACCACAGTTGGTCGTTCCAACTGCCCGATATGGTGGATGATCCAGCCAATTGCCGCCTTGTTGTAATGCTCTTGGGCAAGAGTGGCAAGCAGGTGCTCAATGCAGTGCCCATCCAGCTTACCGATATTGGCGCCATTTCTGGGATTGCATTAGTTTCTTCAGATTCGCCAGTGGTATCGCGCGCTTACTATGATTTGCAGGGTCGCCGCATTGACAATCCCTCAGGTCTCGTAATCGAGCTCACCACCCACGCCGACGGCACCATATCATCTCAAAAGCTTCATCTAAAATAAGATTTGATGCGATGCATAAAAATAGAGGCACGGAGAGAAATATTCTTCGTGCCTCTGGTGTATATGAGTGTTATTAAAGCAGACCGTAGATGAAGACGATGGTGATGGCGATGGGGGCCACAAATCGCATGCAAAAGCGGATTGGACGTACCCATGTGCTGCGAATATGGCCATCGTTGGTCAACTGATCCCACAATATGTTGCGGTCGATTATCCAGCCTGCCGTAAGGCTGATGGCAATGCCGCCAAGCGGCAGCAAGATATTGCTCGACACATAATCGAAGAGATTAAATATAGTGAAGCCGCAAATGGTGAAATCGCTCAGCACGCCGAACGACATCGCACACAGCACGCCGAACACCATGCAAATGCCAGTGTTCAGTCCGCTTGCTGCTGTGCGCTTCATTTTGCGTTCTTCCACAAAGTAGGCAATCGAAATCTCGCTCATTGAGATGGTCGAAGTAAGGGATGCAAAGAATAGCAGAGCAAAGAATGCCACAGCCCAATAAGCTCCGCCTGGCATCTTAGCGAACACGGCAGGCAACACCTCGAATACCAGTTTTGGCCCCTCGGCTGCCTCAAAGCCGTAGCTAAATACGGCGGGGAAAATCACTAAGCCTGCCAAGATGGCCACTAAGGAGTCGAGAATTGCCGTTATCGAGGCGCTACGGGTAAGCCGGGTGCCATCGCTGAAATATGACGCATAGGTCATCATGCACGTGAGACCAAGACTAAGCGAGAAGAAGGCCTGACCCATGGCACCGATTACCACGCTCGGTGACAATTGGCTGAAGTCGGGCTTGAACAGGAACTTCACGCCCTCCATGGCCTTGGGCTGCATCAGCGAGTTGACGCAGAATATGATAAGGAGCAGGAAGAGCAGGGGCATCAGCAGGTTGCTGATGCGCTCGATGCCTTTCTCCACGCCTCGGCGAAGCACCAGGAAGTTGATGAGCAAGAAGCCTACAGTCCAGCCCAACGACCGCCAAGGATTGGCAATGAACGAGTCGAATTGCCGCTCGTACTCAGCTTGGGTCACATGATAGAACAGGTCAACTATGCTTTGCCACAGATATTCGATAATCCAACCAGCCACCACCGAGTAGAAGCTGAGAATCATCAGCGACGCCAAGATGCCCATGTAGGCGCAGGCGCGCATAGGGGTGCGCGGCGCAAGCCGGCGGTAAGCCCCCACGCCATTGGCGCGGCTGGCTCGGCCCATCACAAACTCGGCCAAAAGCACTGGCACGCCAATCAAGAACACGCACACTATATATAATATAAGGAAAGCCCCGCCGCCGTGCACACCGGCCTCGTAGGGGAAGCGCCAAATATTGCCCAAGCCCACTGCCGACCCGACAGTAGCGGCAATCACGCCCGTCTTTGTTACAAATTGCGATCTCACGAAAATAACTTAAATAATAATATCAATGTAATCAGCACCGGAGCCAGATAGCGGATCAGCACGGCTATCAGCGGCGCTGCCTTGGCTGGCAGGGTGCCGTAATTACTCAGTTCGTTGTAAATAAAATTGCGAGGCAATACCCAGCCAACATACACGCATATCGCCAGCGAACTCAGCGGCAGCAGCAAGTTGGTGGTAAACACGTCGAGGAAGTCAAACACTGCCATGCCGCCAATCCTAAGCCCTGGCACTGTGCCAAGGCTCAGCGAGCACAGGGTACTGGTCACGATAATCGGCAACATCACCAACAGGCAAGCCTTGGTACGGCTCATTTTCATGCGGTCGCGCACAAATGCCACCGACACCTCGGCAATCGATATGGTGCTCGTGATTGCAGCCACAGCTAAGAGCAGGAAGAATAGCGACGACCACAGCCTGGTGGCGCCCATGTGGGCAAAAATCTCAGGAAGGGTCACAAACACCAGAGTGGTGCCTTCGGTCTCCTCCACGCTCTGTCCGATGCCGAAGCTGCGCACAGCCGGGAAGATGATTAAGCCCATCAGGAAGGCCATTGCGAAGTCGCAGAGGCTCACGCTCACTGCAGTGTTGGTAAGGTTTGTTTCCTTGGGATAGTAAGCCGAGTAGGTAACAAGGATGCCCATGCCGAGGCTCAGCGAGAAGAATGCCTGACCCAAGGCATTGATTATCACGTTGATGTCAATTTTGCTGAAATCGGGCTTTAGGAAAAAGCTCAGGCCTTCGCTGGCGTTGGGCAGCGTAAGCGATACCACGCAGAAAATCACCAACAGCACAAACATCAGCGGCATCAATATGTTGCTCATCTTTTCGATGCCCTTGCGCACGCCAAGCAGCAGCACGCCCAGGTTGAGGGCAATCATCACGTAGGTCCAAATCAAGGGATTCCAGCATGATGCCACATAGTCGGTCATCTTGGTGGCGAAGAAGTTGCGCTCTTCGTTCAGTTCTCCAGCCACATAACCCTTGAATAGGTCGCCAGTGACCGAATCCCACAGGTATTCGATGGTCCATCCAGCCACCACCATGTAGAAGCTCAGAATAAGGTACGACGCAAGCAGGCCGATGATGCCAGCCAGCCACCAATGGTTCTTGGGCGTAAGGTTCTTGAAATTGCCCACGCTGTCGCTGCCGCCCGCGCGCCCAAGGCTGAGCTCGGCCAGCATCACCGGTATGCCCAGGATGAAGACGCACAGGATATATATAAATAGAAAGGCTGCGCCGCCGTTGGCCTGCGCCTCGCCAGGGAAGCGCCAGATGTTGCCAAGCCCGATGGCGCTTCCCACCGTGGCGGCGATTACGCCCAATTTCGACGAAAATGTACCTTTATCCGTTGTCATTATTACAAATCGTAATTATTTCAAAATGCAAAGTTACAAAATATAATCCATTTGGGGAGTCTGGGACACTGACAAAAAACACAAAATCAACATAAAAAACTATCTCCTAAAACCTTTTAAGCAAATTTCTCACAAAAAACTCTCGTGGTTTCTATGGTTGGCCAAAATGGTTTGCATGGTTTGAAATCACAAAAAGCTCTTTGTAGATTCAAAAATTATTCGTAACTTTGCACTCTGAAATGGTCTGGTAGCTCAGCTGGATAGAGCAACAGCCTTCTAAGCTGTGGGTCCCGGGTTCGAATCCCGGCCGGATCACAAAGGAAAAGCCACCCTTGCAAGGGTGGCTTTTTCGGTATGTGGGGATAGGATTACTTTTGGTAGAAGTCGTGGTACCAGGCGGCGAAGCTGCGCAGGCCTTCGCGCAGCGAGGTCGATGGCTTGAAGCCGAAGTCTTCCTCCAGAGCTGTGGTGTCGGCGTAAGTCACCGGCACATCGCCGGGCTGCATCGGCACTAACTTCTTGTGGGCTTCGAAGTCGTAATCTTCAGGCAACACCTTGGCGCGAATCAACTCCTCTTGCAGGATTTGCACGAAGTCGAGCAGATTCTCAGGCTGATTATTACCGATATTATATACCATATAAGGTGGCACCGGCAGACCGTCGGTGCCATTTTTGCGTTCGGGCGCGTGCTGCATCACACGGATCACGCCCTCCACGATGTCATCGACGTAGGTAAAGTCGCGCTTGCAATTGCCGAAATTGAAAATTTGGATGGTTTCGCCCTTGATTAGCTTGTTGGTAAAGCCGAAATAAGCCATGTCGGGACGTCCGGCCGGACCGTAAACCGTGAAGAAGCGCAAGCCGGTCGATGGGATGTTGTAGAGCTTAGAGTAGGCATGGGCCATCAGTTCGTTGCTCTTTTTGGTAGCAGCATACAGGCTCACGGGATTGTCAACCTTGTCCTCTACAGAGTAGGGCACCTTTTCGTTGCTGCCGTAAACGCTGCTCGACGATGCATACACCAGATGCTCTACGCCTGTGGCTCCGCCGTCGTAGCTGTGGCGGCAAGCCTCTAAGATATTGTAAAATCCGATTAGATTGCTCTCGATATAGGCGTCGGGATTGGTGATGCTGTATCTTACGCCAGCTTGGGCAGCTAAGTTGACCACGATGGCAGGCTTGTACTGGGCAAAAATCTCATCGATCAGAGCCTTGTCGGCAATGTTGCCCTTGATGAAAACGAATCGCTGGCCATATTTTTCGAGCTGCTCAAGGCGCCACTCTTTGATTCGCACATCATAATAATCGTTTACGCTGTCGATGCCAACCACTGTGGCCGTTGGGTGTTCTTTCAGCAGGCGTTCGCAGAGGTTGCTGCCTATAAAGCCAGCAGCGCCTGTCACGAGTATCATCTTGCCGTCGAGGGATGTATTTTGGGGTTTCATTGTTTTTGGGTTTTATTAAGAGAACCAGAGGTAACTCTCTGGGCACAAAAATTTAGGAAAAGCGTTGCTTGGCTTCTTCGTAGGTGTCGAGTGATCCGATGTCGAAGCGCGAACCGGGCATCTGATAGGCACGTACATCTGTCACTCCGCATAGATAGCGAGCCAGGTTGCCCGGCGCATCGTGGCCGCAGCCATGCTCCAGACATTCTTGAATCAGGGGCAGGTCGGCGCGCGAATAGATATAGAATGGGGGAACGGCCCAATGGCTCACTGGCACTTCGGGCTTTTCTTGCATCTGCAGCACTCGCATTTCGGGGTCAACCTCGATCACGCCAGTGCGCTGCAACTTGTAAATCTCGGGCTCGTGGTGGCACATAATCGTGCTTTTGCCGCTTTCTTTGAAGGCATCGACAAAGCCCCGGAATGAGAAATCCAGGATATTGTCAGCAGCAAGCACCATAATGTCGTCGTTGACCTCACATTCGCGCAGGGCGAGCAGCAGGTCGCATACTGCCCCCAGTCGAGTGTCGTTGGTCTCGGTGCCATCATCGATGATGCGGATGGGCTTGGAGTAATGCTGGTCAGCAACCCATTGCTCGAAGATATGGGCAAACTTGTGGTTGGTGACGATGATATGCTCGTCGATTTCAGGGAAGCGGTCCACGTCGTCGAGGATTCTGCCGAGAATGGTGCTTTCGCCAATCTTTAGCAGGGGCTTAGGGAAGTTTTCAGTCAGCGGATATAGCCTGGTGGCATAGCCAGCGGCAAGGATGATATTTTTCATTGTTGTCAGAGTATTAAGGACGAGGGGCGAAACATCCCTCCCAGCTTACGCTATACAAAGCGGGCACCGTCGGCGCTCTCACAGATATAGGCCTTGGCGGTGCTGGCGTACTGGGGGAATTTCTCAAGGTATCTCTCCATAACGGTAGCCGCTGCCTTTTCGGCTTTCTCCGGCTCAACCAAGGCGATGCAAGCTCCCTTGAATCCTGCGCCAGAGAAGCGGCCTCCGTAGATGCCGTCGACCCCTTGCATAGCATCGTGGATAGCTATCAGTTCGGGCGAACCGCATTCGTATTTCTGCTTCGATGATTCGCAGCTGGCATTGGATATTTCGCCAAGCCAGGCCAAATTCCCTGCCTCCCAGGCGGTGACAGCCTCGCGCACGCGCTTGTATTCGCCGTAAAAATGCTCGGCGCGCTTGCGGAAGCGCTTGGGCAGCCGGTCGGCGTGTTCGTCGAATTTTTGTTTGGGGATGTCCCTGAGGAATGTCTGATCCATAGGCTTGAGCGGTGCATCGTCATAGGCCAGGATGTTCCAAGCGGCTGTCTTGCACTCGCTTACGCGCAGGTTGTAGTCGCTATTGACTAACGAACGGGTAAGGCCGCTGAAGAAGATTGCAATCTTGAATGGAGGCATCTGAGGGTTGGCAGGTATGAGGCGGTATTCATTGGTGTGGCAATCGAGCATCAGCAGCTCGTTCTTTTTGCCAAGGGCGATGCAAGCTTGGTCGAGCAGGCCATTGTTGAGGCCTATGTATTCGCGCTCGGCAATCGAAGCGGTGATTGCCACCTCGAATGGGGTGAGCTCGAAGCCGTTGGCTTTGGTGAAAGCCATGATATAGGCTATCAGCACGGCTGCGCTGCTCGACAAGCCCCCCCCACTGGCAGGGTGCCTTGGATTACGCCGTTGATTCCCTTGGTCAGCTTGTAGCGCTTGCGCAGCGCGTATTTTGCGCCTCGGGCGTAATCGCCCCAGTTGCCCTGCTTCACCAGGGTCTCTTCCTTTATATTGAAGTCGATGATGCCGGGGAAGGTGCGGCTTTCGAGGTGCACGCTGCCGTCGTCGGTGACATCGAACCACAAGGTCACGCCCTTGTCGATGGCAAAGCCAGTGACGAGGCCGTGCTGGTGGTCAACGTGCGCTCCCACGGGGCATACCCGGTAGGGAGAAAATATTTCGTATTCCATGCTTGGTAATTTTGATTGGCTGGATAGGGTAGGGGTCAGATGCTGCGCTTGAATGCAATCATCTTCACGGCTGCCTCGGCACATTCGCGGCCCTTGCTTACGCGGTCGAGTGCGTCCTGCTCTCTGTCAACTGTCAGTACGCCGAAGATCACGGGGATGTCGCAGTCGGCATTGAGAGCGGTAATGCCCTGGGTGACGCTCATGCACACATAGTCAAAGTGGGGTGTGCCGCCACGGATTACGGTGCCGAACACAATCACGGCGTCGAATTCCGATGCCTCGATCAGTTGCGAGGCGCCGAAGGTGAGCTCAACGGCTCCGGGCACATGGTAAGTAGCATACTCCACGCCGTTGGCATCAAAATATTCTTGGGCTTGGGCCACCATCTGCTCATTGATGTGGCCATTCCATTCGGCTGCGAGGATAGCTACTCGGGCATCCTCGATTTTTGGAGCCGGGGTCTGGGGCAAGTGTTGTGACATATAATCAGTATTATAGGCCGCTAATCATAGATAGCCTATTATTCATTGTTCATTATTAATTATTCATTGGTTTTTGCGTGCTTGGGTGCCAAGATATCCGCCGTGGTGGCGCTTGGCATAATCCTCGCGTGTGAAGCCAGTGGCTTGCATGGTATTTACCACCAGCACATCGCCTATCACTGTCATCATGGTAGTAGAGGTGGTAGGGGTCAGGCCCAGAGGGCAAACCTCGGGCGCGCCGCCCGTGGCCAGCACCACATCGGCGGCTTGGGCCACCTCGCTGTCGGGGTTGCCTGTAATTAATATTATAGGTAGGTCATGATATAGGCCTCGCGCCAGCTGTATCAGCTCCTTGATTTCGCGGGTCTTGCCCGAATTGGAGATTAGCAGCAGCACATCGTTGGGCTGGATTATGCCTAAGTCGCCATGCTGCGCCTCGCTGGGATGCAGGTTCACGGCTGGCGTGCCAGTAGATGCAAAGGTGGTGGCGATGTTCATGGCAATCTGCCCAGCCTTGCCCATGCCGCTGGCCACGAGCTTGCCTCCGCGCTTATGCACGCGGTCGGTAATCAGCTCCACAGCGCGGACGTAGGCGTCGGTGACAGGGATGCTGCGTATGGCCTGGCTCTCGGCATCAAGGATGCTGCGCATGGTGGCTAATATGTCGGTTGCAGGTGTCAAGTGCGTATATATTTGGTTGATATTACGATTCCAGCGCAAAATTAGTAATTATTTCTTAAATCCACAAATAAAAGAGGTCAGAGGGCTATTTTGTACCCTCTGACCTCAGTATATTTGCAGATAGTTTCTAACGCACGCGGTTGAGCATGTCTTCGAGTTCGGCCACTGGCTTTACGCCGGCATCGTGCCAGAACTCCGAGCCATCCTTGTACACAAATTCTGTAGGGTAGCTGTGTACCTTGTATTTCTTTACGAGGTCGGGGAATTCTTCGCCGTTGACCTCAACTATGTTGGCTGCATCGCCCATTTGCTCTTCGAGCTGCTCCAGGATGGGACGCATCTCCATGCTGTGGGGGTGCTCAGGGCTTACAAATACTATTAATGCGGGTTTTGGCTCGGCCATTGCGCGAGCCAATCTATCTCTTGTGTCCATAGTTAGTGTTTTAGTGATTCGTTGGAGCGGTGATTAAGCGGGATCCACCTTGATTTCGTCTTTCTTTGTGTGTTCGTGCTCTTTGATCTTGCGTATGAGCTCGTCAGCAGTCTGTACGCCTACGGCGCGCCATACAGCTGTGCCAAGCTTGAACATGATGAGAGTAGGCACGCTGCGCACATTGTATTGCATTGCCAGGGCATTGTTCTTGTCAACGTCGATCTTGATGATGTTGGCTGCATCGCCCACTTTGTTCTTTACATCTTCCAGGATGGGGCCTTGCACCTTGCAGGGACCGCACCATGTGGCGAAGAAATCGACCAGCGTCGGCTTCTCTCCAGCTATGAGTTTGTTGAAATCGTCCATGATTCTTGATTTTTGGTTTTAATTCATAACAAAATAGTATCCTCTTTAGTTTTCCCAGCATGGTTGATACAATCGCAAAAACACAAAGACCCCAAAATTTTTGTTTATATGTTTATTTGAAAGACGAGAATCTACGAACTCACGAGAATCTACGATTTTTTTCGTAGATTCTCGTGAGTTCGTAGATTCTCGTCTTTATTGTATGAGATTATAAGTCAGGAGTGTAACAAAAATTAGCATCAAATTGTGAAAAATAATTGCGGAAAAATTTGGTCAATTCGGGAAAAATTCCGAACTTTGCACTCGCTTTTCGGAGGAAGGGCGGCGGCAAGCAAGCCAAAACATCAAAACATTGAAAGTTTGCTAAAAGTTCACGAAAAATTTGGTCAATCCGAAAAATTGTCGTAACTTTGCACCGCTGTTTCGCCCCGAGGGGCAAACAAGAGGACATTGAAAGCATTGCAATGGAGATACGAAGTAGTACAAGAGAGAGCCGA
>JAJBUG010000085.1:42021-60960 GCA_020860515.1 Bacteroidales bacterium | reverse complement strand
AAATTAATATAGAATGCTCCTACGGAGTTCCTTGATAAAAGTTAATTATGACACACCCTCAACATTAAATTTTTGGGAAAATTTTGAGATATTGTGGAAAAAGCGTAACTTTGCGACAGAGTTAACCAATCCGATAAATGCCATGGAAATGGACATGAATAGAATCGTAGAAAATTTTAAGATAGATGGAGCCATAAAGTCGATAAAGCCTTTAGGCGAGGGGTTTATCAATGATACCTATCTTGTAACTACCGAAGGGGCCTCGCCCGATTATATTTTACAGAGGAAAAACAAATCAATCTTTCCTGATGTGCCATCGATGATGGATAATATAGCTCGGGTAACGGCTCATATCCGCGAACGAGTAAGAGCTCAGGGAGGAGATCCCGATAGAGAGGCAATGACTGTGGTGCCTACTACCGAAGGCCAGCTATGTTATAAGGACGGGGAAGGCGAGTATTGGGCTGTTACAGTATTTATTGACAACACAATAGCTTATGACAAAGCTGACACCCCTGAAATTGCTTTCAAAGGAGGCCAAGGGATTGGTCGCTTCCAATCAATGCTTTCCGATTTTAACAAACCCCTGACTGAAACAATCAAGGGCTTCCATAACATCCGCTATCGCTTTGGCCAGTGGGATAGAGCCGTAACTGACAACCCAGTCAGTCGATGCCAGAATTTGGGCCAAGAAATATCTTGGATTGAAACTCGCAGGGAAGAAATGATTGATTTCTGGAAGTTGGTGGAACGGGGCGAGATTCCAGCCCGTGTCACCCACAACGATACCAAAATCAACAATATCCTCTTCGATAAGAATGGAGATGTACTATGCGTCATTGACTTGGATACAGTGATGACGTCAACATCACTCAATGATTTCGGTGATGCCATACGCTCATACGCCAACACGGGTCTCGAGGATGACAAGAATACAGAGAATGTAACGATTTCGATGGAGATGTTTGAGGCATTTGCTGATGGTTACTTGTCAGAACGAGCCTCTCAACTAACCCCCATTGAATTGAAATGGCTTGCGTTTTCAGCCCTTTACATCACTTATGAACAAGTGTTGAGATTCCTCATGGATTATATCCAAGGCGATACTTATTACAAAATCAAATATTCTGACCACAACTTGGTGCGCACTCACGCACAAATGGCCTTATATGAAGACATGGAACGCAAACTCCCCCAAATGAACCAAATCATACAAGAATTAACAAAGAAATATCTATAACTAAGCTATACCCATAATGTTAAAATTATCTGAAATGAAAAAGAAATTCTTACTTTTGACCTTAGCGTCGTGGTTCATGACCTGTGCAATGGCCCAATCCACATTCTCATGGCCATGGCATAAGAACCAACAAGGAATAATCGTGACAGACGTACCCGAGCGCCCATCGGGCCAACACCATGCTCTGGGGCTCACAGCTGATAAGCTTCCTGTGGTTCGTGTGGGTTTCGTTGGCCTTGGCATGCGCGGTCCAGGAGCCGTAGAGCGTTGGACCTACATCCCTGGCACTGAAGTAGTGGCTCTTTGCGACTTCGATGAAAGTCGTGCAAAAAATTGTCAAAACTACCTCATTGCGGCTGGTATGCCCGAAGCTGCGGTTTACAGCGGCGAACTTGGATATGAAGAATTATGCCAACGACCCGATATCGACATCGTATATATAGCCACTGACTGGCTCCATCATTTTCCAGTGGCCAAATGCGCTCTCGAAAATGGCAAACATGTGGCAATCGAAGTGCCTTCGGCTATGAATCTCAACGAGATTTGGCAACTGATTGACCTTAGTGAACAGAATCGCCTGCATTGCATGATTTTGGAAAATTGCTGCTACGACTGGTTTGAAATGAACTCCCTAAATATGGCTCAGCAAGGCGTGTTTGGCGAGGTGCTTCGCGTACAAGGGGCTTACATTCACACCCTCGATCCCTTCTGGCCTTATTATTGGAAGAAAGACGAAAACGACAAGCTCGGCTGGCGCATGGCTTACAATAAGGACCATCGTGGCGATGTGTATGCCACACATGGCTTGGGCCCAGTGGCGCAGGTGCTCAACATTCACCGTGGCGACCGTCTGCGAACGCTTGTGGCCATGGACACAAAGGCTGTGCACGGACCTGAATATGTGGAAAAGGTAACAGGCCAACCTTGTGATTACTTTGCCAATGGCGACCATACCACCACGCTCATGCGCACCGACAATGGCAAAGTAATCGAGATCCAACACAATGTAATGAATCCCCAGCCCTACAACCGTCTGTATCAAATTACAGGCACCAAAGGCTTCGCCAACAAATACCCCACTGAGGGTTATGCCCTGGATGCAGCCCAACTTCAGGCAAGCGGCGTGGTGCCTGATCATGAGGACCTTTCAGGACATGACTTTTTGCCAGAGGCAGAGCAAAAAGCCTTAGTGGAGGCCTATTACAGCCCAATTCTGAAGGCTTATGGGGAAATGGCCAAGGAGGTAGGCGGCCATGGCGGCATGGATTTCATAATGGATTCCCGTCTGGTATATTGCTTGCAAAATGGCTTGCCGCTTGATATGGATGTATATGATTTGGCCGAATGGTGCTGCTTGGCTGAGTTGGGCGCTATTTCTATGGATAATGGCTGCATGCCAGTGGAGGTGCCAGATTTTACTCGTGGCCATTGTTATGACATAGATGGCTACAAGCATGCATTCGCTTCGGCTGAGGATGAAACTGAGGCTGCTGCTTTGGCTCAATTGTTTACTGAAATGCTGAAAGCTAAGGGCTCAAAAGCTGCCCATGAAGCGGTGAAAAAGAAATTAAACGAGAAGAAATGAAGATTTTTATTGGAAGCGCCAAGATAATGACGGGTCAAGCCCCCGCAGGATTTGATATGAAATGCACAGAGCCAAGGTTTCAGCATCAAGCTGATGCCTTGGCTGAAATGCTTGCATCATATACTCCTGAAGAATTGGGTGATATGTTGCGTTGCAACCCTCAGTTAGCCAAGGAGAATTGGCTGCGGTATCAGCATTTCTTTGACCAGGATGGCCGCTTGCCCGCAGTTTTTGCCTATGATGGCACTGTATATCAGAAATTAGCCCCAGAGACATGGAGCCACGAGGACATGGCTTATGCTCAGGAGCATCTTATCATGGGCTCGTTTCTCTATGGGTTGTTGCGACCGCTCGATTTGGTGCATCCTTACCGCCTCGAAGGGAATGTGGTGCTTCCGGGCAATGACCACCAGAATATGTTTCAGTACTGGCGTCCGATTCTCACTGACGCTTTTATAGAATCCGTGAAGGCCGACGATGGAGTGTTGGTGAACCTGGCCAGCAATGAATTCCGTGATATCTTCGATTGGAAGCGAGTGGCTAAGGAGCTGAAGATAATTACTCCCGATTTCAAGGTCGATAAGGACGGCAAGCCGCGCACAGTGGTGGTGTATGCTAAGATGTGCCGAGGAGCTATGAGCCGCTGGATAATCCAAAACCGCATCGACTCGCCCGATGATTTGCCAGCCTTCGAGTTCGAGGGCTTCACCTTCCGCACACCCTGGCACTATGTCTTATAAATAACTGAAGTTGACATGCAGCAGGTCACTGACCCGCTGCTCCTGAAATGGTAAGCCTATGGAAATTTAATAAAGCATCTACTGTCACATTTTGACCATAAAGTTGAACAAAATCTTTCTTTTATATCAAAAAGTGACATCATTTATTATATAATCCTTATATATTTTATTAACTGGAGAAAGTATTCAATTGACCAAATGTCAAGTTCCTTTTTGTCAACCAAAAATGGTTCTACATCTTGTTTTACTTGTTGAATATTGGCATTTCCAATCCTTTCTTCAAGTTTGGCAATGAAATTGGCTTTAGAAATATTTTCTCCATTGAATTGTTTGACTCTTTGCTGGAGGTGATTAAAGTCCAAAGGAATGTCATTTCGCACATACCATTCAAAATCATACCAATCTCGCCCTTTAACCCTGTTTTTCCAGCCACGATACAGTAATGCGTGCATTTTTCCGGCAAACAAGCTTGGCAATGCAACACAACGATAGTAGAATTGGTCATTTGAGTAGGGATGCGATTGTGTTTAGTGACTGTCCTTTCTTGCAGAATTTGGAGCACTCTTCGAAAATCTCAGGAATAAAGTCTTGAAATCTCTCCATATCCAAGCGCAGGTCATCCTCCAAATAGGTAATGGCAGCCTTGGTAGACCTTAAACGCAAATTTGGAGTATTAAGGATCAAGTCTGCAAGAGCCTTTTCGGGAGACGCTATAAGATAGCAAGCTCCTTTCTCTTCTCGCATTGCAAGCCCAATTGGATAATATTCTATAGGTACCTTTACATAATCAAATCTTCCTATAGAATTTATAAATTCACAAGTGTGAATAAAGGTTGATGACTGGATTGCATGCACATGCTCGGGAATGAGTCCATATTCTCTCAAAGCTGTTAGGCTCGATACATAAGACGGCCTTAGAA
Organism: Bacteroidales bacterium; assembly: GCA_020860515.1. GTDB lineage: Bacteria > Bacteroidota > Bacteroidia > Bacteroidales > Muribaculaceae > CAG-873. The sequence continues at coordinate 56,475 of JAJBUG010000085.1, read as the reverse complement.
TATAGTTAGCCATTAATCCCTCGCAATACTCGTATGGTGGCATGGTATTAATATAAAGACCCTTTTTCAAACGAATAATGGCACCTTTCTTTTCAAGTTCTTGAGCCTTATTTTTGGGCGCGCGATATCGGCTCAGCTCATAAGCAAGCTGAGAATAAGAAAATGGAACATTATTATATTTGTCAGTAAACGTAGTCATATCAATTCAACAAGCAAAGATAGTCATTTTTTTTGTATAAAGAAAGATTTAATTCAACTTTCATACCATAAAGTAACAATTCATGCTCAATCCTCGCCATCAGGCATGCCATTTCAGGAGCAGCGGGTCAGTGACCTGCTGCATACCAGGCGGGGCATTTTTCCCATCCGGATGGGCAGCAGGTCACTGACCCGCTGCTCCTGAATAGATCCGCCTGACGAAGATGGATGAAATAGAGCAAAGGTGCCGACACCAACCAATGGCCGACACCTTTGTTCTCATTATGAGATGAATTTACCCCAAACATGTGGAGCATCCTCGGCGGATGCAAGATTACCACCATAAGGTTCCATGTATAACAAACTTACTATCTATTTATTAATTTAACAAAACGTATTTTTCTTTCTTCAATTCCATGCCTCCTCTCACAAGGCATGTAGTCCGGTATGGTGAGATGGTGGTATTGTTCAAGCTTCATCAGGCCTACCATTTCGGGAGCGGCGGGTCAGTGACCTGCCGCATATCAGGCGGGGTATTTTCCCATCCGGATGGGCAGCAGGTCACTGACCCGCTGCTCCTAAATACATCCGCCTATTGGCTTTGCTTACTCGCTTCCTTATTTCTAATTACCAATTGCCCATTATATACACGCCATTGGATGTATTGTAATTGGTCTGTATTCGACTTGTATACCAGTTTTCGTAATCATTATCTACATTCTCACCATAGTGGTCTTTGTTGAAACTAACCCATTGCATGTATGTACTTACTGAGGAAATAGGATCTCTTTCAGTTAATGGTACGAATTGGCCATCATCTTCGTGGTCTTCAACTCGGTCATTCAGCGGGATGTCCATAGCGAAAGGATATAGAAGTTGGTCATTTTTATTATCATTAAGGGCATAATAATCATTTAATACATCATCTTCATCATTAGGATTACCTAACATTCCATTAGTTGCCCTCTTGCCTGTTAGATGCACTTCATATCCAGTATCCGTTACTAATATGAATGGGTCATGGATTGTTTTCTCACTTCCATAATAATCCTTAGTCAGAAGGAATAGCACTCCGTCATTCAAAAATTCCAAAGTATATGTAAAGGCATCTTGGGTACCTGCTTTTATGGAATTTATCGTAGTTCTATTGCCAGTATATATTTCTTTGTCAATATAATTCTTTTCCTCATTATTAACCTTCAAAGTTAAACCGTTTGGCAGTTTTATGCCAAAATGGAAATTGTTGGCATAGGTTGCTCCATCACAGTATGGATAGAACTCGCAATCTATTTTCTTGATGTAACTTTGGTATGTTCCATTCGTTCCTTGGTAGCCCATAAGTGTAGGGGTAATACAATATTTAACCATGACATCATTCATGTCATAGTCTCCCTGCTTGGGATAGAGGTCTTCGAACATAAGGGTTCCGAAAATAGGGTCACCCTCTGTTTCTACTGGAATAGGGGTATCTTCCTCAGTATCCAAAGCGTCCTCTGGATATGTACCTACTGCGACAATCAAGTCATTATAATCCCAGTCAGTTACGTAGTTAGCATCCCAATGATATCCTTGATTATTTTCATCATCTTCATCTGTGTATTTTACTCTTTCTGATTTTAAATTATCATATTGGTATTCAACATTCATAGTTTTTGCAATATCTTCAAAACCTATAATAATAGAATTATCATTGGTGGTTGACAAGAATCGAGAGGATTGGTAACTATATTTTGTACAATTACTACCTGTAGTGTAAGTGCCTTCTTCGGTAAAATCCGACACTGTATTAAGCCTATTATCACAATATATTAAAGGAACATCATTTCCTGTATTTCCATCATGAGTACTTAGTCCATTATATGACCTCACAGTTTTCAAAACAAATCCTACAGAATAATTAGCAGGTATGTCTGTTCCTGTAGAAGTAAAATTATCTGGTTCCCCATAATATTTACACTCATAGGTGGCAAACAATTCTTTGGATTCATGGTTTATTATACCATTTTGCCCCTTCATGTTATTTACAATAGGCAATTTCTCATTACCTATTATAGTAGAATTAGTAGCATTAGATGGTATCCTAATTGCTTCATTTTCATAGAAAACATTGAACTTATTACCTGCATCTATGAATTTCTGTATATAAGTTGCATTAACCGTTGTACCGGTTGGATAATAGTAATAATACAACCTTTCATAATTTGCTGCTCCTGAAAATAAGTAAGCTACTACTACCTTACAGGCTTTTTTTAACTCTAAGTCATTATTTTCTCTCTTTGAAATCTTTGTTTTATTCAAAATATCATTCAATACGTATTGATCATTGCTGTCTTTTACAATATTCCCATATTCATCTAATTTATAATTACCTTCAGGGAGATAATCTATGAAATGCTCGTATTGAGCCTGGCACCATGCTTCACTATAAATTGTATTATTTATATCGGCTCTGCCGTAAATGTTGTTTACACTACTATAGAATGTAGTAATGGATTTGGAAGCTGTAGCAGCTGCATAATAATCCTCACCTACTGCATAGAGAGTGGTTCCAATCAAGGTGTTAGGTATAGTCATATTACCTGAATAAGAACCATCGCGATCCATCATCAAAGTAATGAGTCCGTAAGCTTTTGGATTGGTAGCAGGATCGTCAGCATAAATGCGCACAATGCCATAACGAAGCCCTGTCTGGAGCTCAATAGGAATAGATGAAGTTGTGGAAAAGTCGGTTCCGAAGAGTTCTATCTTCGCTTTAATTGCTGCATTTAGCTCAGAATCGGTGAGCTTTTCGATGTTGGTGCAGGAGGTGTTGGACAGGGCCAAGATAGCCATCAGGCAGAGGGCCGCAACAATGCGGCTGAGCGGGCTTAGGATTGAGGATTTTACAAGGTGAGATTTACCCCCCCCCAGATAACTAACTGATTGACAATTAGTTACACCGCTTTGCGATGAAGCATAGCATTGGCTGTCATCGTGCTGGGTAGCAAGGGTGTGCATAAGTTTGACATTCATACTCTTTAGGTATTGGTAAACGATTGATTAGTAAGTGATTGGTTGGTTGGTTGATTGATTGGTAGGTGTTATACTTGAGTCAGGTTCTTTGTTATCATTAGGATAAAAAGCGCCTCATAGGTAGAACGGCTCGGAGGCCGTGGGGTCGTAGGAGAAAAGCAAGGCCATGGCGAGAAGGCTTTGCAATCATCTTCCAAGTGCAAAGTTACAAATGTTTTTTGGCAATGACAAATAAATTTTAACTAAAAATACCTTATTTGCCATTTTTTCCAATTTTTTCAGAAAATCACCAAGTACAACAGGCCTACCATTTCCGGAGCGGCGGGTCAGTGACCTGCCGCCCATCCGGATGGGAAAATACATTCGCCTGAGATGCAGCAGGTCACTGACCAGCTGCTCCTGAAATGGCAAGCCTGGTGGGCGGCAGGTCACTGACCCGCCGCTCCTGAAATGGCAAGCCTGGTGGGCAGCAGGTCACTGACCCGCTGCTCCGGAATACATTCGCCTGGTGGGCAGCAGGTCACTGACCCGCTGCTCCGGAATGCATCTGGATGGTGAAATGTGCAAAGGATTTTGCAAAATGTGCAACGCTTAGGATGGGAAAATTTTGTAATTTTGCAATGTGAAATTCAGGGAGATAGAGAATTTGGAAATATTCCCAAATCCCAAACACCAAATTCCAAACACCAAAACACTAAAACACCAAAACACTAAAACACCAAAACACTAAAACACCAAAACACTAAAAACCTATCATGACACAGATTTTCCATATATTGCTGAATATGCTCAACGAGATGTCGCCCTACATCTTGTTGGGATTTCTTATAGCTGGCCTTCTGAACGAGTTTGTGCCCCAGCGACTGATGAGCCGACATCTTTCGGGCAGCGGTTTTGGATCAGTTCTGAAAGCAGCCTTGGTTGGAGTGCCCTTGCCGCTGTGCTCATGCGGAGTGTTGCCCACAGCGGTGGCAATGCGCCGCGCCGGAGCCTCGCGCGCCGCCTCCACATCATTTTTGATTGCAACCCCCCAGACTGGGGTTGACTCAATTGCTGCCACCTACTCGCTGCTCGGCCCAGCCTTTGCAGTGATTCGGCCTGTGGCAGCATTTGCCACATCGCTTGTAGGCGGAGTGTTAGTTGGCAAAGCCGAGAATGAAAAAGAAGAGCCACAATGCCATGACTGTGCGCCTGCCGACACTGACCAGCCAAAGAAAGAGCCTTGGACTCATCGCATAGGCCACGCTCTGAAATACGGATTCTACGACATGGTGCAAAGCATCGGCGGTTGGCTGGTAATCGGCTTGATTATCGCAGCACTTATTACCCTGTTCGTGCCCGACGATTTCTTCCTCGCAGCACGCCAGTATCCACTGATTTCGATGCTTGCGGTAGTGGCAATTGCCGTACCAATGTACGTATGCGCCACCGGCTCAATCCCAATTGCCCTATCGCTCATGATCAAGGGCTTGTCGCCAGGTGCAGCCTTCGTGCTGCTCATGGCTGGCCCGGCGGCTAATTTCGCTTCGATCACAGTGGTATCGCGAGCCATGGGCAAGAAATGCGCCAGTGTTTATATAGCCACAATCGTGGCAAGCGCCATTTTGATAGGCTTGGCTATTGACTATCTGATGCCAGCGGCCTGGTTTGCCTTGTCGTCGAGCTTTGTGGGCGACTGCTGCCATGTAGCCACTGATTGGTTTGCCACTGGTTGCACTATCGTGCTGCTGACCCTTTTGGCAGTGGCTTTAGGCCCAGGCTTGATTCATGGCAAGCTGCACCATCACCATCACGAACATCTTGAAACGAACCAAAACCCAGAAAATATGAAAGCTACTTACATCGTGAAGGGCATGCAATGCCCCCACTGCCGCGCCTCGGTAGAGAAAGGCTTGGCAGAAATCCCTGGCGTGACATCAGTAAAGGTTGACCTGGCTACCAAGACAGCCGTGGTAGAGGGCGATTATGATCCCGCTGCCATCCGCACCACTATCGAAAAGCTTGGCTTTGACCTCGGCTAACCCAGGTCACACCTTATCCAAGGGCAAGCGTTCGCCGCTAACCTCGCGATACTGCGTGGGCGTCATGCCTGTCACCTGCTTGAATGTGCGTGACAGGTGCGCCACGCTTGAACAACCCCCACATGATTCTCGATGCAAGCCGACAGGTTGAATTGGCATCCGCCATCCTTGCGCACATGCTCGATGATGGCATGTAATCCCCAACTCCACAAAAATAGCATCTGTTAAATCTGTTTAACCTGCGGTTTTTCACATTGATTAAAAGTTTTTTCATAGAAATTGGATTGATTTTTCAGAGGAATTTATGTAACTTTGTGCCAATTAATCTGCGATACCGATATGACCCTGAATAAGCTATTCTTACTTGCCGCAGCAGCCCTTGGCTCGCTTTCTGCATCTGCCTTGGGAGAATACAAGTCAGCCCCTGCCGGACTGGGCAAAATGAGCTACATGACTTGCCCCGCCACTGCCGACATGCGCTTTCCCGTGATAATCGTGAGCTATGCCGATGTCGGCCTGAGCGACGAATATGAAAATGTGGCAGAGCGTTTCGACCAAAAATACAATCTTGAGGGCTTCGACTGGAAGGATAGTCCTGGCAGCGTGCGCGACTATTTCATTGCTGCATCTGACGGGAGGTTTCGCCCTACATTCGATTTCTATGGACCCGTGGAGCTGAGCGAAGAACGCTCGTACTATGGAGCGAACACTGCTAACTACACCGACAAAAAGCGCGGCGACATGATTATCGAAGCTGTGGAGGCCATGGCCGATGAGATTGACTGGAGCCTCTACGACAGCGATTCCGACGGACGCGTGGATGATGTGATAATCGTATATGCAGGCGATTCAGAATACCTGGGCGGAGGAAGCAATGCCAACCTGCCCACATCCTATCTGATCAGCTATGACAAGTACAATGATTCGCAGTATAATATGTACGGCCTCAAGGTGGGCGAGTATTATGTGAACCAATACACTATCATCAATGAGACTGCCTACGGCGAATATGACGGCATTGGCACCTTTGTGCATGAGTTTATGCATGGGCTGGGCCTGGCTGATGTGTACAGCACCTACGATTCCGGGGCTGCTTATACGCCTAAGTATTACGATGTGATGGACGTGGGCATCTACAACAACGGGCGCCTTACGCCCCCTACCACCTCGGCGTTCGAGCGCTATGCCTTGGGATGGATGGAGCTGGAGATTATCGATTCGCCCTGCGAAATAGAGCTGCTTCCGCTGCTCGATAGCAACCATGCCTATATCATGCCAATCACCGACAATGAATTTTATGTGCTGGAGAACCGCCAGCAAGAGAGTTGGGACGAATATCTCACTGGCCATGGCATGCTGATTTGGCATATCGATTACAAAGCAAGCGCGTGGTATTCCAACATTGTCAACAAAGATTCCGAGCATCAGCGCATCGACCTGATCGAGGCCAACGGCACAATATCCAACGACGCTGATGTACGCGCCGGCTACACATTCCCTGGCACCGAGCAGGTGACTTCCTACGAGCCAATGGCATGGGACGGCGCCAGCCTTGGCCTGACCATCACCAATATCAGTGAGTCGGCCGATGGCATAATCACAGCCCAGGTGGTAGATCCAGCAGGCATCTCAGGCATCATCGCCGATGACCAGCAGGAGGCGCAGTACTACGACCTGCAAGGTCGCCCCGCGACCCCCACCGCTCCTGGCCTCTACATCAAGCGCACCCCCGCTCGCGCCCAAAAGCTCTACATCAAATAAATTCTTATTTCGGCCTCTGGGCTCTTTTGAGAAAAGATTGAACCAATCCTTGTTTTATTCACAAGAATTTATTACTTTTGCATAAAAGGTTAGACTATGTTAAAGAAAAAAATAAAATACCCCATAGGTTGGCAGTCCTTTGAAAAGATTAGGACCGAAGGGGCTCTTTATGTTGACAAGACTGGCTTAATTGCTGATTTAATTGACAATTCACGATTTGTATTTCTTTCACGACCTCGCCGATTTGGCAAAAGCTTACTTTTATCAACCTTAGAAGCATATTTTCAAGGCCAAAAGGTACTATTCGATGGCTTAGAGATTAGTCAGTATGAAGATAAATGGGAAAAATATCCCGTACTACATTTTGACTTGAGCAGATCCGAGGCAAACAATCCCGACAAGCTGGAGGGCTACCTAAACAACCAATTAGCTAAATATGAAAAATATTATGGCGTAACTACCGAAATGAAATATGGTTCGGTAGGCGAACGTTTTGGGTGGTTAATCGAAAAGGTTAGCGAAGCTGTAAACAAAGGCTGTGTAATATTGGTTGATGAGTACGACAAGGGCATTCAAGAAACAATTGACAACAAGGATGCATTAGAGAGGAATCAAGCATTGTTGCGACCTTTCTTCTCTCAATTAAAATCACAAGACAAATACATAAAGTTTGCTATGGTCACAGGTGTAGCACGCTTTAGACATTATACTTTGTTTTCTGGTGCCAACAATCTTGAGGATATATCATTTTATCCACAATATGCGTCAATTTGTGGCATCACATCAGAAGAATTAATTCAATATTTTACCGAAGGCCTCAAAGCTCTGGCTCAAGAATATGAGTGTTTACAAGAAAAAGTTGTAGAATCCCTAAAGCAGAAATATGATGGTTATCGATTCTCCAGAGCCGATATCCATGTATTCAATCCTTTCAGTTTACTAAGAGCATTCAAAAATAATTCTTTTGGAGATTATTGGCTCATGTCGGGAACCTCCAAAGTTTTTATTGATTTTTTAAAGGGCGCAGAATATGATCTTTCAAAAATTCATAATATACGCGCCTCCGAAACCCGTCTTAGCAGTTTGTTCGATGATAAGGATCCCATACCCCTTTTGTTCCAAACAGGATATCTTACCATTGAAAAGTACATTCGCAATAACGAAGAATATCTCCTGAAGATTCCCAATGGAGAAGTTCGCGGAGCACTTTTCCAGGATTTGGCACCCATGTATCTTGGCATCTCAACTATGGATGGAGCTCAAAAGGCAAGAATGCTGCGCACCTGCTTAGAGATGTGTGACCTCCAAGGGTTTGTGGAGGTACTTGATTCTCTGATTGCGAAAGTGCCCTATCCTATTTTCGACAAAGATAGCAAAGAGAAAGCTTATCATCTGATAGTATATTGCTTATGTTTGGCAGTAGGTGTGGATAACCGATGCGAAGAGCCAATGGCCGACGGCCGGCCCGACTTGATAACATTCACCGATAAATATATTTATATTATCGAGTTCAAGCTTGACAAATCAGCCGAGTCTGCTATTAAGCAAATCGATGACAATGGTTATGCTCGCCCATACCTTGGTGATGGTCGTGAAGTTTATCGCATCGGAGCCTCTTTTTCATCAGAAAAGCGCAACATACAGCGCTGGGTGGTTAAAACACCATCCGGTGAAATTCATGAGATTATTCCAAAACAAAGGAATTAGGAACTGTAATCAAGGAGATGTTCTTCCAATCTACTACTCAGCCTTTCTCTCCACCCTCCCCAAAAATCAACCCATTTATTTCTAAGAATCTAACAAACACCCTGTTGATGTAAGATTTTTTAATTTTAGTATCGGATTTTTTGAATCGATTTTGATATTTGAGATAAAAGTGTTATTTTTGCGTAGAATTTGAAAGATCTCAAATTTGAATCATATCATAAATCACTACTGACAAGAATAATGAATAACGATACCCAAACATGGATAACTCCTGCTAACCCTAAATACTATAGAGTGGAAGAGGCTTATGCCCATTTAAAAGAAATTGATTGGACGCTTGGAGCTTCTCCAAATTTGGGTGATATCGTTTATATTTACATCAGCGGGGGGAATGGTCACGTGGCATTCAAAACTGAAGTTACAAGAACAAATGTACCCATAAATGAAGTAATTGAAGACAAAGATTTTGTAGTTGAAACGCAAGAACGAGATCCAACTAAGCCCTTGACACGATTAAAATTAATAGCTAAAGCCACCCATAAAAAATTAACTTATGAGGCCTTAAGATTTATGGGACTTAATTCTACTTTACAGACAACTCAGAGATTGCCTGTAAAGTGTTTTAAATATATCGAAAAGTATTTTGATTCTCCAATGCTAAATCTCGATCGTTTTGCGGAGGTAAAGAAAGAATACCTTAGATGCTTCAAAAATTGGTGGCCAAATGAAAGATACAAACTCAAGGCTTTATCTACATTCAAAGAATATTGGGATATAGAAGCTTCAGATTTTAAATCGATGTGGGAAAAAGCTACAGAAGATTGCGGAAATCTGCTGGCGTCGTCTATGTTTTATCCCCGAGCAGTCATTAGGGATTGTATAAATCAGGATTCAGAAACAGTGAGAAATCTGTTCCGAAATCTTTATGATGAGGAATTAGAACTTGAAAGCCGTGTGAATGACTTTATTAATGGAATTTCAGAATTATATAGTAAAGTACCCAACCATGGAAAGAACAATTACCAAACAACAAATTCCGTATCTACCTATTTGTGGCTTAAATATTCCGAGAAATATTACATCTATAAGTCTGGAGTTCTGAGCCAAGCATCCAACTTTCTTGGTTTTGATGGCAATACCAATGCCTCTTTAACCGAAGGGTTTCGTTACTTTGACCTACTCCATGAAGAGTTGGTAAACGATGAAGACATCCTTTCCACATATACTGACCAAATAAAGGAAGATGGATTACACGATCCTGGCTTCCATACATTAGCTATCGACTTTGACTACTTTCTTGGAAGATGTTATCTAAGTTATAATAAGCAGTATTGGATATTCGCCCCTGGAGAAAATGCAAACAATTGGCAACGAGATCTGGACAATGGTGAAATGTCGATGGGATGGGATGAACTTGAAGATTTGAAGCAATACCAGACCAAGGGCGCTCTCCAGCAAGCCATGAAAGATTTAGGTTGGAAAACCAAATCAGCTAACACCATTCTTCATTTTGCCAACGACATCCGTATTGGTGATATTATTTTGGCACGCAAAGGCTTGAATAATATTATCGGTATGGGAATTGTTGAATCTGATTATGAATATAATGAGTCAAAGGATGAGTTTTGCCATATTCATAAGGTAAATTGGACCCATTGCTGCGATATTGATGCCACTCCATTCTTTACAGATGGAAGGTGTCAATTTTCCCGTGACACTTTGACTAATGCCACTAATGAGAGTTATCCACGTAAAATTGAAAAAATGTTATTGAATGAAATCCCTATTTCCACCCAACGATATACAGCCTTGTTGGAAGAGAATAAAAATCTTATTTTAAACGGAGCACCAGGCACAGGCAAAACAAGGCTTGCAAAAAACATAGCCAAGCAACTAAATGCCGAGTGGGAAATGGTACAATTCCATCCATCATATGATTATACTGATTTTGTTGAAGGGTTACGTCCCATAACAAATGATGCCACTGGCAATGTGGGCTTTACACGTATGGATGGAGCCTTCAAAGCATTCTGCAAAAGAGCCCTAAAGAATTGGGACGACAGTCATAAATCTCAAGAACAAATCCAGAAGGAAGCTTCAATACAAGAAAAGATTGAAGATTTTCTTTCTGAATGTGTCTCTGGTGAGGAAGAATGGACAATGGGAGATGGCCAGGAAGGTACTATCTTTAAATCCACACAGAAATCGAGTGGATTGGAATTACTTTCTGGTAATAAATTTTTTATAACATCTTATGATGATGAGCATATCCATATAAGCTCTCCTGAAAATCCTAAAGTTAAGGAGCTAACCCTTAGCATGGCTGATTTAAAGAAAGTACTTGAGTATGATCAAGAAATCCATACTGTTAAAGAAATAAAAGAAATCTTGGGTCAAAAATATAGTACCCAACAGAATTCCTACATTTTCATTCTCCAACGTGAGATAAGAAAGCTCAAGAATGCAGTAACACTTAATAAATCTGAAGCTATTAAGTTGAAGAAATATGTTTTCATTATAGATGAGATAAATCGTGGAGATCTTAGTAAGATATTCGGAGAGCTCTTCTTTTCTATAGACCGTGGTTACAGAGGCAAAGATGGTTTGGTACAAACCCAATACAACAACCTTGTAGAGGAAACCGATCCCTTTAAAGACGGTTTCTTCGTGCCTGAGAATGTATATATTATAGGGACTATGAATGACATAGATCGTTCGGTTGAATCTATGGATTTCGCCATGCGTCGTAGATTTGTATTCAGTGAGGTAACTGCTGAGGAAAGTACTGAAAACTTCAACTTGCCTGAGAATAAGAAAACAGTTATGAAACGTCTCAACGATGCTATTGAAAAGACACAAGGATTAGGCAAAGATTACCAAATAGGTGCTGCATACTTCAAAGATAAGTTCAATCTCGAAAAGCTGTGGAATCTAAGCTTAGAAGGCCTATTACGCGAATACTTGCGTGGCATCGATAGGGATGGCCAAAAATTCATTGCATTGAAAAATTCATACTTTGCCATGGATGAAGAAAATGCGTAATTTCACTCTTCATGATAATGGTTGTTTCGACCTCTCTAAGCTTCAATGTGGAGAAGGTCCTTTTAACGATGAAGATTTAGAAAATCTTCGTCTGATATCTAATGTAGATTTAAATCATATTCAACTTGAAGGGAATTCTAATTTATTGGTTTTTCCACAAAGCCTTGGAGAATATGGTGATAAACTGGGTGACCAAATTATTTTTAAATTATTCCATCAACAATTACAAACGGGAAATCTAATGGGATTCGTGGGTGTTAATGACACAAGCATTGCTATTCTATCTCGTTTTGCCAAGAAAGGATCAGATTTTTTTCTTCACTACATGTTGACTAAAATTTTTGCCTTGAATGTTTTCAATTTATCTCATTCCTTTGATAATGAAACCATTTTCGATTTCCTCCTATATCTTTTCCCTTGGCATCTCTCCGAAGCACTATCCCAAGGCCTTTTTAAAACCTATAGGAGATTTGAATATAATGATAGTAGATTGAGAGGCCCTATTAATGTAGCCCGTCATATTAAGGAAAACAATCCTTTTGTTGGAAAAGTAGCATATAATACACGCGAGCACACTTTTGATAATCCAGTAACTCAACTGGTACGTCATACTATTGAATATATCAAGGACCATCCTTTTGGGAATAATATTCTCAACGGAAGCCAAGAAATACGAAATGCTGTACAATCTATAATTTATTCTACTCCATCTTATAATAACACAGACCGGCAATCTGTAATAAATGAAAATCTAAAACCTGTAATACATCCTTTTTTTACAGAATATTATGACTTACAGCGTCTTTGTTTGCAAATTCTAAATCAAGAAGGTCTAAAATATGGTTCCCAAAAAGATAAAGTTTTTGGAGTGTTGTTTGACGGAGCTTGGCTTTGGGAGGAATATTTAAATACCTTACTCTCCCCTATGGGGTTCAAACATCCTCGTAATAAAACTGGAGAAGGGAGAATATCTTTATTCCAACATGGTGGATATCCTCGGTATCCCGATTTTATGAAAGGAAATTGCATAATAGATGCAAAATACAAACGCCTGAAAGACTCAGGAATTGACAGAGATGACCTTCACCAAATCATAAGTTACATGTATGTAGAGAAGGCAACCCAGGGGATGGTAGTTTATCCCTCTAATATAAAAACTGAAAAAGAAATAATAGGTATACTGAGAGGATATGGCGGAGAATTTAGTAAACTGGGATTATTAATACCCTTGGCTAACGATATAACTGATTTCATTCAAAAGATAAATCTGGAAGAGAAGTTATTGACTTATCATATTGAAGATTGAAATATTTTTTATTAACTTTGTAAATCATAAATTTATCAATGGAAAACTTGCGAGAGAAAATAAGAGCAGCGATAAAGCGGTCAGAACATCAAGAAATAGAGTTCAAATCTGCAAAAGGTGGTCTTCCAGAAAGTTTTTGGGAGACATTCTCGGCTTTCGCAAACACCAATGGTGGCATCATCGTGCTCGGGGTGAAAGAGAAGAATGGACAATTTTATCCCGATGGCCTTACCGATGAACAAATCACCAGTTACAAAAAGAAATTCTGGGATTGCGCTCACAATAAAGAAAAGGTGAGTACACCACTCCTTATGGAAAAAGAGGTTCATTCAGAAAATATAGAAGACCAAAAAGTATTGGTTTTTGAAATACCTCGTGCCCATTTCAGTTTGAGGCCAGTATATCTTACCCCTAACCCATTAGGTCATACATTTAGGCGCAACCACGAGGGAGATTACCGTTGCACTGATTTGGAGGTACGTCAGATGTTTGCCGATTCGATGCATGTAAATCAGCCCTTTGACAATGAAATACTCCCAGGTTTTACCCTCGATGATTTAGATATGCCCACTCTAAGAGGATTTCGTAATAGATTTGAGGCCCGTAAGCCTGACCATCCATGGATATCCTACTCCGATATGGACTTTTTGGAGAAGATTGGGGCTTACCGCTGTGACCGCTCCACTGGCAAGGAAGGTTTTACACGAGCTGGCATCTTAATGTTTGGCAAGACTGAGAGCATCAATGATCCAGCCTGTGCGCCATGGTATTTCCCCGACTATCAAGAAAAGATGAGCATCAACCCCAACGAACGCTGGAGCGACCGACTCTATCCTGATGGCACTTGGGAGGCCAATCTATATCAATTCTTCTATAAGACCTACAATAAGATTTCTCATACCCTGCCAATGCCGTTCAAGCTTGATGGCATTACCAGAGTGGAAGAAACCTCTGCCCATGTGTCGCTGCGCGAAGCATTGGTAAACCTATGCGTTCATTCGAGTTATGGCGAGCAAGGCAATATGGTGGTGAAGCGTGAGTTAGATAAAATCACTTTTCGCAATCCAGGGCGCATGTTGGTTTCACCTGAGGATTTCTATGCCGGTGGCCATAGCGAATGTCGCAATCCTGTAATACAGAAGATGTTCACTCTTTTGGGCTATGGCGAAAAAGCCGGCAGCGGCTATGACTACATCTCAAAAGGCTGGACTGATAACAATTGGCCCAAGCCCCAAATCTCCGAACATTCGACTCCCGATTATGTACTCCTGGAATTTGATGTTGAGGCTCTTATCAACATCATGAACCAAGATTTGGAAAATCAAGGACAACAAGGGGAAAGCCAAAGGGATCAAGATAGCCAGCGAAGGGATCATCAAAATGGCCAAAGGGATCAAGATAGCCAGC
>JAJBUG010000085.1:0-41921 GCA_020860515.1 Bacteroidales bacterium | reverse complement strand
CAAGATAGCCAGCAAAGGGATCATCAAAATGGCCAAAGGGATCAAGATAGCCAGCGAAGGGATCATCAAAATGGTTCTCTAAGCGAAGAAATATTGAAGTTCTGTAGAGAACCAAAATCCCTAAAGGAAATACTGGATAAATTTGGTAGAACTAATAGGGTCAAATTTAAAATTAGACATATTGATCCCTTACTTGGCAATGGGTTGGCATACACTCATCCTGAGAATCCTAAACGTAAGGAGCAGAAATACGTAACTATCAAATCTAAGGGATAGCACCATTACATGAGAAATGAAGGCAAAGATGCCCCGTGTTGTGGATATGTATATACATGCCCTTGCTATCTCCTATTCGCAATGGATGGGAGACTACAACTCAATCACCTTTTTGGATATGAGAGTTTGGTTTTGAAAGACGAGGCAAAGAGGCGTAAGCTCGGTGCCTTGCAACAATCCTGTCTCGGCAAGACGAGTATCAGTTAAATACCTCCGTAACTGCTTTGCAGCTTCGTCTTCTACCAATTCCAAGGATCGTTCATCTTTTTTCATATACTTTAGCTCTATTAGATAGCTATGCTTGGTGGGGCAGTTAGGGGCGTCCTTTGGCAGAAGGAGGATGTCACAGTATCCGCCTCCAAGTTCCAATTCAGGCCATAGCGCAAAGTACTTGTTAAGACAGAGCATGCCTCGGAGGAAACCTTGCACATCGGCTTCTCCACCGATTGAATTGCGGACGCTTGAGTATTTCTTATATAACTCCCCTATGGCATCAGCCATAGGCTGCCAATCGCCTTGGACGGCTGCCATTTCGATAGTCTTATTAAGCCCTCGCTGCAACTTGTCCACATTTAGTCCTTGCTCCATAGCGATTCGCTTCATGTAGCCAAGATAAAGGTCAGCCATAGTGCGATTTGTCACCTTAAGAATTGTATCGCCGCTTTCATCCCAACCGCCATAGGTCAGGGTGCCATAATAGAAGAGAATGCTCTTAAAATTCTCATCATCGCCAGCATCAATGGCTGAAAATTGAGGCTCTACATCACCGGTGGTGTAACCTTTGGCACAAATTTCCTCTATTGTCTCAATGCGATGCTCTTTGTTCCTAAGTTCCTCTGTGAGGATTAGGTAATCGAGCTTGTTAGTGTCTGTTCTGGCACTTCGGTCTATCATTACCTCAGGCGTAATATCCTCTTCAGTGATTTTACCCATGTAATTCATCACCATGTTGGTATTATAGATTGAATCTTCTTCTCCATAACAACGTGAAGAAAAACAGAAATTGTTGTACCAAGGCTTCATCTCCGCCACGATGGTATCGGTATCACGCTGGATAAGACCTTGCTCGCGATAATAATCAATCATCGTGCGAAGTTCGGTTTCTGTAACGCCAACGATTTGATTGAATCTGCGCTCAAGCGCTACCAGGGTGGCTATTGAGAATCCAGAGGTGAGGTCGTCGTAGGTGACTGGGGTTACGCCTGTCATGTAAATGCGATCAAAGGCATCTTTGAAACTCTGAAAGAAATTGCGATAAAATCCCATGCCATGGGTAATCTTGCGATGTTCCTCTACGCCGCGTGCAGCAAGCACTGAGTTTGTGAAGTTGTCATACTCATCAATGATGAGATATGTGTACAGTTTATTGAAGCGTGAGGCATCAATTAGTGCGTTGATCAAATTCACAGGGCTGTCGTAGGAAAGAGCATGGTCTATTTGATCTTGACTGTAATATTCCTTATAGCGAGAAAAATAATCCCAAACACGCCCCTTGACATATTTGCCGAAATTATGGCGCAATTCGTCTATGTCCCTCTCTACTTTCGAGAAATCAAACTGAAGCACCAAGTACTTGTTAACCTCGGGTGTGGGATGGCTCCCTATCCATAGGTTGCCGAAAAGTTCCTGGAATCGGTCTTTATTGTTGATGTCATAGTATGAGGCCAGCATGCTTGAAAATAGGCTCTTGCCCATGCGGCGGGGACGTGCCAACATCACAAAGTTGGAGCGATTCTCCACTACGGGAATATAATTCGACTTGTCGATATAATAAAAGTCTCCTTCAACAATCTTCTCATAATTGGATATTCCAAGAGGTATTCTTTTCATTGTCAATCAAATTTTAAATTACTTTATGGCAAAGTTACTTATTTTTTGTCATTCCTTTTCATAAATTGGAATAAAAATCAATCTATACTTCAAAAAAATTTGGTGAATTGGGAATTTTGGAGTAATTTTGTGTTGTGATGAGCCAGAGGGAGCCCAAGAGAGGGCTCGGGCGAATCACTAACTTTACATACCGAGGCGTTTACAAGCCAAGATCTTACTAAATCATATTTATTACAATGGGAACTGCCAATTTATTTGAATCAAAATATACTACTCTTATTAAAGACATTGGTTGCTTACTGGCTAATGCTCATACTCACATCTCCACAACAATAAATAATACATTAGTCACTACTTATTGGCACATAGGTAAATACATAGTTGAATTTGAACAAGGTGGTGAAGTGCGTGCCGAATATGGTTCTGAACTTATAAACCGATTATCCAAAGACTTAACTTTACGTTATGGGAAAGGCTTTAGTCGATCTAATCTTATTTATATTCGTAAATTTTACCTTAATTTTCAAAAAGGTGAGACAGTGTCTCACCTTTTGACATGGAGCCATTATTTCGAGATTCTTAAGGCAGACAATGAACTTGAAATATCATTTTACACTAAACAATGTGAACGAGAGCGCTGGTCGGTAAGAGAACTAAAACGTCAAATGAAATCAATGCTTTTTCATCGTTTAGCTTTATCAACTGACAAAGAAGGGGTAATGGCCTTAGCTGAGAAAGGCCAAGAAACTATCAAACCTCAGGATATAATCCGAGATCCTATGGTATTAGATTTCTTAGGACTACCCGTTATTCATTCAGAAAAGAAATTAGAAAAAGCAATTTTGGATAATCTTCAGACATTCTTATTGGAATTAGGAAGAGGATTTGCTTTTGTTGGGCGTCAGCAACACATAATGATTGGAGGTCGGCATTTCTATGTCGATTTGGTCTTTTACCATTGTATCTTAAAAACGTATATTCTTATTGACCTCAAAACAGGTATGGTACGTCATGAAAATATAGGACAAATGAACTTATATCTTAATTATTACAAACATGAAATTTGTACCGAGGGAGATTCAGCTCCAATAGGTATTGTTTTGGGAGCCTATAAAGATGACTTAACTGTTGAATATGCAACCGAAGGTATAAACAACAATCTATTTGTAAGCAAATACCAACTTTATCTTCCAGATGCTGAAACTTTGAAAAAAGAACTAAAACGACTATTGTAAACAAATTAAATACAAAATCTGAAAGATATTATAACAAAAATTTGGTGAATTGGGAATTTTGGAGTAATTTTGTGTTGTGATGAGCCAGAGGGTGCCCAAGAGTGGGCTCGGGCGAATCACTAACTTTACATACCGAGGCGTTTACAAGCGTCTTGTTCTTGGCTTTCGTAATCTCGCAAATTACACTTTTTTCAGATTCAAGAACTTGGCAACTGTAGATGCCCCGTGTTGAGGATATGTATATACATGCCCTTGCTATCTCCTATTCACAATGGATGGGAGAAATGCTTGGTATATATGCCTCACCGCGTGGGTTTCTGCGTTGTCCGTTCTAATCTGAAAGGCAATGCGAGAGCCTCGAAAGCGGGACGGGCAATTGCAAGATACCCACGCTTTGCGTATGGGAGGTACTAAGAAGTCAAACCAATCTAACACAATCCGAAGCGGGTATCAGTCGGGGTATGACACTAATACCGTGGCAATCGACAAAGAAGCTTTAGCCAACAAAATACGCACATTGGAGGGATTGACCCCTGATGACCGTGCTGCATTGCTTGGGTTGCTGAGACAGCAAAAGAAATACGGTTTGGTATGGGAGGACAAACCCGAAGATGTAGAAGAGCGTATGCTCGATGAACTTCCGGTACTTACGGAGGTGAAGAATAAATATATTAAGGGAACGACAGAAGATAGCCCTAATCATATTCTGATTGAGGGTGATAATCTTCATGCCCTCACTGCCCTCACCTATACCCATGCTGGCAAAATCGATGTTATCTATATCGACCCACCCTACAATACAGGCAACAAGGATTTTGTATATAACGATGCTTACGTAGATAAGGAAGATGAATATCGCCATTCAAAATGGCTCTCTTTCATGTCCAAACGCCTTCGAATCGCTAAACAGCTCCTTAGCGACCGAGGTGTAATTTTCATCTCTATCGATGATAACGAACAAGCACAACTAAAACTCCTGTGCGATGAAATTTTCGGGACAGAAAATTTCATTAGTAGTATCCCTTGGCACTCTCGTCAATCTCTTCAAAATGATACGGATATAAGTGTAAATCACGAATTTATTATTTGCTTTGCAAAACATCGAAGGATTCAAAATCGCAGATTAAAACCATCTAATGCTTCAACGTGGTATTGTGATGAGGGATTCGTCTTTTTCCCTATAAAGGTTGATAATGATAAATATGATAACCCAGATAATGATCCGCGAGGACCATGGAAAGCAGACCCATTTGATGCTCCACATGTTAGGCCCAACCTGACCTATCCAATAACAAACCCCAAAACTGGAGAGCAGCACCTTCCACCGCGTGGAAGGCGCTGGAGAATTTCTCCAGAGAAATTCTCCAGTGCCTTCCTAGACAACAGAATATTATTTGGTAAATCAGGAAACGGAAGACCTCAAATGAAAGTATTCCTTTTTGAGCAAGAGCAATTTGGTTCAATTACTCATACTTGGTTTGATGCAGATAAATATGGAACTGCTACTCATGGTTCAAAGGATCTTCAATCTATTTTCGATGGGGAGAAAGTTTTCAACTCCCCTAAGCCAATTCAATTGTTCAAAGAGATTTTGAAATTAGTTTCATTACCCGAAAAGCCCATCAAAATTCTTGATTTCTTTGCTGGCTCTGGCACAACCCTTCATGCCACGATGCAGTTGAATGAGGAGGATAATGGTAAGCGGCAGTGCATTCTTGTTACTAATAACGAGAATGGCATTTGTGAGAATGTTACATACGAACGCAATAAGCGAGTAATCCAGGGATATACAACTCCGAAAGGTATAAATGTTGAGGGCTTGAAAACCAATTCTCTGCGGTACTACCGTACTGAATTTGTGCCACGACAAGCCACGATGGCCAATATGCGGCAATTGATGCAAGCAGCAACCGATTTGCTTTGTATCAAAGAGGACTTGTATGATGAGCAACCCATTTTCCTTGGCAAGAAATGGAAGAAAAACGTACTCCGATATTTCGCCAAGTGTGATAAAAGCATGGTAATAGTCTATAATGAAAAGGCTATTGAATACATTGTGCCCATTCTCGAAAAGGAAGAACTCAAATCACCCATCAAGATATATGTGTTCTCACCCTCGCGCGATCCCTACTCGGAATTATGGGATACAGTAAGAGAGAAAGTAGTGTTATGTGCTTTGCCCGCTGCAATTTATGATGCCTATAAGCGTGTACTGAAAAAGCCGAGAAAGAAATATATTGACGGTACGAAGAATGAATCAACAGACACAATAGAAAATGAGCCGTTAGAAAATGAGCCGTTCAAAGAGCAAAGCTTATTTGACAACTTAGACGAGGAAGGAGGTGAGGCATGATAAAGCCACTTGAATATCAGCACAAGGCTGTCACCGAATTGGTAGAAAAAACAATCAAATTGCTTGAAAGTCCAGGCGACAGACGTCGCTTGGTATTTAAAGCACCTACTGGCAGTGGCAAGACTGTTATGGCCAGCGAAATGCTTGACCAACTGGTAACGGAGTTGGAAGAGTCACCACAAACCACGGTCAAAGAGGTTGCTCTGATTTGGATTGCTCCCAATAAACTGCACGAGCAGAGTTATATGAAGATGAAAAATTTCTTCACTGAAACTCGCGTGCTGCAACCAGTGATGTATGACGAGCTTGATAAGTCGGCCGATGGCTACATTCAGCCATCTCAGGTGCTGTTTGTCAACTGGGAGAGCATCAATAAAGACAAAAACATCATGGTGCGTGACAATGAAGCATGTGCCAGTCTTTATGACATCTGCCAACGCACCAAAGAGAAAGGGTTGCCCATAATAGTAGTGATTGACGAGGAACACATGTACACGGGTAAATCAGCCATTCAATCACGTAAAGTACTGGATAGAATTTTGCCAAAAGTAGAGATACGAATCTCAGCCACCCCAATTACTAATGGGGAATATATGGTATCAGTTGCTCGTGAAGATGTTATCAAGGAGCAGATGATAAAGCAAGGCATCGTTCTCAATCCAGATATTCAGATTGTGAATGATGGCAGGAATCTGACTGAGCAGCTTGTTGACCATGCTATTGCTCGCAGGGAAGAATTGGCTGAGGCCTATCGCAAAGTTGGTAGCAATGTAAATCCGCTGTTATTAATCCAACTTCCTAACGACAGCTCCGTAAACATGAGCGCTGATGACAATACTATTGCCGCAGAAGTTAAAACAATACTTGAAGTCAAGTACGGCATAACCACTGATAATGAAAAGTTGGCAGTGTGGCTGAGCAATGAAAAGAAAAATCTTGATGGAATAGAAAAACAAGATTCAATGACAGAGGTTTTGCTGTTTAAGCAAGCAATTGCCTTAGGTTGGGATTGTCCTCGAGCTGCGGTGTTGCTGATATTTCGCAAAATGAACTCTTGCCAATTCGGCATGCAAACTGTAGGTCGCATTCTGCGCATGCCCGAACATAAGCATTATACCGAGCCTCTGCTCAACAAAGGTTATGTTTATACCGACCTCGCGAAAGATATGATTGAAATTGTGCAAGAAGATGTCAATTACATCAATCAGGAGATTGAGGCAAAGCGCAAAAAAGACCTGCGAAATATCACATTGTCCTCATACTACAGCGAACGCTTAAGCAGTGACCGAAACCGCTTAGGACCTGATTTCGATAAAGTACTGTATGAATCTCTCGACACATTAATAGCTGAGAGTAGCCAGATGGAATTAGAGTTTGACCCTTTTGAAGAATAAGATATGAGCGCAACAACTGGAAATGATCTGTATGGCGATATTGAACGCCGAAAGAAAGCAGCCGAGAAGCAAGGTATCAAATTTGATATCTCAGGCATTACCATAGAGATTCCAAGCGATGTGTATATTGAAAATACCGATACTCAAATCATAAGAATTGATGAAGAGCATCATAAGAAATACGCCCGCACACCAGAAGAGTTGAAATTAGTATTTGACAACTTCTTGCTGAGATTACTACGACCTAATTATGAGAAAGTGTCAGTGCCTCGGCTTAGAGGGATGCTTTTCGAGTACATGGAGTGGGCTTTTGGTTTAATGGAATGGGATGCCATCAAGGTTATCCTATATTATCGCAATCGTCCGATCTTTGAAGAACTCATTAGCAAAGCCTTGGAAAAATACCTGAAGATAATAGGCGATCGTCGAAGGGAGGAGACCAAACGTGAATACAAAAAATATGAATGGGAAGTGCCAGCCGAACGATTCTACAATGCGAAATCCAACCAAGCAGTACCAGAAACCAAAAATCATGCATTGGAGCCTTTTGTAAGACTTATCGAGGCTTCGAATCCCGAAGTTAACTTTGAAAAATTCTTGGAAAGCAATTCAGAGTATATCGAATGGTGGTACAAGAATGGCGACGAGGGTATGCAACACTATGCAATTCCGTACATGAAAGATGATGGAGCAAGCGCCCTATTCTACCCTGACTTTGTGATACGTATGAGAAATGGCCAAATCTTCCTATTCGATACAAAGAGTCCTGGGAGCGATTTGTTTGCTGTGCAGAAACATAATGCCTTAATCGAGTACATCAACGAAGAAAATGCCAAAGGCAAAAATCTAAAGGGCGGAATCCTAATCCAAGCTCCGAATAGTGATCTTTGGCGCTATTCTCCCCTACCTATTGACACAACAGAAAATACCAATGGCTGGGATGCATTCCATCCAATACAATACCGATAACCCATGATTTTCAATCCATTTTTTGACAGAAAGATTGAAAAGTGCAATTTTGAGACCTCAAAATGGATTGAAAAGTGCAATTTTGATTTGGAAAAATGGATTGAAAAGTGTAATTTTGCAGTATAATTAAATAAATGAGAGGAATTTATGTTATATCGCAAAATTACAAGGTATGTAGAAGACTTTTTGTCGAGTGAAAATGACAAAATCTTAATTCTTGACGGAGCTCGCCAAGCGGGGAAGTCCTTTACCATAAGGGAAGCTGGCAGTCGTATGTATCCCCATTTCGTAGAGATAAATTTTGTAGAGGATGACGAAGGCGAGCAATTCTTCAAGAATATTCATACCATTGACGAATTCTATTTCAAACTCAGTTCCAAATATGGACTTAATTTAGGTGACTATCATAATACGTTGATTTTCCTCGATGAAATTCAACAATATCCCCAATATTTTACACTTCTAAAATTCTTCCGTGAAGATCGGCGCTACCGATTTGTGGCAAGTGGAAGCCTATTGGGTACGAAACTCCGAAGCACTACCTCCTTGCCGGTTGGCAGCGTGGTCATAAAACAAATGAGCCAGCTCGACTTTGAGGAATTTCTCATCGCTAATGGCATGGGATTTGATGCTATTGACACCTTAAAAAAATGTTTCTTTAATAGAGAATCATTGGATGAATCCATGCACAACCATGTATTAGACCTCTTTCACCGATATTTATTGGTGGGGGGATTGCCAGATGCTGTCAATACTTACTTAAATACCCATAACATTATGCTGGTGCGTGATGTGCATCATAGCATTATGGAGATGTATCGTAATGACGCTTCAAAATATGAGAAAGAAGCAATTCGCAAATTGCTTATTCGCAAAATCTATGACATGATTCCTTCACAACTCGAAAATAAAAAGAAGAGACTTGTCTTTAAGGACATTCGTGACAAGAAAGGTGACAGATTTGAAACTTATCTTGAAGAATTTGAATACCTTACCACTTCTGGAATTGCCATAGAGGTGAAAGCTATCACTAATCCAGCTTATCCCTTGACGGAGTCGATGCAAAAAAATCTATTGAAGCTCTATCTAAATGATGTGGGCTTATTTACCGCTGTACTCTATGGCTCTGATATATTGCCAGTTCTAAATGATGAAGGAAGCATCAATTTGGGATCGGTGTACGAGACTGTTGTAGCCCAACAATTAAAGGCACAGGGACTTGAAATATACTATTATGACAATAGGCATAAAGGCGAAGTTGATTATCTCATTGATAATCCAATGCATGCAAGTACTATGCCTATTGAAGTGAAATCAGGCAAAGACTATAAACGCCATAGCGCGCTGTCAAATATGGTTAACAATCCTGATTATCACATCAAAGAGGCATTGGTTTTGTCAAATGCCCGCGAGGTGGAGCGAGATGGCAAAATCATTTATCTTCCTATCTACTACTCCACCTTCCTCTCCACCATGCCCCATAATCAACCAATATATTTCTGAATGGCTGAACTTTTTGATGGTTTGGATTGTTGAATTATTTAGAATAAATATATACTTATGGATCAGAAAGCAATGTTTAAGCTGAGCTATGGGCTTTTTGTGCTCACTGCTCGCGAGGGAGATAAGGATAATGGCTGCATCGTAAACACTGTGCAGCAAGTCACTGACACGCCGCTGCGCATCAGCGTCACCGTAAACAAGCAGCACCTCACCCACGATATGATTAAAGCCACGGGAAGATTCAATGTGTCGGTACTCGACGAATTGGCAAAGTTCGAAACCTTTAAGCACTGGGGGTTCGTAAGCGGCAGGGATGAAGACAAGATGATTGGCATCGAGTTCGCTCGCAGTGCCAACGGCCTAATCTATCTTACCGACCAAACCAATGCCTTTATCAGCGCCAAAGTGTGCCAGGAAATCGACCTTGGCACTCACACTCTGTTTATCGCCGACGTAGAAGAAGCCGAGGTGCTTGCACCCGACGAGCGCTCAGTTACCTATGCCTTCTATCAAGAAAACATCAAGCCTAAGCCCAAGCCAGCAAAGAAGAAGGGCTGGGTATGCACAGTATGCGGCTATGTGTATGAGGGAGACCCCCTACCAGAGGATTTCGTATGCCCCTGGTGCCTCCACCCCGCCAGCGACTTCGTTCCCCTCAACCAATAAATGGCTCAAAGGCCTGAAATTGTGGATAGGATGTTGAGTTGCGTGGGCGAGAGGTAGGATTTGGAGGCATCGATGAGTATTATGGCGCCATCGCCAGGGGCTGCAGGGCCAAAAGTGGCGATGGCTCCGCTATGTTCACCTAAATATGTGAGGGAGCCATTGGAGGCATCCATCCACCATGCGCGCTTTGCATTGCCTGATATGGAGTCAAGACGCACTGTAATCTTATCTCCAAGATAGTCATAGACAATCAGATAATCATCGCCTTGCGAGGCTGCCATTCTGTGATATTTCTCGCCGTTGTCAACAATCGCTCCTTGAGCGGCCCTCCGCTCAAAATATGGCAATGCCTCTATCAATGCTCTCAGATATCGCATAGATTGATAGCCCTCGGCTTCTTGTGCCAGCCACCAAGGGAGAGCCACAGGATCGGCAAAATAGGCTCCGCTGGTACCAGGATAACAGAACTGCATAATGTTGTTATGGCCATAACAATGCCCGGCACACCCCGCCATCACATCCCACCATGCATATCGCCGAGCCTCAGCGGCATTCCATCTTTCCTCATCTGCATCATGGAGGCCTTTGGGAATTGCCTCGTACGAGGGTTCTAAGTCGATCACGGGCTTGCTGGGGTCGTAGGCATATACTGAGTCCACATACATCCAGCAATCCTCTTCGGTGCCTTCCTGGATGGGGTATTCTTTATTGCCCATTCTTTGGTTGTACCGTCGATGGCCGCTTTGATAGGCATGAAAGTCTATCCATGGAGCATTGGCAAACCAGTAGGCCGAAGTGGTGCGACCGCGCGGATGAAATGTCATCAAATGGTTATTATCGGCAGCTTTAATGGTTTCTGCCAATGCCTCCCACACCTCTTGGTGAATATCGCCTTGGATATCACCTCCGATAATCCAAATTATATTGGGTCGGTCTTTATATCTCTGAGCCAGGAATTGGCCATAGCGCTGAGCTCCCTCCTTATCCATCTTGCCGCTCTTTACATTCGAACCCCATACGCATACCATGCCTATATAGATTCCAAGGTCATTGGCGGTGTCGATGATATAATCCATGTGATCCCAATAATCATAAACGGCCTCATCCGAAGTTACTGCCTCAAAATCAAGGTCAGGTGTGCATGACAGCTGTCCATAGATGTTGACCGATGGCACTGTGTTCATCACCTGCACTTGTACCACATTGAAGCCTGCCCTGGCGACTCGCTGCAAATATCCCTCAGCTTCATCGCGATTGAGGCGCTGCGGAAGCAGCCAGCCAGTGTCGGCAAAATAGAAGAATGGCTTGCCATCGGCATACCGCAAGTATCTGCCCTCAGGTGAAACCTCAAGCTTCATTGGCGTTAGAGTTCCTGCCATGCAGCACAAAGTAAGCGCCAGCCAGATTAATATGATACTTAACCGATTCATCGGTGTATTCTTATTCATACATGAAAACATATATACACAACACAAAGAGTATAAGCTCCAATATCACCGACCATGTGCTTCTTTCTCGAAGTTCCATGTACTTTTATTTAATTCAAGATATTCAGTCTGCAAATATAACAAATATTTTTCAAAATGGGGATGTGTCATAATTAACTTTTATCAAGGAACTCCGTAGGAGTTCTTCAAATAGATACCGAATGCTCTCAAAAACCACAAAATCGGTGCCAAAGGCACCGATTTTGTGTGTAAAAATGGGAATATTGATAACTATTTGAAAGAATCCCTACGGGATTCAAGGATAAGAATAGTTTAAATTTAATTCGGCCCTAAACTTAAGGGATCAAAATTAGAGGCTATTCTAAGGGTTCTCGGAGAAGGTCGGGAGATTGGTCCGTCTTGCCCAATGGGGACCTTTGATATTGATTTGGTGGTGTGGAGGGATTTTTGTAATTTTGCGAACGAAGAAATTTTACACTATGCAACTTTTCGCTCTGGCCGATTGCAATAACTTCTTTTGTTCGTGCGAACGGGTGTTCCGACCCGAACTGCGCAACAAGCCCGTGGTTGTGCTAAGCAACAACGACGGCTGCATCGTGGCGCGTTCCAACGAGGCCAAGGCTCTGGGGCTGCAGATGGGCACGCCCGCATATCAAGTCAGGGAGCTGCTGGAGCGTGAGCATGTGGCCACATTCTCGTCGAACTACGCCCTCTATGGCGACATGAGCCGGCGCGTGATGTCGCTGCTGAGCAAATACTCGCCAAGAATCGACGTATATAGCATCGACGAGGCATTTCTCGACTTTTCAGGAATTGGCGACAGCGACAAGATCCACCAGTATGCGTGCGAAATGGTGCGGTTCGTGTCGAAAGGCACGGGAATACCCATATCCGTAGGGATAGCACCCACTAAGACCTTGGCCAAGATGGCCACAAAGTTCGCCAAGAAATACCCTGGCTATCGAGGAGCCTGCCTGATCGACACGGATGAGAAGCGGGAAAAAGCCCTGCGGCTTTTCCCGCTCGAAGACGTATGGGGTATTGGCCGGCGCTATGCCAAGAAAATGGCCGAGATGGGGCTCCACACTGCCTGGGACTTCACCCAGAAGCATCCCGACTGGGTGCGACGCGTGACCAACATACTGGGCTTGCAGACCTGGAAGGAACTGCGCGGCGAGAGTTGCATCAGCATCGACGAGCTTCCTTTCAAGAAAAGCATCTGCACCAGCCGCAGCTTCCCGGGGCTGGGCATTAGCAAGCTTGGCGACCTGGAGGAGGCTGTGGCCAGCTTTGCCTCGCACACTGTGCGCAAGCTCCGCGAACGGGGCTCGGCCTGCCAGACACTGCTGGTGTTTGCTCACACCAGCCGCTTCCGCCTCGACATGCCCAGCCATTATTTGCAGTCAGTGCGGAGGCTCCCCACTGCCACATCGTGCCTTACCGAAATAGTAGACGCAGCCATGCGCGCCCTCCGCGCCCAATGGCAGGGCGAAAGGTATCTCTACAAAAGGGCTGGCATAGTGGTATGGGACATTTGCCCCGAAAGCCGGGTGCAACTGTCGCTTTTCGACACTCAGGACCGTGGAAAACTCGGACGCCTGCAAAAGGCTATCGACGTGGTGAACCGCACCAACGGCCACGATTCGCTGCGCACTGCCGTGCAAGGATTCGGCGACAAGCGTCCTTGGCACCTGCAAAGCCTATGCCTGTCGCGCCAATACACCACCAACCTGCGCCAAATTCTCCGCTTGGCTATAAAATAGCTCAGTGGCGGAATTGGCGGATGACGCTGGTCACCACGCCCCATATCACGAAGTCGTTGTCAGCCGTAACCTTGATTGCTGGAAAATGCGGATTGGCTGGGAGCAACCACGCGCATTGGTTTGAGGAATCCACCTTGAAGCGCTTAAGCGTAAACTCTCCATCGACGCACGCCACGATATAGTCGCCGTCGTGAGCCTCAAGGCTCTTGTCGATCACCACCAAGTCGCCATCATAAATCCCGGCTCCAATCATGGATTCGCCGCACACTCGGGCATAAAATGTACATTCCTGATGGTGCACCAGCACATGATTGAGGTCGATGCTCTCCATCATATAATCCTGAGCCGGCGATGGGAAGCCGGCCTTAACGCCGCCGTCGGCATAAGGCAGCGACAGATCGATGCTAATATCTGGCCTAAATATCTTTAATCTCGTTTCCATTATTGGTTTTCGGTGGGGATTTCGAATCGTAGGGCGAGGCCGGGGAGCTGGATAGAGTCGCCGTGCTTGAGGATTACCTTATCGCCCCATGTCAATTCGCTGTTATCGACATAAGTCTTATTTACCTTTTCCTTGTAGAGTGAGAGGTAGTGCACAAAGCCTTTGCCTGGCACCTTCTTCACTTCAATCACTATGTGCTCGCGGCTCATTCGCTTTTCACCCGCTGGGCACGGCAGCTGCACTGTGGCTGATGACGAGGGAGCTTTGCGACCAATCACATTCACCCCAGGGCGGAGCTGAAATTTCTCGCCCCGATTTGTCTGATGCAGAATGCCAAGGGTAAAATTAGGGTGGGCCTCATTTTGCGAGCCACCACCGTACACTGTAATAGGCCCTTGATCAGAATACTGCTCAGCCGCAGCCTTAACCTGGCTGAAAGCAGTGAACGGATTCTTATTCTTGCAGACCGGGCAGGTGACATTTTTCGATTCAATCCCAGGCTGAAGCGGCACAGTAAGCACAGCTCCGCACACCGGGCATTTGATATTAATGGTATTCATCACAATGGCTTATTTAGTGGCAAATTTGGCTCCGCAATAGGGGCATTTGGTTGATTGCGATAGGATTTGGTAATGCTGATTGCCCATAAAATGCCGGCAATTGGGGTTGGGGCAGACGTAATCGGTCACAAACCGCTTGTTTGCCTCCTTTTTCTCATCGAGGCTGGTATCCTTGCGCTGATAGATCACAAAATACATCAAGAATGATATGGCCGCGATGGGTACGGTAATGTAGAGCGACTCCACGGCTGCCACCGTAGCGATTACGGGCGAGGCCACAGCCGAAAGCGAACCTATCATAATAGGAAGCATACGCATTTTGTTGGCCTTTTGCTGCTTGAGTTGGATATTTTCGAGCGTGCTTTCATACTCATCCCACACTTTTTCAAGATGAGCGATAGAAAATTCCTCGGGCATGGCAGCCGCTGCTTGGGGCACCAGCTGCTTGGCAGCATTCAGGATGGTGCTGATGCTGATTGGAAAATGGTCTTTTCCAAGGGCGACCTTGCTATTTGCATTAATGGCTTTGCTCTCAATTTCCATGCCATCCACATAAGTCACATTCTGACTTTTGAGATTGTAAAGGCGCATCAATCCGCTATTGTCCACAGCAATCTTGCAATGAGCCACATTTTCAAGAGGCATGCAGCGGCTTACACTATCCGGCACTGCCGATTGCACTACTGCTTGGCGCGGATGGCCCTCAACTGCCACCGACAGCAGCAACCGCCCTTGGCCGGGTTCTTTGCCTATAAGTATGTTTTTTCCTTTGAGACGATCCATTAGTTGACGAAAATTAGGTGGTGATGAGGATTTACTGCTCTGCGCACGTGTATATCTCTTTGAGTTTGCGCAGAGCTTCTTTTGACACTGGCAAGGCAAAGGCGAACAATCGGCCATCACTCAACACCAGGCGCTGCTTTTGCACCTCGATATGGTAGATGAAATCCAGATTCACTATAAATCGCTTGCCTATGCGGGCAAAGCGCTGGGCCTCCTCGCGAAGATTCAGCGACAGCACATCCTGCATACGCGAAAGGCCCATGCAAATCACGGCTTTCTGCTTATTGCACAGCATGATATTGGTGTAATTGCCCTCGCCTTCGAAAAAGACTATGTTGGCCACCTCTAATCGATAGAGTTCGTCGCGTGAATTGAAAAATAAATACTTCGTCGGTTCCATTGCTATAGCCCTATGTTAGAAATCCTAACTCATCCACAAAATTATAACTTTTCCCCTACACTCACAAATAATTTAACATTATTTACCATGTGAGAATGGGCATGTCGCTGGGAAAGCGGCCCCACATCACGGGGTGCTGCTTCTCGCCTGAGGCCTGGGCTACGGCTGGATTTACATAATCAAAGAGTTCTTTGGCAGTGATGGTGCGGTCGCCATTGGCATCGGCGCTGCCCCGAAGGCCATAATAAAGATAGGTGGTGAAATAGCCATTGGTCATGTCGATCCGTTCGCGCGACGGCTCATCGCTGCGCGACGACAAAAACATCATCACATTCCCCCTCTTGGCCTCACTCACCCCCGAGGCTGGGGCATCCTTATCTTCACGCAAACTGCCCGCGCGGCAAGCATCGGCAAAAATCATCTTATTGCGAGATTTGCTCTTGGCCATGGCCTTGCGCAGCTGGTCGAAGTAAAGGATGTTGCCATGGATGATAAATCCGTCGTCGTAACCATGACCGCTGAAATAGAACACTACAATGTCGCGCTCGGTAGCACGCGAGAAGTAGCTGTCGATGGCATCGAGGATGTTCTTCTTGGTAGCCTGCTCATTAAGCAGCAATTTGTACTTCACCTCTGAATTCTGGCTATAAAGCCATGCTATGGTCTTGGCATCGTTGGCGGGATGGGTCAGATCCATATCCTTGCCAGGATAATCCGATATACCCACAGCCACCAAGTAAACCTTGCCCTGCATCGAGAGGCAGATACTCAAGCATGCCAATATAGCCAGAACCCTAACTAACATAACTCTGCGAACTTTAAGAAAGCAGATCCTCTACAGGCGCATTATTGATATAATCAGGACCATTGTCGAGCGATTGCACGGCTTCGATCGGAGGGGTAAACCCATCGAGGTCGTCGCTTACCTCTACCATCACGAAATCCTGATTGCTTACATATAGTGTTGTGGCGGGCTCGCTATTCACTACGCCCAGCACCTCCACTTCATCATTTGCATCTATGGCCGGGGCAGCTTCGATCGGGGCGTCGTCGGCTACTGGTTCTGCATTTTGTGCCACCAAGGTCTCCTCCTCAGCTTGGGGTTCTGGTGAGCGAGCTGGCTGGTGAGTCCATGCGAAATTGTCGTTGAAATCATGGCGCTGCTCGGCAGTCATCTTAGCCCATTCGTCGGCAGTGAAAGTGCCGTAGAGCTTGCCGTGCCACTCGAACACTCCGCCGGGGCCGACCTCAAGGCGAGCAGCCGAGAAAGCTTGGCTGAATGTCATGCCATCATCTACGCATGTGGCCATAGGCACATTTTCCTCGTTAACCTCAGGCTCCAGAACCTCGTGGGCGTGAGCGTTCTTGTCCTCTTCCTGGGCTGTGCGTGCGTTGGTGAATGTAGCGGCTCCTACGCCGAACACGATGCCGGCCACTCCGCCGATTGTCACTTGCTCCCATGAGCCCTTTGACTGTGCATTGAAATCGCTAATTTTCTCGGTTGTCATAATTTTATGTTTTAATAGTTGTTTTTGAATATCGACGTAGCAAAGTTACGACATTCCGAATCTGATTTCAAAATTTTTAGAACACCATTTTACAAAACCCCCGTTTTATTACACAAAATCTCGATTTAGCCCCCTATTATTGATTTTAGTTAGTGACGGGACGCACCAACTGGCCAAACTCGCGAATCTTGGGATCCACATTCAGGCCGGCGAAACCGAAGCTGAGATTGTAAGCGCCGCGCGTGTCGCCATCGGCGGGGGTTGAGGTCCAATAGTAGCCATTCACATTGTCGTACTGAAACTTCCCCATGAATCCGAAGCCGCCCGGCGGCAAGAATATGCTGTTGCCATTAGGCCCTGTCACTTTCATGCCTTGCTGGCCATCCACGGTGGTCCATTCCCATTTGCATTGGGTCATCAGTTCCTCACATTCCGCCCGGGTTGGCAGCCTCCAAGTTGAGCCCCAGATGGCACGGGCCGCATCATAGATGGTATCGCCCGAGATGTCGCCAAGTTTCTTCTTCCAGGTTTTGCACGTCACCTCATTGTATTTCTTATCGGGATCTTCGGCTGTTGCTCCCCACGCCAGATACCAGCCGTAATCCGATGGTCGCTGAGCACCCACATTGCATGTGGCCCACTTCACAGTCAAGCCCAGCTCTACCCATTCATAGCCGCGCAGGTATCCAGTGGTGGGCACGGGCATTATGAATACCTCCTCCTGCACCTTAGGCTTGCCGGTGACTGAGTCCTTGACTGTGGTAACCACTGGCGAGCTGACGCGCTTGGTAGCCACGGGCTTGGTAGGCTTGGTGGCAGGCTTGGCAGCCTGAGTGGTTTCGGTCTTAGTCTTTTTAGTAGGTTTGCCGATGGTTGACTGCGCCATCATATCCATGCCTATATTCATGGATAGGAATGACAGACATGCAAATATCAATATTTTCTTCTTAATCGCCATAATGAAAAATTTCCCTATAAGAATTTTGCACCCTACTCCCCTCGCTACAGCATCATGCCATTGGAATAGACGTATACGGTGCCGTCGGTGTCGTAGAATTTGCCGTTATAGAATTTATTGTCGTGAAAAGTACCCACGTAGTATGAATCATCGTTGTAGAGAAGCGTGCCCTCGAAATACTTGTCATCCACGTATATGCCCTCGAAAGCGTTGATGCCATCATAGGTGGCATACAGGGCCTTGCCCTGTTTTATTCCATTTACGTATTCACCCTCGTAGGTGCCATCCTTGTATTTGCCAATTCCCTTGCCGTGAGGTTCGCCCTGCTCGTTGACAGGGCCCGTGTAGGTGAATTGCACCCCATGCGAGTTAATGAATGGATAATCGGTCACTGCTTCGAGCATTTCATCATCCTCGTTGATTGCCTCGGCTATTTCGGGCACCATAAAGAATATGATCACGCCAACTATCATTGCCGCGCACGCCGCGAGCACCCATTTCGGGAAGGCTACTTTGGCATTGCCCTCCTTCTTAATGGTTTCCATGGCGGTGTGCACCTTGTTATGCATGGTCTGAGTCGGAGCCGCCTTTTTAGGCTGATTATACTTCGGGGCCAAATGCGAATCCTCAGCGTCGAGCTCGGTCGCGTCATCGTCATCGTCGAGCATCTCCAAAAACTCATCTACGCTCTGGGGGCGCTCGTTTTTATTCACCTGCATTGCAGCCTCAATGGCTTCCTGGATATGCTGGCTGAAATTGGTGGGAAAAGCTATCGTCTCCTCGCCGCTTGCAATTTGGTTGGCCGAGGGAGGATTGAGGCCAGTGAGCACTTTGTAAGCTGTGGCGCCCAAGGCATAAATATCGGTAGCAGGCAGGAATTTCACCACATTGTTGCCCATCTGCTCGATTGGCGAATAGCCAGGGGTCTTGCCCATCACCGTAGATAGATTCTCACCATCATTTTCATAATATTGCTTGGCCGCACCAAAATCAATCAAGATGGCATTCCCCTGCTCATCCACCATGATATTTGCGGGTTTGATGTCGAGATGCAGCAGGCTCTTGCCATGGAGATACTTTAGGGCGTCGCACACTTGGCGAATGTAGCCCAAGGCTATAGGCGTGGGGATTGACTTGCGCGATGCCATTTGCGCCAAGGATTGCCCCTCGATATAATCCATCACATAATAGGCGGTGCCATTTTCCTCAAACACATCGGTCACATGCACGATTCCCGGATGCGATAGGCGGCTTAGGATTTTGGCCTCGTCGATGAATTTGCGGCGCAGCTTGTCAACCAGCTCCGCCATATCGTCAATGCCCGTGGTCACATGGCCCGTCGCCTGATTGCGGTTGCAGAAGTCTTTTACGAAAAATTCCTTGATGGCCACACGCTTGTCGAGCATTATATGAGATGCCTCATAGGTACAGCCGAAGCCCCCGCACGATATAAACCTCTCAATGCGGTAAATTCCATTGTGTAAAACGGTGCCCTCTGTCAAACATCTCTTTCTGTCCATTCGCTATAAAATTGCCTAAAATGTGAAATTTACCACAAAATTACTATATTTCCCCCACACTCCCAAATATTTTTCGACAAAAAAATTTTTTGGGTGAAAAATTTTCACATGTCGGAAAAAAGCAGTAATTTTGCGTGCAATAAAATCATTAATCAACAGAAGAGTAATATGTCTTTTATTGCCGACCGAGTAAAGATGGATGGACTCACATTTGATGATGTCCTCCTTATACCTGCCTTCTCCAATGTCCTCCCCAAGGAGGTGAACCTGAAAACACGATTCTCACGCAACATCACTCTGAATGTGCCCATTGTGTCAGCAGCGATGGACACTGTGACCGAATACCAGATGGCTATCGCCATCGCCCGCGAGGGAGGTATCGGCGTTATCCACAAGAACATGTCGATTGCCGAGCAAGCACGCCAGGTGCACGCCGTAAAGCGCGCTGAGAACGGCATGATTTATGACCCTGTGACCATCCGCAAAGGCTCCACAGTGGCTGATGCCCTGCACATGATGGAGGAATTCCACATTGGGGGAATCCCCGTGGTTGACGAAGAGGGCCTGCTCGTAGGCATCGTTACTAACCGCGACCTGCGCTTTGAGCGCCGCCTCGACCGCAAAATCGACGAGGTAATGACCCACGAAAACCTGATCACCACCAACCAGAGCACAAATCTCGAGGAAGCTGCCGACATTCTGCAAAGCCACAAGATCGAGAAGCTCCCAGTGGTTGACAGCCGTGGCAAGCTCATCGGCCTGGTCACATATAAAGATATTACCAAAGCCAAGGACAAGCCAAACGCTTGCAAGGACCAACTCGGCCGCCTGCGCGTGGCTGCCGGCATCGGCGTTACCGTTGACTTTATGGACCGCGCCGACGCGCTGGTAAAAGCTGGCGTTGACGCCCTGGTGATCGATACCGCCCATGGCCACTCAGCAGGCGTAATCAACGTACTGAAAGCTGTAAAGGAAAAATATCCGCAAATCGATGTAGTGGTTGGCAACATTGCCACTGGCGAAGCCGCCCGATTCTTGGCTGAGAACGGAGCC
This sequence comes from Bacteroidales bacterium, assembly GCA_020860515.1. GTDB lineage: Bacteria > Bacteroidota > Bacteroidia > Bacteroidales > Muribaculaceae > CAG-873. The sequence goes on along the minus strand of JAJBUG010000085.1, from coordinate 21,260 downwards.
GACGGCGTGAAGGTGGGCATTGGCCCGGGCTCGATTTGCACCACACGCATAATCGCCGGCGTAGGAGTGCCTCAGCTAACAGCCATCTACGATGTGGCTAAGGCCCTTGAGGGCACCGACGTGCCTCTGATTGGCGACGGCGGCATCCGATACAGCGGCGACATCGTGAAGGCCCTGGCAGCAGGCGCCTACTCGGTAATGCTCGGCGGAATGTTGGCTGGCGTGGAGGAAAGCCCCGGCGACACCATCATATACAATGGCCGCAAATACAAGAGCTATCGCGGCATGGGCAGCCTTGAGGCTATGGAACATGGCTCAAAGGACCGCTACTTCCAGGCCAATGAAAAGGATGTGAAGAAGCTGGTGCCCGAGGGCATTGCAGCCCGCGTGCCTTACAAGGGCAGCCTCTACGAGGTGGTGTACCAGATGCTTGGCGGCTTGCGCTCGGGCATGGGCTACTGCGGAGCCAAGGACATCGAGGCCCTGCACCATGCGCAGTTCACCCGCATCACTGTGGCTGGTGTCAACGAGAGCCATCCCCACGATGTGGCCATCACCAGCGAGGCTCCTAACTACAGCTCGGCAGCAAGATAATGCAATAAATTCGCTTGGTATTACGTTATATTTGGGATTTGGGGATTTTATTTCCCAAATCCCAAAAACTATATTAAGAATTTAACCAATGAATAAAGTTTTACTTTCTGCTTTGCTCGGTACATCAGCCATGTTGGCTTTTGCAGCCAATAAAGGCCAGAACGACCCAACGGTGATGACCATCAACGGCGAAGATGTGCCATTGAGCGAGTTTGAATACCTCTACAACAAGAACAATAGCCAGCAAATCGAGCCTCTTACGTTCGATGAATATGTGGGCATGTTTGTTGACTACAAGCTGAAGGTGGCCGATGCGCGCGCCCATGGCATGGACACCACCCAGACCTTTATCAAAGAATTTGCCAAATTCCGTGACGAATTGGCTGCCCCTTATTTGGTGGACACTGCCACTCAGAATCGCCTCATACGCGAGCAATACCAGCGAATGACCACCGAGCGCAAGGTGAGCCACATTATGCTCCCGCTCGATAAAAACCCAGGCGACCACAATGAGCAGCGCCTCGATTCGATCCGCCAGCTTATCGTAAGCGGCAAGGAGCCATTCGAGTCATTGGTCCGATACACTGTGGACCGCAGCTCAGCCCAGAAGAAGGGTTCGATGGGTTGGATCACCAGCAACGGCTCGCTGCCTTGGGTATTCGAGGAAGCCGCCTACAACACCCCTATCGGTGAAATTTCACCCGTAATCAACTCTGGTTACGGCTACCATATTGTGCGCCCCGAGGCTGAACGCCCACAGCGCGGCGAAGTGTGCGCATCGCACATTCTGCTGATGACCAAGGGCAAGAGCCCAGAGCAAGTGGAAATGGCCAAAGAGAAAATTGACTCAATCTATCAGCTGGCCATAGTCCCCGGAGCCGATTTCGCTGCCCTGGCCAAGGAATACAGCGAAGATCCCGGCTCAGCCCGTAACGGAGGCGACCTGGGCTGGTTCGGCGGAGGCAAGATGGTGGCTGAGTTCGACAGCGTGGCATTTACCATGCCCGTGGGCGAAATATCAAAGCCGTTCCAGACTGCCTTTGGATATCACATCATTAAAAAGACAGCCGAGCGCGGTGCCGAGACAAAGAGCTTGGAAGAACTGAAGCCCCAAATCGAGGCCCAAATGACCAAGGATGGCCGCGCACGCCTGGCCCTGGATGTAACGGCTGACCGCTATGCTGCAAAATGCGGAGCTGCTGTAAACCCCAACTTGAAGCAAGAAATCCTCGACTTTTTGGCAGAGAAGAACGTGACCACTTGCGACACTGCAAATCTGCGCCAGCTGATCGAAAGCGGCATCATAGCATACACCGTGCCTGGCGAAGAGCCCAAAACTCTGCGCTATGCAATGCGTCGCAGCCCGCTGCGCCCCGACCAGTCGCCCTACGTCACAGCACAAGCAATTGAAAAGGGAGCCAAGCAAGCCATGGACAACGAAATGCTGGGCAAGGCTCGCGAAGATTTGATGGCATCCAACGAGGACTTCCGCAACCTGGTCAACGAATACCGCGATGGCATCCTGCTCTTCGACATTTCCAACCAGACAGTATGGGAGAAGGCTTCAAAGGATAGCGAAGGCCTGGAAGCTTTTTATCAAGCCAACAAGGACAAATACACTTGGGACAAGCCTCATTTCAAAGGCTATGTAATCATGGCCACCAACGACTCGATTTGCCAGCTCGCCCTGACCAAGGCCGAAGAACTCTTCCCAACAGCTACTTCGCCCGAGGACTTCCAGGCTAAGCTGAAAAAACAATTTGGCAATCAGATTCGCGTGGAGCGCGTAGTTGCTGCCCAAGGAGAAAATCCCATCATCGACTACCTTGGCTTCGGTGGCCCCAAGCCTGAGAACACTAACCAGCGCCTGCAATCGCTCGCAGCGTTCAAGGGCCAGGTGATTGACCAGCCACAGGAGGCAAGCGACGTAAAGGGCCAGGTAGTCACCGACTACCAGAATGTGCTGGAGCAGGAATGGCTGAAAAAGCTCCACGACACTTACCCAGTGAAAATCAACGAAAAGAATCTCAAAAAAGCCCAGAAAGCAAAATGAGAATCCATAAGAGGATATTAACCAACGTTGCAGCCCCGCTCGTCGGGGCTGTATCGTTGTTGGGCGCCTTGACTGGCTGCAGCAAGGGAGATGAACCTGGAGCCGACGATCTGGTAAGAGTGGGCAAAGCAGCTCTAACTCGCGAAGCACTGTCAGAGGCGATGCCCCGAGGCCTCAGCGCCGACGACAGTACAAAATACGCCCACGCCTACATCAAGCAGTGGATCAATAATCAGCTGGTGCGCCAGGTGGCTGCCAATGAAATCGATATGACCGAGATCGACAAGATGGTGGAGCAGTACCGCGACGAATTGATAATGTGGGAGTACGGGCGACTGATGTTCGATTCCCATGCCAACCTTCAGATTCCAGAAGATTCAATCCGAGCGTTCTACGAGGCCAATAAGGATGAGTTCGTACTGTCGCGCCCTATGGTCAAGGGCGTGTATATCAAAGCTGCCGATGACGCCAGCGCGCTGCCCGAAATGCGCAAGCTCTATCGCAGCCACACCCCTGCCGACATCGACAAGCTCGACAAAGTGGCCAGCACCGGAGCCGTGCATTACGACTATTTCCGTGACCGCTGGATCGATTGGGAGCAAATCGAAAGCCGCATACCCTACGACTTCGGCCCTTCGCCCGACGCTTATCTGCGCTCCAACAAGACTGTGGATTACACCCACGGAGGCTTTGCCTACCTGTTCGACGCCACCGATGTGCTATACACTGGCCAGACCATGCCCTACGAAGCCGCCCATGACTTGATTGTGGACCGCCTCACATTCCGCAACAAGCGCAATTACGACGAGCAGCTTAAGCGCAATCTCTATGAAAATGCCCTCGAAGTAGGCAAAATATCAATTTTCTGTGATTTAGAGTAGCTATTTCCCAAAAAATTCCTACCTTTGCAGAATAAATCAGTGATTATATGCGCATATTCAATACAATTCTATGTACATTAGTGGCAGGTATGGCCCTGGCACAAAACAATATCGCCGAGGAGGTGGCCTGGATGATTGGCGATGAGCCCATCTACAAGTCGGAAATCGAGCAGGCCTACCAGGAATACCTCGATGAAAAAATTCCGATCAAAGGCGACCCCTACTGCGTGATTCCAGAGCAATTGGCGGTGCAGCGACTGTATCTGCACCAGGCCGACCTCGACACTATCGAGGCAAATATGTCGATGGTGCAGATGCGTGTTGACCAGCAAATCAACTACTACATAGCCAATCTGGGCAGTCGAGAAAAAGTGGAACAATATTTCCGCCGCACCATCCCCGACTTGCGCGATATGCTGCAAACCAACTGGGCCAACCAATCGCGTGTGCAGCAAGTGCAGGATGATATTACCAAGAATTTCAAGGCCACGCCCAGCGAAGTGCGCAATTTCTACAAGAAGCTGCCCGAGGATTCGATTCCATTTGTGCCTCTGAAAGTGGAGGTGCAGGTAATTACCCTGAAGCCTGCGATTCCGCGCCAAGAGATTGAGGACGTGAAGGCTCGCCTGCGCGACTATGCGGAGCGCGTCAACAGCGGTGAAATTGACTTCTCAACCTTGGCAGTGCTTTATTCTGAGGCGCCTGAAGGCATCCGTGGCGGCGAAATCGGTTTTATGGGCCGCGGACAGCTGGTGCCTGAATATGCGGCTGTGGCATTCAATCTCAATGACACAAAAAAAGTCTCAAAGATCGTAGAGACCGAATATGGCTTCCACATCATCCAGCTGATTGAAAAGCGAGGCGACCGCGTGAACACTCGCCATATCCTGCTGCGCCCGAAAGTGGCTGAAAAGGACTTGACCGAGGCTCTGGAGCGACTCGACACCCTGCGCAATGAAATTGTGGATACTAAGCGCATAACCTTCGAGGAGGCAGCCCGCTATTATTCGCAGGACAAGAACACGCGCTACAGCAATGGCGTGATGGTAGATGAAAATACTGGCTCCACACGCTTTGAGATGTCGGCTCTGCCACAAGAAATATCAAAGCAAGTGGCCGATATGGAGGTGGGCGATGTGTCAGAGGCTTTCATCATGATGGACCCCAAGAGCAACCGCGAACAGGTGGCAATCGTAAAGCTTACCAACCGCATCCCAGCTCACCGAGCCAACATAGTGGATGACTACCAGCTGATACAGGACCTCTATGAAAACGAGGGCAAGCAAAAGCTGCTCGACAAATGGCTTGCCAAGAAAATCAAAGACACCTACGTCAAAATCGAGGACGGCTGGCGAGGCTGCGATTTTGAGCATCAAGGGTGGATAAAGAAATAAACAATGCCAAACACTGGCCATAACCGACGCATCAAGCGAGCACAGCGCTTAATTGGCGCAGTGCTCGCTATCGTTGCTTTGCCGCTATTGCTTCCAGCCCTTAGTCCGCGCACTGCTCCCCCATCAATTTTCCGCCCACAGGTTCCATTGGCCAACCGCAATGATGACAAGAAGGTATTTCTGGAACATGCCGATGTGCTGCACAAGGAAGTGGCAGATTCATATCTGGTACTCACAGGCAATGTGCAATTTTCCAAGGGGGGCATGATGATGTACTGCGACAGCGCACATTTCTACCCTGACAACGAAAGCCTGGATGCATTCAGCAATGTAAGGATGGAGCAAGGCGACACCCTGAAGGTGACTGGCGACTCGATGATTTATCGCAGCGACACCCAGCTGGCTTGGCTATTCGGCTCGCCAGCCAGGATGACAAATCGCGATGTCACGCTGGTGACAGATGAGTTTATCTACGACATGTACTCTGAGTTCGGTTATTACACCGTTGGCGGCGTGCTGACCGATGCGCAGAATCGCTTGGTGTCGATCGAAGGCGAATATGTGCCATCAACCAAGGAGGCAGTGTTCTATACCGACGTGCGCCTTAATTCCCTCACCGAGAACGATGACTCACTATATATCTACACCGACACCCTGTATTACAACACTGACACCCATCTGTCCGAACTGTTCTCGCCATCGCTTATTATCAACAAGAGCGACACCATATTCACCACCAATGGCACCTACGACACCGAGACCAAGGTGGCCAATCTCTTTGAGCGTTCGCTTGTAAGAATGGGCCGAGGCACCACTCTCGAGGGCGACACCCTGTTCTACGACCGCACTGCTGGATATGGCTGGGCTCGCGGCAATATGGTGCTTACCGACAGCGCCAAGCAATCGTCGCTTTCGGGCGCTTATGGCTACTATGACCAGAATATCGACAGCACTTATGTCACTGGCCGTGCCATGGCTCGCGAATATTCGCAAGGCGATACCTTGTATCTGCACGGAAGAGAAATATTCTCGTTCCGCACATTCGACACCATTTCTTTCCCCGAAGATACAATCCGCAAGCTGCCTGCCTACGAGCGCGTTGATACCAACCATGTGATGGTATGCTACCCAAGGGTTCGATTCTTCCGCAGCGACATGCAGGGGGTGTGCGACAGCATGCGATTTGAAGAGCGCGACTCTACGCTCTACATGTACCGCCATCCGATCGTGTGGAACGAGGCTCGCCAAATCTTTGGCAATGTAATTGAGCTCCACATGAACGACTCTACCATCGACCGTGCCACCCTGCCCGATTTCGGGTTCTCAGCTGAGCAGGTTGAGGGCGAGTTCTTCAACCAGCTCAGCGGCAAGGAAATGATAGCCTATTTTGAGAATGGCGAGATGAACAAGCTCGATGTCAACGGCAACGTTGAGGCCATAATGCTGCCACAAGAAAACGATTCTACTTACAATAAAATCCTCAATATCGAGAGCAGCTACATGACAGCTGATTTCGAAGGCCAGGACCTGCTGAAGATGAAGATGTGGCCTGAGACATCGGGCACCGTCACACCACTGTATTTGGCCAAGAAGTCGCTCTTCTACCTGTCGAAATTCAAATGGTACACTGGCATACGCCCAGTGTCGCCCGAGGATATATTCATCATTCCCCCTGAGATGGAAGAGCTGATGCAGCAAGAATCCACTGTGCCAGTGGCTAAGAAGAAAAAGCAGCGCACTGGCACGCCTGTGTCGGCTAATCCTCAGAAGCCCAGCCAGCCTCAGCAAGCTGCCAAGCCAGCTGGAGAAGATGATGAATCAAAGTCAAACGAATTAAAGCAACAATACCCATGGCTCGAAAACGAAAGCCTCTACCAATCCTTAATGATGTACCTGTCACAGGGCTCGCTGCTGAGGGCAATGCCATAGCGCGAGTTGACGACATGGTGGTCTTCATCCCTTTTGCCGCTCCGGGCGATGTGGTGGATGTGCAGCTGATGAAGAAGAAAAAATCGTATGCCGAGGGACGCATCGAGCGTATCATCACGCCATCCGACAAACGCGTGGAGCCACGGTGCGAACATTTCACCATTTGCGGCGGATGCCGCTGGCAGCATATTCCCTATGAAATGCAGCTTGCTGCCAAGCAGCAGCAAGTGGAGGATGCCATGCGACGCATAGCCAAGGTGGAAATTCCTGAGATTTCACCTATCTTGGGCTCAGAGAACATCTGGGCTTACCGCAACAAGATGGAATATACATTCAGCAACAAGCGTTGGCTCACCCGCGAGCAACTCAGCAGTGGTGCTGATTTCCCTGAGCGCGACGGGGCTGGATTTCATATTCCAGGGGCCTTCGACAAGGTGCTCGACATTAATTGCTGTCACCTGCAGGATGACCTTGGCAACCAGCTGCGCCTTTTTGTTAAAAGGTTCGGCATCGAGCATGGCTATTCGTTCTATGACTTGCGAGCCAATTCTGGGTTGCTGCGCACGCTAATGATTCGCATTGCCAGCACTGGCGAGGTAATGGCGCTAATGTCGTTCGGCGAAGACGACTCGGAGAAAATCAAGGCGTTGCTTGATGCCATGCGCAAAACATTTCCCCAAATTACATCGCTGCAATATTGCATCAATCTCAAGGTCAACGACACCATCACTGACCAAGAAATACTGGTGCACAGCGGCAAGCCCTACATAGAGGAAGAGATGGAAGGGCTGAAGTTCAGAATCGGACCTAAGTCATTCTACCAAACCAATTCTCGACAAGCTTACCGGCTCTACAAAGTGGCTCGTGAAATGGCTGGCCTCACTGGCAGCGAACTGGTATATGACCTGTATACTGGCACTGGCACCATCGCCAATTTCGTAAGCCGTCAAGCTCGGCAGGTGATTGGCATTGAATATGTGCCCGAGGCTATTGAAGATGCCAAGGTGAATTCGGAGGTCAATGGCATAAAGAACACTCTATTCTATGCTGGCGACATGAAGGATGTGCTTAATGTCGACTTCATAGAAAAGCACGGACGCCCCGATGTGATGATTATCGACCCTCCGCGCGCAGGAATGCATCAGGATGTGGTGGATGTGATATTGGCGGCCGAGCCAAAGACTCTGGTATATGTAAGTTGCAACCCTGCAACCCAGGCGCGTGACATTGCCCTGCTCGACGCAAAATACCAAGTCGCTGCTATACAACCCGTTGACATGTTCCCCCACACCCACCACGTAGAGAATGTAGTAAAATTAGATTTAAGGATTAAGGTTTAAGGATTCTGAAAACGTAAAACGTAAAACTGAAAACGTAAAACGCACCATGGCTTACGAGATAGAACGAAAATTTTTGGTGAATGATGACAGCTTTATGGCCATGGCCACGAAGCGCATAGAGATGGTGCAGGGGTATCTCAGCCGCGACCCCAATGCCACAGTGAGGGTGCGCATTGCCGGCTCAAATGCTTGGATTACGGTGAAAAGCAAAAACCAAGGAGCCGTAAGGCATGAGTGGGAGTACAGAATCCCTGTGGAGGATGCCCGCGAAATGCTGAGCATCTGCCAAGGACTGGTCGAGAAGACCCGCTATGTGGTGCCTTTCGCACAATATTTGTGGGAAATCGACGTTTTTATGGGGAGACATTCCGGCCTCGTCCTTGCTGAGGTGGAATTGCCCTCGGCCCACGCCCAGGTGGAGCTGCCACCATTCATCGGCGCTGAAGTCACTGGCGACCCCAGATATTACAACTCTAACTTAAGCAATGCATAATCGAGCAATCAGATACATTACCCTTGTCTTAATCACACTGACATCGCTGCTTGGCCACAGCCAAGCCCGCGACGCCTACTATATCAGCGGCATAGTGCGCGACTCGCTTACATTAGAGCCAGTGCCTTATGCGTCGGTGGCATTGCCCGACAAAGCCACTGGCACGCTTACCGACGAGCGCGGCATCTTCGAGCTTACTGCCCCCAATAATGCATCTCAACTCCAAGTGGCCTGCCTTGGCTACGACAAAAAGACCATCCCCATCCACAAGGGGATGGTGAATATGTACGAAGTATTTCTGCGTCCCCAGACCCAAGAATTGCAGGAGGTAGTGGTGCATCGCAAGAAAATCAAGAAAAAGGACAATCCAGCCTATGCCTTTGTGAAGCGCCTCAAGGAAGCTGGATCAATGACCGACCCTGAGCGCAACCCCTATTACAACTACGACAAATACCAGATCATCTCAATCGCCCTGAATGATTTCGGGGCCAAAAAGGAAACATCTTTTTGGTTCAAGCAGTTCCCTTTCCTTTGGGACCATGTGGATACATCGGAAGTCTCAGGCAAGCCCATTCTCAACTTCCTAATCAAAGAAAAATCATCAGAAGTCCATTACCGCAAAAGCCCCAAGAGCACCAAGGAGGTAATCAAGGGTCTGCGCCAAGAGGGCGTGGATGAAATCTTCGACAAGGGCAGCATGCTCACATTCCTGGAGGATGTGATGCAGGATATCGACCTATACAAGGGTGACATCAACATCATGCAGAATCGCTTCGTAAGCCCTCTGTCGCGCATCGCTCCCGATTTTTACAAATTCTATCTGACAGACACCGTAGAGGTCAACAATGAGAAGTGCATTGTTCTGAGTTTCTATCCTCACAACACTGCCTCGTTCGGCTTCAACGGCCAGGTTTTTGTAGTGGCCGAGGACAGCACCATGTTTATCAAGAAGGTGACTATGCGCACACCGCGCAACATCAACCTCAACTTTATCCAAAACCTGTTTATCACTCAGGAATTTGACCGCGCCGAGGATGGTTCGCGCTTGAAAAAGACCGACGATATGACCATCGAGCTGAAGATTGCCCCAGGCACTCCGGGCTTTTATGCCCGGCGCACGATTGCATGCGATAATCACAACTTCGATGCGCCTGAGGATATGGCTGTGTTCAGCGAGCTGGGTTCAACAATTACGGTGGCCGAAGCTGGCGACCGCGACGCACAGTATTGGGAGAACAATCGCCTAATCAATGTGTCGGGCAACGAACGCAATATCGACAATATGCTGGCCAAGCTGCGCCAGCAACCGCTATATTACTGGACCGAGAAGGTGCTACGCGTAATCTTCCAAGGCTATATTACCACGGGTAATCCCAGCAAATTCGACATCGGCCCCGTCAACACTCTTTACAGCCACAACGACATCGAGGGCTGGCGCTTCCGCTTGGGGGGCATGACCACCGCCAATCTCAATAAGCGTTGGTTCTGGCGCGGATATGTGGCCTATGGCTTTGGTGATCACCGATGGAAATACAAATCGGAGATTGAATATTCATTCGTTGACAAGGAATATCACCCGCGTGAGTTCCCTGTGCAATCCCTGCGATTCACCAGCCAATACGATGTTGACCAGGTGGGCCAGAATTACCAGTACACCAACATGGACAATTTCTTCCTGTCGCTCAAGCGCATGAGTGGTCTGGATTATGGCACTTATCGGCGCCTCAACAAGCTGGAGTGGATAATGGAGCTGCGCAATAACCTTAGCTTCAAGGTTGCTGTGAGCAATGTGCAGCAAAATGCCACCAAGAAGATTACCCTGATTGATGGCTACGGCAAGGTGTATCCTCATTTCTCCGAGAATTTCCTTGATGTGGAAATACGCTATGCGCCTGGCGAGAAATTCTATCAAGCCAACTCATATCGAATTCCAATCACTCTCGACCCGCCGATTATTACCCTCAAGCATAGCATCGCGCCTAAGAATCTGTTTGGAGCGGCATTTATGGTGAATACTACCGAACTGGCTATGCAAAAACGCTTCTGGTTCTCTGCTTTCGGTTTTGCCGACTTCTATGTGCGTGGCGGCCATGTGTGGAGCCGCAGTCCATTCATGAATCTGCTCACGCCTAATGTCAACCTCAGCTATACGATTCAGCCCGAAAGCTTTGCCTGCCTTAATCCGCTGGAGTTCCTGTTCGACAGCTACTGCTCGTGGGACGTGACTTATTGGGCCAATGGCGCGCTGTTCAACCTCATACCCGGATTCAAGCAACTGCGTCTGCGCGAAGTGGCATCGTTCCGAGGCACATGGGGGCGCCTGAGCAAGCGCAATGACCCCGAATACAATCCCGAGCTGCTGCAAATCCCCGCTGATGTGCACACCACCCGCATGACGGGAGCGCCCTATATGGAAGCAAGCGTGGGTCTTGATAATATCCTGCGCTGCCTGCGTGTGGACTATGTGTGGCGCCTCAACTACCTCAATGTGCCCTATCCCATCGACCGCCGAGGCCTCCGCGTCGCCCTCCACGTCACCTTCTAATCATTATTTTGACATATTAGGTCAACCTAATTTAGGAAAACTCATTTGGTTGAGGATGTGGATGGTGGTAACGGCGACGAGGGCGGCTGTTTCGGTGCGGAGGCGGTTGTCGCCGAGGGTGACGGGGGTGAAGCCTGATGAGATGGCGGAGGCTACTTCTTCATGCGAAAAGTCACCTTCGGGGCCGATGAGGATGGCTGTGCTGAGCCCTGGCTTGGCAGTACGAGCCAACAATCTGCGCTCAAATTCATCAGAACAATAGCCCATAAATCGCTGCTCAGAATCTACCGTCTTTAAAAACTCTGTTAACGGCATCATTTCATCAATTCGTGGAAGCGTGGCCTTCAGACTCTGCTTCATGGCAGAAATGGCAATCTTTTCAAGACGTTCACGCTTAATCTCCTTACGTTCACTGTGCGCGCATCGCACCGGCACAATGCGGTTGATGCCAATCTCCACCAGCTTTTCCACCAGCCACTCCATGCGATCGTTAAGCTTGGTAGGAGCCACGGCTAACGTGATTTCATTGCGCCAATGCAGTGGCTGCTCCTTGGCCTCGATAATCTCCACCATCGCTCTCTTGGGATGAGCCTCAAGCAGACGGCAAACATATCTCATTCCACGACCATCCACCACCTCCAGCGCATCCCCCTCGCTCATTCTCAGCACTCGCACACAGTGCTGAGAATCACTCTCGGGAAGTACAGGATTACTCTTAATATCGGGACAATAGAACTGTATCATAACTCGCTCATTCCGCCAGGTGCATCCAAGGTGTCACTCTCACTCGTGACAATTTCTTTTTTATTGCCAGTGTTCTTATCGTTATCGCGGAAAAGAAGCAAGAACAATATTCCAATCACAAACGCATAACCAGCGAAGATATACCACGATGTGCTCCACCCAGCAATCTGATCCAAGCCTTCGGGCTGTGAATACACATAATGGTTAATCACGGCTTGTGCGCATAAGGTGCCCACGCTGGCTCCAATGCCATTAGTCATTACCATAAAAAGGCCCTGAGCCGACGAGCGCATCGACTGATTTACTTTCAAATCCACATATAATGAACCCGAAACATTGAAAAAGTCGAATGCTACACCGTAAACAATCATCGAAAGTATAAACCATATCACTCCATCGCCAGGATTGCCTATGCCAAAGAATCCGAATCGCATTACCCAGGCAAACATCGACATGCACATGACAGTTTTGATGCCAAAGCGCTTTAGGAAGAAAGGAATCAACAATATGCAAAGCGTCTCGCTAATCTGCGACAATGATATCAATGCATTGGCATTCTTTACGCCCCAGTTGTCAGCAAATTCTGCCACTGACCCAAAGCTCTGGATAAAAGGATTTGCAAAGCCATTGGTAATCTGCAACGATACGCCCAAGAACATGCTGAATACAAAAAACAAAGCCATCTTCTGATTCTTGAAAAGCTTGAAAGCATTCAGGCCCAAAGCCTCGCTCACAGTCTTCTTGCCCTGAGTCTTTACAATCTCACATGCGGGCATTGACAAAGCATAAGCTGAGAGAACCAAGCTGAGCAGACCAGATGTCAGAAGCTGAGCACATGTATTCTGGAAGCCAGTGAAATTCACGAATAGCATGGCCACTATAAAGCCTATAGTACCAAACACACGGATTGGAGGGAAATGCTTCACAGTGTCGAGCCCTGCTTTGCCAAGAGCATTATAAGCTACCGAATTGGCGAGTCCGATGGTAGGCATAAAGAATGCCACCGAAAGAGTATAAAGAGTGAATAACGGACCAAAGCTTATGTTGCCGCCAGTGGCATAAGACCAGGCTCCAAGCATAAAGCAACCTGCCAACCCATGGCAGATTGACAGCATCCTTTGCGCTTGTATCCATCGATCTGCAATGATGCCAATCAATGCAGGCATGAAAATCGACACAAATCCCTGCACAGCATAGAACCACCCTATCTGGCTTGCCAATCCATTTTTGGCCAAATAGCTGCCGAGTGAGGTCAGATAAGCTCCCCACACTGCAAACTCCAGGAAGTTGAGCACTATCAGCCTTAGCTTTATATTTTTCATTTTTTCCTATTGATTATTCCTTTGATTTTGGCTGCCTCCTCATAATTTTCTTCCTCGATATGCTTAGCCAGAAGCTTCTCCAATTCCTCAATCGGAAGCTCTTCCAGCTCAAGCTTGCCACTCTTTGGCTCGGGCTGAGCAGGCTCGCCCTCTTTTTCCGAGCTTTCATTGAAGATAGTGCCTGCTTGCTCCAGGATATCCTGTGTGGTGTAAATTGGTGCGCCTGTGCGCACAGCCAACGCCACTGCATCACTGGTGCGTGAATCTATGGTTATGATTTTTTGCCCGTCGTTGAATCTAATCTCAGAAGAAAAAATGCCATCTTCAAACTTGTAAATATATACCTCCTCCATCTGAATGCCGTAGGCACGGGCAAAGGTGCAGAAAAGGTCGTGAGTCATCGGGCGTGGCGTAGTCACTCCCTCCATCTTTATAGCAATTGCCTGAGCTTCGGCCGCCCCGATAACCACTGGTATGCGATATGGTCCGTCCTCCTGAGCAAGAAGCATAGCAAAGGCTCCCGTCTGCATCGGAGTATAGGAAATACCTAAGACGTTAAGTTTCACTCTATTCTCTTCCATATTATTGCGTTTAAGTATCTTTTATATTATTTGGCCGCTTCCGTAACAAATTTTTTGATCCTTGTCGTAAACCACAGCAAACTGCCCTGGCGCAATGCCTTGCACATCCTCAGCTGAGTCAATTCGGTAGATGCCATTTTCGTCGATGCTCAGCTTAGCCGGCATAAAGATAGGCGTATGCCGATTTTTAAATGTAATCTCTACTCCCTCCTTGTCAAGTTCAGGCCAGGGATTCTCGGTAATGAAATTCATTCCTGTGAGCAGCATTGTGCGCCCATACTGCTTCTCGGTGTCATAGCCTCGGCTTACATAAATCACATTGTCATGCACATTCTTCTTCACCACAAACCATGGCCCTCCGCTTAGGCCCAAGCCTTTGCGCTGGCCAATGGTATGGAACCAATAGCCTCGATGTTCGCCCAGTTTTTTGCCAGTCTCAATTTCGATGATGGGACCAGGCTTTTCGCCAAGATGCCGACGGATAAAATCATTATAATTAATTTTTCCCAAAAAACAAATTCCTTGCGAATCCTTGCGGTAGGCATTAGGCATGCGAGTAGCAATAGCCAACTCGCGCACCTTGCTTTTTGGCAGATCGCCAATTGGAAATATCACATGTCGCAACTGCTCATAAGTAATGCGCGCCAAGAAGTCGGTTTGATCCTTCACTGGATCCACGGCAGTAGCGAGCCACTGCTTGCCATCTTTTTCTATCTTAGTGGCATAGTGGCCAGTGGCCGTAAGGTCAAATTCATGGCCCCAGCGCTGCTCAAAGAATCCGAATTTAATCATTCGATTGCACATTATGTCGGGATTGGGCGTAAGCCCCTCCTTTACAGTACGCAGGGCATATTCCATTACATTGTCCCAATATTCCTGATGCAAGGGCACCACATCGAATGGCAACCCATACTTCTGGGCTATGTACTGACACATTTCGATATCTTCCTCGGCACTGCAATCGCCCTCGCCATTATCCATGCCAATGCGGATGTAAAAAAGGTGCACATCATGGCCCTGCTCCACCAATCGGTGCACTGCCACTGCGCTGTCAACTCCGCCAGATATCAATCCTGCGATTCTCATATAAATTACAAGTTACAAATTAAATCGGTTGTAATTAACTGCTTTTCTTTTCTTATTGCATTTGCTGGTTGATTTGGCGCAAACCAAGCATCAAAGCCTCCACCGACACATCCTTGCCCAGCACCTTGCGCTTGGCATCCATGTAATAAATAGTGGGCTGGGATTCAAAATCGAAATAGTCATTTACCTCTTCCGAGGCTCCCACTACCCAATTCTCGGGATAAGATGCCGCTTCAGCCTGCCATTTCTCGTTAGGTTTGCCTGGATAAATAGCCACAATCTTCACCAGCCCCCTGTCGATAAGCTGGCCTAAGTTATAATCGGCGCTAAGGCGAGCTTTTGCCAATGTGCAATCGAAGCAATCAGGCTCAGTGAAAAACAAAACCACTCGTGAAGCTATCACTTCGCCTAAGTTGCTCTGTGTCCCATCGGGCTTGGTAAAAGAGAATGAGGGCACATTCTGATTGAGCCCGCTATTCTCTATCACTCGCGCTTGTCGTTCAAAATGGGCGTGCTCGGCCTTGTCAATCTTCTTATTGGCTGCCACGGCCTTGGCAAATGGCAGATACAGCATTTCGCTATAGACCTCGCAACTATCAGTATATGTATGTTTCTCTGCCATCTTGCCCACAGTCAGCAAATAACTGGGACCGAGCTTGTTGACATCGGCCAAGAAATTGTCAATCGACATGAACACTGTATCAGCCGTAGCATAAGGCATGAATCCAATCCAATCGCTAAAAGCCTTGTCGAGGCGCTCAAGGTTGGAGAACGATTGCTTAAGATTGCAACCCTCCCAGAACTTATCTACCAGATAATTGCATCGCTCGCTAAGCAAGGTCTTTTCCTCAGGCACCACCGGATAAGGGAAGTAGGTATCTGTGAGCTGTGCCATCGCACGGCTCCCCACAAGAGTTGTCAAAATGACAAGTATTGCTAAAAATCTGCGTCTCATTTTGCGTTATATGGTCATTTTTTCGTTTGGTATAAAATTTGCAAGTACAAAGGTAGCGAAACGATTTGATTTTTACAAACCAATATTCAACTTTGTTTGTTAAAGTTAATAAAGAATCTTAATTTTTTATCAAACACGATATGAATTTCAATAATTTCACCATCAAATCGCAGGAGGCTATCCAAAAGGCCGTCGAGATTACCAAAAGCTCGGGCCAACAGGCTATAGAGCCTGTGCATTTGCTGAAAGCCGTAATGGAAGAGGGCGAATCGGTGGTAAAGTTCATCTTTGCCAAGATTGGCGCTTCGCCAATGCAGCTTGCTGGCCAGATTGACCGCGAAATCAGCAATCTGCCTCGTGTCTCAGGTAGTGAGCCCTATCTGAGCCGCACCTCAAATGATGTGTTGCAAAAGGCTCTTGACATCGCTAAGAAAAACGGGGATGAATATGTGACGCTTGAGGCCTTGTTGATGGCTATCTTTGAAATCAACTCGCCTGCATCAACGATCCTCAAAAATGCAGGTCTTACAAAAAAAGACCTTGAAGCTGCCGTTACCGAGCTTCGCAAAGGCAAGAAAGCCACTGATCAGAGCGCCGAAGAAACTTACAACGCTCTGTCGAAGTATGCTATCAACCTCTGCGAACGCGCACGCCAAGGAAAGCTTGACCCCGTAATTGGGCGTGACGAAGAAATCCGCCGAGTGCTGCAAATCCTAAGCCGACGCACCAAAAACAATCCTATGCTGATTGGCGAGCCTGGCACTGGTAAGACTGCCATTGCTGAAGGCTTGGCTATACGCATTGTGCGTGGCGATGTGCCAGAAAATCTGCGAAGCAAACAGATTTTCTCGCTCGACATGGGTGCGCTTGTGGCTGGTGCCAAATATAAGGGCGAATTTGAAGAGCGACTGAAAGCTATTGTAAATGAAGTCACTCAGAGTGATGGCGAGATCATCCTCTTCATAGATGAAATCCACACCCTGGTAGGAGCTGGCAAGGGCGAGGGCGCAATGGATGCCGCCAATATTTTGAAACCAGCCTTGGCCCGTGGCGAACTTCGCAGCATCGGGGCTACCACTCTGGATGAATATCAGAAATATTTTGAAAAGGACAAGGCTCTGGAGCGTCGTTTCCAGAAGGTTATGGTCAACGAGCCTGACGAAATGAGCGCTATCGCAATCCTGCGTGGCTTGAAAGAGCGCTACGAGAACCACCATAAGGTGCGTATTCGTGATGAAGCGATTATTGCAGCAGTGCAGCTCAGCGAACGCTATATCACCGACCGTTTCCTCCCCGACAAGGCTATTGACCTTATTGATGAAGCTGCTTCTAAGCTGAAGCTTGAGATTGACTCTGTGCCTCAGGCTCTCGATGATATCACTCGTCGCATTGCCCAAAAGGAAATTGAGCGCGAGGCAATCAAGCGCGAGGGCGACAAGGACAAAGTGAAAGAGCTCGAAAAGGAAATCGCCTCGATGAAGGAGGAAGAAAAGGAATACACAGCCAAGTGGAAAGCCGAAAAAGACATTATCAATAAGATTCAACAGAATAAGATTGATATCGAGCAACTCAACTTCGAGGCTGAAAAGGCTGAGCGCGAAGGCGACTACGCCAAGGTAGCCAAGATTCGTTACGAGACTATTCACCAAAAGGAAGAGGAGAACAAAACCTGCCAAGAGCAGCTCAAGATGATGCAAGGCGAAAAGGCCTTGATCAAAGAGGAAGTCGATGCCGAGGATATTGCTGATGTAGTTTCGCGCTGGACTGGCATTCCAGTCAACAAGATGGTACAGAGCGAGAAGGATAAACTGCTCCACCTTGAAGAGGAACTCCACAACCGCGTTGTTGGCCAAGACGAGGCCATTGCTGCCATCGCTGATGCTGTGCGCCGCAGCAGAGCTGGTCTTAACGACCCGAAGCGTCCTATTGGCTCATTTATCTTCCTTGGCACTACTGGTGTCGGCAAGACTGAACTTGCCAAGGCATTGGCCGAATATCTATTCGACGATGAGAATATGATGACCCGTATCGATATGAGCGAGTATCAGGAGAAGCACTCAGTAAGCCGACTCGTTGGTGCGCCTCCGGGATACGTTGGATATGACGAGGGCGGTCAACTCACCGAAGCCGTACGTCGCAAACCGTACTCCGTAGTCCTCTTCGATGAGATTGAGAAAGCGCATCCTGATGTATTCAACATCTTGCTGCAAGTGCTCGACGATGGTCATCTTACCGACAATAAGGGCCGCAACGTCAACTTCAAGAATACTATCATCATCATGACCTCTAACATGGGCTCGCAGGTTATTCGTGAGAACTTCTCTAAGATGACCGAGGATAACAAGGTAGAGACCATTGAAAAGACCAAGACAGAGGTATTGGAGATGCTGAAGCAGACAATCCGTCCTGAGTTCCTGAACCGTATTGACGAGATTATAATGTTCACCCCGCTCAATGAAAAGGAAATTGAGGAAATCGTAGGGCTTCAAGTACGCGGCGTGCAGAAGATGCTCGAGCGCAATGGCGTAACCCTGGAAGTAACTCCTGCTGCCCTGCACTACCTGGCCGAAGAAGGTTTCGATCCTGAATTTGGTGCTCGTCCAGTTAAGCGTGTAATTCACCGTCAGGTGCTCAACCGCCTTAGCAAGGACATCCTCGCCCAGAAGGTTGACAAGGATCGCCCAATCGTAATCGATGTCAAAGACGACGAGCTGGTATTCACCAACTAACTGTAATAGCTAACTATATAAGAGGCAAGATTGCTTCCCCAGCAATCTTGCCTCTTATATTTTTACCACTCTCGGTTGATGTACTAAATCGTATTTTTCATCCATCAAAGGTAAGCCATCGCAATAGGGACTGCTGTTAACGTATCTGAGCAGGATATCTTTGAAATTCATAAGGTTCACTTATAGCCATATCTTTGACTCAAATAGTTTGTCAAATCCGAATATCTGCCAGAAGCGGCAATCTTAGCGTAAATTTCTTCCGGATCAACTAATTTGTATCTTTCCTTTCCCGCTTCTGTGAGATTGGATTTCCATACCTGCTCCATGCCCATGCCTTCAAATCCTTTGTAAGGTCTTCTCAGAAGGCTGTGATTCTCTCTTGGAACTGCATGAATGTGAATATACCTTTGCGCGTGAGCATAGTTGTCTTCATCCTTAGAGTGTCGGATCATTTGCTCGCACCACAGAGTCTGGCGCATGAGCTGGTAGAAGGGCTCCACAAAGAGTATGCTGTCCTTATAGGATCCTTTCTCCGAGCGGTATATGAATTCAGAGCTATTCAAAAGCTCAGTATATCGGTCCAGCCGTTCTTTCCCTTTTTCATTATCCATTGATTTGTTCTGGAGTCCGTATTTTTCAGTGTACTTCCATTCAATGGGAATAAGAGTCTTCTCTCCGCTGATCACGCCTATCATCAATGCATCGATGGATGTGCAGTTGGCACCTCTGTTTACTTCCCCTTCGTGAAGCAGGTCGCAATGGCTTACCACTTCGAATGCAATGAAAGCCGACATCTTGCCATCGCATTCAACAGGAGCCATATCTTCAATTTCATTTGAGGCGATTTCTCGGGCTATCTCCAGGACAAGATCCTTGTCTTTCCTAATCCCAAAAAGATGATTGAGGCAAAAAATCTGTGACGAGAGGATGTGGGTCGGCACTCTGCGCCCTCCCCAGAAAGTTATGCGGTTGTGCTTGAAGTAATTCAACACCTCCCGTCGGATGCCATGGTATAGGTTGTTGCGCCCATCCATAAGGCAAAACTTTCGTCCCTTGCCCCTGAACATATTGCCTCCCAGATCTCCATAGAAGCATGAGGCGCCTGCTTCTATCAAGTCTTCTTGGCGTTTTCTTTCAGTAATATAATACGATTGCCCTTTCATTTCTCATCACCCGTTAGCCGGGAGCCTTGTAGGATGCCTTCGATGAAGGCTGTTTTGTAAAATTGGGCCTTATTCTCAACCTCATTTTTACTCACTTCTCCATCCTCCAACTGGCAATTCAGGATGTCGTCCCATTCCAGCAACGCTGAGACCCAGTCCAAATTGAGGCTTTCTATGTCTGCCTCGATCTTTTCTCGGCTTGGATAGTAGTCTTCTATGCTAAATTGATCGGCCATTTTATTCAGTTTTATAGTTTTTTAAAATGTCCAGTGCCATGCCTATCATCATTTTGCGCAACGCAATTGGCTCCAGCACTTCTATGTTCTTGGCGTATGGCAGGATGGCACGTGCAAAGTCCGGCGATGGCTTGATGAAATACTCAAAGATTGAATATTCCTCATGCCTTTCCGTTTCCACCTGCGAGTGATGAAAGGGCAAAGCCCTTGTATATGGCCTTTGTCCTTTGTTGATTTTCAAGCGCACTTTGCAGGGTTGGTACTTTTCAAATCCTACAGCAATGCCGTAGTCATTGGCAAAGTACTCTTCCGCACAGAAATCCTTGGGATATTCAAACTTTTGCTCGGTCTGATGTAAATCCTCAATACGGTCAAGGGCTAAAAGCCGATAGGCGTTGGGGGTTTCAGACAGTTCGACTACCAGATACCACCTTTTCTCAAAGAGCCGCACACAAAGAGGGTTCACGGTCATTGGCTCACGGGCTTCATCCTCTTGAAAACGATGATAGGTGATTATCAGTTGGCATCGCCTCTTAATCGACCTGAGTATTGGCACCAGATATTCATCACCCGAAGGCACTCTGTCCAAGACAATTTTATCCTTCTCGCCCTTATACTCTTCTATGATGTTACTGATGGTGATGGTGTGGAGCATCCACGAGATGGTCTTGTCCTTCTCCAGCGCATCATCATTCGCAATGTAGTATTGATAGCGTTTTGCCGGGTTGCACTCAATGAGGATGCCAAAGATGTCTTCCACATCATTCTTCCAACGCGCAAGCGTGCGTGCGCTTAGTTCGCTGTGGTCAACATTCAAATCAGTGTCATACCACTCACTGCGCAACTCTTCCAGCGTAGCTCCATGCTTGCGGCGCAGAGTGTTCACCAGCCAAACATATTTATTAAAGACATTCATATTGGGTAAGTGTTTGAGTGCAAAGTTACGAATTTTGTCGGACATTTCGTGTCCGAGCCGATAGAAAAGTGCTCGAAATGAGTGTTCTTTTCATCAAAAATCATCTTTACTAACTGCAAAATTACAACTCACCTCTGCCAAAACCTGTCGTAGGTAAAAAAATCATATGGAAATCCTGTTTGATTATAAAAAGCATTACCTTTGTTAGGTAAATATAACAAAAATAGGTTTTAATTTTAAAGTATAAGTAAATATTCAGATTAAAATTAAATTATAATATTGTATCAGCCAACCCCGTA
>JAJBUG010000044.1:12507-15009 GCA_020860515.1 Bacteroidales bacterium | reverse complement strand
AGGACGAGGATGTGTATGTGTATGAGTAGTGATTTGGTGGTTTGGTGGTTTGGTGGTTTGGTGGTTTGGTGGTTTGGTGGTTTGGTGGTTTAGTGGTTTGGTGTTTTAGACTAAAGACTAAAGACTAAAGACCAAAGACTAAAGGCCAAAGACTGAAGACTGAAGACTAAAGACTAAAGACTAAAGACTAAAGACTAAAAAATATGAGTAAAGACAAGATATTTTTGGCATTGGTAACAGTGGGGATGCTGCTGATAGCGGCAGCCATCGTTATCCCCATTTTTGCTGGCATCGCCAACCCCGTGTACCGCTGGCTCTATGTGGGTGGCGCAGTGGCCCTGCTCGTAGGGCGCATTTTCAGCCAATATAAAGGCTCTAACATGAGGCTCAAGCGCCTCTATCGCATCGAGATGTGGAGCGCGATATTCTTCTGCGTGGCGGCATTCTTCCTGTTTTATCCGCCGGGCAATAATCTGCGCGACGTGCTGGCGTTCACCCTGGCTGGCGGCGCCATCCAGATCTACACCTCAATCATGATACCCCGACAAAAAAATGACAAATGACAAATAAATGACAAATTACAAATGACAAATGACAAATAAATGACAAATTACAAATGACAAATAAATGACAAATTACAAATGACAAATGACAAATAAATGACAAATGACAAATGACAAATGACAAATAATTTATCACTTGTAATTTGTAACTTGTAATTTGTAACTTGTAACTTGTAACTTGTAACTTGTAATTTGTAACTTGTAACTTGTAACTTGTAACTTGTAACTTGTAATTTGTAATTTGTAATTTGTAACTTGTAATTTATCATGAGATTGCCTAAGTGGTTGCTGTTTGGAATGCTGGTGGTGCTGCTTGTGCCCTGGCTGGGCGAGACTCTTTTCAACACCAAGGGAGAGCCCCGCGAGGCAATCGTGGCCGTGTCCATGCTCAATTCTGGCAACTGGGTGCTGCCCATGAGTTGCGGCGACGACATTCCCTACAAGCCCCCATTCTTAGCTTGGCTAATCGCTATCTTCTCGAAATACCTCAACGGAGGCGAGGTAAATGAGTTTACCTCGCGACTGCCCAGCGCGCTCGCTGCAATCGCCATGGTTATGGGCGGTTACAGTTGGGCGAGAAAATACATCGGCGTAGGCGTGGCAGCCACGATGGCATTAGTTACAGTCACCAGCTTCGAGGTTTACCGCGCAGCGGTGAATTGCCGCGTTGACATGGTACTGACCGCGTGCATGGTGCTGGCCCTGTATCAGATGTACGACTGGCGCCAAGCGGGCCTCGACGGTGCGCGGTGGTGGCTGCGCAGCCGCATGCTCTATTATGGCGGAGCCATACTGCTGCTGAGCGGAGCTGTGCTTAGCAAGGGACCCGTGGGCTCGCTTCTCCCATGCCTGGCCATGGGCATATTTTGTCTGCTGCGCCGCGACAATTTCTTCAAGACCCTCGGATGGCTGGTCCTGATGTGCGTATGCTCGATGGTGCTCCCAGCTCTGTGGTATTGGCAGGCCTATGAGATGGGCGGCGACCACTTTGCCGCCTTGGCTTGGGAGGAGAATATAGGACGCCTCACTGGCACCATGGGCTATGCAAGCCACGACAACCCATGGTACTACAATCTGCTGACCATCATCACTGGCATGCTACCCTGGACCCTCCTCGCCCTCATGGCCCTGCCCCAAACCATACACAGGTTGTGCGGAGTCTCAAACCATACAAACCATTTAAAGCAAACCATACACCAGAGACCAGCCCCTGCGGTGTTTGCGTGGGTGGTAGCGCTCACAGTGCTAATCTTCTATTGCATACCCGAGAGCAAGCGCAGCGTGTACCTGCTGCCCATGTATCCCTTCATGGCCCTTGGCGTGGCATGGATTATGGAGAAGATACGCACCTCCCGATGCCTGAGCGTCTATCGCTGGATAATAGTGGCGATTGCCCTAATATTGCCCGTGGCTGCCATTGCTGCACAATTCATACCCATGAAGCATCCCTTTGAACCGCTCCCATGGTGGCGCTATCCGCTTGTAATCGCCCCGTGGGTAGCAGTTTACATCATGCACAAGTGCAAGGCCTCGCCCTATGTGATGACCCTTGGAGCCACGCTTGCCATATACTTTGCCTATTCATCAGCCATCCAGCCCATGGTGCTCAATGGCAAGAGCGACAAGCCCGCCATGCCCCATGTGGAGGAAGTGCTCAATGCTGGCATCCCAGTCTATGGCTACATCAGCAGCGACTCGCTAATGCGCTACTATACACTTAATTTCTATGTGGGAGATGCCATCAAGAGGCTTGACCCCAGCAATATGCCCACGCCGCCCTTCGCGCTGCTCTGCAATCCCGACGATCTCCCCGAGGGCCTGACCCCAGAGAGGTCGGATACCATCGTTACCCGCTCATGCGACACCCGCCGCCCGGTGCTGCTGTCTGTCTATCAGTAACTACAGTATTCGCTCATGCGACACCAGCCCAGCACTGCTG
>JAJBUG010000044.1:0-12407 GCA_020860515.1 Bacteroidales bacterium | reverse complement strand
TCTGTCTATCAGTAACTACAGTATTCGCTCATGCGACACCAGCCCAGCACTGCTGTCTGTCTATCAGTAACTACAGTATTCGCTCATGCGACACCAGCCCAGCACTGCTGCTATACCCGTCTCGTAGGCATCCGTGCCCTCGGCGTCAGCCGAGGTTATCCTAACTCCAAAAATTACCCATCATGAAAACCACCATCTTCTCCCTGCTCATCGCTCTGCTGTTCCCATTCATCTCGGCAGCCAAGACCTACACCCACGACTCTGAAATCCGCCAGGGTCGCCTCAGCAACGGCCTCACCTACTACATCATCCCCAACTACCACTCAGGATGGTACGTGCACCTGTTTCTTGCCACCAACGTGGGTTCGGTGGTTGAGAAGCCCGAGGAGTACGGCATGGCCCACTTCATCGAGCACTGCGTGTTCGACGGCTCCAAGAACTTCCCTGACAAAAGCCTAAAGACCCAGCTCGAAAACATCGGGCTGAAATTTGGCCGCGACTTCAACGCCAACACCACCTACGACTTCACCACTTATTATACCGCCAAGGTCAACGGCTTGAGCATGGATGTGATCCGCCAAGCCATGACTGCCCTCCACGACATGGGCAACTGCGCCGACATCACCGATGAAACCGTAGAGAGCGAACGCAAAATCATCCTGGAGGAATGGCGCCAAGGCGACGGTGCCCAGCACCGAATAGCCGAACAGATGACTGCCTTCCTGCTCGGCGAGGACAATCCCTACTCCCACCCCATAATTGGCACCGAGGAGACTATCAGCAGCTTCACCCCCGAGGGGCTGCGCGAGTTCTATCACAAATGGTATCAGCCTCACCATCAAGCCCTGATCGTGGTGGGATCGGTGGAGCCGGGCGAAATCATAAAGATAATCAAGCAGGTGTGGAAAGATGTGCCCGCGGCACCCAACCCATCAGTGCGCCAATGGACCCAAGTGCCTGACTATGAGGAGATGCGCGCCACCGTAATCACCGAACCAGAGTTCAAAGGCTGCCAAATCGACATGTGGTTCCCAGCCAAGCCCAGTCCGCGCGAACTGCGCAACACCAGCGAATACTTCAACGAGCAGCTCCCAGCCTACATAGCTGGCAAGATTG
The DNA here is from genome assembly GCA_020860515.1 of Bacteroidales bacterium. Lineage (GTDB taxonomy): Bacteria > Bacteroidota > Bacteroidia > Bacteroidales > Muribaculaceae > CAG-873. The sequence continues at coordinate 11,291 of JAJBUG010000044.1, read as the reverse complement.
CCGAGGAAAGAATGCAGGACATCATGTTCTCGCCCGACACCCCATGGAGCGCAGCACATGCCGATTGGGACCAGTTCTACTGCGTGGATTGCCGCGATGCCTTCCGCTTTTATGCCCTCTACGACCGCAACATACGCAACGAGGCCGTAGAGCGGCTTATCACCGAGGCCAAGCGCTTGGCCGAGCATGGCGTTAGCCAGGCCGAACTCAACCGCGCCATCGACGAATTGCGCGCCCATGCCAAGAAGCTCGACAAGGACTATGAGGAGATATCAACCATGTCGGCAGCCAACAAGATGATGCGTGAGTTTAACACTGGCAATGTTTTTCTCGACGGCAAGACTGAGAAGAAGATTTACGAAAGTTTCTGCGACTCGTTGCAGGTCAGCACCGTAAATGCCTTTTTGAAGCAAATCCTGAGGCCCGACAATCTGGCTATCTCAATCACCGAGAGCCTGGCCGAAGGCGTGGACTACCCTACTAAGGAGGAATTTTTGGCTATGGCAAAAAAGATATGGGCTGATGCCAAGCCCGAGGCAATGGCTGATGATGCCAGTCTCGACCGTCCGCTTATAGACCACGAACTGACCCCAGGCACCATCTTGGGCATGAGCGAGGATTCGGAGTTCGAGGCAAAGCTATATACCCTTAGCAATGGCGCCAATGTGGCGGTAGCATTCCGCGACAACGAGTCGGACCTGCTCACTGTGCGCGCCGTGCAGCGCGGCGGCGAGAGCGTGATGCTGGGCCAGAGCTTTGCCGAGGGTTACTTCGGCCCTACACTGCTCAATCAGAGCGGCATGGGCGATTTCTCAGCCCTTGACCTGAGGCGAAAGCTTGCTGGCACCAAGGTGGATATCGACATCCGCCATCACCCTTACAGCGAGATAATCGAGGGCGAGTGCCGAGTGAAGGAGTTGGAGACGCTGCTGCAGTTGCTGCACCTGCGCATGACCACAGTGCGCGAGGACACCACCCTCTTTGCCAATTGGAAGCGCGGACAAATCGGTAAGCTCAACGACCTGCGCTTTGATCCCGACAATGTGTTCTCCGACTCGCTGCGCAGCATGCTCTATGGCCACGACAATATATACATGCGCCGGCCAACCCCAGCCGACATCGACACGCTCGATTACCACAAGGCCCTAAATATGATGCGCGCACGCATGGAAAATGCTGCCAATTGGGACTTCATCATCACTGGCAATGTGAAATGGAAAGATACCGAGAAGCTGATATGCAAGTACATAGGTTCGCTGCCTGGCGATGGTTTCCAGGAGGCGCCTGAGCATCATGTGGTGCCAAGGAAGGCTATCGAGGGGTCGAGCTACGTGCAGTTTGACCAGGTGATGGAGAAGCCACTGACACGAGTGTATCAGACTTACGAGTTGCATCGCCCATATACATTGGAGGACGAAATGGCCCTGGAGGTGCTGAAGGAGATTCTGCGCAAGGTATTCATAGAGATTATCCGCGAGCAAGCCGGTGCGGCTTATTCGCCGTCGGTGGGCTGTGCGTCGAGCGAGGTTGACGGGCTCCACAGCCTCTTTGTGAGCATCGACACCAATGCCGAGATGGCCGCGCCGATCTCGCAGGCCATTTCTGGCACGCTTACGGCGATGGCCCGGCATGGCATCGACGAGGAGATTTTCGCGCAGGTGATGCGCACCATGCGCGAAGAGGAGGGATTGGAGAAATTTTACCAGGGGTATCCGATGAGGTATTACACTCATCAGATGCTTTACCACGACCGCCATGTGGCCGAGCGCGCCGACGCGCTGAAGCAAGTGACGCTCGAGGGGCTGCAACAGCTGGTCAACGACCTGATGCGCGCCCCCGCCCGCTATTCGCTGATCATGAATGGCCGCTAATAATCGGGGCGGCAAAACCAGCCCCGCCGTACGCTGCCTAACGGATAGAAGTGCGGCCAAAGGCCCGCACAGCAAGCCGCCTAACGGCACCCCTTTGCAGGGATGCCGTTAGGCGGCGTACGGCGGGGCCAGTTTTGCTGCCCCGATTGATTATGGGTTTAGCTGCCCCGAATATTAATCTACGGGGATTGCATTGGGGATGTCGCCGAAGCGGTTGGGAGCGGCCTCGCTGGGCACGCAGGCCCAGATGATGAGCAGAATGTCGCCGATACCTGTGAGCCAGAGCCACAGCCATCCTGCACCCTTGCCTATGTCGTGGAGGCGGCGTGCGCTAACGCCAAGGCTCGGCAACAGCAATGCCAGGAACGCAAAGCCTGGCAGCCATGGCACAAAGCTTGTGACAGCTGTCACGATAAACATGAATAGCCACCACCACCAAAATTCGCTGCGACTTGCGCGGCCTCGGAATACGCAGTATTGGTTGAAGCCCATATGAATGGCCTCGAAGAACCCTACTTCGCGTTGTACTCCTGGTTGAAGTGTATTGTTTGAACTTGCCATAATACGTTTAGATTTTGAGTTGAAACATATTTTATATATGTAACAACCTTCCCTTTAATAAGGTTTAAACCAGAAAAAAGAATTGGGATAGCTCCGAGTACTCGGAGTTCTCGGAGTTCTCTGAGTTCTCGGAGTTCTCGGAGAAGACAATAAAAAAAAACGCGGGCCAATCACGGTCCACGCATCTTAGAAATAAACTAATCAATCATTTTACACACAGTCAATTTAAAATTTGGGCGCTTCCGTCACGAAAGTTTTGCCCGGGGCTGTGATTTACTGCTTGGTGTAACCTTCAAAGTAGGGTGACCACGAAGCGTAAGTCTCAGCTGCTTTCTTCGCATACCAGAATATGGCATGCTTTACATGGTGCAACATAGTTGTTAAGATTTAGTTAGACATCTGGTTTGTTGGGTCGCCTCTGCGACCCCCTTGATTATCTTTTCAACACTGCAAAGTTACGCAATGTTTTTGAATTATGTTATAAAACATAAAAATATTTTAGTTAATTTTTGCTAATTTTTCCTTAAATATTTGATATATAGGAGTTAAATACATCCGCCTGGTGGAGGCTGCTGGGCGGCAGGTCATTGACCCGCCGCTCCTTGATACATCCGCCTCCGACAGGCTTGCCATGCTGGGAGCGGCGGGTCAGTGACCTGCCGCACATCCGCCTCCACCAGGCTTGCCATGCTGGGAGCGGCGGGTCAGTGACCTGCCGCACATCCGCCTCCGACAGGCTTGCCATGCTGGGAGCGGCGGGTCAGTGACCTGCCGCACATCCGCCTCCACCAAGCCTGCCATTCCGGGAGGAATATTGCTATGTGTAACTAAGATAAGGCCGAATTAAACTTAATTCGATCATCTACTTAAGTAGATATTCAGATTAAAATTAAATTATAATATTGTATTTGCCAACCCCGTGGGGTTGTTTCTAATAGCCTGGATTAGGAATCTTCCAATCCAACCCCGTAGGGGTTGGGGAGAAAGGGAAATGCCAATAGGCTAATTGAAAGAATCCCTACGGGATTCAAGGATAAGGATAGTTTAAATTTAATTCGATCATCTACTTATAGGACGGTTTTTAACATAAAAATCGGTTTTTTGCCAAAAATTGTAAGGAAATAAGCGCAGTTTTATATTTTTTAAAATAACCCGAGGTTACAAATCGAGCTTTTGAATTGTTATAATACCGTACAACGAAGAGAAAAGGACAATGAACAAGCGGTTTTGAAGCAGACCAATAAGAAGAGACTAAGCGTCATAATTTCCCTCGTCTTTTTAACCGAGTAGTGATACTAAGTTAAAAAGCTCTCATAAATAAATAGTTGAAACGTGGAGAGGGTGGTCACGTCGTTAGACGTTGCCACTCTCTTTTTTGTGTTAAAAATTGATATTTCATAAAAAATTGCAGATTGTTGGCTAATGTTTACTCATTATTCATTAATTTTTCGTACCTTTGCACCAAATATTCAATTTCTAACCTTTATGTCCCCTACACAGACAATGAAGAAACCATTATTATCAATACTGGCTGCTGCATGCGCCTTGGGAGCCTCGGCACAGATTGACGGCGACGGTTACTACCGCATACAGAACCAGACATCAACGCGTTACTGCTACCTGCTTGACAACCATGGCTACGTGAACACCACTGGCACATCGGTTGACGTGACCGCAGTGGAGCTATTCATGGACCAGGAGAAATTCCTCTCTGATCCCGCTACCATATTTTATATTCATAAGGTGGGTTCGGACTATGACCTCAAGGGCCAGGGCGCAAGCATTCACGACATGGTGGACGAGTACATCACCATTTCCTATATGAATGACGCCTACTACGCCTACGGCAGGAAGAGCGGCTCTACCATCTACCTGGGCGATGACAACGTGACCTCGGCTGACCATGCTTACATGACTGGCAACGCAGCTACACAGCCCAAGGACTATCGCAAGTGGAACATCATCCCCGTGAGCGAAACAACCGACAACTACCTTGGCGTGAAGCCCACCGTCAGCGTTGAAGGCGGCCACTACGCCCCTTGGTACACCGGCTTCCCCTACCAGCTCTCCACTGGCATGGAGGCTTACATAGTGACCAAGGTTGACAACCTCTACGGCCTCGCAGTGTATGAGCCAGTGAGCGGAGGCATCATCGCCGAGGGCACTCCTGTATTCATCAAGTGCAACAGCGCCACCGTGGCCGACAACAAGGTGACCGTGGGAGCCAGCGGCGCCTCAGCCGTTAGCGGCAACCTGCTCAAGGGCGTTTATTACGACCAAACCCGCCCAAAGCATGAAAGCGCCACCTACAACGACCAAGCCACTATGCGCCACCTGGGCGTGACCAGCGAGGGCAAGCTCGGCTACATCACCACCGACGATGAGATCTGCCCCCACAACTACAGCTACCTCACCGTAAGCCAGGACTGCCCCACCGAGCTGACCCTTGTTACGCCCGAACAGTACGAGGAGATCATCAACCAAGAGGTATTTGCCACTGGCATCACCCTCAACCTGAGCGAAGCTACAGTGGAAGTGGAAGCTGGCTTCAACCTCACCGCTACCGTTACCCCATCGCACACCACCAATCCCGACGTGGTATGGACATCGGCTGACGACAATATCGCCACCGTGAGCGAGGCTGGCCGCGTGATTGGCCGCAACGAGGGCGTGGTTGTGATCACTGCCACATGCCAGGAGGTAAGCGCCACCTGCACCGTGACCGTGGTTAAGCGAGACCAGTGGATTACCTGGGACCAGGAGTTTGGCGAAGTCAACGAGGGCGACGTACTCACCCTTACGGCTGAGAACAGCACCTCGATGGGCGTTAACTACCGCCTTGACAAGGGCGAAGGCACCATCAGCGGCAACGTGCTCACCATCACCGGCAGCGGCGAATACCAAGTGACCGCCTACCGCGATGGCAACTTCAAGTACAATCCTGCCAACGAGGTGACAAAGACCTTTAACGTGACCGCTGGCATCGCTTCGGTGCTTTCCGACGGCATTAGCTTCGATGGCACCACCATCGTCAACGGTCTGGGAGCCCATATCGAGGTTTACAACATCCTCGGATCTAAGGTTTACGATGGCACTGACGCCCGCATCGCGCTGCGCGCCGGCCTCTACATCGTGCGCACTCCCGCTGGCACCGCCAAGGTGAAGCTGCAGTAAAAATCCTGTGACCATCCATCCGGGTGGTTTGCCATCCGGATGGGCAGCCGGTCACCGACCCGCTGCCCAAGAAAATATACGTTTCAGACACTATTTAGACACTAATCCTAAAAAATTTTTCACGTTTCTAAACAATGTTGATAAATTTTTTGTTAAAAAAAATGTTTTAATACAAAAATTATTATTACTTTTGCGGTTGAATCTCTTATGTAACCGAGAGTCAACCTAACAAAAAAGTTAAAAACATAACCTAAAAGCCTATAGAGCAACTAAGAAAGCCAATATGCTCCGCAAAGCAAAACTACACATATTACTTGTAGCAGCCATGAGCCTGCTTGTTTCGGCCGCATGGGCACACAGTCCCGCCCTACCCGACAGCATTAAGACCCCAGCCGCCCCTAAGCCTTGCGTGGCCCTTAGCCACCTCGATGTCGGCATCACCGCCGGCACCACTGGTCTTGGCATCGAAGTTGGCACTCCCCTTACCCCTTGGCTCAATGTGCGCGCCGGCTTCAGCTGGATGCCCCATTTCAATATCCCAATGACTTTCGGCCTGGAGACTTTCGACCTCGACGGCGCAAACACCAACAAATTCAAGGATTTGCAAGCCATGATGTCGGAGCAGCTCGGCATTGAGATGGACGACCGCATCGACATGAACGCCAAGGCCCGGATGTTCGATTTCAAGCTACTTTTCGATTTCTACCCCATCCCCGACAATAAGCATTGGAGCGTGACAGCCGGTTTCTACTGGGGCAATTCCCACGTAGGCCACATCGAGAACGACGTGCTCGACGCCCCCACCCTGGTAGGAGTGACCATCTACAACACTATGTATGACTATTTTACCAGCAACAAATGGTTCTACGAGCCAATCTTCGGCGAGATTTACATCGATCCCGAAATCGGCGAAGAGATGAAGGAGAAATTCGAGCGCTACGGACGCTTGGGCGTGCATCTCGGCAACTTCAAGAGCGACGGAAAGCCCTACATTATGGAGCCTGACGAGAATTGCATGGTGAAAGCCAATATGTACGTCAACCATTTCAAGCCCTACTTGGGCGCTGGCTACGAAACCCGCTTCGGCAGCGGCGACCGCTGGAAATTTGCCACCAACCTCGGAGTGCTGTTCTGGGGTGGTACGCCCGATATTAAGACTCATGCCAATCTAAATATGGAGAACAATCCCACAGTCAACCTATCTAAGGATGTAGAAGACATTCACGGCAAGGTGGGCGACTATGTGAAGGTTGTGAAAGCCTTGAAGGTGTATCCGGCATTGACATTCAGTTTATCATACACTATTTTCTAACCCTAAATAACCCAAATTAATTATCAGCAGAAACAACGTCCCCTCTTAACGCTTCAACCGACAAGTTGACGCCAAAACACGAAACAACTAACAACAAACAAAATGAATAACTAACTTAATTAACTAATGAGATGAAACTAAAATTCGCAAATTCTCTGCTTATTGCCGGTCTCATCGTGGGTTGCGCCGGATGCTTCACATCCTGCAAGGATACCGATGAGGACATGTTCGACAATCTGAAGAAAGAGATTGGTACTGCTCAGACCTTGGCTGAGGCCAATGAGGCTCGCATCGCCGCTCTGGAAAGCGCAGTTAATGACCTGAAGAGCGCTGACCAAGCTCTTAGCGACCGTATCGACGCTCTCAAGAGCGAGCTTGAGGCTAAAATCAACGCTATCAAGCAGTGCACCTGTGACCCCACCGAGGTTGCTAACCTTGCAGCGGAAGTAGCTACCCTTACTTCACAAGTTTCTGCCCTTGAGGCTGCTCAGTCAGCTATCGAAGGACGCCTTGATTCTATTGAACAGACTCTGCAGAATCTTCCTCCAGATCTTGCCGACCGCGTAGTTGCCCTCGAAAATGAGTATGACGCATTGAATCAAACTGTAACTACCATTAACGAAACTCTTGGCAATCTTGAAGTAACCGTTAACGGAATTGTTGACGAGACCATTCCTCAAATCAACCTCATGCTTGAGAACCTGATGGATCGTCTTGATGATCCTGATAAGGGTATCGAAGCTATCTGGAGTGCTATCTCAGATGCCAATTTTGAGATTGAATACCTTCAAGAATATACAGCCGGTCTTGATGTTCTGATTAGCGATCTTCAGAATTACAATGATCAACAAGATGCTATCATCAACGACCTGAAAGAGCGCATGGAAACTGCTGAGAACGCTATCAACGGTCTTGACCTTGCAATTCAGGACGCAAAGCTCTTGCTTGAGCAAGAAATTGATGCTCTGCGTGCTGACCTCCAGAGCCAAATCGATGATGCTCTTGACTATTGCGCAAACTTGGACGTAGCTATCGTATCGCTTGGCAACCGCGTAACTCTCAACGAGCAGGCTATCCAGGCTCTCCAAGATAAGGTTGCTGATCTCATTGAAAGCGTAAACAAACTCGAGCGTCAGATTGGCAGCATCATGATTCAGGAAGTTTACAATCCCTTCATCGGCTGCATCTCAGCTCCTGTAGGCGTTCAGACCAACATCCTGTTCAACTGGTTCGGCCACAACGACAACACAGTTGAGGTTGAGTTCCCAGTATTTGCTTATGCAGCTAACAACTACAACTACAATCCTGGCGTACAATTCGTTAGCGACGAGGTTATTGCCCTCCTTGGTGTTGACAAGACTTATGTAGGTGCAGACGCTGACTTCCTGCCCAACGATGGCAGCTTCGGCCGCGTTTACTTCTCAGTTAACCCCACCAACATCAACCTTTACGATGGTTACGAGCTTTCACTCGTTAACAGCCAGGGCGAAGCTTCTAAGCTGACTCTCGGTGCTCCTCGCAGCAGCTCTGAGGTTCTCACTTGGGGTCTCTCACGTGCTTCTTCAACTACTCTTTGGGAAGCTGACGCTAACCTCGCAATCAGCGATATCGGCGCTCTCCGCCTCCGTTCAGAGGACAACCTGAAGGCTACCGTTAAGGATGCTCTCAAGAACCGCACTCTCAAGTCACTCGCAGAAATTGGCATAGTAGCTTACAAGACTATCACCAACAACAGCAGCCTGCCTATGCTCGGTCTGATGATCGATGACACCAAGGATGGCAACAGCGCAATTTCACAGCTCTCAATCGGTGCTGGTTGCGTACGTCCTCTCGGCTACAGCACTCTCGCTGGCGCTGACTACAGTGGCAAGCTCCCCGCATGGCCTAACCTCGACAGCTGGGTAACCCGCATCCAGAACAAGGTTAACGGTTACTTCGACGAGTACAGCAGCAAGCTCCACTTTGAGTTCAGCACCATCGAAATTGGTGAGTTCAATGTTGACAAGATTGAAATCGATGTTACTCTTGATCCCGATGCTCCTGAGGGCGTAATCGGTCAGTTCACAGATCCTTTGACTGGCGCTATCGTATATGTTTACGGTGAAGACCTCATCAAGGTACTTGAAGAAATCAAGAACCAACTTGCTGACTACTCAGAAAGCGTAGGTGCTGATATCAATGATATGCTTGCTGACCTCCAGGTACAGATCAATGACATGGTGGATAGCATGAGCAGCGAGGTTAACGGCACAATCGCTGACGTGCTCAACGACCTGCAGCAGACCATCAACAACGGTATCGAGAAGGTTGCTAACCGCATCAGCGGATACTGGGACAAGATGGAGACCATCTACAACCACATCTACAATGTATTTGCAGATCCTAACCACTACATGCAGGCTTACCTGTTCTATCACAACCCAACAACTGGCAACATTGGCCGCTTCTCTAACACCAAGGCTGCTCCTACTATCTTCACTGGCAATGGTGACTGCGTAACCCTGATCGTTACCACCCTCAACGGTGAACTCCTCACCCCGGCTTACAAGAAGTATGTTGCAGTTACCAACTGCTGGGATGCTGATGGCAACTTCAGCGCTGACGCTCTCAAGAAGGCTAACAGCTCAACCCGCATGAACGAGGTTATCTCAGGTGACTACCAGACTGCAGCATTCAACTACCAGAGCGGTTACACCTACGAGATCCTCTATCAGGCTCTTGACTTCCATGGCAATACTTCAACTCAGAAGTACTACGTAACAGTTAAATAACTTTAAGTAAATTGCGACAATGAAAATCAAAAAATCATTGCTTGCCCTGGCAGTCGGTGTGTGCGCTCTATCAATGAACGCTCAGACTGAAGCTACGGAGAGCACCGTATATGACTTCCAGCCGCACTGGTTTGGCCAAGCGCAGATTGGAGTCCAGGAGACACTCGGAGAGTCCTCCTTCGGAAAATTGTTGACTTTCCCCAACGGCCAAATTGCTGGTGGCTACCAAGCTACTCCTATCTGGGGATTCCGTGCAGCCTTCGACATTGGCATGAGCCGCGGTTCGATCAAAGTTGACGACTTGGCCCGCCAGAAGTGGCAGTATGACTACGCATCGCTGGGCATTGACGCTCTCTTCGATGTAACCAACGTTGTTTGGGGTTTCAATCCCGAGCGTCTGGTGAGCTGGAACTTGATTGCTGGCGTTGGAATGAACGTAGCATGGCACAACAATGGCGCCAACCAAGTAAGTCAGCGCCTGGTAGCCAACGATTATCCCGCATTGGCACACGTATGGAGCGGCAGCCTCTGGCGCCCCTACGGTCGCCTGGGCACATCGGTTGACTTCCGTTGGACCGACAACCTGAAAATTGGTCTTGAGCTCCAAGCTAACTTCATTACCGACCAGTACAACTCAAAGCACGCTCCTAACTGCGACTGGTACTTCAATGCATTCGTAGGCGTTAAGTATGCTTTCGGCACCACTTACACCAAGCGCACTGTCAGCAACGCTCCCGCAGTTGTTGAGAAGATTGTTGAGGTTCCTGTTGAGGTTATCAAGGAAGTTTATGTTCAGGCTCCTGTTGAGGAGGTTGAAGAGGAAGGTCCAATGCAGCGCGACGTATTCTTCGCAATCAACAGCTCAGTTATCACTGTTGAGGAAATGCAGAAGGTTCGCGACATCGCCGAGTACCTCCGCGCCAATCCCGAATCGAAGTGCTCAGTTACCGGCTACGCCGATAAGAACACTGGTACATTGGCTATCAACCTTCGTCTTGCTAAGCAGCGCAGCCAGGCTGTTGCCAAGGCTCTTACCCAGAACTACGGCATCTCAGCTGACCGTCTGATCGTATCAAGCATGAAGAATCAGGACTACCAGCCCTTCCCGAACGACACCCCCGACTACGTACTCAACCGCGTAGCAATCTGTATCTGCGACTAAAACACCGCAAGATAATCACAAAAAGGCAGCTCCATCCGAGCTGCCTTTTTCACGTTTTACGTTTTTCGTTTTTCGTTTTACGTTTTTCGTTTTTCGTTTTAAGTATTTCGTTTTACGTTTTTCGTTTTACGTTTTACGTTTTACGTTAATATTCAGATTAAAATTAAATTATAATATTGTATTTACCAACCCCGTAGGGGTTGTTTCTAATAGCCTGTATTAAGAATCTTCCATCCCAACCCTGTAGGGGTTGTTTCTAATAGCCTGTATTAAGGATCTTCCAACCCAACCCCGTAGGGGTTGTTTCTAATAGCCTGTATTAAGGATCTTCCAACCCAACCCCGTAGGGGTTGTTTCTAATAGCCTGTATTAAGGATCTTCCAACCCAACCCCGTAGGGGTTGTTTCTAATAGCCTGTATTAAGGATCTTCCAACCCAAC
>JAJBUG010000042.1:10486-62957 GCA_020860515.1 Bacteroidales bacterium | reverse complement strand
TCTCGGATTTTAACATTTCACCCAAGCATTCATTTGACAATGCAAAGGTATAGTTAATCTACCTTAGCTCTATGTTGTCCTTGCGCACGGCGTACTGCCTGAGCTCCTCCTTTGGCTCGGTCGGATGGCCCGTGTAAGGCGCCAGGAGCTCCCTCTCCTGCTCGAACAGGTCGGCCGGGATGCGGTGCAGCCCGTGGTGCAGCGAGCCGTTCCCGGTGCGCGCCAGCCACTCGAGGGCTTGCCGGTTGAGCGTCTCGGCGTCCGCATAGGTGCGTCCCTTCAGGAAGTTGTTCTTTACCACCATGGCCGTCTCAGCCTCCGGCTTCGGAAGCCCGTGCTTCTTGCGCAGGTGCTGGACAAAGTTGTAGACAGTCTTGCTGCAGATGGAGCCGTCGTACCCCGGAAGCGCCTTCAGGTAGTCCTCTATCTGCGCAGCCGAAAGGCCGGCCTCGTTGCGCAGCTCCCCGACCACGAAGTCCTCGTACTCGTCAAGCTTGTGGCGGTAATATCGGTTGTAGCTCGAGCTCTCCATGAACTCGGCCTCGCTCATGCTCAGGTAGCGAGCCACCGTCATCCTGTGGATCCCCAGTTGTCTAGAAATCTGGGTGTTCTTTAGGTTTTTTGATTTTAATTCCTTAACTTTGTACCACATTATGAGTTTCTTTATAGAACTCTCTGTGGGAAGAGTATCCTTTTTCATGTCGATTTGTTTTTGCCTATTACAAATCTACGGATACTCTTCCTTTTTTACAAGTTCTTGTTTAAAAACTGTCGATTTTACTTTACGAAAATTTGTCGGTGCAAAGTTACTTATTACAGCTGGCTGCAGTTTCAATCCACGCACCCACATGGGGTGCGACGTTATTAGGGTTGTAGGCATGTTGTCCCCACTCGTTTCAATCCACGCACCCACATGGGGTGCGACAACAAACCCCTAAAGTAACAACTTATGGAAATCGTTTCAATCCACGCACCCACATGGGGTGCGACCTGCGAGAAGTTCAACATCGAGCGAGAGTATATCCAGTTTCAATCCACGCACCCACATGGGGTGCGACTTGTCATTTCTTCAAGAATCTCTTTCGTTTTCTCGTTTCAATCCACGCACCCACATGGGGTGCGACTGAATGTCAGCTCCCCTTGGTAGCCTCGATTGCGTTTCAATCCACGCACCCACATGGGGTGCGACTGCGCCTTTGGTATCTGATAGCACTTGTAATTCTGTTTCAATCCACGCACCCACATGGGGTGCGACACACGACAGTAATAAATAAAGAAAATGAAAAGTGTTTCAATCCACGCACCCACATGGGGTGCGACGGGTGGGGAGTTAGTTATTATTTCTGCAACTCGCGTTTCAATCCACGCACCCACATGGGGTGCGACATGCAATAGGCGACAAGTGGTCAAAGGAGCAATTGTTTCAATCCACGCACCCACATGGGGTGCGACTCGCGAGAGACGCGAGCGGTCTCCTATATTTCTACGAGTTTCAATCCACGCACCCACATGGGGTGCGACATTTGACACCAAATCAGGCGCTGCAATGTATCGCAGTTTCAATCCACGCACCCACATGGGGTGCGACCATCAAAATGGCACAATTCCCCACCTCGCATTGAGTTTCAATCCACGCACCCACATGGGGTGCGACTTTTTGTTTTTGGTTTTGCCTTTTCTGTTCTTCGTGTTTCAATCCACGCACCCACATGGGGTGCGACCTACGATGAAAATACGAACACCATAACGCTGCGTTTCAATCCACGCACCCACATGGGGTGCGACACTTACGCGATGAACTATCACCTGAGAACATCAACGTTTCAATCCACGCACCCACATGGGGTGCGACTCAATCAATCAAGTAACTAACAACACTAAAATATGTTTCAATCCACGCACCCACATGGGGTGCGACCGGGCACTTTGTCGAAACGCGTCCGAATAGCTGCGTTTCAATCCACGCACCCACATGGGGTGCGACGGGTCGCCAGTGTAGGCAACATGCAACCATTTCGCGCGTTTCAATCCACGCACCCACATGGGGTGCGACGAGGATTTCAACTGCTACAAAGTCCGCCGAGTGATGTTTCAATCCACGCACCCACATGGGGTGCGACCCGAGGAGGCCACAAAGGTAGTGAAGCGCAATGTTTCAATCCACGCACCCACATGGGGTGCGACGTTTTGAGACTGGTTACAATTTTTTTCGTTACCCTGTTTCAATCCACGCACCCACATGGGGTGCGACAAACTAAATGAGGAATTTAAAAAGATGGATACTCGTTTCAATCCACGCACCCACATGGGGTGCGACGAGCTGCGGAACACTTATTTAAGTGTTGGTTGCGTTTCAATCCACGCACCCACATGGGGTGCGACTCCCTTGCCTGGGCGTGACTCCTTCCGGGCCTTGTTTCAATCCACGCACCCACATGGGGTGCGACTTCAAGTGCGTGGAATGAACAAATCGCAAAAATCGTTTCAATCCACGCACCCACATGGGGTGCGACCCCAAACAACCCCACATATGGCACGACCAATCACGTTTCAATCCACGCACCCACATGGGGTGCGACACATGTTTATATATCTAAGCCATTTCAGAGGCAAAGTTTCAATCCACGCACCCACATGGGGTGCGACAGAAGAAGCGCATCGACCGGGAGAAGCAGAACATCGTTTCAATCCACGCACCCACATGGGGTGCGACTAGAAATATTTAAGGTCAGTCGCCTGATTCAGATAGTTTCAATCCACGCACCCACATGGGGTGCGACGAGCACAGCAGAAAGTGGCCAATGAGGAATTTATGTTTCAATCCACGCACCCACATGGGGTGCGACTACCAGCAATTTGCTGAATAGTCATACCAGCCTGAGTTTCAATCCACGCACCCACATGGGGTGCGACTTGGCAAAACTCCGTTAGCTACAAGAATACAGTAATGTTTCAATCCACGCACCCACATGGGGTGCGACTCAAAGTGCCTTAGCTCTTAATGAGCTGTTGGCGTTTCAATCCACGCACCCACATGGGGTGCGACACGGCAAAAGATTTGGCCATGTGGATTATTAACGTTTCAATCCACGCACCCACATGGGGTGCGACGCGAGTGTTGTTGCCACGTTGTTTCCTATGGAATCGTTTCAATCCACGCACCCACATGGGGTGCGACTTATGATTTTTATGTATCTGGTCTCCAATATGTGTTTCAATCCACGCACCCACATGGGGTGCGACATACTAATGAGTTGAATTATAAAATTTTCAAGGAGTTTCAATCCACGCACCCACATGGGGTGCGACCAAAGCTTCGCTCGAATGTACCGCGACCCCTGAGTTTCAATCCACGCACCCACATGGGGTGCGACCGGAGTTGGAGTTACTCCTTTGCGACAAGAGTTAGTGTTTCAATCCACGCACCCACATGGGGTGCGACAATCAAACGCAAAGGCGAGAAAACTTACATCTATGTTTCAATCCACGCACCCACATGGGGTGCGACTCGGAGGCTACAAAGAATTTAGCCGATTCACAAGTTTCAATCCACGCACCCACATGGGGTGCGACAATTGCGACGATCCAGCCCCGGTGTTACTTCACGTTTCAATCCACGCACCCACATGGGGTGCGACTTGGCCAACTGCCGTGGCGACGTGGATTTGTGCGTTTCAATCCACGCACCCACATGGGGTGCGACCAACACCCCGAAACAACGACCTTCCAGAGCTGAAGTTTCAATCCACGCACCCACATGGGGTGCGACAGGATGCCCAAAAGAATGCACAAAGCGAGTTCGACGTTTCAATCCACGCACCCACATGGGGTGCGACAAACACCGACGGTGAAAACTCGGAGGGTGGCGAGTTTCAATCCACGCACCCACATGGGGTGCGACGCGGCCCCGGAGAGATAGGCCCCCATCCTGATTGTTTCAATCCACGCACCCACATGGGGTGCGACCAAAGAAATCCATGTTATTTTTCCACGAAATAACGTTTCAATCCACGCACCCACATGGGGTGCGACCGGCCTGGGCCTCCATGTTTTCCAACTCTTTTTCGTTTCAATCCACGCACCCACATGGGGTGCGACAAAGCAGAGCTCAAAACCCTAACAGCCAAGAGACGTTTCAATCCACGCACCCACATGGGGTGCGACAAATTGCATTGCTGGGCACGTTCGGGACATGGCAAGTTTCAATCCACGCACCCACATGGGGTGCGACGACTATGACGGATTCCAATTCAGCCAAGTCAACGTTTCAATCCACGCACCCACATGGGGTGCGACGCTCTTCGCTCCACCACGCAGTCCACAATCTCGTTGTTTCAATCCACGCACCCACATGGGGTGCGACAAAGCAGAGCTCAAAACCCTAACAGCCAAGAGACGTTTCAATCCACGCACCCACATGGGGTGCGACAAATTGCATTGCTGGGCACGTTCGGGACATGGCAAGTTTCAATCCACGCACCCACATGGGGTGCGACGACTATGACGGATTCCAATTCAGCCAAGTCAACGTTTCAATCCACGCACCCACATGGGGTGCGACGCTCTTCGCTCCACCACGCAGTCCACAATCTCGTTGTTTCAATCCACGCACCCACATGGGGTGCGACCTTCAGGATCCACCCACCCCGGGTCCACAATGTCGTTTCAATCCACGCACCCACATGGGGTGCGACGTAGATGAAAATGACGCGGAGGGCAAAGCCTGTGAGTTTCAATCCACGCACCCACATGGGGTGCGACACGGCAACGGGCGGATGCAGTGCGAGACGTGCCGTTTCAATCCACGCACCCACATGGGGTGCGACCATTAGCTATGGTGACTAAATTCGCGCAATTAAAGTTTCAATCCACGCACCCACATGGGGTGCGACTTGGAATTGATATTAAGAGACGTCTCCGGGAAGGTTTCAATCCACGCACCCACATGGGGTGCGACAATGCGAGGTGGGGAATTGTGCCATTTTGATGAAGTTTCAATCCACGCACCCACATGGGGTGCGACAAGGCTGGAGCGACGCCCTGTGGCAGATAGGTGAAGTTTCAATCCACGCACCCACATGGGGTGCGACCTCAGCAAAGAAGAGGCTTGGTTTCGCAACTGGGGTTTCAATCCACGCACCCACATGGGGTGCGACCGTGATTTTCACATCGTCAGCATAGACATCCTTGCGTTTCAATCCACGCACCCACATGGGGTGCGACCCTTAGAGGTCTTGCTTTCCACGAACCATTGCAGTTTCAATCCACGCACCCACATGGGGTGCGACCCTCAGAGCGACCACAGGCATAGAGATAAGGGCGTTTCAATCCACGCACCCACATGGGGTGCGACTGAGTGTTGGGTGCCAGACATGTGCGACTTCGACGTTTCAATCCACGCACCCACATGGGGTGCGACTACAGCCTTACCTAACTTTTTGTTGAACTTCTTAGTTTCAATCCACGCACCCACATGGGGTGCGACATGCTGGTTACTTTTCCTTTGTGGTTTAACCAGCATCGTTTCAATCCACGCACCCACATGGGGTGCGACCTGCTTCCGAGGCCGTAAAAAAGTAATCGCACCGACGTTTCAATCCACGCACCCACATGGGGTGCGACCGGCCATTAGCATCATTGTAACCTTTGATTTCCGGTTTCAATCCACGCACCCACATGGGGTGCGACCCGAGGAAATAGACCGACTAAAAGCAGAACTTAGTTTCAATCCACGCACCCACATGGGGTGCGACAGAATCTATTATTATCTCCCCTGCAAATCAATAGTTTCAATCCACGCACCCACATGGGGTGCGACCGCTCCTTGGCCTTCGGGGTGGTTGGATCTCGGTGTTTCAATCCACGCACCCACATGGGGTGCGACCATAAGGGAGGTGGTGATTCCAAGACCGTTTGGGTTTCAATCCACGCACCCACATGGGGTGCGACAATAATAATAATCATGGAACAAATCAAGATTACAGTTTCAATCCACGCACCCACATGGGGTGCGACTTTGAGGGTCTGGATTAACATGGTCACTCCCGGCGTTTCAATCCACGCACCCACATGGGGTGCGACGATACAACTGGGGGCTTCTCTGCTGACCGTCGCGAGTTTCAATCCACGCACCCACATGGGGTGCGACGAAATAGAGAGAATCTATTATTACCTTCCTTGCGTTTCAATCCACGCACCCACATGGGGTGCGACTTTGCTTTTATTTCAAGATTGAATAACTTATTTGTTTCAATCCACGCACCCACATGGGGTGCGACAAATAATTAATCAATCATCTAACAACACAACACTGTTTCAATCCACGCACCCACATGGGGTGCGACCTGGATTGCTTTTTTAACAAGTACGACGACGAGTTTCAATCCACGCACCCACATGGGGTGCGACGTGTGGATGCTAAGTATAAAGCGGAGGCTGGTTGCGTTTCAATCCACGCACCCACATGGGGTGCGACCAAAATCAAAGTTGACTTTAACATCATCGAGGAGTTTCAATCCACGCACCCACATGGGGTGCGACAGTTAATAACAATTTGGATCGATCAACCTAATTGTTTCAATCCACGCACCCACATGGGGTGCGACTAATATTAATATTTGAAACTTCAACAATCTGTTGTTTCAATCCACGCACCCACATGGGGTGCGACAAGTGAAATCATCTCCAGGCGTGGCTTGGTGAAGGTTTCAATCCACGCACCCACATGGGGTGCGACACGGCGTTAATAATGCGCCGTCACAAGAGAAATTGTTTCAATCCACGCACCCACATGGGGTGCGACGCCATGGGCACAACTTATGACGTGTCGGAAATCGTTTCAATCCACGCACCCACATGGGGTGCGACCTTATTAGCTCCATCAATTTTATACATTAGATCCTCGTTTCAATCCACGCACCCACATGGGGTGCGACCCACCTCGTCCGGGTGAGACTCGCACCAATCGGCTGTTTCAATCCACGCACCCACATGGGGTGCGACGTGTCCTTGAACAAAATAAAATCAGGTGTGCAATGTTTCAATCCACGCACCCACATGGGGTGCGACTTGTTATCTCCGCCGGCATTACGTTGAGTTGTGAATGTTTCAATCCACGCACCCACATGGGGTGCGACCGCTCACAACCGCTCTCTAACCGCCCTTTCTCCCGTTTCAATCCACGCACCCACATGGGGTGCGACGGGCTGAGGGTGGAAGAAAGCTCCGCCCGCGGCCCGTTTCAATCCACGCACCCACATGGGGTGCGACCCGAAGGAATATACATGTATTTTGCTCTTCCGCAAGTTTCAATCCACGCACCCACATGGGGTGCGACGTGCCAGTAGCACCGGGGAGGCACTCACCGAGTGTTTCAATCCACGCACCCACATGGGGTGCGACGCACAGTTGACGGTGTGGCCCTGAAACTGAAGTTTCAATCCACGCACCCACATGGGGTGCGACGGCCTGACTTCTTGCCTAAAGAAGATGTACCATCAGAGTTTCAATCCACGCACCCACATGGGGTGCGACCAGAAACAAAGTTTAATATCCTTGTTTCAGGTCTGTTTCAATCCACGCACCCACATGGGGTGCGACGGGGCCCTCCCCGACGGAGCGGCCCCGCGCCAAACGTTTCAATCCACGCACCCACATGGGGTGCGACAAAACTCTTTCATCTACCCCAAGGCTAACCAAAGGTTTCAATCCACGCACCCACATGGGGTGCGACTCTTGTTGGGTAAAAACTTAAATACTTTATAATTGATGAGAAATTTCCATAAAGGTTTAAATTTGACTTCTAAAATTTGTATTTTTTTGAATTAGACAATCTAAATGATTGATTTTCAAGCACCCCTAAGATAAGAGAAATTTTGCACCACTTATCATTAGGGATTACAAAATAAGATTCCCTTCCAAATTCAAAGATGTTTCTTTTCCAATATGATCTACATGTCTGTGCCAATTATTCCCTAAATAGTATATTCTAATACTATCTTTGTTTTTGTCTATCAATCCTTCAAGTTGATTTTTCAAAATCACCAATTGAGATTGATTAACAAAACACTCAAACACAGAATTCTGAACACGATGTCCATAATTAACACAGACCTTTGCTACTTTTCGTAGTCGTTTAGGACCATCAACAGATATAGTATCTACATCGTACGTAATCAATACTAACATAAATTTCACTTTATTAGAAATACTGGATAATTGTCAATATCACTTCGCAAATATCTTGCCAATAATTGAGCTTGTACAAATGGCAAAAGCCCAATAGGTACTTTTTCCCCCAAATATGGATGGGTAATTTCTTCTCTCTTTCGATTTTGCCAAGCTCCTAATAAGGTTTTTCTTCCGGCATCAGTTAAGACCATAGAATCCTCTGTTTGTCTGATAAAATCCGAAGGTTGAATTTGAAGCCGATTTATTAGACTTAGTACAAATCTGTCGCCTAAATAAGCTCGAAATTCTTCCATAATATCCAATGCTAAAGAGGCTCTACCTGGGCGTATTGTATGAAAAAATCCCAAATAAGGATCTAAGCCCACACATTCAAGAGCTCCTACTATTTCGTTTGCTATCATTGTATAAATAAACGATAGCAAGACATTGACGCCATCGCGTGGAGGTCTTTTATTTCGGCCGTTAAAATAGAAGAATTGATTTTGGTTTAAAATAAGATATTTCAACACACTGAAATATGCATTGGCAGCATCACCTTCAATTCCTCTAAGTTGATCTTTAGAATTAGTTATTAAGCTTCTTTCTTTTGACAACTTTAGATGATTTACAATGGCGTCAACATTTAGATTGTCTCCGTAATTATGTAAATGCCTCATCAAAACCGCACGATAGTTATGTATCTTTGAGGCAATTATCAATCTACTTAACTTCAAGGAGAAATCCTCATTCTGAAAACATTCATATTGCCTTTTTCTTAATAGGACATTCCCTTTTTGAGGACCATGAAAACGGCCTATATAACGTCCTGTGGGGGATAAGAAAGTTAAGCTTACATTAGAATCCGCACATAATTTCATAACTCCTGGGCTAACTCCCATATAACTAAAACAGATAATACTCTCAATATTATGAATCGGTACTCTAAGCAATTCCTCCTGCTTTACAGAAATCACAACATTAAGACCATCTTTAGATATGTATGCATCAGGAATAGTTATATATAAAGTATTAAGTAGTTTCCTCATACAAATTCTTTACTAAATAAGAGTTTACTGTTTGCAATGAAAAAATTTCAGGTTGGCATTGCTCTAATAATGAACATTTCCTACACTTCTTAGATATCTCAGCTTGCGGCAAAATGCCACTTTTGAATATTCTGTGCATTTCGTTTGCATAAAAAAGAGCCTGGTCCTTTAAATTATCGTCAATAAGGATTCTTTCCCTTCTCCTCACTTCCCAATAAAACAAAGCTCCTTCTTTAAGGGTAATTGAAAACATTTCCTCTAAACACATAACTTGTGCTACAAGCTGCATAATATCACAATCATCAGTCTTTTGATGACCTCGTTTGTATTCTACTGGATATGGGATAAATTTTCCTGGATATCGAGGATGAGTTATGAATTTATCTTCTTGAGTTGGCAAAAGTTCTATGGCATCTGTGATTCCATAGAGGCCAAGCCGATAAGAAGAAACATGAAGGCCTCTCAAAGTAATACATCCTTTATTAAGTTGTCTATATGCAGGATTATCAACATTATGATGCAATATGCGTCCTTCGGTTGTCAAACCATTATCAGCCCAAGTCTGTTCGATGTCGATTAATGCCCATTGTCGAGGACAAAACACAAAATGCTGTATCCCCGACAACATGAGCATATCATCGTCAGTATAGGTCATAATCACTCAGATCAGATTATTTCCATAAGAGTAACGTTCTCTGGGATCTTATCCTTATCAAGGATGATTTTATAGTCTTCAAACTTACGGGCCACTCCCACTTCGTCTTTTCTTTTAATTTGAACCAGATCGAACAACTTACTGGCAGGCGCATTCCCAAGCTCTGAATCGTGCTTAAAAGCAAGAATCTTTCTGGGACTCATCAATCCGCGAGCTGCAGAATGATCATTTTCGAACATATTCTTCAAAGCTTCCCACAGAAGATTCAAATCTTCCTCAGTAAAGCCTGTTTGCTTAGCCAAATTAGCTGAAACAAACCCATGGGCAACATACAAGCCATACGGCACAGTGGACTTTCGCCCCATGGTACGTTCCTTATCTACATCAGCTTCCTTTGTTACTGCCATTCGTGTAATGGAATGTTCGATAGGAGTGATTGGCTCCACTGAACGTGCAAAAGTGAACTGTATGGGGCCTCGCACCTGATCCTGCTTTTTAGAGGTTGCGATTACAGCTCCAAATGCTCGTATGTCATAGTAGGTATCACAAAGAGCCTTCTTTGCAAGTGCCTTTTGCTTTGCTGAATCCTTTTCAGCCTTTACTGATTCAAATTTATACACTTGTTCCACCATATTATCGAGCACTGCACGCTCTTTGATAAAAATGTCATATCCAGGCTCTGCTCCTTTTGCAGTTTGGATATAATTACGCACTTTTCGTTTCAGACATACGTCTGTTACGATGCCATTGCCAGTTTCAGCATCTACTCGGGGTAGATTTCCGGCATCAGGATCGCCATTAGGATTGCCATCCTGTACATCAAAGATATAGACAAAGTCTATACGATTGTTTAGATCAGCCATAAGTTATAGATTATTATAGATTTGAGCTTTGTTATCCATTTGAAGGTTCATCTTATTTTGATGAATAGAGATCACTTCTTTGTTGGTAATAGCCAACAAAGAATCGGCCTTGGTCATGCAGATCCAGATGTGCTGGAAATCCATTTGAGATTATCTTATCGAAAATCTCTTGCTTGAGCTTTTCATACCAAATGCATGCACCTGGATTTAGTTTTTCAAGATGATGATTTGAGAGATTTAGAATCGTCGGGAATACCGCAGCTGGAGTAGCAGAAGCAGCATTCATGTATCGTTCTCGGATGGTTTGAGCACCTTGGGCATCACTCTGTATTTTTTCCAATACAGCGAAGAGTCTACCGCATAGGTATCCTTGGTTTTGGTTTTCTTTGTCCAACATAACTTGTATCTTTATTTCATTATCATTTTTCTGATTTAAATAGGCCTTGATAAAACCACATCGTCCGGGATTTATTCCAAAATCCTCAGAAAGTTCCGCTCTTATTCTTGTCAATATAGCTGTATATAGAGGATATGGATAGGGAGTACCTTGAAATATACTTTTTACAAGGGCCTCTGATAAATTTGGAGATAGCTTAGTAGTATCTCCATTTAAAGAAGCTGACTTAAGGATTGAGTACAACCCATAATAAGGTTGTTGGTTTTTACGAGTATCCACGATTTCCATACCTTCAAAATGGTTCAGAATTCGTTGAGCCAACTCCTTTACTGTACATTGGCTCCAATATACTACTGCAATCCTACCAATATTAGGTGCAAGACCGAGTATGAAAAATCTATCTCCATTGTCTGAAGGCACTTGGCCTGACCAAATCGCTTTGTAAGCTTTGTTTACTTTTTCAATTCCAAGATTGGGATCATCATCTTGTTGCCACCCCATCAAAGCAAAAAAGTTTTCTTGAGCCAAGTCAGAGGCTTCATTATTATTAGCGGCCCAAAATAAGAATCTACGATCTCCCAATTTGAACCAATTCCTTGAATCGGCTGCTTTCAAGGCCATAATAGCCTCACTGAAAGCGCCTTCTGCCTCAACGCTAATTGGGGCATTATAACATTGAGTTTTTCCATAAGAGTCATAACCTGATCCTTTTTGGAAGGATACTAATGAAGCCACGGATTGGCATCCTGGTATTGGTGTAGAGGTAGTGAGTCTAACAATAGGTCCTTTGGTGCCCGTGATAAGACAAAGACCCTCTACCACATTTTCTTTGTCATCATTTTCAATCAAACATGCTTCATCAACAGCTAATGTCAAGGAATCTTGCAGCTTGAAAGTGAGATTTTTCGTTTGATTCTCTTCGAGTAAACTCCAATATTTTGATTGTTTCAAATCTTCTATATTTCCATTTTCATAAAATTTACGAATTGCTTGAAATATTGAAGTTTCAGGGTTTTCTTTCGCTAGCTTTATACATAGGTCAACAAAAAGACTATTCTTTTCTCTGGCAGCTTTATCAGCTTTATCTTGCTTTTCAGATTTGTCTTTTTTAGAAATCCCGAGTACATATTCTGTATTATCCCACATACGATTGGGAATAGGCTTAGAGGTCCTTCCTATCGATTTTGGAACCAAATAGATTTTTCCACGTCCATCTATTCGCGTATCCTCAACACGAATAAATTTGCCATCTGAATCCAATACTATAATGAAAGAGATTTCTTTCTTCTCTTTCCCTAATGGAGCCACATTTGGACTGTGATGGTAATAGTCATATAACGCTTTCAGTATCATCTTAATATTTCTTCACTTTTTGAATTTGGCACTTGAATCACACCTTCATTCATTTTAGCACGAAAGAACATGGGAGTTATATCCTTAGGATTACTAAAATCCAAGTCATATAACATTAAACCAAAGTCTTGGCTTTCAGAAATTGGGGCTTTTTCTTCCTCTACTTGTGTAACTATTTGCCAAAATGCGGAACATTCACGAGTGCCTAAATAAGGCTGAGTGAAACATTGTCCAGCTTTAGCTCTACGCTCAAACATGCTGTAATATTTTTGGGGATTCTCATCATTCCCAGGTTCACGCATCATGTTTTCTTTAGCACGTTTGCTTACAGGAATGTAAACAAGTTTGGCGTAAAGGCGATATCGCACATCACGCAACATTAGAGTATTCTTTTGTTGACGTTTTTCTTCAATATATATTGATGATGAACCAGAATTTACGGCACCAACCTCATTGCGTCGAATAGAGATCCAACGAATAGGATTGAGCACTTCAATCTTAGTAACTTCCCATCTCATTGCTCCTTTCTTAAAAAGAATGGCTTCAAAGATAGCCCTTGCTGCAGATGGGGTAATGACATCATAGCTCATTCGCTCCACTTTCAATTCTGGACGAGTGAAGCAAGCGATATCACCCCATACTTCAATACAATATTCTTTATCAATATATTCCATATTTATATTATTATGGTTTCGTTGTTCCAATGGTTATCAATTTTTAATCCAAGTTTTTCATCATACTGCTTTTCATCGGCAAGATAGTAAAGATTACTATCTCCTAATTTTTCTAAAAATCCGCCTTTATCAAGTGCGACAAAATCAGTAGAATTGATATTCACCACATAGCGACCCAAATGTCGGAATAAACTTCGATTTGGACCAAATTTTTTGAATTCTCTCACAAGTTCTCTACTTTTTTCAAAATTCACTACAACAGATTTTTCCGAGTTTTCAATAAGATGAAAAAGATTGTTTGCATCTTCAAATCTTAATCTTCTCGGATCATAAAGAGTAGAAGCTATATTCTCTCCATCAATTGTTTTATCAAAAGAATGTAATCTATTATAGTAACTTACAAAATATTTTTCCATTTGACTGGGATCAAAATAGTCTTCAATGGGAAGAATATCTTTACGTGCATCATTTGCAAAAGAAAGAGTGCCGATAGGAAGCTTACGGTCCTTTAATTCAAACACGAAAGTAGAACCCAGACCATGCATTTTCCCTTCCCGATTGCATCGGCCTGCGGCCTGCAACACTGAATCCAATCCGGCCTCTTGACGCATTACTACAGGAAAATCAATATCTACACCCGCCTCTACAAGCTGAGTTGTAACAACTTTTACTGTGCCCTTACCCTTAAGTGCGTTTCTAATTTCTTCCAATGTTGTATCTACATGTTGTGGACACATCATTCTTGATAGATGAAAATAACCTTCCTCTTTTGGTAATAATGAAAAAATTTTCATTGCATCTTTTCGTGTATTTACTATACAAAGAACCCTATCTGTATTTCTAATTTTTTCTGCTACTTGATCATAATCTAAAGGCAAAGGGGATTCTGTTATTTCAACTCTACGAAGATTGTCATGTAAGCGCCATTCCTTAGGTATTATTTCCTTAACGGTGGAGAATCCTATCAAATCTTTAGGATTACCTTTTCGGCGTCCTTCTAATGTTGGCTGACTTGCAGTAGTGAATAGGAGTGTCACTCCAAATAACTTCACGTAACTTTCAAGGGCATCAACGATGGGTTGAAGCCGTTCACCAGGGAGCATTTGAGCTTCATCAAGAATAATGACACTATTGCATATATTATGAAGTTTACGACATGTACTTGGTCTGTTGGAAAAAATTGATTCAAATAAACGTACATTGGTAGTTACAATTATCGGAGCGTCCCAATTCTCAGATGCTAATTTCTGAGAAGTTAGATCTTCCCAATCTTTTCCCTCTTCAAAAGTGAGGTTAGAGTGGTGCTCAAGAACATTCTCTTTTCCAAAAATGCTCTTTAATAATTTAGCTGTCTGGGAGATAATACTTGTATAAGGAATTGCTATAATGATACGCTTTTTATTAAATTTCCGTGCGTGAAGCATCGCCCATAACAGTGAAGATAGAGTTTTTCCTCCACCCGTAGGCACTGTTAAGCTATAAACTCCTGGTTCATATTGAGCAGTTTCTTTGCATCTATTTTGGACTCTTTTCCTTATCTCGTTAACTTTAGTCATTGGAGAATCAGTTGAAAGCTTAGATAGGTATTTCTCCAATTGAAGTAGTAATGAGCCCAAAGAAACTGTAGGAAAACGCAATTGAGCACGTTTTGGATTCATGAAAGCTTCAGTATCTAAAAAATCTGCATCAACCAGACAAGAATAGAGCATTCTTACTAAATGATTAAAATCTTGTGATTTTAAATTCTCAAATAAGGTTGGTCTTGACGGACATGTTAAATTCAAATCTATATCAATTTCCTGAGGTATAACCTTATCTTTGTCCAATTCATAATAATTGCACAATCCTCCATGATGTCCATAAATTGGAAATGCCATTATAGGATAGAACTGTGGAAACAATTCTTTAGATAGCAGAGCTCCCACATAAGCATGAGATTTGTCTTTATAGGGTTCTGCTTTCAATCCATTTGCTCTTCTAATATAATTTTGGAAATCTTTCTTTTCTTTCCCTTTATCATGAAGGAGACCTATAATATATCCCCACTCGCCCATCTCGAATTCAGAAGCGAATTCTTTGGCTAATTTAGCCACGCCAAGTGAATGCTCCTCGTTAGTTTGGAGATCATCTTCTTTTAAGTGCCCTTGGAGAGGCCGTATGTGGGATATTATTCATTTCATAGCAAATTTATTTATCTAAAAATTTTTATTGCAAATTTAATGTCATACCTATGCCAATTTTCGTATACAGCAATGTGAAAAATTGTTAACAGAACTCGTTTTTTAGGTTAACATTTAATTTACATCTTTGCAAAAGTAGAAATTATTTTTTTAAATACAAAATTTTCTATAACAAACTCCAATTTTTTAACATTTGATTTCTTCCTAATCATAAGAACAAAAATAAGAATTTGGTATCAATATTTGGAGATTGGGCAGCATGGGTATTATTAGATGCAATTGATTGAGCCAAGTCATTACTTCAAGAATCCAAAGAGCCAAAGAGGGATTTTGTTGCCACGCCCTACCAAGGTATCATCAATCGCTAAATAGCTATTGGGAATGTCCTTGATTTGATTGAAGTTCTTGCGCGCACCACCAACCTCGAATAAGTATTTGCCATCTATCACATAATCCCCTTTGGAGGGAGAGGTAATGGATCCTATCTCAGCCAATTGTGAAACAAAAAATGTTTCTCTAATGGTACCTATCTCAGGCATAGAGGCCAAAGCATACATTAAGTTTGGATTACCTAAAAGCACCTTCTCAGGCTTAACCAAACTGTGATATGACTTTTCCTTTTCAGTAATCAAGAACAAAAGTTTAGCTTTATCCAGAATGTATAGGATTTTTAGTGTTTGATTACGATTTGTAGCAATTTCCTCAGAAAGATTATTAATATTGGGTACAAAGGGTACTTGAGCAGCAATTATCATCAACATCTTTTTGATCTTGTTGAGAGTTTCGAACTCAAAATTCTCAATGGCAGGTACATCATTGTCAATGACAGTTTTGGCAGTTTCTCGCAAGCGAATCAAATAATCCCTTTTCTCTTCTTTGTAGAAAGGGTAATAGCCATGACGAAGATAATCATCAAAATAAGCCATCACATCCACTTTAGCGGTAATATCTAAAGCCAAATTGATATGGCGTGAAAGCAGTTGATCCAACGACAAAGAGGGCAATTGGGCAATACCCTCAAATTCTAAGTATTCTCGAAATGACATTCCTGCCATTGTATATAGAGTCTGCCTACGCGACATATCAGCTTTTGAGTGATCAATTTCCAACATAGAAGAGCCCGTATATACAATTTTCATACGAGGATAAATATCAGAAATATTTTTCAAGGTCTGGGTCCAATTTTTGTATTTATGCACCTCATCCAAAAAAAGATTTCTTACTCCTCGCATATTCAGATGGCGAACCAAATCGATTAGAGAATTGGTATTGAACCACAGGTTATCCAGGGATACATAAAGGGCTTGTTCGTAGTTGTCGGCAAACAGCAATTTGATGCGTTGCAATAAGAGCGTTGTTTTACCCACGCCTCTTGCACCCAGAATCCCTATAATGTTGGCATCCCAGTTGATTTCCCGATAAAGGTAGCGTACGAACTCTGTACTGGTTTGATTTATTTTAGAGTAATAGGCCTCATAAAGGGCCTCAGTGTTTATATCTGCCATTGTTAGTTTAGAGTAAATTTTTAATATCAGTGTAAATATACACTTAACCTATTGCAAATATACTATTTAAAAATCAAATACAAAAAAAATTTAACATATTTTATATCTTTTGAAGGACGTTTTTTGGGTCGATTTTGATCTTTTGAAGGACGTTTTTGGGTCGATTTTGATCTTTTGAAGGACGTTTTTGGGTGTGTTTATTAAAAAGTTGAAAGTTACACTCGTAAAATATCATGATATACAAAATAAACTCCCTTTATAAAGAAAGGGAATTTTTGACAAATTTTGTAAAATTTGGGGATTTTTGTGAAAAATAGAAAGAAAATTTGGTCAATTCGTGACTTTTTGCTAACTTTGCAGCGAGGTACAAATTTCTTTAGGTTTTATCCCCCTTATGGGGGCATAGCACAATTTAGGTTATGCAAAAAGTAATCCGTAACGACCGAGGCCTCTATGACGCCCGCTATGAGCATGACGCTTGCGGTGTAGGCCTGCTGGTCAACGTGCGCGGCATCAAGTCGCACCAATTAGTTGAGAAGGGGCTCCAAGTGCTTGAGCACATGGTGCACCGAGGCGCCGAAGGCGCTGACCCAAAGACTGGCGACGGAGCCGGCCTGATGGTACAAATCCCCCACGAATTCATTCTGCTTCAAGGCATCGCAGTGCCTGAAAAAGGGCGCTACGGCACTGGCTTGGTGTTCATGCCCCATGACCCTGACACCCAGCAAGTAATCATCGACATCATCGAGCGCGAGGCCATTGACCTGAAGCTAAAGCTGATTGCGGTGCGCGACGTGCCCACCAACAACGAGCAGCTTGGCCCCGTGGCACTCAGCGCCGAGCCAGCCATCAAGCAGATTTTCGTGGCCGATGTAGAGACTGACGACCCTATCGACGTGCGCCTGTATCTGCTGCGCAAAGCTGTTGAAAACCGCGTGGCAGCCCTTCCAATCCAAGATAAAAAAGACTTCTACATAGTGTCGCTTTCGAGCCGAGTAATAATATACAAAGGCATGCTTTCGAGCCTACAACTACGCTATTATTACCCCGACCTGATGCACCCCCACTTCACATCAGCCATGGTGCTGGTACACTCGCGATTCTCCACTAACACCTTCCCCACGTGGAGCCTGGCACAGCCATTCCGCATGCTTGGCCACAATGGCGAAATCAACACCATCCAGGGCAACCGCTTATGGATGAAGGCTCGCGAGCACACCCTCTGCCCCGAGGCATTCATGGGACGCGATGTAGCGCCCATCGTGCAAGAAGGCATGAGCGACTCGGCAAGCCTCGACAATGTGCTGGAGTTCTTCGTGCAAGCTGGCATGAGCCTGCCTCGCGCATTGGCCATGCTGGTGCCGGAATCATTCAACGACAAGAACCCCATTTCAGCCGACCTCAAAGCATTCTACGAATACCACTCTATATTAATGGAGGCTTGGGATGGACCTGCCACCCTGCTCTTCAGCGACGGACGCTATGCTGGCGGCATGCTCGACCGCAATGGCCTCCGACCAGCCCGCTACCTGATTACCAAAAACGACACTGTGGTGCTTGCCTCAGAGATGGGCGTGCTGCCATTCGATGCCGCAGAAATCAAGGAGAAGGGGCGTCTGCGCCCCGGCAAGATGCTGATGATTGATATGGAGCAAGGCAAGATTTATCAAGATGCCGAGCTCAAGGACCAATTGGCCAAGGAGAAGCCCTACCGCGAATGGCTGAGCCTCAACCGCATCAGCCTCGACAATATCAGCAGCGGACGAAAAGTTGCCAACACTGTTGACAATTTCCGCCGCTTGCTCCACGCCAACAGCTACCACCGCGAGGACGTAGAGAAAATTATCACCCCAATGGTGGTTGACGGCAAAGAGCCAGTCAACTCAATGGGCAACGATACGCCGCTGGCTATCTTCAGCGACGAGCCACAGCCTCTATTCAACTACTTCCGCCAGCATTTCGCCCAGGTCACTAACCCGGCTATCGACTCGCTGCGCGAGGAATTGGTGATGAGCCTCGACAGCTATATAGGAGCCGTCAAAGGCAACACCGTAGAGGCTACACCAGAGCTGTGCAAGATGGTGCTGCTCAAGCGCCCTGTGCTCACCAACCGCGAACTTGACCTGCTGTGCAACCTTCGCTATAAGGGCTTCAACACCCGCAAACTGGCTACGACCTATCCCGTGTCCGAAGGAGCCGAGGGGCTGGAGAAAGCTATTGACCGCCTGTGCCAAGAAGCCGAAAAGGCTGTGGACGAAGGTTGCAACTACATAGTGCTGAGCGACCGAGGCGTGGACAAAGAAAATGCTCAAGTGCCATCACTGCTGGCCACATCTGCGGTGCACCATCATCTGATCAAGGCAGGCAAGCGCGCACAGACGGCTCTGGTAATAGAGACAGCCGAGGCTCGCGAGGTAATGCACATCGCTCTGCTCGTAGGCTACGGCGCAAGCGCAATCAACCCCTATCTGGCTTTTGCCGTTATCAACGACATGGTAAATCGCCATGAGGTGCAGCTCGACTACAGCACTGCCGAAAAGAATTATATCAAGGCTATCGACAAGGGGCTGCTGAAAGTGATGTCGAAGATGGGCATCTCTACTATCACCAGCTACAAGGGCGCGCAGCTCTTTGAGTGCCTTGGTCTCAGCGAAGACCTGTGCAAGCGCTATCTTGGCAACACTGCCAGCCGAATCGGAGGTCTGGACCTGCCGCAAATCAGCGCCGACATAGCCAAGGCCCATGACGAAGCGTTCAGCGAAGATTTCGACACTGAGCTTCCCCTGCCCCATATCGGACAGTACAGCTTCCGCAAGGACGGCGAGCGACACGCTTGGAACCCCGAGACTATTGCTACTCTGCAAATCGCTACACGCACTGGCGATTACGAAAAGTTTAAGAAATTTACCGAACTGGTTGACAAGAAGCCAGACCCAATATTCATCCGCGACTTCCTGGATTTCAAGCCTGCCGAGCCAATCCCTGTGGAGGAGGTAGAGCCGGAAGAAGCCATCATGAAGCGCTTCGTCACGGGCGCAATGTCGTTTGGCTCCATCAGTCGCGAAGCTCACGAGGCTTTGGCAATAGCCATGAACACCATAGGTGCTCGCAGCAACACTGGCGAAGGCGGCGAAGACCCCGAGCGCTTTAAGAAGCGCGCCGACGGCACCAGCGCACGCAGTGCTATCAAGCAGGTGGCCTCAGGACGATTCGGCGTTACCACCGAATACCTGGTAAATGCCGATGAGCTGCAAATCAAGGTGGCTCAGGGGGCCAAGCCAGGCGAAGGCGGCCAACTCCCAGGCTTCAAGGTTGACAAAATCATCGCCAAGACACGCCATTCGATTCCAGGCATCTCACTGATTTCGCCTCCCCCACACCATGATATCTATTCAATTGAGGACTTGGCTCAGCTAATCTTCGACCTGAAGAATGTGAATCCCCGCGCCAAAATCAGCGTAAAGCTGGTATCGGAAAGCGGCGTAGGCACAATCGCTGCAGGCGTGGCCAAGGCCAAGAGCGACATTATCACCATCAGCGGCAGCGACGGCGGCACAGGCGCATCGCCAGCCAGCTCAATCCGCTATGCTGGCGCGCCAGTGGAAATTGGTCTGTCAGAAACCCAGCAGACATTGGTAATCAACAATCTGCGCGGACAGGTTACGCTGCAAGCAGATGGTCAGCTTAAGACAGCCCGCGATGTAATCATCATGGCAATGCTCGGAGCTGAGGAGTACGGCTTCGCTACCAGCGCACTGATTGTATTAGGCTGCGTGATGATGCGCAAATGCCACCAGAACACCTGCCCAATGGGCGTGGCCACGCAGAACGAAGAGCTGCGCAAGCGCTTTATCGGTCGCTCGGAATATGTGATCAACTTCTTCCGCTTCCTGGCTCGCCAAATTCGGGAGACTTTGGCCAGCATCGGTGTAAGAAAGATTGACGACATTATCGGTCGCGCCGACCTGCTAATGCCCAAGCAGGGTGTTGGCAACGAAAAGTGCGCAACCATTGACCTCGACCGCATTCTATGCGTGCCCGAAGAGGCTACCACTAATGCCTTGAGGAAAATCATTGATCAAAAGCATGAGATTGACCATGTGATGGATCGCGAGATTATTTCGCGCAGCTATCCTGCAATCCACAGCGAAATGCCAGTCGACTTGGAGTTCCAGATTTCAAATACCGACCGTGCAGTAGGCGCAATGCTTTCGGGCCGCGTGGCTGAGAAATTCGGAAGCGAGGGCTTCGAGATTGACACTATCAACTGCACATTCAAGGGCGCAGCTGGCCAGAGTTTCGGTGCCTTCTTGGTGCCAGGCATCAATTTCCGCCTCGAAGGCGATGCCAACGATTATGTGGGCAAGGGCCTTAGCGGAGGCCGCATAGTGATTGTGCCTCCAGCTGGCAGCGATTTTGAACCAGAACACAACATCATAGCTGGCAATACGATTCTTTACGGAGCCACTTCCGGCGAAATCTACATCAATGGGCGCGTGGGCGAACGTTTCTGCGTGCGCAACTCAGGCGCAACAGCCGTGGTGGAAGGCGTGGGCGACCACTGCTGCGAGTACATGACCGGGGGGCGCACTGTGGTGCTGGGCACTACCGGCCGCAACTTTGCAGCTGGCATGAGCGGCGGCATCGCTTATGTGTGGAATCCCGAAGGGACATTCGACTTCTTCTGCAATATGGAGATGGTTGAGCTGTCGCTTATCGAGGAGCTGGCCGACGAGCGCGAATTGCACCGCTTGATTAGCAACCACTACAAATACACCCGCAGTCCGCTGGCCGGACGTATGCTCAATGATTGGGCCACCTACCGCGACCAATTCATCAAGGTAATTCCAATCGAATACAAGAAGGTGCTTCACGATCAAAAGGCCCAACGCCTGCAGCGCCGCATAGCTTCAATAACGATTAACGAATAACGAATAACGAAGCCCCCTAACCCCCTAAGAGGGGGAATAAAAGGTTCCTCCTCTGACGGGGTTAGGGGGCAGATAATATAAATTATGGGTAATCCGAAAGCTTTTCTCACTATAGATCGCAAAGAAGCCGGATATCGTCCGCTTCATGATCGAGTGCTCGACTATGGCGAGGTCGAGCAGACCCTCAACGTAGAAGACCGCCGCTTGCAAGCCTCGCGTTGCATGGAGTGCGGAGTGCCATTCTGCCACTGGAGCTGCCCGCTGGGCAACCGACAGCCCGAATGGCAGCATCGCCTCTATCTGAACGACGTGGCTGGAGCCTACCAGCTGCTGACAATGACCAATGACTTCCCCGAATTTACGGGGCGCATTTGCCCTGCCCTCTGTGAGAAGAGTTGCGTGCTGGCTCAGCAGCACCAGGCTGTAACCATCCGTGAAAACGAGGCAGCCATTGCCGAGCGCGCTTTCAACGAGGGCATCGTAATGCCCAAGGAAATCAAGCGCAATGGCAAGAAGGTGGCTGTGGTGGGTTCTGGCCCGGCTGGCTTGGCTTGTGCCAACCAGCTCAACCACAAGGGCTATGATGTTACAGTATTCGAAAAGAATGAGCATCCCGGAGGATTGCTGCGATTCGGCATCCCCGACTTTAAGCTCAACAAGCGTGTGATCGACCGCCGACTAAAGCTGATGGAGGCTGAAGGCGTGGAATTCCGCTGCGGAGTGAAAGTCGGCGAGGACGTAAAGGGCGAGGATTTGCTTCGCGACTATGATGCAGTGTGCCTGTGCATGGGAGCCGAGGTGCCTCGCGACCTCAAGGTAGAGGGGCGCGAACTCAAAGGCGTGCACTTTGCCCTGGAGCTGCTGCAGCAGCAGAATCGCGTAAATGCTGGCGCGGAGGTAAGCAAGGCCGATCGCATCAGCGCTAAAGGAAAGAACGTATTGGTAATTGGCGGTGGCGACACCGGCAGCGACTGCGTGGGCACGGCTCATCGCCAAGGCGCTAAGTCGGTTACGCAAATCGAAATCATGCCCAAGCCACCAATTGGTGAGAATCCTGCCACTCCTTGGCCCTATTGGCCAGTGGTGCTAAAAACATCCAGCAGCCATGAAGAAGGCTGTGACCGCCGCTGGTTGCTCGACACTCGCCGCTTCATATCCGATGCTGATGGCCGCGTGGCATCAGTCGAGGTGGAAGAGGTAGAATGGGAAAAGGATCCAGCCACTGGGCGCATGAACCTTATCCATACTGGCAAGAAGGCAGAAATCAAGGCCGAGCTGGTGCTGCTCGCAATGGGCTTCACCAATCCTGTGCATCTTGGCATTCTTGATGACCTTGGCTTGGAGTACGATGCTCGCGGCAATGTAAAGGTGGATGCCGAGGGGCACACTAATGTTGACAAGGTATTCGCCGCAGGCGATGTAAGCACAGGCGCCAGCTTAGTAGTGCGCTGCATAGCCAGCGGGCGCCATGCTGCCGAAGCTATCCACCGCGCACTGAAGAATGCATAACCAAAACCATCGAAATACACACCTCCCGGTCAGCGAGCCAGCTTGGCTCGCTGACCTTTTTATAATAAGATAGTCTTCGGGGGCTTTCTATACTCAAATTTGAGTAGTTACATTTTAGTATTTTGGGGAAATTTGTTTGCGTAAGTTTACTTAATTTTTGCGATTGTGGGGAATTTGGATTGGTTGTAATTTTGCAGTGTAAAAAAATATAAAAATAAGAACCGATCATTATGTCCTATCGCAAAAGCCTAATCACCTCAGCGGCCCTGCTGGCTGCCACAATCACCCCTATGGCTCAAGATGCTGACCAGACTCCCCAGCAACGCCTCCACATAGGCGGCTATGGCGAAGCTGTGTTCAGCCGAAATTTTTACAGTGACAAATATCTGCGCTACACCGACCCTACCAGCACCAAGGACGACACGCATGGCCGATTCGACCTGCCTCACGTGGTAATTTACCTTGGCTATGACTTTGGCAAGGGCTGGAGCATGGGCAGCGAAATAGAATTTGAGCATGGCGGTGCTGAAAGCGCCATAGAAATCGAAACTGAGGAAGCTGGCGAATATGAAAGCGAAATCGAGCGCGGCGGCGAAGTGGCTTTGGAGCAATTCTGGTTGCAAAAGACTTTCAACCGCGCGTTGAATCTGCGAGTTGGTATGCAGGTAGTACCCATCGGTGCAACCAATGCTCATCACGAGCCCGACCAATTCTTCGGAGTGTACCGTCCCGAAGGCGAAAATACCCTATTCCCATGCACTTGGCACGAAGTAGCCATCTCTCTGCTTGGCAAACTCGGCAAGCATTGGAGCTACACCGCTATGTTCCTGCCAGGACTTGACAGCGAGCGCTTCGGCAACGACGGTTGGATCCACGATGGCTCGGCTTCGCCCTTCGAGTTCAAGATTGCCAACAATTATGCTGCAGCACTGCGCATCGACAATACCTCGGTGCCAGGTCTGCGACTTTCTATCAGCGGTTATGTAGGCAATAGCTTCCGCAATACCCTCTACGATACCAGCAACAGCAAGAATGATGGCATAAATGGCACAGTGCTGATCGGAGCATTTGACTTTGCCTACAAGTCGCCGAGATTCATTGCTCGCGGCTACTTTGATTATGGCTACCTTAGCGATGCAGCGCATATCTCAAAATTCAACATTTCGATGTCGAAAAACTCAACATCAAAGCGCCAGACTGTAGCCAAGAACGCAATTACCACTGGCATTGAGGCTGGTTATGACATCTTCTCGCTCTTCCAATCGAAGCACACTATCGGTCAGAAATTCTTCATTTTCGGACGCTATGATTACTATGATTCAATGCATAAGATGGACACAGGCACTACCAAACTCGACTGGTGCGAACGCCAAAAAGTGACCGTGGGTGTCAATTGGTACCCAATCAAGGAAATTGTAGTGAAAGGCGAATGGAGCGACCGCATATTCAAAAAACAATACAATAATGAGCCGTCAATCTCGCTGGGCATCGCCTATGCCGGATGGTTCATGTAAAAATACGAAATACAAGGTATAAAATACAATGAGATAATTCAAATCAAATCCATACAAATATGAAACTTTACCCTTACCTACTCTGCGCAGCCTTGGCTGCTACCGCTGTCGCTTGCTCGGACAGCGACGACAACAACGAACCCGCTGCTGAAGAAACTTCAGCAAAGGAGGTAGCCCTGAAGAGCGCTGCCAACGACTATGTGAACTACACAGTGCTGCCAACCTATAAGGCTATGGCAGATGCAGCCATCGAAATGAGCGATCTCTGCGAGGAAATCCAAGCTGAGTTCGAAGCTGGCACCCTTTCATCGAGCCACATCCTGGCTGCTGGCGAGGCTTGGAAGAAAGCCCGCAAGAATTGGGAGCTAAGCGAAGCCTTCCTCTTCGGTCCGGCTGCTAACCACAATATCGACCCCCACATCGATTCATGGCCTCTCGACAAGAATGCAATGGACAATCTGCTGACCCAAATCCGTGGCGGCAACCTGTGGAGCACCGAAAATCTGGGTTATGGGCTGCTTGGATTCCATGCTATCGAATACATGCTCTACGAACTGAGCAGCGACGGCAACTCATCCCTCACCCACAGCACCAATTATACAGCCGAAGAGCTGGAGTACATGGTAGGCGTAGCCAATGACCTGCGCGACCAATGCGTACTGCTCGAAGTATGCTGGGCTGGCGATGACAATGTATCGAGCATCAAACTTGATATCCTTGATGAGGCAGAGCTTGGCTACGGCGAAGAGTATGGCTGGGAACTTGCCAATGCTGGCAGCGCTGGCAGCCGCTTTAAGACCTTCCAGGAAAGCGCCGAAGAAATCATCCAAGGCTGCATTGACATTGCTGACGAGGTTGGCAACACCAAGATTGGTCGCCCCCATGTAGGATCGAGCGAAGAGGACAAGAATTATATCGAATCACCCTACAGCCTCAATTCAATCGAGGACTTTGTTGACAACATCAAGAGCATCCAAAACTCATACATTGGCACATCAGGCTCATCAATCAGCGATTACATCAAGAGCGTTAATCCTGACCTCGACACTGAGATGCGCACTGCAATCACCGATGCCATCAATGCCATCAGCGCAATTCCCGAGCCATTTGCCAAGAATGCCACTGGCAGCGTAGCTGGAAATGCCGTGACCGTAGTTGGCAGCGACTTGGTGGACGTACTGCAAAAAGTTTACAATCAACTTGGAAAATAAATCTCTGCATTAGCCGTTTACACTAACGAGTCTTCCCTTGCAGGGGAAGGCTCTTAGGTGTATAAAGTTGATGAATATTAGCAAACACTTTTACCCTATCGAAGAAATGAAAAAACTCCAATTTTTAGGAATCACCACAATGCTTGTGGGTGCCCTTACAGCGTGCAGCGACGATGACACTACCTCGACCGAAATCCCCGAGGAGCCCACTGCTACCGAGAAACCTGACTGGTACTATGCTGGCGGCGAACTGGGCACTGCTTACTTGGCTACATCCAATGCCTACGAGCAGCCTACCCCAGCGGTAGAGAATGCTGGACTGTACCAGTCGTTCAAGAATGGCGAGGCAATCTTTGAAAAGCCATTCATGTCGAATACCACTGGCGTGCGCAAAGGCTTGGGTCCAGTGTATATCCGCACATCTTGTCTGCACTGCCACCCTGGCTACGGCCATGGCAAACGCCTCCCCTCGGGCACCTTCCAGACCAATAACCCCGACAATGGCTGCCTGCTCGTGGTGTACAATCCAGAGACCGATGCTTATGTAAGCTGGCTGGCTGGCATGCCTCAAGGACATGCCATCGCACCATTCAAGGCGCCAATCGATGAAAGCCAAATCACAGTCACTTGGCATGATGCTACCGATGAATGGGGCAATAAATTTGATGATGGCGAGACCTACTCGCTGCAGTATCCCACAGTGTCGATGCCTAAGAGTGCAATCTATGTGGTAAACCAAGGTTATGAGTTGCCAAGCGAATATGAAGTGAAGCTCGAAAGCACCATTGGCATTTATGGCACTGGCCTTCTCGATGCCATTGATGAGAGCGAAATCTTAGCTCAATACCAACAGGAAGAGAAAGACGGTTTCCTGCCCAATGGCCTGAATCCCTCAATCTTTGCTAATGGCCAATGGGTAAAGATGTATTCAAATACAGTGCAAGGCGATGGATCCAAATATGTGCTCAAATTCACTTACGCCCTTAGCCGAGGCCCGCTGCAAGATGCTGCTGGCGCAAATGCCATCTGGAATATCACCAATGTAACTCGCAGCGACCGCCGCTACCACTATCTCGATGGCGCTGGCACATACGCTGAGTATTCTGCCAAGGACCCCGAAGTGCATGCTGGATTCGACGAGTACATTGCCACAATCGATCCTGAGCGTGCACACGCTGAATGGTGGGATGGCGATATGGAAACTCGCATCAAGAGCTATCTCCTAAGCAAAGATCTGCCCGTGGAGATGAGCGATGAAGATTACACCGACCTTATGGTATGGCACCGAGGCTTGGCAGTGCCAGCTGTGCGCGATGTTGACAACGAGGATGTAATCCGAGGCAAGGAACTGTTCGAGGAGATTGGCTGTGCCTATTGCCACCGCCCGTCTTGGAAGACAGGCAACGACAATGTGGTTGACCCCAATGGTTTCTTCAAAGGCAATGAGCTGCCTCGCTACCCCAACCAGACCATCTGGCCCTACACCGACATGGTGCAGCACAAGTTGTGCATGGAGAGCGATATTCGCACTGGCTGGTGCCGCACTACCCCGCTGTGGGGACGCGGCTTGCATCAGCGTTGCACAGGCTCAGCCACATCTGACCGCCTGCACGACAATCGCGCTCGCACAGCCATGGAAGCTATCATGTGGCACGGCTATTCGCCCAACAGTGATGCCCGATACAGTATTGAAAAATTTCGCGCTTTGCCTAAGGCTGACCGCGATGCAATTTGCACTTTCGTAGATGCTATCTAAAAAGGCTCCTTTCACCCTCTTAATACACATAGCCCTTGTGATAATAATCGCAGGGGCTATGGTCACACATTGGGCTGGTCAACACGGCTCAATACAAATACCTATTGATGGCACTCAAAATCAATGGATTGATACCGACAATAAGGTCATGACCCTGCCATTTGCCCTCAAGCTGGATTCATGCGTAATAGATTATTATCCGGCTACCACTTCGCCGCGCGACTATGCCAGCTATCTGCAGGTGATGCGCAAGGATGGCACCATGCAAAATTGCGAAGTGCGCATGAACCATGCCCTCTCAGTTGATGGCTATCGATTCTGCCAGTCGGGCATGACACAAGATTGCACCATTCTCACAGTATGCCACGACCCTTGGGGAATTCTCATCACCTACATCGGGTATTTCACCCTGTTCCTATCAATGATTGCATTCTTTTTCCAGCGCAAGGGAAATGGATTCTATGCGCTGCTGTCATCGCCTTTGCTGCGCAAATCAGCTGCTTTAATTACGCTCCTTGTATCTGGAATGCCCAGCTTGGCTGCAAATTCCAATCCGCCAATTATCGACAAAACCGTGGCTGAGAGCTTTGGCAAATTATATCTCTACAATGACAATCGAGTAGAGCCAATGGAAACATGGGCCAGCGACTTTTGTTCGCAAGTCTACGGCAAAGACCATTACAAGAATTACAATGCCGAGCAGGTAATGCTGGGGTGGATTCTTGATTACGACGCTTGGAAGCGCCAACCGATGATTCAAGTAAAAGGAGCCACGGTGAAGCAGGCCTTGGGGGTTAAAGGTGACTATGCCTGCCTCACCGACTTCTTCGGACCCGAGGGTTACAAACTCGACCCATTGCTTAGCGACCTCACCAACACCCATGTGCAGCGTGCCAATGAGCGAGTGCAGCTCATCATTTCGGTATGCACGGGTCGCTCGATGCTTATCTTCCCCTACTATTCATCGCTTGGGAGGATGGAGTGGCTGTCGTGGGTTGACCCACGTCCATCCAAAATGGACCTTGACCAATGGATTGTGGTATCGCAATCGATGAGCCAAGTGGCACAAGCTGTGGCTATGGGCGACAACCAAAAGGCTGTGTTTGCTCTCGACAAAATTCGAGAGTACCAAGTGGCAGCCTGTGCCGCAGCTGGCCATCCCCTGTCGGAAGCGAAATACCGAGCCGAGATATTTTACAACCGCATATCTCACCCTCTGGCAATATTTATAATATTGTTGACCTTGGGCTTGATTTCGCTCAGAGGTCTAATGGGCTCGATGAGAAAATTGGGGAAAATTTCTACCATTGTGGCATTGGCTTTAGGCATTGTATGGACCACCGCGATGTTTGTGCTGCGAGCTTACATAGCTGAGCACTGGCCATTGAGCAATGGCCCAGAGACTATGCAATTCTTAGCATGGTGCTCCTTAATGTTGGCATGGCTGGTGGGCAATCGGTTTGCGATTTTGCGTCCTGCTGGCATATTGATGGCAGCTTTCGCAATGCTGGTGTCAGAAATCGGAGGCGGCAGCAATGTAATCAGCAATCTGTTGCCTGTGCTTTCATCGCCTCTGCTAAGCATCCATGTAATGGTGATAATGGTGTCGTACGCCCTATTTGGCATGATCGCCATTAACTCAATCGTGGGGCTTTGCAGCAAAGCAGAGGGCTCGGCACGATTGGCGGTAATATCTCGGATTATGCTATATCCTGCAGTGTTTCTGTTGGCTGCTGGAATCTTTTTAGGGGCCATTTGGGCCAACTGCACATGGGGCCGCTATTGGGGCTGGGATCCTAAGGAGACATGGGCGCTCATCACAATGTGCATCTACGCAGTACCCCTGCATTGGATAGGCATCAAGCTGTTCCGCCAGCCCGACGCAGTGCATCTATATCTTCTCATAGCCTTCGCCAGCGTTCTGATGACCTATTTCGGCGTCAACTTCTTCCTCGGCGGCCTCCACAGCTACGCCTAATAAATGACAAGTTGCAAATGACAAACGACAAATTCATAACATTTGTAATTTGTAACTTGTAATTTGTAATTTTACTGCCAGGTGTAGTGGACTTGGTGGGAGAGCTTGGAGCGGAGCTTGAGCTTCATTTGGCGCATGGGGCGGAACAAAGCCACAAAGGGAGTGGCAATCGGGGCAGCTGGCATCTGCATGGCTCGCAATGTCTTTTGCCAAGCATATCCAGTGAGCCAAAGGGCTACAATTATCAACACGGTGGCGGCAATCCAGCCTACTGCATTCAATAAGGTTGCCACTAAGGCTCCCGCTATGCTGCAACCAATCAAAATCCACAGACACCACTCAACTGTTGCAAAAATCCTACGCCATTTCTTAGGAAGGCTCTTTCCAGTGAACAAATGTGATAGGCGCTGCTCACGCACGCTTTTTTTGAATGGATAAGTCTCACGCTTGACCATCGATGCATCGGTGAGCACCACCTCAGTGTTGGTGCCATTGGTGATTTCATTTACAAAGATGTCATCATCTCCATCGCGCAGATTGAGCGAACGCGAGAAGCCTTTGTTGTTGAAGAACAGTTCGCGACGATATGCCAGATTGTAGCCACAGCCTCGGTAAGGCTTATTGCCAATCGCTGAGAGCAGCCAAGCTGCATTGTCGGCCATCACATCTTGGCTCATCTTGAGGCGCCCCATAAAGCGGTTTTGGGGAAATTCAGGAGTGCCGCAACCGATTACTACCTCAGTGGCAGGATTGGCAAACGGACGCATCAAGTCAGCCAGCCAATTTTCGGAATTTACCTTGGCATTGGCATCCGACACTACTACCACATCGCCCTTGGCTGCCTTTACACCAAGGGTTAATCCCAACTTCTTGCGACTGAGATTGCGCGCTCCATCGGGAGTGAATGTCAGGTAAATTTTGCCTCCATATTGGCGCTTCAGCATTCCCACAGCCATGCTGGTCTCTTCGCTGGCACCCTCGTTTACAATGATTACTTCGAAGCCAGGGGAATAATTTTGTTGCAATATGGCAGGAAGATTTTTCAAGAGAGCCTCTGATTCGTTGCGAGCGAATATTACGACTGAGGCCATAGGCAGATTTTCGAGGCTGGCAAGAGGCTCTTGTTGGTCGCACTGCGCCTTGAATCTACGCAAGCGATAGAGAGGCCGACAACACGCAAACAGAATATAAATCAAGCAAATAAGAGCTATTCCAAACAATATGTAGGCCGCAAGCGGCATTATGAAGTCAAAATACATTTTCCTTGTC
This sequence comes from Bacteroidales bacterium, assembly GCA_020860515.1. GTDB lineage: Bacteria > Bacteroidota > Bacteroidia > Bacteroidales > Muribaculaceae > CAG-873. Next base: position 31,947 of record JAJBUG010000042.1, on the reverse strand, counting down.
TTTATCAATCTGTGTGCAAAATTACAAAAAAATCCCCAATCCCCCAATTAAATTATCGCTCACTCAGAATCTCACCACTGAATAGAAAGTGGCAGTAAGTGATGACAATCCATGGCGCACGCCGTTCACCTTAAGGCTTGTGGCTTGATAGCCAGCCTCAACCCCAAGAGCCAATTTGCGAGTAAGCGTAAGCGAACCATTTAAAGCACAATTAATCTCCAGAGCCGAATGGCCTACGCTCAGATGCTTAGGAGTGAGGTAGCCTTGATAACCAGCCTGACATACTCCGCCTATTGCCACAGGCGACTGCGCAATGCAATGATGCCAATATCCCCCAGCCCGCAAACCAATGGCATTGAGGATGCTCACAAAATGGTCAGTGCCCTTAAGGGGTGACGAGGACAGCGTGGCATCTACGCATACGCCATAGTCATCGCTTGTGGGGAGGGCAAATCGGTAGTTAGTATAGAGACCTGTTCCCAATTTATAATCACCCCAGCCTGAGCGCAATGGGAATATGACGCCAGTAGATACGCTCAGTGTTGGTCGATTGTCATTGTCGGTCTTTTTCCAATCTGGGAAGTTATTTTGGTATCCAAAAATCGCATTAGTGATACCGTAGGATACCAAATCGAGTCCAATTCCCAACCCTGCTCCAGCCAGCACATCGCCAGCCCAATGCTGCCGGTCCATCACTCGCTGAAAGCCAATAAAGTTTGCCACCGTCTGTGAGCCAAATACCCACCATGGACTGCGAGAACCAAGCATATATGACAATCGAGTGCCTACGCCATAGGCCCACACTGAATGTCGCGATGGGAAGGAGTGGCGGTCGTGTCGATTAGGGCGCCATTCATGTACATTGTCCTTGAGTACATCCACCACTGCAATTCGCAGTCCACATCGAATGGCAATCGATGTAAGGGTGCGAGTCCAATTCGGCTCAGGCAGCCCTTGGAATAATCGTGGTTTTGCCGACACAGAGTCGGTAGCCTCAGCCGGCTGGTCAGCTGGCATAGGAGGAGCAGGCAATGGCTCATTGAAGTCGCTGCACCAAGCAGCAACCGAAGAGATTAGAAATATTACGATGACAAGTAATTTTTTCAATTTTCTAATGCTTTATATACCAAGCGCAAAAGTTCAGGGCGAATGTTCGAGCGGGCAAAAGCGGCATTATTGCGGCTTGGGTCAACACGGTTGCATAAGAAAACAAAGATAATATCTCGGTCAGGATCAACCCAGAAACATGTGCCCGTGAACCCAGTATGCCCGTAAACGGCTGCGCCTGCCTCTTCGCAGGTGGGGGAATTGTCCGGATTATCGACATCCGGTTTGTCGAAACCTAAGCCGCGCCTTGAGCGAGGGCTTTTGGTTTGGGTGAATAAACGTGACGTCTCGGGGTTTATTATCTTAGATTCACCATATTCGCCATCATTGAGCCACATTTGGCAAAGTTTGGCCAAGTCAGTAGCAGTGCCAAATACGCCTGCATTTCCTTGCACTCCACCCGAGAAAGCGCAAAGCTCGTCGTGCACATAGCCATTCAGGTGCTGCTTGCGCAGATACACATCATTTTCGGTCGATGCAATCGCTCCTACTTCGGGGTTGTCCTTAGGTCGGTAGGTCAAATGGTAAGCCCCAAGTGGAGCCCAGATGCTATCTGTGACCCAGCGGTCAAGCCATTGGCCCGTAAGGCGCTGCTGCAAATCTGCCAAAATGCTGAAATTGAGACAAGAATAGAGATATTTGCGGCTATCCTTCACCTTGGAATTGTAGATTCGACCCATGATAGTATCGTAGGTCTCTTTGCCCACGTACAGCCCATCGCCAATTTTCCAAGGAAAGCGGTCAGAGGGCGATGAGGAGGTGATATCTGTGCGCATCCTTACTCCACGCTGCCCATAAAGATTATTGTAGATTTTAATCGGATGGAGTTTGTCGCGTTTGCTTGATGTAAGCTTGCCCTTGTAGCTGAGCGTATCAATCATTATATTGTACAGATTAAGCGATGGCAGGATGCCGGTTTCATGAAAAAGCAGCATCTTAGGGGTGATATCCGCCTTGCCTTCGACTCGCATTTCAGGGATAATTTCCGACACTGGCCTGTCGAGGTCAATAAGTCCCAAGTCATAACATTTCATTACTCCCGGAAGCGTGCCAATAGTCTTTGACACTGAGGCCAAGTCGTAGAGTGTATGCTCGGTCACTTTTTCACCTCCCTTGGTAGTGCGACCGTAATTTTTGCTGAGCACGATGTCGCCATGCCGAGCCACCAGCACTTGGCAACCGGGAAAGGCCTCAGCCATCAAGGCCTCAGTCACTACCGAGTCTACCTTGGCTTCCAAATTCCAATTGAAGCCTGCCGATGCCAATGTGGCATAGCCAAGTCGAGTCTTGGGCAACTTCACGCCTGCGCCCAGCTGCGCCACGCCATTGAGATTTACTGGGAGCTTGCCATCCACACGGATGCCTCCGAAAAGGCCCTTGGCAGCCGCGCGTTGAGTCTCAGGCGTATTGTCATAAGCGATAAGCAACGCCTTTTCTTGGCCGAGCGATGCGCGGAATTTGGCCATTTTGTAGGGATTCACCATAAATACAGGCACCAGCCCATCAAGATTCTTAAGCTTGCCCAGTGCATTGCGCGAGGACAGGCTATCGTTGTAAACGGCAGCAATCACTGTGGTATAATCGCGTAGACTGGTCAATTGGTGTGAGGTAAGAGCAGAGGCATTGTACACGTCAACGTGGGCATAACGCTTTGCCATTTTCTCAAACTCGCTTCCGTCGGCTGCGCCAATGTTGACCAGTGCTATCTTATTATGGCCAAGGTCGCCAAGCGGAAGAATAGCGCCGTTGTTATGCACGGCTGTGACTGATGCATCGGCCAATCGCTGGAGCACATCGCGCGACTCAGGCGCATTTACCACAGTATTTACATTTCCCAGATCAATTGGCTTAAGTCGGTTAAGGCCCAAGGCATATTTGTAAGCGAGCATCTTTTTGCACCGCTCGGCTATGGCTTCTTCTTGAATCTCTCCCGATTTTACAGCAGCCAGCACCACATCGATGTCTGACTCAGGCTTATGTGAACCGAGCAAAGCGTCAGCACCAGCTTTAAGGGCTGCCACGCAATTGTTCTCACCCACTTGTGCGCCTTGCATTCCTAAGCCGTCAGTGAAGATGATGCCATTGAAGCCAAGTTCATTTTTCAGAACGCCCGTGGTAATTGCATTTGACATCGAAGCCGGTTTGCCACTGGCATCCAAGGCTGGCAGGGATATATGGCCTACCATTATGCCGCTGCATTGAGCTTTGGTGAAATCCTTGAATGGCCTCAAGTCCACCTTGTCGAGGATGGCCCGGTCGTGGTCAACAATCGGGAGGGTCTTATGTGAGTCGGTGCTGGTGTCGCCATGGCCAGGGAAATGCTTGGCCACGGCCATCACTCCCCCAGCCTCTAAGCCCAGCGAATAAGCCACGCCCAACTTCGACACCCGCTTGGGGTCTTCGCCAAAGCTGCGATAACCAATCACGGGGTTGGCTGGATTGGAATTAACATCAAGCACAGGAGCGAAATTCACCTGAATGCCCATTGCTCGACACTCACGCGCCACCTCACGGCCATATTCATAAAGCAAATCCTGGTCCTGGATTGCGCCCAAGCCCATATTATGAGGGAAGCGCGGAGCCTCAGGTATGCGCATTGAGAGTCCCCACTCGCCATCGAGAGTCATAAGCAATGGCACATCGGCCAGCTCTTGGGCATAATTAGTCATTTCAGCATAGGCTTGGATATTGCCTTCAGAAAAAAGCAAGCCTCCTACTTTGTTTTTCTCTACCAGATTCTGCAATCTGCGCTTGCTGGCCTCGCCTTGATTGGGAGCCACAGTGGGTACAAACAGCTGAGCCACGCGCTCACGTTCGTTCAAAGTGTTAAACACAGAATCCACCCAAGCTTGGCACTCGGGTTCGCTCACGGCATTAGACAATTGGCTTGGCCTGGGCTGCCCCATTGCGGCCAAGAGGGCTATCACTAAGGATAAGATCATAATGTTCATTTCCCCTGATTGGTTTGGATGTTAGTTCTTTGATTTCATTCTTGGCTTTTCGCTCGCTTTGATTGGTTTGCCCTTGCCGGCGCCTGTGCGGAAATAGTCGATAAGGTCTTCATATACGATGGTTTCGCTGCGAGCAATCACCGGGGTGCCTACAAGTGGATGCATGTAATCTCCACCGTTGGCCAGGTAATCAATTGTTACCAATCGGTAAGTCTTGGCAGGGTCAATTGACTTTCCATTAATCTTCACGGATAGGCATTTGCCTGCAGTCTTATCATAGACTGCCTCCACATTGCTGCTCACGCCCTGTCCGCCCTGCCGAGCCATTATATCGAAGTTTGCTATCAGGCTGTCGCCTGGCACTTCAATCACTTCATAGCGATTGAAAAAAGGCATCAAAGTAATCAAATCACCCTCCGATACATCCCCCTTGAGCAAACCTCGGCGAATGCCACCCTTATTAATAATAGCCAAATCCACATTTTCGGCCATTTGCTTGCCGCGAATCATAGCCACATCAGCCATAAAGTTGAGCAGCTCGGGGCTGTCCTGAGCGATGTCGTGGGGGGCATAGGTAAGGATATTGTGGTTGATGCTGTCAACGCTTGCTCTGTAGGGAGCAATAATCTCTTCGATCGTACCATCGGAGCGTGAGTCGAGGCGTTTATCCACGCGAATCACCTCATAATTTGGCAGATTTTCCAGACTGTCGAGGTCAATGGTGATTTGGCCCACATAGCGCGCGCCTTTGGCCGTCTGAGTCACAGGTATCAGTCGGCCATTCGCATTTTCTATAAGCCAGGGCTCGGAATTGGAATCGGCAGGGTTCACCAGAGTGTGACTATGGCCGCCAATCACCAAATCGAGGACGGTTGAGGCCTGTGCGATTTTCACATCATCCTCGTATCCGATATGGGTGAGGGCAATCACATAGTCGCAGTTTTCTACATTCTTTAGGTACCAAGCCATGCCTTTTGCTGCTTGATCCTGGTCGTGATAACCCATTCCTTGGCATGTATAGGGTGCAATCATCCCTTCGGGCTGCAGGTTAATGCCCATGAATCCAATGCGCTTGCCATCAACTTCACGGATGGCATAAGGCTTGAACAAGCCTTCGGCTGGTGTGCCACGCATATTGTAATTGCTGGTAATCAACTCCGCTTCAGCCACTTTCAGGTTGTCAGCCAGGGCTTTCAAGCCATTGTCAAATTCGTGGTTGCCAAGGATTCTGAGGTCATAGCCCAGGGCATTCATCAGTTTTTCTTCAAGTTCACCCTTATAGATGTTGAAAAAAAGCGAGCCCTGCACCACATCGCCAAGGTCGATAAGCAGAGTGTTTGGATTTACAGCCTTCACGCTGTCGATGACCACTTTGCGGCGCACCACGCCGCCGAGATCATCATCTACGAATGGATCTATCTGCGAGTGAGTGTCGTTAGTATGCAATATTACTAATTTCTCGGCCCGAGAAGCCGGCAAAGAGCCAAAAATCAGAGCTCCCCCAATCAATAGCTTAAATATTGTCTTCATTATTTTCGTTTATTAGTTGATTCTCGTCTATTCGTTGATTTTCGTCTATTCGTTGATTCTCGTCTATTCGTTGATTTTCTTCTATTCGTTGATTCTCGTCTGTTTTTTCACTGCTAAGTTACGAATTTTTCCTGGATTATCAAGCGTCATGGCATAAAAAAAGCGCCCTCAGGGAGCGCAGAACAACTTTTTTCGTTAGTGACTCCTACAGGATTTGTTCTGTTGTCTTTAGCACCTCTTATTGGGGATGTGTTATTTATTTGATATTTAATAAGATAATCTAAAATTAAAAGACTTTATCGGTTAAAGAATAAATCGAAAATTTATAAAATGAACAACAAATGAACAACGCGGAGAATGCCGACATCGTGGTGGACCTGATTTGCTTCAAGACGGAGGATACCCGGAAGATGGTGGAGGCGTTGCGCCCGACTCGTTGCACCCATTACTTGTTCTGCTCGTCCATAACGCCGAGGAGGTGAGCCATACCTATTTTCACATAGCACGCAGCGGCAAGTACAGCATCGAGAATGCCCGGCGCCTGCTGGGCTACCGGCCGCAGTTCACCACACAGATTAGCCTTTAGAGGTGGCACGATAGGTGGTGGGGGAAGAACCCATGATTTTAGTGAAAAGGCGGGTGAAATAGCCAGTGTCCTCATATCCTAATTTCCCCGATATCTGATTAATCTTCATCTGAGTAGAATCAAGCATTTGAGCGGCAGCTTGCATTTTCAACAAATTGAAATATGATAGAGGCGCATGTCCAATCGATTTCTTGAACAAGGTAGCAAAATGATTAGGAGAATAGCCTGTGTATTTAGCCAAATCAACTAATGTGATATGCTGTTCGATATGTTCCTTCATATAATGAATAGCTTGCTGGCAAGCATCAAGTTGAACCCCCAACCTATGTCCGCTGCCAGCTTGACGAAACTCGTTTATGTACAATAAGGTGCCAAGATAATGGTATAGTATGCTTTGAGCATATCTAAGGTTTTCTACGCTATAACCTGCCTTAAGGGTGTAGAACATTTCTTCGAACATCTCGATCCTCTGCTGTATTCGAGAATCGGTAGAAGGTGCGATCATATGCGGTACTTCCATACCAGCAGCGAAATCATCGGCCATCTCACCCTTGAAATGCAACCAATAAATCGACCAGGGATTGTCGGGATCTGCCCCATAAGAATGGGGCTTATAAGCAGGAAGAATAAAGAACTGTCCTGGGGAAATTACATATCGATTTGTGCCTATTTGATACCAACCTGCGCCTTCCACACAATAAATGAGCACGCATTGATTGATTGGCTCTTGGCGATCCCGGAAATGATAGCGAGCTCGCGGATAAAAACCGATATCAGTGATATGCATCTTCTTACAGATGCAGTCTTGCTCCATGTAGTCGACTATCATCTTTGGTATGACCAGCGAGCGTTCACCTTTGAAGCCATCCTTTATTCTTATCATGGTGTTAGGACATTAATTTGTTTCACACTGCAAAATTAATGTTTTCTATTCAATAAAATATGGATTTTTGCATTTTTATTATGGACTATCTTACGAAATATTGTCTATTCTCAAACTCGTAAGATTGTCCATAGTTTTCAATAAAAAAGTCCATTGTGGGATTTTCAAATCCATTGTAATTTTGCAACGTGTTAACACAACAAAATCAACCACAACCCCAATCACTAATCAAACAACTACCCTAACATGAAAAATCTCATACTCTCAATGGCTGCTGCCATGGCCATCCTGAGCACAAATGCTCAGGATTACGAAACCCTCTATGTGTACGCCTACGACAAAGTAGGCGCAGAAAACAACTACATCGAGCTCACGACTACCGATGGTGACATGTACAGTGCCACTGGCAACACTTTCACTAATGATGCCTCTGACCTTAACGGCATCCAGGTCACCAATGAAGATTGGTCCACTATCTACTGTCCTATGGGTTGGCCCGAAGTAACACTCGACACTGTACTTACATTCGAACTTGGAGGCACCGAGGCAGGTTGGATCTGGGGGTGGACTCTTTCAGCCGACAACTACATTTTCTTCCAGAAATCGACTGGCAAGTTTGTAATCTCATCTGATTCAAACAATCCCCTGACCTCATCTTCCGTTCGCGATGTGCTGACCGAAGAAATGGAATCACCAATATATTATAATTTGCAAGGTGTGCAAGTGGCCAATCCACAGAATGGCATTTATGTAAAGAAACAAGGCAAAGAACACTCCACCTTCCCCGCAGGAGGATTAAATCGTAAGATTGTCCATTCAATATGAATTTTTGTCCATTGTAAGGTTCATGCAACAGTAGTAACTTTGCAATGTAATAAATTAATCATTTATCATGAAACAAAATAAACCATTTGTCTATTTCATTTGCCTGGTATCTGCCATGGGAGGCTTGCTTTTCGGTTACGACTGGGTAGTGATCGGAGGTGCAAAGATTTTCTATGAACAATTCTTTGGCATTGCAGGCAATCCAGGCATGCAAGGATTGGCAATGAGCATCGCTTTGGCCGGCTGCCTTATCGGCGCTGTCACCGCTGGCACTCTTGCAGATCGCATAGGCAGGAAAAAACTTTTGATTGTATCAGCATTGATTTTCGGTCTCACAGCCTACGGCACCGGAGCATTTGATAAGTTCGGAGCATTTCTGGTGGTGAGGTTTCTTGGAGGCATTGCCATTGGCATAGCGTCGGGACTTTCGCCTATGTATATAGCCGAAGTGGCTCCCCCTCAAATTCGTGGAAAGTTGGTATCCCTTAATCAGCTCACCATTGTCATTGGCATTTTGTCAGCACAAGTAGTGAATTGGCTTCTTGTAAGCGAAGATCAAGCCTGGAATATTTCTATGGCTTGGAGATGGATGTTCTGGGCAGCCGCAGTGCCTTCTGCATTATTCTTCGTTCTCGCTCTTTTCATACCCGAAAGTCCTCGTTGGTTTTTCCTGAAGAAGCGTTACAATGAAGCCAAAATGGCTCTTTCTCGAATTGGAGGTGAAGAATATGCTCAATCAGAGACCGAAAATTACATGGCCTCGGATAAAGAGGCCGCTCAGCAAGGAGGTCTTAAAGTGCTTTTCAGTAAGCCTTATCGCTTAGTGTTGGTGATAGGCATTATTGTGGCTATGTTCCAGCAATGGTGTGGTACGAACGTTATATTCAACTACGCCCAAGAGATATTCCATTCAGCCGGATATGATGTTGACAACACCTTCATCAACATCGTTGTCACAGGCATTGCAAATCTAATTTTCACATTCGTTGCGATTTACACCGTGGATAAGCTTGGGCGCAGAGTGCTGATGCTGATTGGCGCTGGAGGACTGGCTATAATCTACTTTATTCTTGGCTCACTTTATCAGATGCATTTCGGTGGATTCATAATGGTAGTTCTTGTGGTATGTGCCATCGCCTGCTATGCTATGTCGCTTGGTCCGATCACCTGGGTGCTCCTTTCTGAGATCTTCCCAAACAAAGTGCGCGCAATTGCAATGGCCACTTGCACTTTTGCCATTTGGGTTGCAAGTTGCCTTCTTACCTATACCTTCCCCTTTCTTAATGCAGCATTCTCTACTGGTGGCACCTTCTGGATTTACTCAGCGATCTGCATGGGTGGATTCTTCTTCTTTTGGCGTCGTCTTCCCGAAACCAAAGGGAAATCCTTGGAACAACTTGAAAAGCAACTCATCAAGAGCCACTCTACCTCTCAGAATAATGTACAGGAAAATTCTGAGCCTCAACTAATAAATAAATAAACAACTCAAAACATCATGGTAAAAGCATGGAAAGAGAAAGTGGTGATTCCCACTTATCTGCCGGGCGCTCCGGAAAAAAATCCTATATTCCTCGAAAAACGTGTATATCAAGGATCATCAGGTGTGGTATATCCATATCCAGTGATCGAGTCAATAGCTGATGAAAAGACGGATGTGGAATACAACGCTATCTGGCTTGAAAACGAATACATCAAGGTGATGATTCTGCCCGAACTTGGCGGTCGAGTGCAAATGGCATACGACAAAATCAAGCAGCGCCATTTCATCTATTACAATCATGTGATCAAGCCGGCGCTTGTGGGCTTGGTTGGACCTTGGATTTCGGGTGGCATTGAATTCAATTGGCCACAGCACCATCGTCCTTCAACTTTCATGCCGGTGGATTCTGCTATCGAGGAAAATGCCGATGGTTCGGTAACAGTGTGGGTGAACGAGCGCGAGCGCATGTTCTCACAGAAGGGTATGGCAGGGTTCACCCTGCGTCCAGGCAAGGCCTTCCTTGAAATCAAGGGTGTGCTTTATAACCCCACTCCTATGCCTCAGACTTTCCTGTGGTGGGCCAACCCTGCCGTGGCAGTAAATGATGATTATCAGAGTGTGTTCCCAGCTGATGTTAATGCTGTGTTCGATCATGGCAAGCGTGCGGTTAGTTCATTCCCAATCGCCACTGGCACATATTACAAGATGGACTATTCTGCAGGGGTGGATATCAGCAACTACCGCAATATAAAAGTACCGACCAGCTATATGGCTGTTAACTCAAAATATAATTTTGAAGGGGGATACGAAAATGACACTCGCGCTGGCATGCTTCATGTGGCTAATCACCATGTGTCGCCTGGTAAGAAGCAATGGACTTGGGGCAATGGAGATTTCGGACAGGCTTGGGATCGCAACCTCACCGATGAAGATGGGCCATATATCGAATTGATGGCTGGAGTTTACACTGAGAACCAGCCCGACTTCACCTGGCTTATGCCTTTCGAGGAGAAAGCCTTCACTCAATATTTCCTTCCCTACCGTGAACTTGGAGTGGTGAAGAATGCCTCTAAGGACCTCCTCCTAAATATTGATCCGGCTGGTGAAGGCAAGGTTAATCTGAAGATTTTCGCCACATCGCTCCAGAAGGTGTTCGTAACCTTAAAGACAGATGAGGGCCACAAGCTCTTCTCACAATGCTTGAAATTGAGCCCAGAGATGGTGTTTGACGAAGTGATATCAATTGGAAAAACCGCTTGGAATCATCTCAATGTAATTATTAGCGATGAAAAAGGCAAGGAACTTTTAAGTTGGCATGCTGAGCCCGATGAAGTGCGCCCAATCCCTGATGCTGCTGAGGCAGCTCTTCGCCCTGAAGAAATCAAGACTGTAGAGCAGCTCTATCTAACCGGGCTCCATCTCGAACAGTACCGCCACGCCACATTCATCCCAGTAGAGTATTACGAGGAAGGCCTCCGCCGCGACCCGCAGGATGTGCGTTGCAATAATGCCTTGGGATTGTGGTACATCCGAAAAGGTCGCTTTGAAAAGGCCGAGAAATATTTACGCACAGCTGTGAAGGTGCTTATGAAGCGCAATCCCAATCCCTACGATGGCGAGCCGCTGTTCAATCTCGGTTTGGCTCTTAAGCTCCAAGGCAAACTCGATGAGGCTTACGACCGCTTCTACAAGTCGACATGGAATGGGGCTTGGCAAGATGCCGGATATCTGGCTTGTGCCCAAATCTCCGCTGGCCAAGGACGCTTGGAGGATGCCCTCTATGAAGTGGATCGCTCGCTTATCCGCAATTGGCACAATCACAAAGCACGCGCGTTGAGGACTAATATTCTCCGTCGCCTTGGCAAAGCGGAAGAGGCTAAGGCCTTTGCTGAAGAATCATTGGCAATTGATCCCTTCAACTTCGGATGCCTCTATGAAATTGGCGAGACTGGTGTGATGCGTGAAATGATGCGCGGCGATGCTAACGACTACGACCAGCTGGCAATGGATTATTGCGAGGCAGGAGCCCATAAGGACGCTGTGAAGATATGGGAAATGGCTATCGAAGAAGGAGCCACCACTCCAATGACTCGTTACTATATGGCCTGGTGCTTGCACATGGCTGGGAAAATTACGGAATCCGAGGTTCTGTATCGTGAAGCTGCTATGGTTGCGCCTGATTTCTGCTTCCCCACTCGCCTTGAGGCTGTGCTTGCCCTTACAAAGGCAATGGAGATTAACCCCAAGGATGCTCGTGCTCCTTATTATTTGGGCAATCTCTATTACGATAAGCGCCAATACGACTTGGCTATCTCCCTTTGGCGCAAGTCGGCTGAGATTGATCCTTCTTTCCCCACTGTGTGGCGAAATCTTGCCTTGGCTACATTCAATAAGCTTGGTGAATACGAAAAGGCTGTGGAAATGATGGAGAAGGCTTTTAACCTTGACCCCACCGATGCACGAGTGCTGATGGAGCTCGACCAACTCTACAAACGTCTTAATCATGACCACGGCTTCCGTCTTGCTCATTTGGAGCAATACCCCGATCTAATTGCTCAGCGCGACGATCTCCTTCTAGAAGATATCACACTTCTCAACCTCACTGACAATTACGAAAAAGCAATGCATTTGCTTGATTCACACATCTTCCATCCTTGGGAAGGCGGTGAAGGAAAAGTGCCCGCTCAATATCAATTCTGTCGTGTAGAGCTTGCCAAGAAAGCCTTGGCTGCAGGAGAGACCGATAAGGCAATCCGACTGCTCAAAGAATGTCTGGTTTATCCTCATCATCTTGGCGAGGGAAAGCTTTATGGAGCATTGGAGAACGACTTCTATTATCTATTGGGCATGGCCTTTGAACAAAAGGGTAATTTCAAAAAGGCTACCGAATGTTGGCAGCATGGAACAAAGGCTCCGATGGAACCAGCTGCAGCACTTTACTACAATGATGCTGCCCCCGACAAGCTCTTCTATGCAGCAATGTGTGAGCGTGCTTTGGGCAACGAAGATGCAGCTCGCAGCCGATTCAATCATCTTATTGCCTATGGCGAGAAGCATGTGTTTGACGATTGTAAGCCTGACTACTTCGCCGTGTCACTTCCCGACCTGCTTATTTGGGAAAACGACCTTAACTCGGCCAACCAAGTTCATTGCCGCTACATGATGGCCTTGGGTCAATATGGGTTGGGCAACATGGACAAGACATTCAAATTCCTCCATGAAGCTGATGCCATCAATCACAACCATATAGGCATCCACGCATTCTCCTCATTTATGGAATTTGCATCTACGCTCGAAAATGTGAATAATCCACAATTTGTCAATGTATTCTAAACTCGACAATATGAAACTTAAATCTATAGCCGCCTTCTTGTTGTCATTGATCATCACCAGTTGTGACGATCATGATGACGTAGCGCCAGGCCTTTACGTGGATCTCGAGGAAATTGCAACATTTCCTGGCGATGAAGTGTGGGTAGAAGGACAAGCTTCAAATTATTTGGGCATTTCTCTCATAGAAATCTCTTGCGATGCTTGGGGAGTAGCCAAGACTATTACTCCTAAAGGAGAGCCAAAGGTGTACAATTATTCATGGAAAATGGAAGTGCCCAGCACTGCCACATTCCCCGAAACACTCTCAGTGGTAGTGCACGACGTTAATGGTCTTTCCACTACTCGCACAGTAACTCTTTCATTTGCCCCCGATATTACAGCGCCATGGGTTACAACTTCTTTCCCTGACCAGGTGAGTGTCGACTTTGACACTGAATTAGCCAAGGGCGTATGGGACTTAAGCCTTAACCTTGAAGACGACCGCGCTCTTTCGATGGCCCATATATCTATTCCTGAAATTGCTTATGATGAAAGCATCGAGCTCTCGGGACGCAGTGCCACTCTTAATAAATCCTTTGATTTCACTTCGATTGGCAATTTCGAAGCTGAGATAGTAGTGTCAGATTCTACTGGTAATGAGCTAAAGCTCACCACTTCAATAGTTGTGATGCTTGCTGAAGAGGAAGACCCCTATGAACTCTACGATCAGATGTACGCTATAATCGCAACAGAAAATGAGAGTGATTATGTGAATGGTTACTATCACTTTATGGATCCTGGTTATTCTGATGGTGAAATAGTGCCCTACACATATACATGCAAGTTCTATGCACCAGAGGATGGGACACAAGTTTATTTCACCCCCTCTAAGAGTATTGATGCTGACTTGTTTGGTGTAAGTCCTTATGTAAGCTCGAAATTGATGAATAAGAATGGTTATGTGGTGCCTGTTACAATCGAAAAGGCTGGTTATTATTATCTTTGGATTGATCTTGCCAACCATTGTTATTCGATTTCAGAATTGAATGCAGAGCCTGGTTGCACCGAACCAGTTCTGCTCTCAGGCACAGGATTCGTATTTGGAGATTGGGGCGCTTCGGATTACATGACACAGGTCTCGCCCGGTCGATATGAAATCGAAACAGAATTGGTTGACGGATATACCGACGATATCATGTACTATTTCTACACCGATGGTTGGGTTCGAGTGTTCCGTGCAGATGCTGATGGTCAGTGGTGGTTTGAATCAGCCTCTGGCTCATGCTGCACCTTTAAATCAGGCTACTATGGAAAAGTGATTGTCACCTTCGATTCTACAGAATGGTGGGCCTCTATTCGCAAAGCCAATTAAAATTCTTACTTATCATGAAAAAAACAGTAAAGCAAATATCACTAATTGTCATTGCTATCCTATCATTAGGATTTCAACAAGCATTCGGACAAGCGATTACCGTGCAAGGCACGGTAATCGATACCGAAGGCGAGCCGCTGATTGGAGTTTCCATAAAGGTCAAAGGTCAGGAATTGGGCGTTGCCACTGACATAGATGGACATTTCACTCTCCTTAATGTTGCATCTGGTTCGATTATTACGGCTGCTTATGTTGGCTATCAAACTCAAGAAAAGACTGCTGCCTCTACTATGCAATTTGTAATGGAGGAAGACAACAAACTTCTCGATGAAGTGGTAGTAGTGGGCTATGGCACTCAAAAGAAAAGCACAATCTCAGGAGCAGTGTCTTCAGTGAAAGCCGACAAGCTTCCTTCAGCGGCATCTGAGTCACTGGGCACTATGCTTCGTGGCCGAGCTGCCGGCATGAACATTACACAAAACTCCGCAAACCCCGGCGGTTCTCTCAATATTTCAATTCGTGGCGGTCTTAGCGGCCAAGCTCCCCTGGTGGTAATCGACGGTGTGCCTCAAGTATCCTCTTCAACCGTTTCTACTGGGACAGCTTATAGCGGTGGAGACAAGGAAAACTCCCTTATCAATCTTAACCCTGCCGATATTGAATCAATCGATATTCTTAAGGATGCCTCGGCTGCCTCTATTTATGGATCCGACGCTTCGGGTGGTGTAATTCTGATCACAACTAAGCGTGGCAAAGAAGGCAAGCCAGTGGTTAATTACAGCGGATCAGTGGCCTTGCAATGGCTTAAGGACAAACCTAAGTTTATGAATGCCCGCGATTTTATGACCGTGCAGAATCAAGTATTCGATGAACTCGGACGTGGAAATGAAAAGTACTACACACAACGTCAAATTGATGAATTTGTTGGCGATGGCACTGACTGGCTTGATGAAGTGACTCGCACAGGCGTACTTACCGAACATAATCTTTCGGTAACAGGGGGCAATGCCGCTACGCAATATCTGTTCTCGCTTGGCTATATGGATCATCAAGCTATTGCGAAAAACAACTCGATGAACCGCATCACAGGGCGTATGAATCTGGATCAGACATTCTCACAAGTGTTCAAAGCTGGCGTCAGCAGTAATTTCACCCAGATAAAGTACAATGACGTGCCCCTTGGCGATTCTCGACAGGACAATTCAGCCCTTATCTATTCCGCAATGACCTTCAATCCAACAGTTTCCGTATATGACGAAGATGGTAGTTTTGCTGGCAATCCTATTCGTGACATTTATCCCAATCCGGTATCATTGTTGGAAATCACTGACGAAACCACTTCGCGAGATCTCTTCATAACTGGATATTTGGAATATAAGCCTTGGAAATTCTTATCATTGCGAGTAAATGGTGGTTTTGATCTGAAGGATACCCAACACGACCAATATATCCCCACTACGACCAAAAAAGGCTTTGCCACAAATGGTATGGCATCGAAACAAAATGCTCGATGGCAAATGAATATGGTCAACATTATCGCCAATTACAATAATACCTTTGGCGGAATCCACGATTTAGGCGTAATGGCAGGCTGGGAATATAAGAAGCAGTCATGGAATGGCATGGGTATTGTGGCAAAAGAATTCCCCACTGATGGATCTTTGATGAACAATATTGGCACATCCCAAGAAGAGAATCCTGACATATCCTCATTCAAAGGGTCGTCAGAGATGGCCTCTTTCATCGGCCGCGTCAATTACTCGCTTATGGAACGCTATATTCTTACTTTTAATATCCGTGTTGATGGATCTTCAAATTTCTCAAAAGATCATCAATGGGGGGCGTTCCCAGGAGTTTCGCTCGCATGGCGCATGAAACAAGAGAAATGGATGAATAGTGCCACTTGGCTTAATGATCTTAAGCTACGCGCTGGTTATGGACAAACTGGCAACCCTGGCTCTCTCACAGGCATCAACACCTTCTACAAAGTTAGTTCGGGAGCATTTGCTCCTGGTGGCACATTGCAAAATGGTATGGGACTTAGCCAGTTGGGCAATCCTAATCTGAAGTGGGAGACTCTGGATGACTGGAACATTGGTGTTGACGCGGGATTCTTTGGCAATCGTCTTCAAGCCAACATTGATGCTTTCCTGCGCAAACGCAAGAATGTAATCCTTACCAAAAGTCTGATGAGTTATAATGAAATAAAGACCATTGATTACAACTCAAAGGCAGTGTATGAATCTAAGGGTATTGATATTAGCCTAACAAGCTACAATATCGACACTCGTGATTTCACTTGGCAGACTGATTTCAATTTCTCACTTTATCGCAATCGTACCACTGCCCGTGATCCTGAATTCATCCCCGCTGTGTATCAAGGATGGGTAGAGGACTGGGATAACATCTATGGCTATAAGACCAATGGACTAATTCAGGATGGCCAAACCTACGTGCATCTTCCAAAATCAGGCACTGGTGCTATCAACTATCTTGATAATTACAGTTGGGTCCTTGATGAGAATGGCGAACGCATGCGCGATTCCGAAGGTCGTTATCTTCGCACAGAAGGCGGTGATGGTGTGCTCGATGATGCTGACATTGTAAAGCTTTGCAACAACACTCCCATTCCAGTCTCTCTTAACAATACCTTCCGATGGAAGAATTGGGACGCCAATATCTACATTTATGGCACATTCAATGGTTGGAAAATCAATGAAGTGAAGCTTCAGAGCGTATATGGCATCGAGGATATCACCTATGGCGTAAATGCCCTGAAAGAGGTAATGAATCGTTGGCGCCCTGATAATCCCAATGGCACTCTGCCGGGCGTTGCAGAAGCAACCTCGGGTGTAAATCCAGCCAACAGTGATTTCTTCTTGGAGAAAGCTTGGTATCTGCGTCTCGACAATGTGTCGATTGGTTACACCTTCCCTACTAAATGGTTCGACAATAAGATCCAAAACCTGAGAGCTTATGTCGCCGGACGTAACCTGGCTGTAATCACTCCCTATAAAGGCATGGATCCTGAAACTGGAAATGGTATTGGAGCTTATCCAAGCCAATGGTCGGTAGCTTTTGGCCTTAATCTCAAATTTTAAGACATTATGAAAATCTCTCAATACATATTGGCGTCGATAATTACGGCATTGGGTCTCACCTCATGTGAGCTTGACCGCCTCGATTACACAGAAATTTCTGAAGACACTTTTCCTCAAAACGAAAACGATTGCAAACTTGCAGTCAACTACCTTTATTATGACTTCAACACTGGATGGTGGGACGGAGTCTATGCAGCCGATTATGGTGGCTACCAAGTGCTGAGCGATATGACCACTGATGTACTCTGGACTTGCTGGGCCTGGGAAAGCGATGAGATGTACTATCATCAGTGGTTTGCCACGATGAATGGTAATTTCCAAAACAATATTTGGGATTGCTTCTCTCGCTACAATTACCTGTCGAAAGCTCGCAACACTATTCGCAGAATAGAAAGATCCTCGGCCTCCGACGAGGCTAAGGCTCTCTACGCTGGAGAAGCCCACGCATTAAGAGGCTGGATGGCATTGTTCCTCTATGATCTTTTTGGGCCAGTGCCAGTGGCAAGTGATGAAATTTTGGACGATCCAGAGACATTCTATTATCTGCCTCGCCTCACCGACGAAGAGTACGATGCCATGATGGAGGAAGACCTGCTCACAGCCATTGAGACCTTGCCAGCAGTGCCAGAAGCTACAGGGCGCATGTCGAAAGGCGCAGCTCGAATGATTTTGCTCAAATATTATATGATTCGTGGCCTATTTGAAAAGGCGGAGAAAGTAGCTCGTGATTTAGTAGCAATGGAGGGAACATATTCCCTTCAATCCGATTATAATTATATATTCTCAAAATCGGGCAACGGCAACAACGAAGTCATCTTGTGCATTCCTTCCACCAACACCGATAGTGGTTACAATAATTACATGACAGCCGAGGTCCTTCCTGCTGATTATCCATGGGCAGAAAAAGCCGAGGGTTGGGGCGGTTATGTGATGCCATGGGATTTCTACAACACCTTCGAGCCGGGCGATCAGCGTGCAGAAAATATCATTGCCTCTTACTACAATAAGAAGGGAGTATTGGTAGATTCTTCCTCTTCAGCCCAATTGGCAAAAGGCGCTCTTCCTTTAAAGTATGGAATGGATCCTGAGCAAACTGGTTCGGCCTCGGGTGTCGATGTAGTAATCTATCGTTTCTCCGATGCCCTGCTTAGTTTGGCAGAATGTGTGGTTCGTAATAATCACTCCGTAACAAGCGAGGCTGTTAGCCTTGTAAATAGGATTCGCAATCGCGCTGGTCTGCCCGACTTAGACGCTTCAGCAACTTCCAACTATGATTCATTCATGGAGGCCTTGTTGAAGGAACGTGGACATGAATTTTGGCTCGAAGGATTGCGTAGACAAGATCTTATCCGCTTCGACAAATACATAGAATATGCCAACCAACGCATTGAAAATGCCAATGCTGCGGGTTCAAGCTACTTCAAAGTGACAGATTGTCAAAATCGTTTTTGGATTCCACAATCTTTTATTGACGAATCAAAAAGTCAAATCAAACAAAATCCTGGTTACTAATGCAAATCAAAACTATCATATCAACATCTATCCTTAGCATAGCCCTTATGGGTTTTGCTAAGGAGTACTCAATCGATGCTCCATCCCAATGGGTGCCAATCAAAAGTGATCATCTTCAAATGGGTGGCACCGCTCCCGATGGTGGCTCAATTGAGGTGAATAATTTCTATATTGCACGAGATGGTGAGCCCGTGATTCCCGTGATGGGTGAATTCCACTATTCACGTTACCCTGCTGAACAATGGGAACAAGAAATCATCAAGATGAAAGCCGGGGGAGTGAATATAATTCCATCATACGTGTTCTGGAGTCTTCATGAACCAGTGGAGGGTGAGTTCGTGTGGACAGGCAACCTTGACCTGCGCCACTTCATTGAGCTTTGTAAGAAGCACGATATGGATGTAATTATCCGTATCGGACCCTTTGGCCATGGTGAAATTCGTTCTGGCGCATTACCCGATTGGCTCTTTACAAAGAATCTTGATGTGCGATCCAATGATCCCAAGTATTTGGCTTATGCCAAGATTCTTTATGAAGAAATCGCTAAGCAACTCGAGGGCTTATATTACAAAGATGGAGGTCCAATCATTGGTTGTCAGATAGAAAATGAACATCAGCACTCTGCGGCTCCTTGGGCCATTAATTACCCTGGGGAAACTGTTAGAGATTTCACTGCGGCAAGCTATGACAAGGGAATAACAAAGCTTGGTGTTTCGGTTCAGGAAGGGAATATAAGTACTACTGAATTAGGAAACCAACACATGGTAACTCTCCAAAAAATGGCCGCGGATGCGGGAATTGTTACTCCTTTCTATACTGCCACCGGCTGGGGGAATGCTGTAGTTTTACCTGGGAAAGCCATTCCAGTCACAGCAGGATATACCTATCCCACATGGTTTGAGGATCAGGTTAAGAGTGATTTCTGTATGTTCAAAAATCTATGGGCTGATCCGGACTACAGTCCTGTTAGATACAATCCATTGGATTATCCTTCGGCATCGGCTGAAATGGGTGTGGGTATACAGATGGTATATGATAAGCGTCCTATTTGTACAGCTGAGGCGGCTGAGGCCTTGATGCTTCGCTGTTTGGCTGGAGGTTCTAATATCATCGGTTATTATATGTACCATGGAGGCTCAACTCCCAGAATGAACGACGGTTATGGCGAATTCTATAGTGATCAGCCCATGGGATTGCCAAAGGTAAGTTATGACTTTCAAGCTCCTCTTGGTGAGTTTGGCCTTGAAGCTGTCAGCTTCCGTCCACTGCGTGTCATTCACAATTTCTTGAATGATTGGCAACACATCCTTGCGCCCATGCAACCAGTAATGCCCGAAAACGTAAAGTCGATGACTCCCGAGAATCGTGACGACCTACGTTATGCTGCTCGTATGAATCCACAAGGAGAAGGATTCTTATTCTTGGTGAATACTCAAGATCACGATCTTGACCGTCACGACCTAACAGACCTTAGCATTACAATAAATCTTCCAGAAGGATCTGTCACAATTCCCGAAAAAGGAGGATTTACTCTGCCGAAAAATACCTCTACGGTTCTTCCTTTCAATCTTAAAATGGAAGGGGCAGTGTTGAAATATGCTACAGCCCAGCCTTTGATGAAAATTGATGACAATGGCACCGAACATTATTTCTTCACTGTTCATGATGGCGTGGCACCAGAGTTTGTATTCAATAAAAACACGGTGAAAGGTAAGTCAGAGTTTAAGAATATTGTGCCTGGATTCAAAAGCACCTTCAAAGTGTCGCCTCGGGATGGCAAATCCTTCAAGATCACAGTGTTGCCTTATTCCGATGCTTTAAATGCTACTAAGGTCAATGGGAAACTCCTGATTACGGAAGCCACTGTTGTCCCTGATGGAGATAAGGTGAACCTTCTTAGCTTGGGCAACCCTGAAATCAAATACATCGTATATCCGTCGGCTAAAGGATTCCAAGAACAGGTCTTGACAGTTGAGGCTGTATCTCCTGAATTAAATGTGGATAAATCGGTGCCATGGCGTATGGAAGTTCAATTTACTGAGGATGCACAAGATTATCCACAAGTTAATGAATATTTTCTTTCCGTGCCTTACACTGCCGATCTTAGCATGGCATTTTTGGACAATACGATGGTCCTCGACCATTTTTGGCAAGGGATGCCCTGGAAAATTGGCCTAAATCGCTTTGCCAACAAATTGAAACAAGGAAAGCCTATGGGATTTTACTTCCGTCCATTGCGACCGAATGCTCCATTCCTGCCTGATATTCCAGTCGAATATGTACCTAACTTCGATGAAGGTCCCGTTCTTGAAATTGGAGAGCCCTCAATAATTCCAGAATACATTGGCACAATTATTATCTGATATGGTACACAGATTTGCAAACATTATATTGGCTCTGTTGCTTGTAGGGATGTCCCTACAAGCCAAGGAGCTGGTATATCAAGATAAGGAAGGTACAATTCGTTGGGTAAAAAATGATAATCCCATAGCTGTTTTTGGTGCCAATTATTGTCTTCCTTCGGCATGTGATTTTGCATCAGAAACACGGTTAAATATTAGGATATAAGGAAGATAACCTACGTAAAACACTGAAAAAGAAAAAGATGAGAGCCCAAAGAGCCTCATCTTGCTTACAACTTTTTCATTTACAATGATTTTAGTGACTCCTACAGGATTCAAACCTGTAACCTTCTGATCCGTAGTCAGATGCTCTATTCAGTTGAGCTAAGGAGCCATCGCTTTCGCTTAGTGACTCCTACAGGATTCAAACCTGTAACCTTCTGATCCGTAGTCAGATGCT
>JAJBUG010000042.1:0-10386 GCA_020860515.1 Bacteroidales bacterium | reverse complement strand
CTATTCAGTTGAGCTAAGGAGCCATCGCGTTGACGGTCTTATTTCCGTTTTGCAGTGCAAAGTTACTGCCTTTTTCCGAAACCACCAAATTTTTCTTCAATTATTTTTATTTTTTTTCACAAGAGATTGAAAAAGAGATATAAAATGAAAAGCCGCTGCATGAGCTCTCGCGAGCTTTCAGCGGCCTGTCCTATCTAATCAAAAGCCATTAATCTGATTAAATGGTATAAGAAACGAAAAAGGTTGTTACTATCCTTAAGACTTCCCACAAGGCTCATAGTTTAATCCCTCATACCAACATTAACACTTATTTACATATTCTAAGGGAAATGGCTCCAAGAAACCGGTTTGGATGGTTTGAATAAATAGTTTGGATGGTTTGAAAAAATGGTTTGGATGGTTTGAAAAAACGGTTTGGAACGAATGGATTTTGGGAAACTTTAAAGGGAAGGGTTATAGAGAAGTTGTCCGTTTCTTGAAAGTTTGTAGATAATTTTTGTGGCAAAATTTGCAATTTCGTTTTGTGGTGTGACAATAAATGTGTAATTTTGCCATATCATGCACAGATTATACAAATACATTATTATAATAATGGCTGCAATAGCCCAGACATTGAGCGCGACAGCCCAAATAAATACCGAACAAGTGCTGCGTGTAGGGCAAAACGCCCTGTACTTCGAGGACTATGTGCTCTCGATTCAGTACTTCAATCAGGTAATCCAGGCCAAGCCCTACTTGGCCCAGCCTTATCTGTACCGAGCCATAGCCAAGCTCAATCTCGACGACTATGCCGGAGCTGAAGCAGATGCTGCCAAGGCCCTGCAGCTAAACCGCTTCCTGACCGACGCGTGGGAAGTGCGGGGCGTGGCTCGCCAAAATCTGGGCCGCGACTCTGCCGCCGTGAGCGACTACGACGAAGCCCTAAAGCTACTGCCACGCAACCGACAAATAATGTTCAACAAGGCATTGGCCCTCAACTCTATGAAAGATTATGAGCAAGCCGACACCGCCTTTGCCGAATTGCTAACGTATTACCCCAATTTTGACAATGGATATCTGGGAAGGGCCAAACTGCGCCTGGAGCAGCAAGACACTGTGGCTGCAAGCGCCGACATAGAGAAGGCCCTGCAAATCAATCAAAATGCCCTGAATGGCTACATTCTGCGCGCAGCCATTGCCATTGACCATCATGAAAATTATGAGCAAGCGCTCGAAGACATGAACCATGCCATCAAGCTTGAGCCTCGCCTGGCTGGCCTATACATCAACCGCGCTTACCTGCGGTACACGCTCAACGACTATTTTGGCGCCATGGCCGACTATGACTATTCGCTTGAATTGGAACCAATGAATCCCACAGCCCTATTCAATCGAAGCCTTCTGCTTCTGGAGGTTGGCGACAATGACCGAGCATACAAAGACCTCTCACTCATATTGCAAATGGATCCCGATGACTATCGCGCGCGCTACAATCGTGCTGTGGTCAATGGCCTGAAGCATAACTACGACGATGCCATTGCCGATGTAAACATGGTGATCGACCGCTTCCCCGACTTTTCGGGAGCCTACTATATGCGCAGCGAATTTTTGCGTGAGAAGGGCCAATTGCAAAGCGCCAAAGCCGACTACGACCGCGCTTGGGACATGGCCAAGAAAGCACAGAATGTGGAAGGGAAAGTGGAAGACACCCCTCAGGAACTTACACCCGAGGCTGCATCTAAGCGATTCAACACACTGCTTACAATCGACAACGATACCCATATCGAAGAAGAATACAACAACCAGGCAATCCGAGGCCGAGTGCAGGATCGCGACTTAGCCATAGAGATAGAGCCACTGATAGAAATATCGTTCTATTCAGCTCCTACGGAATTGAAGCAGGACACCTATTATTTCAAAGAAGTTGATGATATCAACACCACCCGAATGTTGAGATTCGTGATGGTAGTGACACCCAATCCCCCTACCCTCAACGACCCAGACCTGATACAGAAGCATTTCTCATCAGTTGATTACTATAATTCTTACATAGCCACCCACTCTCCACGCACAATCGACTATCTGGGCAGAGCCATGGACTTGATTACTGTGCGCAACTACCAAGCGGCAATCGAAGACCTGGACCGAGCCACAGCCTTGAACCCCGACCACGCCTTGGCTTACTTCATGCGCGCCCAAGCTCGATATCATGCGCTGCAAGCCCACGAAGACCAACCGGCCACCCAGCAATCCGGACCAAAATTTACAGGCGGAGCGCTCGACAACAAGCGCATTGGCCTGCAACAAGTCCTGGCCGACTATGACAAGGCAATCGAGCTGTCACCCATGACTGCCGTAGCATGGTTCGACAAGGGCAACATCCTCTACGAGCTTGGCGACTACACGTCGGCAATTGCAGCCTACAACAAGGCCATAGAGCTGCAGCCCAATCTTGGCGAGGCTTACTACAACCGAGGCTACATTCACCTCAAGCTTGGCAATCAAAAGGCTGGCATAGCCGACCTCAGCAAGGCGGGTGAACTGGGAATTGTAGCAGCCTACAACCTGATAAAGCGCGTTTCACGAGCCCTCTAACTCTCCCTCCCCCTTTCCTCCTTTTATCCTTTCAAAAAAATTATCACCTAATATAAATATAATACCTATGCTAACTAAAGAAGATCTTGCCTATCTGCAGCAGAAAGGCATCAGCGAGGCCAAGCTCCACGAGCAACTTGAGCGCTTCACCACCGGATTCCCCTATCTCAAGCTCTTAGCAAGCGCCAAGGGCGGTGCTGGAATCATCGTGCCAACCGAAGAACAGCAGCGCGAGGCAGTGCTGCGCTGGGACCAATACCTGGCCGACGGTGGCGATGTGTGCAAGTTTGTGCCTGCTTCAGGCGCAGCTTCTCGCATGTTCAAAGCTCTCTTTGCATTTGTAAATGGCGAAGACGAAAAGCCTAAGGCTGGAAGCGATGTGGAGAAGCTTATCCTCAACATCACCAAGTGCCCATTCTACGAAGAGCTCAACCAAGTGCTTGAAAAGAAGCATGGCAAAAATGCTGACCAACTGATTGCCGAAGGCCGTTACAAGGATGTAATCGGTGGCATCGTACTACCCGAGGGACTCAACTACGGCGCTCTGCCCAAGGCTGTGCTTTCTTTCCACCGCTATGCTGATGGCAAGGTGCGCACACCGCTCGAAGAGCAACTCATGGAGGGTGCTCAGACTGCAGCCGTTGACGGCAAGGTGAAGCTCCATTTCACTGTATCGGCCAACCACCAGAAGCTGTTCGATGAGAAGCTCGCAGCCGCTGTGCCCGCTTTTGAGAAAGCAACCGGCGTAAAATACGAAGTAAGCACCTCGCAGCAGAAGCCATCGACCGACACAGTGGCTGCTACGCTCGACAATGAGCCTTTCCGCGACAAGAACGGCCAGATTGTGTTCCGTCCAGGCGGCCATGGCGCTCTTATCGAAAATCTCAACGACATCGACAGCACAGTGGTATTCATCAAGAATATCGACAATGTGGTGCCCGACTCACAGCGCGCTGCCACTATCCAGAGCAAGAAAGTGCTGGCTGGCACTCTGATTCTTGCCCATGACAAGGTGGAAGAATATCTGAAACTGCTGCGCGGCGGCAAATACACCGACGAAGACCTACACAAGATTTGCGACTTCCTGCGCGACACCTTCTCAATCCACGCTGATCAATTCGATGCTCTCAAGGGCGCCGAATTAGCGGCCTTCCTTGAAGCCAAGCTCAATCGCCCCATGCGCGCTTGCGGCATGGTGCGCAACGAGGGCGAACCCGGCGGCGGTCCGTTCATCGCTTACAACCCCGATGGCACAGCTTCACCCCAAATCCTGGAATCAACCCAGATTGACACTTCTGTGCCAGCTTATGCCAACATCATGAGCCAAGCCACCCACTTCAACCCCGTTGACCTGGTATGCTACATCAAGGATGTGGACGGCCAGCACTTCAACCTGGTTGACTATGTTGACCCCAACACTGGCTTCATTTCATCGAAGAGCCTCGACGGACGCGAGCTTAAGGCCTTGGAGCTTCCCGGACTATGGAACGGCGCAATGAGCGACTGGCTTACCATCTTCGTAGAGGTGCCAAGCGCAAGCTTCAATCCTGTAAAGACTGTTAACGACCTGTTGCGTCCTGCACACCAAGCATAAATAGGATTTAGGATTTGGGATTGTCTAAATCCCAAATCCTACCTCTCAACACTACTATGACTTATACTTATGATCAAGCCTACGAGGCATCTCTGAAATACTTTGATGGCGACGCGCTTGCTGCCCGCGTATGGGTCAGCAAGTACGCCCTCAAAGACTCGTATGGCAATATCTACGAGCAGACCCCCGCAGATATGCACCGCCGCATAGCCAGCGAGATTGCCCGAATCGAGCAGAAGTATCCCAACCCCATGGGCGAGCAGCAGATTTTTAATCTGCTCGACGATTTCCGCTACATTGCTCCGCAAGGCAGCCCAATGAGCGGTATCGGCAACAACTACCAAGTTGGCTCGCTCAGCAATTGCTTCGTAATCGGCCTTGACGGACATCCCGACAGCTACGGCGGCATAATTCGCATTGACGAGGAGCAGGTGCAACTGATGAAGCGCCGTGGCGGCGTGGGCCATGACCTGAGCCATATCCGCCCCAAAGGCACCCCCGTCAACAATTCGGCTCTTACCAGCACTGGCCTGGTGCCCTTTATGGAGCGATATTCCAACTCTACCCGCGAGGTGGCTCAGGATGGGCGCCGTGGAGCCTTGATGATGACTGTGTCGGTAAAGCATCCCGATGCCGAAGCCTTCATTGATGCCAAGATGACCGAGGGTAAGG
Organism: Bacteroidales bacterium; assembly: GCA_020860515.1. Taxonomy (GTDB): domain Bacteria; phylum Bacteroidota; class Bacteroidia; order Bacteroidales; family Muribaculaceae; genus CAG-873. The sequence goes on along the minus strand of JAJBUG010000042.1, from coordinate 5,546 downwards.
TCACGGGCGCCAATGTGTCGGTGCGTCTGACCGATGATTTCATGCATGCTGCCACCACTGGCACCCCATTCATGCAGCAATATCCTGTTACTGGCGACAACCCAATCGTGAAGAAGGAGATTGATGCCAAGGCACTGTGGGATAAGATTATCCATAATGCTTGGCAGAGTGCCGAGCCCGGCGTGCTGTTCTGGGATACAATTTTGCGTGAATCTGTGCCCGACTGCTACGCCGACCTTGGGTTTGAGACTATCAGCACCAATCCCTGCGGCGAAATTCCACTTTGCCCCTACGACAGTTGTCGGCTCTTAGCCATTAACCTATATTCTTACGTAAAGAATCCATTTACCAACGAGGCCTATTTTGACTTCGAACTCTTCCAGCAGCATGTTGGCTATGCTCAGCGCATGATGGACGATATCATCGACCTGGAGATGGAAAAAATCGACATCATACTCAACAAAATCAACCATGACCCTGAGCCAGAGGAGGTAAAGGGCGCGGAGCGTCATCTTTGGGAGAAAATACGCGCGAAGACTCTGAAAGGACGTCGCACAGGCGTAGGCACCACTGGCGAAGGCGATATGATTGCCGCCTTGGGCATGAGATACGGCACCCCCGAGGCCACTGAGTTTTCAACCAATGTGCATCGCACATTGGCCCTGGCTGCTTATCGCTCAAGCGTAGAGATGGCCAAGGAGCGTGGAGCTTTCGAAATCTATGATCCAGTACGAGAAAAGGAAAATCCATATATCAACCGTCTGCGCGAAGCCGATCCAGCACTTTACGACGACATGCTGCAGCACGGACGCCGCAACATTGCTTGCCTTACTATTGCCCCCACTGGCACCACCAGCCTGATGACTCGCACCACCAGCGGCATCGAGCCAGTATTCCGCCCCGTGTACAAGCGCCGCCGCAAAGTAAATCCGAGCGACACCGACGTGCGCATTGACTTTGTGGACGAAAATGGCGATGCATTCGAGGAATTCATCGTATATCATCCCAAATTTTTGGAATGGATGCGCATTGCTGGCAAAGAAAAGAAGGACAATTACACTCAAGCCGAAATTGATGCCTTAGTGGCCGAAAGTCCTTATGCCTCTGCCACCGCCAACGATATCGACTGGGTGGAAAAGGTAAGAATGCAAGGCGCAGTGCAGAAATGGGTTGACCACTCGATTTCCGTTACCATCAATCTGCCCAACGATGTCAACGAGGAGACAGTAGCTCAACTCTATACCGAGGCTTGGAAGGCTGGTTGCAAGGGTTGCACCGTATATCGCGACGGCAGCCGCAGCGGCGTGCTTCTTTCGCTCGAAAATAAGAAGACCGACGAGGTCAAGCCCCATGTGGCCAAGCGACCAATCGAACTCGAAGCCGATGTGGTGCGCTTCCAGAACAATAAGGAAAAATGGATTGCATTCGTTGGTCTCATCGATGGCGCTCCTTACGAAATCTTCACCGGTCTGGCCGATGACGATGACGGCATCTTCTGCCCCAAATCAGTAACCAAGGGCAAGATCATCAAGGCCGTAGATCCCGAGGGAAACAAGCGCTATGACTTCCAATTCATTAACAAGCGTGGCTACAAGACCACTATCGAGGGCCTGAGCTACAAGTTCAACCCTGAATATTGGAACTATGCCAAGCTAATCTCAGGCGTGCTGCGCTATGGCATGCCAATCGACCAAGTGATCAAGCTGGTAAGCGGCCTGGAGCTCGACAGCCAGTCAATCAACACCTGGAAGATGGGTGTGGAGCGCGCCCTGAAAAAATATGCGCCCAACGGCACCAAGGCGACCGGCCAAGTATGCCCCAAATGTGGCAACCCCACCCTGATTTATCAGGAAGGCTGCCTGATTTGCACAAGCTGCGGCACCAGCAAATGCGGATAAAGCGTGAACATTTTCTAACCTACAATCGTTATATCTATCAGTACTTACCTCAAATACCATTATGAAAGTAAAATTCAATATTGGGTACCGCACCAACTGGGGCGAATCAGTGTATCTGACTGGTTCGTGCCCTGAGCTTGGGGCTGATGACCTCGGCAAGGCCATCAAGCTCGAGCTTACTGGCGTGGAGTCATGGCAGACCGAAGTCGAGATTGACGCTCCCCAAAACTTTACCTACAGCTACTTTATCCGCCATGAAAATGGCTATGTTAAGCGCGAATGGGGCACACCACATGTGTTTGAACATTCCGATGCCGAAGACTACAAACTCTATGACCGCTGGCAGGATCAACCCTGGGACAAGCCCTTCTACTCATCGGCCTTCATTGATTGCATTTGCCATCGCGACAACCGCGACGCTATAGTGAAGTTTGAGAAAGGCAAGCTCACAGTGCAAGTGTATGCACCCATGGTCAGCGCCGACCATGCCATTGCCATTTCGGGCGCCTGCCGCTCGCTTGGCGACTGGAAGGTGGAGAAGGCTCTCCGCATGAGCGATGCGCTTTATCCCCTGTGGAGCGTGAATGTTGACAATTGCAGCGATCTGATTCAGGGTTCTGAATTTAAGTTCTTAATCATTGACAAAGCCACAGGCAAGCCTGTGTCGTGGGAAGGTGGCGACAACCGCCGCTTCGCCGTGGTGCCCGATGATGACTGTGCCACAGTGGCATCAGGCATGCGCTTTATCAACATGCAGACACCTTGGCGCGGAGCTGGCACAGCAATCCCAGTGTTCTCGCTCCGAAGCGAGAAAGACTTTGGCGTAGGCGATTTCTACGACCTGCTGCCAATGATTGACTGGGCAGCAGAGACAGGGCAGTCGTTTATCCAAATTCTGCCTATCAACGACACCACAATGACTGGCACCTGGACCGATTCCTACCCCTACAATGCCAACTCGTGCTTTGCCCTGCATCCCCAATTCCTGCGTCTGTCAGAAATGGGCAAATTGCAGGATGCCGAGCGCCAGCAATATTACGACAACCTGGGCAAGGAACTAAACGAGCTTAAAGAAGTGGATTATGAGCGCGTCAACAACGCAAAGCGCGCCTTCACCCGCGAACTGTTCGAGCAGAATGGCAAGGAAGTGGTAGAAAGCCCGGAATTTAAGAACTTCGTTGACCTCAACAAGCACTGGCTGACCCCATACGCCGCCTACTGCGTGCTGCGCGACCGCTATCAGACCCCGGAATTCCAGCATTGGGGCGAGTATGCAGTGTACGACGAGAAGAAGATCCAGGAGTTTGTGGCCAAGAACACAAGCTACATCAACTTCCAATACTACATCCAATATTTCCTCGACAAGCAGATGCGCCATGTATGCGACTATGCTCACAGCAAGGGCGTGGCTATCAAGGGCGATATTCCAATCGGAATATCACGCATGTCGGTAGATGCTTGGATGTATCCTCAGCTCTTCAACCTCAATTGCCAAGCCGGCGCACCGCCAGACGACTTCTCAGTGCTGGGCCAGAATTGGGGCTTCCCCACCTACAATTGGGAGGAGATGAACCGCGACGGCTTCACATGGTGGCGCGATCGCTTCAAGAAGATGAGCGAATATTTCGATGCTTACCGCATCGACCATGTGCTTGGATTCTTCCGCATTTGGGAAATCCCGATGGACGCACTCCATGGCTTGCTGGGCCATTTCAGCCCTGCTCTGCCATTCAGTGCTGATGAGCTGCGCAATACCTATGATTTCTGGATTGATGTGAATCTGCAGACCACTCCTTACATCATGGATTATTTCCTGGCCGACTTCTTCGGTCCATATACCGACGAGGCACGCGAGCGCTTCCTCGATCCTCTGGGATATGGCCGCTACAAGCTGAAGCCAGAATTTGACACCCAGCGCAAGGTGGCTGACTATTTCGACAAGCTCGAAAAAGATGAGAAGAACACTCGCATGTGCAATGCGCTGCTTGGCCTGATCGATGATGTGCTGTTCATTCCCGATCCCGAGAATCCCGAGCGTTACCATCCGAGAGTTTCGGCCCAGTTCACCTACATCTACCGTTCGCTGACCGACTACGAGCGCTGGTGCTTCGACCGCCTCTACAACGACTTCTTCTACCATCGCCACAACGACTTCTGGTACGGCAAGGCTATGTGGAAGCTGCCGCCGCTGATCGACGCTACCAACATGCTCACATGCGCCGAAGACCTGGGCATGATTCCTGACTGCGTGCCCGCAGTAATGAGTGCATTGGAAATCCTCACCTTGGAAATCCAGCGCATGCCCAAGGATCCCAAATCGCCATTCGGCGACACATGGCATTACCCCTATTACTCGGTATGCACCACCTCGACCCACGACATGAGCGGCATACGCGCATGGTGGGAGGAGGATCGCCAGAAGACTCAGGAGTTCTACAACCGCGTGCTCCACGAGGGCGGCCAGGCTCCCTACTTCGCTGAGCCTTGGATTTGCGAGAAGATTATCAATCTTCATCTCAAATCGCCATCGATGCTCTGCATCTTGCCGCTGCAGGATTGGCTTTCGATTGATGGCAACCTGCGCCGCGAGAATCCGCAGGAGGAGCGCATCAATGTGCCCGCCAACAGCCGTCACTACTGGCGTTACCGCATGCACATCACCCTGGAGGATCTGCTCAGCCAAAAGCACCTCAACGAGGTGCTCACAAGCATGATCCACGATTCCGGACGTTAAGAAAAGGGCCCTGCGGGGCCCTTTTAACTTGCATTTTAAAGAAAAATGCTAAATTTTACAAAAAAACTTGACAAATATTTTGGTAATTCAAGAAAAGTATGTACCTTTGCTAAACCAATTCAAGATGCCAAGTGTTTATATTGCATAACCAAAATTTAAAATTTGCATTATGACATATACTCAACCCGAATTGCCCTATGCCACTGATGCACTTGAGCCAGTGATTAGCAAGGAAACAATCGAATACCACTATGGCAAGCATGAAAAGGCTTACATTGACAATCTGAATCGACTCATCAAGGGTTCACAATTCGAAGACATGGAGCTGGAAGAGGTTATCCGCAACGCCAAAGGCCCACTCTTCAACAACGCCTCACAGGCATGGAACCACATCTTCTACTTCTTCACCTTCGCCCCGAATTCGGGTGGTGAGCCAAGCGGTGAGCTCAGAAAGGCTATTGATCGCGACTTCGGGTCCTTTGAGGACTTCAAGAAGGCATTCGAAGACGCAGGTGCCGGCCTATTTGGATCTGGCTGGGTATGGCTGAGCAGCGACGAGAACGGCAAGCTGTTTATCACCCAAGGGTCCAACGCTGACAACCCGATGACCACAGGCCTGACCCCCCCTGCTCGTTTTCGACGTATGGGAGCATGCCTACTACATTGACTACAAGAATCGCCGTCCCGAATATCTCCACAAGCTGTGGGATATCGTTGACTGGGACGTCGTTGAGAGCAGATACTGATACCTCACACTTATCAGCCTGCGCGATACAAAGATATTAAGCATAATGTGATGAATGGAATGGGAGAGGCTCGTGAGAGTATCTCCTTTTCTTTTTTATGCCTGTTTGAAAATTTTCGGCCAAATTGTAAAATGGTAGGGTGAAATAGCTGGAAGCAGTACTAAACAG
>JAJBUG010000050.1 GCA_020860515.1 Bacteroidales bacterium | reverse complement strand
TGGTTATATTTCTTAAAAAAATTCACAAATCACAAAAGTTTAAATGAGTTCAATATCAAAAAAATAACTTGGCTAAGTTGCCATGATTCATGCTAAAAACTTTAACACTGTGATTTATAGAAATTTAACATAAAATATTTGCGTATGTAAAGGAGATTTTGCAATTTTAAACAAATTTCCCAAACGTTTAAAATATGACAGCAAAACCTCCTTCCATATGCTTCAGCCCCGACCAGGTCAAGGTGGCTAACTCTATGAGCGAGTGCGACAAAAGGCACCATCTGGCTTCCATGGCACAGATGCTTGGGCCTAATGGCGTGCGCAAAGTTAGTAATTATTTCGGAATTAACAAAAAAAACTTTGTACGCAGGCATCCGCGAAATAAAGAACAACGACTTCCCTCCTGCGGGACGCATACGTCGTCCTGGAGGAGGCGCCAGGGACAAGCTCATGCTGCATCCGGAGTGGATTGCGGCATGCGAAGACATTCTGGATGGCCACAAGGCAGGACTTCAAGTGCGGGAACCATCGTCCTTCTGTGCGACGGCGGAGGCTCCAACTCCAGCTCCCACCGCATTTTCAAGCAGGAGCTCATGGATCTTTCCGACAGGCTGGGCCTGAAAATACTGGTTATGCATTATCCTCCGTATTGCTCCAAATTCAACCCGATAGAACACCGTCTGTTCTCGCAGATAACACGCAGCTGGAGCGGAGCGCCGCTTCTTACCAAGGAGAACGCCCTCGAAAGAGCTGCAAAGACCACTACGAAAACCGGGCTGAAAGTGAATGTTGTCATAAACGATAAGACTTACATGACGCAGAGACCCATTGATGCAAACTACGAGGATCGATTGAAATCCCAGGTTGTCTTCCTTGAGAAACTGTCAAAGTGGAATTATTTGATAAAACCGTCAACATAAATTTTACCAACTTATTTTTTTAATGTTACTATACTTAATTGTTACAATTATTTTTCGGGTGTTACAAATTTTAGAGGGAGTGAGGGGCGGGGTGGGATGAGGAGGCGATCCAGGCGGTGAGCTCGGAGGCCTTGAAGAGGAGGTCGCGACCGGGCTTGTAAAATGGGATGAGGCGCTGCTCGGCAAGGCAGCGCACGCGTGAACGGGATAGGCCCAGCAGCTTGCAGGCATCTTTGGTTTTGATGAATTCCTCCCTTTTGCAGTTGCAGGCTGTCTTTGGGAAATTTTTAAGTGCGAGAGCTTCTACGGCCATCGCCACCGCGTCAAGTTTCTCTTCAATTCGCGCCACGCATTGCGGCAGGCTTTCAAATGTGGGTGTTGTTTTATTCATTTTCAAATAGGGCCTGGGGTTAAAAAGGCCGCTGCAAAGTTGAAGAAAAAAATGGCGGTTATCCAGTGATTTCTCGGAAAACCACAGGATAACCGGCAACCGGAGGGTCAGGCGAGGGGAAAGTTAGGGAAAGCATGCGGAGATAACGGTTCTTCTGGCTTAATCAAACCGACGGAAAATTTCCCATCTTCAGAAGTCAGTTTTGACCGAATAGTCTGCATATCAACAGATTTAAGCCGTTTGGGAAAGGTTTTTTTGAGGAAGTCAGCCATCTCGGGACCGATCAGCCCATTGCGCAGGCGCAGAATGCGCTTGCCTATGTTCCAGGCAAAATGGAACAGATCCAGCGAGGTCAGTTGATTCAAATTTTCATTGTAAATGGGCTTGTACACGGGTTTGCCAAGGTAAAGATTTTCAATATTGCCTACCAAAATTTCCAATTCTTCCTCTGAAAGCACGCGCAAGAAAGAGCCCGTTGAATATTGGATGCACTCAGTGACAATGGTTTCTGCCATGCTTTCTTCCTGTGCATTTAATTTTTGTTCCTGTGATTTATGGCGCATTAGCAGCAGCCCATGGAAGATGCATGAGCATTCTGGCAGAATGATGTTAATGAACACAGCTGCAATAATGATGAGGATCAAGAGCAGGCAGAGGCTTATGAAAGCTGAGGTCAAGGCGGCATCGGTTGCTCCTACTCCCTCAATCCGAAGCTCACAATAGTGGCTGAAGACAAAGACGATGGCAATAAGCGATGCGATGAGAATGGCCATCGACTGAAGAACATGTTTTGATAAATTTTTCAGCATAATGTTATGAATTAAGTAGTAAAGGTGTAATTTGAATGCAAATATAAGGATAATCGCAGTTAAGCCAAAGCTTAAACTCCAAAATGGCTAATATTTTAGTCGATTGGTTGATTTTTTGTCATTCTTTCTGTGAGTTTTGAGGCTTCAGGCTGATTTTGCCCACCGTGTCCAGAAGAACCTTGGGAACACCGTGGGCATAAATCAAGGTGGTTGTGAGCTTTTTGTGCGTAAGCGCCAGACTGACTGCGTAGGGATTGGTTCCAGCTGCCAGCTGCAGGGTAGCAAAGGTATGGCGAAAACTATGAAAAGTAATATGCCGCACGATGCCGGCGGCTTCGAGCCATGCTTTTAGGGGCTTCCCAGTCATCGAGCGGCGCAAATCTTTGAAAACCTTGTCCCCATCTTCTTGGTGCTCACCCAATAGTTCGGCGGCTTCCTGGCAAATCGGCAGAGTCGCTGGCGATTTCGTCTTTTTAGTTTTAAACACGATACAAAGCCCAATGCCGGCAACCTCTCGGATGTTTTGCCATTGCAAATTTAATATGTCGCTGATGCGCAAGCCTGTAAGGCAAGAGAAAAGAGATGCTCGCCGCAAAACATCAATCTTGCAGGGCGTTTTTGCCAGCAGAACAAGCTCCTCCCGAGAAAGAAATTCGCGCTCAGTCTCTTCCCACTTTATGAATTCCAAATGATCATTAATATTCTCTGCGATTCGCCCTTCCTTGTGTGCTTGTTTCAGCATTGCCCGGAAGGTCGAGAAATAGGCTGCGGCAGAATTCCTTGAAAGTTTCATTTTGGCATGCTTCAGCTGGTTAGCAGAAAGCAGGTATGTGCGGAATTTCATGCAGAGGTCAACCGTCAAGTCGCCGAATGTGCATTTTCCGCAGAACTTCTTGAAATGCAGATATGCAATCTGCCATTTCTGAGGCTTTGTTTTAGAAAAGTCCTCGAAATATTGCAAGAAATCTTCCTTTTCTTGCGAACGGTCTATAAATCCGAATTGACGGTTTATTACTGCCTCCTGCCGCTGGCAGCGAATTGCCTCGGCCTTTTCCGACATTCGTTGGTTGAATGAGCGCTCGACTTGGTTGCGAGGCTGGGAATAGAGGTAGATGCCAAGATATTCATGACGCTGAAGCCTGTTTGTGCGCGAATTGCGAATTGGCGGGTAGTAGTCGAAATACAATGTGATTTTGCCTGATTTCAGAAGTCTTTGACGGAGGGTCACTTTAGTACATATGTCCATAATTATATATGATTTAATTTTCCTGGTTTTTTTGATGCAAAGATGGTGAGATTTTTTGTGGATAACAGGTTATTCGACTGATAACCAAGAATAACCGATAACTGGAATTATTTATGTCATGGCGGAGCCAGCAAGGCATCGATTTCATGGCGGAGTAAAAAAGTGTATTTGCCAACCTTTTTCTTTTGGAGTCCATGGCGCTGCACATATTTTTGGATTTGGTCGTGAGTGAGGTCATACTTCATGCGAACCACGGCATACGACACCCAGTCGTCATCATTAGGAGCTTCCGGCTTTGAACCGAAGACGCGGTCGCAATGGCTTTTGCTCCAATAGGTTTTTCCCAGCTTGTACACCTTGGGAATATTGTGCTTCTTGGCTTGGGTGAAAACCCAGGTATTGCTTACTCCGAATTTTTGCTTCACCTCTTGCGTAGTGTAAAACTCTGCAGTAGAATCCCCATCGGTTGGTTTTACACGTGGCTTCCTTTCATAAGGAGTGGCTTCAATCATTGTTACTAAATCAGATTTTTTAATGACGCTCCATTGGCCTGAAAGACGATAAGCTTGCAATTTCCCACGATAAATCAGGTTGTAGATCGCTCGAGGTGAGACATTAAGCAGTTTGGCTGCATCAGAGATTGATAGATAGACTTTTTCTTGAATTTGTGAAATTTCTTTGTTCTTGTTAGACGATTGAATCTCATTTTCTATATTTCTTTTCTGTTCTTGTCGCTTATTTTGTTTGTAAGCATGTTCTGCGCAACGTTTGGAGCAAAATCGGGTTGAAATTTTATAAGCTTCAAATTCCTTTCCGCACCAAAGACAGATTTTGGTGATGGTAATAGATGTTGTGGCCATTTTTTTGATTTGAAAGTCGTTTTAGGGAGCCATTTCGTTACATAAGTATGAACAAGCTTGAATGCGTTTGAACACGTTTGAACATCGTACACTACATCCGCCACGGGGAGGTAGGGGTGTGGGGCGTGGTTCAAATGTGGTTCAAAAATGGAGGTAAGGACGGCTAATAACGGGTAATAATGGGTTGGAGGTGACAATGGTAGAAATCAACAAAGGCGCTCAGAATGAACGCCTTTGTGATTGTCTTTAACTGTTTTCAGCTGTCTGTGGCCGGGGTTCTACTTTCCGATGCAAAAGCGGGAGAAGATGGTGGCAAGGAGTTCTGTGGAGGGGATGTCGCCGAGGATTGATGAGAGGTGGTGGATAGTGAGGCGGATGTCTTGGGCCACGAGGTCGCCGCTGAGGTTGGCGTTGAGGCCATCGATTGCGCGGGCGATGCTGTCGGCTGCGTCGCGCAGGGCTTGGTAATGTCGCTGATTGGTGACGAGGATTGAGGCTGTGTTGGCTTCGCTGGTGGCAGCGATGTCGATTAAGGCTTGCTTGAGGGTTTCGAGGCCAGAGCCTGATTTAATAGAAATAGAGATAAGGGAATGCTCGGAGAGCTCAGAGTTCTCGGAGAGCTCGGAGGAATCGGATTTATGGAAAGAAGAGGTGATGACCTCATTGAGGGCTGGTGAGGCTGGGAGGTCGGATTTGTTGATTATGATGATGGGGGTGGCGTCGGTAGCGGGCAGGGTGATAGGTTGGGGGTCGTGCTGGTCGAAGACGCAAAGAAGTATATGGGCGCGCTGAGCAGCCTTTTGACTGCGCTCGATACCGATGGCCTCGATGGTATCGGTGGTATGACGAATACCAGCAGTGTCCATAATTCGGAATGTGTAGTCGCCAAGCCGAAGAGTGTCCTCCACCACATCTCGAGTGGTGCCATGGATATCACTTACGATGGCACGATCATCGGCCAGCAAGGCATTGAGCAGTGATGATTTTCCAGCATTTGTGGCTCCCACGATAGCCACGGGAATGCCATTTTTGATGGCCTGTCCTTGTCGGAAAGAAGAGGCCAGGCGAGTGACTTCTGCATAGATTTCATTGGCCAGGTGAATGAGCTTGGAGCGAGAAGCGAACTCCACATCTTCCTCCGAAAAGTCGAGCTCGAGTTCGAGAAGCGATGCAAGGTCCACCATCTGATTTCGCAGATCGGCAAGTCGCTTGGAGTAATTGCCACGCATTTGATTCAGGGCCAAACGATGCGCAGCACGGTCGGAGCTGGCAATCATGTCGGCAACGGCTTCGGCCTGAGCCAGGTCAAGATGGCCGGCGCTGTAGGCGCGGCGCGTAAATTCGCCTGCTTCGGCCAGTCGCGCGCCGTTGGCGATAAGAGCATGCAATAGCTCTTGCTGCACATAAAGCGAGCCATGGACCGAAAGCTCCACCACATCCTCGCCTGTGAAAGAATTAGGAACCCGGAACACAGTAGCCACGGCTTGATCTAAGTCACGGCCTTCGGAGTCGAGCAGCCACCCAAGGTGAGCGGTATGGCTGGAACAGTCGTTTAGATTTTTACCTCGCCAGATACGCTGGGCACATTCAAAAGCGCAGGGCCCGCTGACACGGATTACAGCTATTCCGCCTACGCCGTGTGGAGTGGAAATGGCACAGATAGTATCATTATGCGGCAGGTCACTGACCCGCTGCTCCGATGAGGGGATTACCGTTGGCTCCATTTTGGGAAATTACATTCTGATTCCACCTTGTTTTCAATATCATCGGGGAGTGCGGCAAAGAAATCAAAGCCAGTGATGTCCTCAACCTCATCAATGCTGACAGCTGCGGCTTGCATGCCTCCGGGCACCTTGCCATTGGCCATGATGAAGCCTATGCCGCGCACGGGCTCGGCGTAGGGAGCAAGCACCACCTTGAAAAACCTTTCTGGCACAGGCACATTGTTCGGGCCGATTTTGCGAGGGAGCTTATCGGTGAGCACTGGCCCGCAAATGATTACAATTGCGCTGTCGCGCTGAGCCCATTGTCGGCATTTGTCTTCAAGCTTACCCCAGGCGCCGCTATTGAGCGCATGGTCCTGGGGGCACATATTGGTAAGATAGAAACAAGCGGCCATGGCATCCTGGCTCCATTTCATATCGCCAGCAGGACACATGTGGCCCCGGTCAAAACCCGAGCCTTTGTAATCTTCAAGCGCGGCGCAGCCTTCAGCATTAGGGTCGGGCATGAAGGTGCCTTGTTCGCGGGTGGTGAGATTGCTTGTGGCTTCTGCTCCGGTGAGTTCCCATGCTACCCAATTGGGTTGGTGGTAATCCTTATTGAACGACACGGTGAATCCAGGATAATGCAGGATCTGGCTTGAGATGTCGGCAGGGATTGCCACTTGCTGCAGGGCATCAGTGCTGGTGGCGATGGCGAGCTCTTGGTTGGCTGTGGTTTCTGCCTGGGCTTTCTGTTCGCGCATATAGGTGCGCCAAGCCACAGTGAATAGGATAAGCACCACGAGGAGCCAGAGTTTGGAGATTTGTGTCTTTTTCTTAGCCATATTAATAAGACGAGAATCTACGAAAAACGAGAATTTACGAATTTATGAATTGGTTGTATTCGTAAATTCTCGTAATTCGTAGATTCTCGTCTTTCCTTAAGGGTGATTATTTCTTGAAGAATCGGTTGTAGAGGCCTTGGAAGCCTTGGCCGTGACGAGCCTCGTCCTTTGCCATTTCATGCACGGTGTCGTGGATGGCATCAAGGTTGAGCTCTTTAGCGCGCTTAGCGATGCGCATCTTGTCAGCGTTGGCGCCAGCCTCAGCTTGCATGCGCTTTTCGAGGTTGGTCTTGGTATCCCATACGCAGTCGCCAAGAAGCTCGGCGAACTTCGAAGCGTGCTCAGCCTCCTCGAAGGCATAGCGCTTGAAAGCCTCAGCAATTTCGGGATAGCCCTCGCGGTCGGCCTGGCGGCTCATAGCCAGATACATGCCTACTTCGCCACATTCTCCCAGGAAGTGAGCGTTGAGGTCCTTGATCATCTCTTCGTCGCAGCCCTTGGCAACGCCGATTTCATGCTCGGTTACGAACTGGAGCTCTGCAGCATCGTCAACTTCTTTGAATTTGCTGCGGGGAGCACCACATACTGGGCACTTCTCGGGTGCCTCGTCGCCTTCGTGTACGTATCCACAAACGACGCAGATAAATTTTTTCTTCATAGTCTAAAAAATTGTGATATTATTGGAAAAATTATACTGGAGTCTCGGCCTCGGCTGGCTTTTCTACGAAATCGGATATGCCGGCATTGATGAGGATGTTGTACCAGTTGAGAAGTTTCTTGATGTCGGTGGTATAAACGCGCTCCTTGTCGAAGTCGGGGAGAATCTCACCAAAATACTCGCGGATAGCGGCATCGTCGGGGAAGGCTTTAACGTCAACAGGCTTGCCCTCAGCTTTAGCCTTAACTTTCTCAAACACCTCGGCCAATGGCACATCTCCCTCAGTGGTATAGATAGAGATATCGCCGAGCGACATCACCTTGTCGCGCATATATGCGGGCTGGCGCTTGCCTATGCCAAGCTGCTCCACGATGAGCATATTCTTGCCTTGGCTTACGAGGCGGTACAGACCCGGCTTTCCAGCTATTGAAAGGATTTTCTTGATCATTTATTTTGGTTGTTTAAAAATTTTTTTGGCATCGATTTTAAATCGGTGCACAAAGTTAATAAATCTATTTGAAACGACAAAATTTTATTTTAACATTAGTCGGCTGAAAAGTTCGGGCTTGTCTATATTCACCAAATCGGGCGCAATATCGATGGCACGCTGATAGTCGCTGTCACTGGCTTCCTGGATGGCAGCCATCACCTTGATATCCTGGCTATGGCAGTAATCGAGCAACTCGGGGGTAATGTGGTCAACAGCCGTTTCGATGTAGGCAGGGTGGCAAAAGACCTTCCAACGCTTCACATCTTCGGGTGAGTTGGCATTGACTTTGATCTTCATGTCAGGAGCCAGGGCCACAAACTCGCGGAGCATGGCAGTGTCGGCAAACCAATAAAAGCTATTGCCAGCATTGATGCCCTTGCCACGGAGCAAAAACACAAACTGCGGAATCGGGGTGCCGCGCTTTACATCAAAAAAGAAATTGCACTGCCCCTGCAGAGTATCAATCATCTGCTCAATAGTAGGCACTCGTTCGCCTGCAAACCGAGGCGAGAACCAAGAGCCGGCATCGAGGGTATCAATGTCGGCTGATAGCCATTGGCCGATAGGGCCCGAGCCATTTGTGGTTCGGCCAAGGGTATCGTCGTGAAGATTATAGAACACGCTGTCGCGGCTCATCCTCACATCCAGTTCTACCCATTGGGCGCCTTGCTCAATAGCGGCGAGGGCTGATGCGATGGTGTTTTCGGGTGCGAGGTGGTTGGCGCCACGATGCACAACGATTTCTATATCGTTTTCTACCACTTTTGGTGCTTGTCGATGACAAGCACCTAAGATGACGAGGGTGATGAAGCCCAAAATGGGTAAGTTTTTCATGAGATTTTTTTTAGCCGTGATATAGCTTGCTGCTTTGGTATGCGGCCTCGCATGTGAGGTTGCAGCCAAGGCGGCGGAAGATGGTTTCATCTTTTGATGATAGGATCACGCTGGCGTGCACTTCGCACCCGCGCAACTGATCCAGGGAATCGATAGCCTTGCGAGCATTAGGATCAGTGAGGGCGCAAACCGAGAGGGCTACCAGCACCTCCTCGGTATGGAGGCGCGGATTGCTATGGCCTAATTTTTGAGTTTCCAGCTCACAGATAGGCTCAATAATCATTGGTGAAATCAGGTTGACGGCATCGGGGATCTGCGCCAAGTGCTTCAGGGCATTGAGCAGCATGGCAGAAGCGGCCCCAAGCAACTCGCTGGTTTTGCCAGTTAAGATAGTGCCATCATGCAGCTCAATTGCAGCCGTGGGGCCATTGGTCTCTTCGGCGCGTTTGCGAGCAGCGCCCACCACTCGGCGGTCGTCGGGGTGGATGTCGGCTTGGCTCATTAGCGACTCGATCTTATCGGCCTGCTCAGTTGATGCCAAGCCTTTGCGGATTTGAGTCAGTGTGTTGTAATAGCGGCGCAGAATCTCATCGTTGGCTGCATGGCGGGTTACCAAATCGTCCACTATGCAGTTGCCAGCCATGTTTACGCCCATGTCGGTAGGGCTCTTGTAGGGGCTTTTGCCCAGGATGTGAGCCATCATGGCATTTAGCACTGGGAAGATTTCGATGTCGCGATTATAATTGACGGTGGTCTTGCCGTAAGCCTCAAGATGGAATGGATCAATCATATTCACATCGTTGAGATCGGCGGTAGCTGCCTCATAAGCCAAGTTCACGGGATGCTTAAGAGGAATGTTCCAGATTGGGAAAGTCTCAAACTTTGCGTAGCCAGCCTTGATGCCATGCTTGTTGTCGTGGTAAATTTGCGACAGGCAGGTGGCCATCTTGCCACTGCCAGGACCCGGAGCAGTGACCACTACCAGATGGCGCGAGGTCTCTACATACTCATTCTTTCCATAACCTTCGTCGCTTACGATGCGGCTGATGTTGCGAGGATATCCATCGATGGGATAGTGGCGATAGACCCGCAAGCCAAGGTCTTCGAGACGTTTTTGGTAAGCCACGGCATTGGGCTGCCCGGTGAAGCGAGTCATCACTACGCTGCTTACATACAGTCCGTAGCTGCGGAATGCATCGATTAGGCGCAGCACCTCCATGTCGTAGGTAATGCCCATGTCGCCGCGCAACTTGTTTTTCTCAATGTCGGCAGCATTGATTGCGATTATCACCTCTGCCTCGTCCTTAAGCTGGGCGAGCATATTGATTTTCGAATCGGGCTTGAATCCGGGGAGCACGCGGCTGGCGTGGTAATCGTCGAAGAGTTTGCCGCCGAATTCGAGATAAAGCTTGCCACCGAATTGGGCAATGCGCTCTTTGATATGCTGGCTCTGCGTGCGCAGATATTTATCGTTGTCGAAACCTATGGCTTGGGTCATCGTTGGGTTTTAAGTTTTAAGTTTTAAGTTTTAAGACGCCTACCGGGAAACGGGGAAACGGGAAAACGAACGCCATCCGGATTGAGGGCGAACGCTTTCTGAGTCTATTTGTCGGTGGCGAGGGTTTCGGTGCGTGCCATAACGGCAGCATCGAGGCTTGCGATGGTGGCGATGTTGAGGATGTCGCGCACCTGTGAGTTTACGCTGATAAAGTGCACAGGCTTGTTGAGGCCCATTTGGATAGGACCGATTGGCTCGCCGATGCCCATTTCGAGCAGCAGGCGGTAGGCCGTGCTGGCAGCACTGAGGTTGGGGAAAATGAGGGTGTTGACTTTGCGGCCCTTGAGGCGGTTGAATGGGAAGGCTTGGTCGCGCAGCTCGGTATTGAGGGCATAGCTGACCGACATCTCACCATCGATAGCCAGGTCGGGGTAGCGCTGGTGCATTAGGTCAACTACCTGGCGGCAACGACGGCTCTCTTCGTCGTTGCTCGATCCGAAGTTGCTGTAAGATACCAGGGCCATCACTGGGTCGTGAGCGAAATACTCAACCGAATTGCGAGCCAGTCGGGCGATGTCCATCAGAGTATCAGTGTCGTAATTCTTGTTGACTTGGGTATCTGCCAAGAAAAGGGTGCCGTGCTTAGTGTTGACGATGTGCATGGCCGCGAAGTGCTTGTAGCGGGGTCGAATTCCGATTACCTCTTCGGCAATGCGGCCGCTATCATGAGCAGCCGAGTAGGTGCCTCCGAGGAAAGCATCGGCTTCGCCCATCTCTACCATCATCATACCGAAATAATTGCGGTCGAACATCTTCTCCAAAGCCTCGGGGAAAGTGATGCCTTCGCGCTGGCGCTTTTCGGCGAGCTTTGTTGCGAATCTTTGGCGGCGGTCAGCCTCGCGGTCATGACGCAGGTTGACTATTTCTACGCCGGCGAGGTCGAGACCAAGGCGTTCGGCTCGCTTTTGGATCATCTCCTCGTTGCCGAGCAGCACAGGTTTGAACAGGCCTTCCTTGTAGCCCATGATGGCAGCCTTGAGCATATTGTCGGTGTTGGCCTCGCCGAATACCACGCGCTTGGGCTCCTTCTTCACCTCGTTCACGATGTTGCGCATCAGCTTGTTGTCGTAGCCCATAAGCTTGCGCAGCTTTTCTTCGTAGGCAGGCCAGTCCTTGATTGGGCGATGTGCCACGCCGCTCTCCATAGCGCCGCGAGCCACGGCGGGAGCCACGGCTGTGAGCAAGCGGGGGTCGAGAGGCTTAGGCAGGATATAATCGCGGCCGAAAGTAAGGTCAGTGCGGTCATAAGCGGCATTCACTACTGGGGGCACAGGCAACTTGGCCAAGGCGGCGATTGCGCGAACAGCCGATAGCTTCATTGCCTCGTTGATGGTCGAAGCGCCGCAATCGAGAGCGCCACGGAATATGTAGGGGAAGCCTAATACATTATTAATTTGATTTGGATAATCGCTGCGCCCTGTGGCGAAAATCAGGTCGGGGCGCGAAGCCATGGCCTTGTCAAATGAAATCTCAGGGTCAGGGTTGGCCAAGGCGAATACGATAGGTTTGGGAGCCATCGACTGCACCATCTCGGTGGTGACAACATCCTTGACCGAAAGGCCCAGGAAAACGTCGGCATCAACCATAGCCTGTGCCAAGGTGTCAATGTCGCGAGTAGTCATGAACTGGCGCTTCTGGGCGTTGAGATCTTTGCGCTTGGTGTTGATTACGCCTTTGCTGTCGCACATCACTACATTCTCCTTCTTCACTCCGAGGGCAATGTAAAGCTTGGTGCAGGACACGGCTGCTGCTCCGGCGCCGTTGACAACAAGGCGGATATCCTCAATCTTCTTGTCTTGAATTTCCAGGGCGTTGAGCAGACCGGCAGCAGAGATTATGGCAGTGCCGTGCTGGTCATCGTGCATTACGGGAATGTTGCACTCTTCCTTGAGGCGAGTCTCAATTTCAAAACATTCGGGGGCCTTGATATCTTCGAGGTTAATGCCGCCAAATGTTGGGGAGATGGCCTTGACGATTTCAATAAATTTCTCAGGATCCTTTTCGTTTACCTCGATATCATAGCAGTCGAGGCCTGCGAAAATCTTGAACAGGAGGGCCTTGCCTTCCATCACTGGCTTTCCAGCCAAGGCGCCGATGTCGCCCAGGCCCAGGACAGCAGTGCCGTTGGAGATCACAGCTACGAGATTGCCCTTGTCAGTGTATTCGTACACATCCTCAGGATCTTTTTCGATTTCTTTGCATGGGTAAGCTACTCCAGGTGAATAGGCAAGAGCCAAATCATGCTGAGTGGAATAGGGCTTAGTGGGCACCACTTCGATTTTGCCCGGCTTGCCTTGACGGTGATATTCAAGAGCTGAATCTTTGGTAACTGTTGACATAGGCTATAATTTGTAAATTGTAAAGAGGAGCTGCGGATGCGAGGGCCTCCTATTGGAAATGTTACGCAAAATTACTAAAAAAAGTTCAATACTTGGGTGAATTGCGCAAAAATTAGTAATATTTATCTTTAAAGAACGAATTTAGGTCATATTTGGCCAATCGGACGGGTGAACCCTTGGGGAGGAAATTGGTTTTTATTATTGAGTACTTTGACTATGAAGCACGCACACAACTAAAACATTGTAATTCTAAATTCAACGTTATGAAAACTATTAAAGACACACTCAACATCACTACTCAGCAGGAAGCAGATGTAATGGGCACTCAAGCAGAAAACCAGGGCAAGGCTACCCAGAAGAACCGTCTGGAAATACGCCGAGCATGGACCGATGATTTGGACCGGCTGATGAAATGGCGCATGGAGGTGCTTCGCGATGTGTTTGCACCGCTCGACCCAGCTCTTGAACCAGTGTTGGAGGCCAACAATCGCCGCTATATGCGCCAAGGCCTGGAGAATGGCACATTCGAGGGGTGTTTCGCTGTTCTCGATGGCAACATCGTAGGCTGCGGGGCCATCTGCTACCAGCAAGAAATGCCATCGCCTGACAACCACACTGGCCACAGCGCCTATCTGATGAACATATACGTATGCCCGGAGTATCGCGGCCTTACAATTGGCAGCACCATCACCTCATGGCTTGTGGCCCAAGCCAAGGCCCATTATTGCGGGAAGATTTATCTTGAATCCTCTGACAAAGGCCGTTCGGTTTACGAGGGATTGGGATTCCAGCCTATGACCGATATGATGACCCTGGGCTAAGAGGCGAGGGAGCGCAGGTGAACCGTGAGGGGCACATATCCGTTTTATAAAAGTAAGAAAATGACGACTATGAACCACACGATTTACAAAGAATTTAAGAAACAAGTAATATCGCATCCTGATGCGCAGGCAGTGGCAGATTCGCATAGGCGATTGACATATAAGCAATTGGATCAGCTTATTGATACAATCGCCATGCGGATGCCTGCTAATAAACCAGGGCGCGTAGGCATCATAATGGATCATGGCGCCGAGATGATAGCCAGCATGATGGCCGTGCTCAAGCGCGGTGGGGCGTATGTGCCAATTGAGCCATCTTTTCCAGTGGATCGCATCAAGTTCGTAATGAGGGAATGTGAGGTTGATTTTATAATAACACAAAATAAATGGCAGGGAAAAGCCATTGGCCATACTACGATGGTGGTGGATCCCGGATATGAGATAGATAGGGATGCCGCAGCAACTGATATTAGCAAAGAGGATGGCAGCGCTTATGTGCTTTATACTTCAGGCTCAACTGGGCTGCCAAAAGGCGTGATGGTAAGCAATGCCAATGTGTGCCATTATGCGCGAGCTTTCCAGAATGAATTTCATCCTGGTGTAGGAGATCGAATGTTACAATTTTCGGTATGTTCGTTCGACATTTTTGTGGAGGAGGTTTTCACTACGTTGCTCTCTGGAGCAGCACTGATAATACCTGCAGAGGAAATTAAGAGCGATATTCACCGAGTGATGAATTTTGCGGAGAAGGAGGGGGTTACTATCATTAGTGGCTTTCCATATCTGCTTTTAGATATGAATAAGGGAGCCAGGATTCCATCGTCGCTGCGACTGTTAATTAGTGGAGGCGATGTGCTTAGAGCTCGATATGTGGATCATCTGCTTCCACAAGTGGAGGTTTATAATACTTATGGACCGTCGGAAACAACAGTTTGTTGCTCATATCAACGCATAAATGGCTTAAAGCCGCTTGCTGACGGTACTTATCCGATTGGAAAACCTGTGCTTGGTAGCGAGGTGGAGATTCTTGATGATAATCTTATGCCTGTCAGTGATAATGAGGTAGGGGAGATTTGTATTCTTGGTGATGGAGTGTCTCAAGGATATATCGGTGATCGCAAAGTGGAGAATGAGGCTTTTGTGATATTGGAGGATGGACGCAGACTTTATCGCAGCGGCGACCTTGGATATCGTCAGCCTGATGGCACGCTTTGTTTTTTGCACCGCAAGGATGACCAAGTGATGATTCTTGGCAAGCGTGTGGAAACCTGTGAGGTGCAGAATGTGCTGTGTCAATGTCCTGAGGTGGAAAGCGGCGTGGTAAAGGCTGGTGTTGACAATGCGGGCTTGTCATTTCTTACGGCATATTTTGTGCCGAAATTTGCGCGACGCTTTAGTTTGGCGACACTAAAGCGGAGCATGGCGCGTTTTCTGCCGCCATATATGATTCCTGAATTTTTTGTGAGCTTGCAGGCAATTCCATTGACAGTAAATGGCAAGGTTAATACTGAGGCTCTTCCGAAAATTAATAAGATTAGTAACATTTAAATATAAAAAGTTATGACACTTCTTAAGAAATATCAGATAGGCAGGACATTTATGCAGATAGGCTGCCTGGGACTTTTGATTGGCGCGGCATTGGCGATTGTATTCCATACCGAATTATGGATAGTGATGGCTGTTTATGGTGTGGCTTGGATTGGCATTACATCGGCTTTGATCACAATGTGGCGCCGAGGCGACAAGCATGGCCAGCAGAAAATGCTTGGCAAATACATGCGCAGCATGGCCCTCTATGCTGCTGCCATCCTCGTAACCCTCACCCTATACAGTAATTTCCTGTGAATGCAGGGCCCCTGACAACGCAGGGCGCCCGAAGCGCGGAGGCAGTAACCGCCATCCGGATTCCCAATTTCCACAAGACCTTGACAACGCAGGGCGCCCGAAGCGCGGAGGCAGTAACTGCCATCCGGATTCCCAATTTCCACAAGACCTTGGCAACGCAGGGCGCCCGAAGCGCCCCGCCAGTAACCGCCATCCGGATCACTGCTGGGGAAAACCGGATGGCGGTTACTGGCTCATCACTTTGGGTGATGAGGCCTAAGTTAGTGCCGGTAGGCGGGATTGCTATCTAAGAGAAACGCCAGATATACCGAGAGAATGCTCAATGCCAATATAAAGATAAAACGCAGTATATTTTTCTTCTGTTCAGCCTTAGTTCCATATTTCCATATCAGATAACTACCAATTGCAAACATAATTACCGCCAATACTGCACATGCAAAAGATATCCATACATTTGTCTTGAATATAAGTACAGCTGCAAATTCAATCCAAATGAAAGCCACACCGATTTGATAAAAAAGTTTTCCTGATGGTTTGTTAATCGTTCTTTCCATAATGAAGTGATTTAAACTAATTGCTAAAACTTAATAATGATTGCTAAATGTTAA
>JAJBUG010000045.1 GCA_020860515.1 Bacteroidales bacterium | reverse complement strand
ACGGGGTTGGCAAATACAATATCATAATTTAATTTTAATCTGAATATTTACTTAACAATTAACAATTATATATGGAGCCAGTTGTAAGCATAATAATGGGAAGCACGTCGGACCTCCCAATTCTTAAGAAAGCAGCCGACTTTTTGGAAAAGATGGAAGTGCCGTTCGAGATGAATGCCCTCAGCGCTCATCGCACTCCGGCCCAAGTAGAGGATTTTGCAACCCATGCTCATGAGCGTGGAATCAAGGTAATCATTGCTGCCGCTGGCATGGCCGCTGCTCTGCCTGGCGTAATAGCTGCCATGACTCCGCTGCCTGTAATTGGTCTTCCTATTAATTCTACCCTCGATGGCATGGATGCGCTCTTTTCGATAGTGCAGATGCCACCAGCCATACCCGTGGCAACTGTGGGCATCAACGCTGGCCAGAATGCAGCAGTGCTTGCAGTGCGCATCTTAGCCCTCACTGACCCTGATTTGGCAAAGCGTTACGATGCTTTCCGTGATTCATTGACTGAGAAAATCGTAAAAGCCAATCAAGAGCTTGACGCCCTGGAAGGATACAAGTTTAAGGTTTAGGTTTTAAGTATTAAGTATTAAGTATTAAGTATTAAGTATTGACCAGAGACCAAGGACCAGAGACCAAAGAAAAAGACCATGAGTTTCAATTATAAGCGACGCCCAACACATGAGGTGAGAATCGGCAAGGTGCGCATTGGCGCTGACAATCCCATTGCCCTGCAGTCGATGACCAATACAGCCACAATGGACACCCCCGGCTCTGCCGCGCAGATCGAGCGCATAGCCGATGCTGGCGGCCAGATCGTGCGCCTTACAGCTCAGACAGTCAATCACGCCCGCAATCTCGCTCAGATTGAAGAGCAGATTCACCGCGATGGCTACGATGTGCCACTGGTGGCCGACATCCATTTTACCCCTGATGCGGCATTCGAGGCAGCCAAGCATGTGGAGAAGGTGAGGATAAATCCTGGAAATTTTGTGGATCCAGCCCGCACCTTCAAGCAGTTGGAATATACCCCAGAAGAGTATGCCTCAGAGCTTAAAAGGATTGAAGACAAATTGGTGCCATTGCTGCAACTGTGCCGCGAGCGTGGGGTGGCTCTGCGCATAGGCGTGAACCATGGCAGCCTCAGCGATCGCATTATGAGCCATTATGGCAATACCCCGGACGGAATGGTGGAATCAGCCATGGAATTTCTGCGGATTTGTCGCAAGGAAGGCTTCGACCAAGTGGTGATTTCCATCAAAGCGTCGAATGTGGGCGTAATGGTGGAAACTGTGCGCTTGTTGGCAAAAACAATGGCCTACGAGGGCATGGATTTTCCGCTCCACCTCGGAGTTACCGAGGCTGGCGATGGCGAGGACGGACGCGTGAAATCAGCCGTAGGCATAGGCACGCTTCTTAGCGAAGGCCTTGGCGATACAATCCGTGTGTCGCTTAGCGAGGCTCCCGAGGCTGAGATTCCTGTAGCAAAGAAACTGGCCGACTATGTGGCTACATTTGCGCAAGGCGAGCCAATTGATGGCACAGAAATGACAGGCTACAATCCCATTGCTCCCGAGCGCCAAATGAGCGACCGGGCTGGAATCTTGGGCGGAGGCCAGACTGTTGCAGTGGTGGGCTTGGACATCAAGCCAGAAGAAATACCAGCAGGCGCTGCCTTGCTGGAAACCACAAATATCAATGTACCGGGAGCCCTGAAGGCACAAGCTCATGCCTTGAGAGAAAGCGGCGATAAGCGACCCTTGGTGCTCAAGCGCAGCTACGGCCCCGAAAAGACTCTCGATGACATCACAATCGAGGCAGCCGTTGACTTGGGCGCAGTGCTGATGGCTGGCTTCGGCGATGCCATTTGGATTGACGCTCCCCATATTCCACAGGATGCCCTTAATTCCCTTGCTCTGACTTTGCTGCAAGCGGTGCGCCTGCGCATCAGCAAGACCGAATACATCTCATGCCCCAGTTGCGGACGCACGCTTTTTGACCTGCCCGATACATTGGCTCAGGTGCGCGCCGCTACTAATCATCTGCCAGGTTTGAAAATCGCAGTGATGGGCTGCATCGTGAATGGCCCGGGCGAGATGGCCGATGCCGACTATGGCTATGTGGGCGCTGGAGTGGGGAATGTGAGCCTCTACAAAGGCAAAGAGTGCAAAATCAAGAATATCCCAGCAGCCGAGGCTCTGCCCCTTCTGATACAAATGATAAAAGACAACGGCGACTGGCACGATGCGGAATGAGAAGATAAATGCAGGGATTGGCCAATTGCAAAATGGCTTGCGCGTGGCTTGGCGCCGCGTGCCAGGGAGCGCTGTGGATTACTGCGGCCTGGTGGTGCGCGCTGGCAGTCGCGACGATGGCGAGGAGGCTTACGGATTGGCTCACTTTGTAGAGCATACAATCTTCAAGGGCACTCAACGTAGGTCGTCGTGGCATATCATCAATCGCATGGAGCGCGTGGGCGGCGAACTGAATGCCTATACCACTAAGGAAGAAACAGTAGTTTATACAGCTGCCCCCACTGGCAATCTTAGCCGGGCCATGGATTTGCTGGCCGACCTGATTGAAAACTCTCGATTCCCGCAAAGCGAACTTGACAAGGAGCGCGAAGTGGTGGCCGACGAAATCAACAGTTATCTTGACACTCCCTCCGAGGCTGTATATGACGACTTTGAAGAGCTGATTTTCGCTGGCACACCATTGGCTCATAACATATTGGGCAATCTCAAGGCTTTGGCCACTTTCGATTCCGAGATGTGCCAGCGATACCTGCACCGATGGTATCGCGCCGACAATATGACATTCTTTTACTGCGGACCAGCATCCGAGGCCAAGGTCATGGCCATGGCTGAGCGCTATTTCTCCACTTTGTCAGGCGGCGCGGATTCGCACAAGGTGTGGTGCAAGGCTGATTTGACTCAGCAAATACCATTTGACAAGAAAAAGGAAATTGGCTCGCACCAGGCCCATACTGTGCTTGGCGCCATAATCGGAGGCATGTATGCAGAGGATCGACATGCTGTGGCCTTGCTCACCAACATCCTTGGCGGCCCAGGCATGAACTCGCTGCTCAATCTTGAATTGCGAGAAAAGCGTGGCTTGGTTTATTCGGTGGAGGCTTCTACGGGCCTTTACACTGACTGCGGACTTTTTACCGTGTACTATGGCTGCGACCCCGACGATGTGGGGCTTTGCGATGAAATAGTGAGAAAGCAGGTGGCGGATTTGGCGCGCACACCGCTGAGCAGCCGCGTGCTGGCAGCGGCTAAAAAGCAATATTTGGGGCAGCTGGCCGTGGCAAGCGACAATCGCGAGAGCTTGGCCATAAGCACAGGGCGCGCAGCCAACTATTATCACAATCTGCTATCGCCAAGCCAAGTGGCCGAGCGCATCAATCGCCTCACAGCTGAGGATATATGCGCGGCGGCAGCCACGATAGAAAATCTCTCCAAACTAACATTAGAATAGACATGAAAATCGAAGAGCGATATATGCGCCGGGCATTGGAATTGGCCAAGAAGGGCTTTCCAAATGTGAGTCCAAATCCCATGGTGGGAGCTGTCATCGTAAGCGCCGACGGTCGCATCTTAGGCGAGGGCTACCATCGCAAGGTGGGTGAAGCTCATGCCGAGGTGAATGCCATCAATTCGGTCGTTGACCGCGAAGCCTTGGCTGACAGCACCATGTATGTGACCTTGGAGCCTTGCTGCCACTATGGCCGCACTGGGCCATGCGCTGACCTGATAATCGCCACTGACATTCCGCGCGTGGTGGTGGGTACTCGCGACCCCTTTGATAAGGTCAATGGCGCAGGCATTGAGCGGTTGATGACCGCTGGCGTTGAGGTAGAGGTCGGCATCCTGGAAAAAGAATGTCGCTCGCTCAATGCTGTATTCTTCACGGCGCATACTCTGCATCGCCCCTTTGTAATGCTCAAATGGGCGCAGTCGGCTGATGGTTTCCTGGATGTGAAGCGCACTCCTGATCAGCCTGCTGCCCAGATATCCACTCCTCTCACTCGTATGTTAACCCATCGCCTTCGCGCTACAGTCGATGCCATAATGGTAGGCTCAGGCACTGTGCTGGCCGACAATCCGCGCCTCGATTGCCGCCTTTGGCCAGGCACCTCGCCTCGCCCTATAATTTTGGATAGGCGACGCCGAGTAAAGGGCGATTACAAGGTGCTGGGGCGCGACCCAATGATAATCACTGAGGATTTGACCCTGCCCGACCTCTTGCTGCGGCTTTACGACCAAGGCATCACCTCGCTGCTCGTAGAGGGCGGAGCGCAGGTGCTGAGCTGGTTTCTCAGCGAGCGGATTTGGGACTTGGCGCGCGTGGAAATCGGTCCCGTAGCGTTCGGCAATCAGGGTGGGGTGGTTGCTCCTCCGATATGGGGAGTCGAACCAATCCAAATCTTCGACATCGAGGGTCAAAATGTGAAATATTACTCTCAAAACCCTCTTTTTGACGTTAAAAACCTATAAATAATTATAAAATTGCAAGATTTAGTCTAAACTCTTTGTTGACTTGATTTCTAAAGTTTAATTTTGCAGATTGAAACTATTTTATGTTCATGACAAAGAAACTAATTTTGCCATTTGTGTTAGCCCTGGCCCTTTCAGCGCTACCCTCGTGCAACTCTTCGAGCGATGATGTTGAGTACACATATTCATCCTCGGTTCTTGTGTCGGGCTTCTACCTGGCGCAGGATGACGACGTGCTTGACAGTTTGCAAAACGTATATTTCTCAATTGACCTTGAGAATGCCCAGATATTTAATGCCGACTCGCTGCCTTATGGCACCGACATCAGCAGATTGATTCCCTCGATTACCACGGTTTCCACAGTCTCGGCAGTGACGCTGACCTTTACCACCGAGGAGGGCACCGATTCGGTGGTGAATTATCTTACCAGCAGCACCGATTCGATTGACTTCTCATATCCGCCAGTGAAGCTCAAAGTGACTTCGCAGTCGGGCACAGTGGAGCGATTGTATGAAATCCGGGTAAATGTGCATCAGACCAAGCCTGACACTTTGGCATGGAACTCAATCCAGAGCGCCTCGCTGCCCACAAGCCTTAGCTCTCTCAAGGCTCAGCGCACAGCTAAGCACGGCGACACCTACTATTGCCTGACCGAGGGAAATGGAGTGTATTGCTTGGCCACAACCACCAATCCAGCCGACCCCCAATGGACTACCGCTGAGATATCTCTGCCTTTCACGCCTGATGTAAACTCGCTGCGCCAGACCGACGACGCTATGTATATGATGTCGCAGGATGGCGATCTTTATACCAGCCAGGACTTTGCTTCGTGGACCTGCGTTGACAGCGGCTGGCATTACCTCTATGGCGGCTATGAAGATCAGCTCATGGGCTGCAAGGAATCTGCTGGGGCCTATAAGATAGTTTCTTACCCCAATGGAGATGAATGGGCTATGCCAAGCAGCTTCCCAGTGAGCGGATGCTCAGTGCCAGTGGTTTACGACACACAGATGAGCTACACCGCCCAGATGCTTATGGTGGGCGGCTATGATAGCGATGGCGACATGCTCGACACCACTTGGGCGTTCGACGGCGACACCTGGGCCAATATCACGCGCGCAGCACTCACCGAGCCGATTAGCGAGATGGCAGTGGTGCCTTACGACCTGTTTAGCGTGACCTCATCCACCTGGGCTCCCGTGCAGTATCCTGCCTTGGTGGCCGTTGGCGGCCTCACCGAGGAAGGCATCAACCGCACAGTGTACTATTCGCGCGACTGGGGCATGACTTGGGCAGAAGCTCCCGACTTGATGCAGCTTAGCGACGAAGTGCCTGTATATTACGGCTCGTCGGCCTTTGTTTACAGCACCACGATGCATCTCAGCCGTGCTGATCAGGGTTGGAGCGAGTTGGCGGTGCGCAAGCTGTATCCACAATGCACATTCTTGCCAGTTGGGCGCCAAAGCCGCGTGACTGAGGCCATTACCGAGTGGGAATGTCCCGCAATCTATATGATGGGCGGTTACGACGAAGATGGCACTTGTGTCAACGAAGTGTGGCGCGGAGTGATTCTGAGATATACTTTTGATCCAGTTTATTAAGGGATGAAAGGATAAAAGGATAAAAGGATAACACTAAAAAGAAGACATTTGAGGCGAATTGCAGTCATATTAGTCATTGCTTGCCTTGCAGCCCTGGGGCTGCAAGCCCAAGAGGCCCCCTACAAGTTTGACATTGGCGGGGGAGTGGGCATGAGCGGATACTTGGGCGATGCCAACACATCGTCGATCTTCAAGCATCCCGGCTTCACAGCCGAGGCAGGCATGAGGTATCTGCCCAACGTGCGCTGGGCGTTCCGTGGCGTGCTGGGCGTGACTACGCTTAGCGGCAATTCAGCCGATATGGAGAATGTTTTCCCCGACAATATTGACTACAGCTTTAGCTCCACGGTATATTCGCTGGGATTGAGGGCTGAGTTCAATTTCTTGCCTTATGGCATAGGCGAGACCTACAAGCGCCTGAGCCGCATCAGCCCATATTTGGTGTTGGGTGTGGGGATGGCAGTAGCCTCGTGCGAAGGCACCACGGCTGCCCTGAGCCTGCCAATGGGCGCAGGAGTAAAATACAAGCTCAAGCCTCGCCTCAATCTGGCCCTTGAGTTCACGATGACAAAGATATTCAGCGACAAGGTCGATGGGCCAACGCTCGACGACCCAATCGGCATAAAATCCTCTTTTTTCAAAAACACTGACTGGATGTCACGCATCACCGTAGGCATTACCTATGAATTCGGCGAACGCTGTGCCACCTGCCATTATCAAGATTAGCATAGAGTAGAACAATGAGCCACAATAAAGACATAGAACTTAAGCCAGTGCCCACCCATGTGGCAATCATCATGGATGGCAATGGGCGATGGGCCAAGAGCCATGGCCTGGAGCGCACCGTGGGCCATGTAGAAGGCGTCAACACAGTGCACCGTATCACTCAGGCTGCCTCCGACATGGGTGTGAAATACCTTACGCTGTATGCTTTCTCTACTGAGAATTGGAATCGCCCCCAGGAGGAAGTGGATGCTTTGCTAAATCTGATTTCAATCGCGCTGGAGCAAGAGACTCCCGCGCTGATTGAGAACAATGCCAAGCTCGAAATCATCGGCGATATCGATCGCATGCCCGATGATGCGCGCCAGCGCCTCAATCGCAGCATGGAGGCTACAGCCCATGGCACAGGCTTGACGGTGGTGGTGGCGTTCAGCTACTCCAGCCGCTGGGAGATTACCCGTGCTTGCGCCAAGCTTGCCCAGGAGGCCATCGAGGGCAAGATCAAGCCCGAGGAGATCACCGACGAGGTGATAAGCCAGCATCTTACCACTGCGCCGTACCCTGACCCTGACCTTCTGATCCGCACCGGCGGCGAGATGCGCGTGAGCAACTTCCTGCTGTGGCAGATAGCATATTCCGAGATTATAGTGTCGCCCACATATTGGCCAGCCTACACGGTGGAGGAGTTCCAGGCCAATATCGATGCTTACCGAGGCCGCGAGCGCCGATTCGGGCGCACCAGCGAGCAGGTAAGTTCAGACAAATGACGCTGCCCCCGACGCTTATTCCACGAATTGACAACACATTATAAGAACCTACGCTTAGTAAATAATAAACCAAACTCAATGCTACAGGCAAGAGAATACATGAGCCAACCTAAGGTACCCGGCATATCCCATATTCGCAGCATCCTGCGTGTGCTGGCAGCCGTCCTGGCCCTGTTGGGAATCGCCCCGCAGGTCCAGGCGCAAACTACCGCTGAGCAAGATACTATCTATAATCCTACAATCCTATTTACCGCTATGCCCCATGTATATCAAATCGAGGGCATCAAGGTTAGCGGCGCTCCCAACTATGACGACCAGACTATTATTGGCTACGCAGGCCTGAAGATTGGTGAACGCTTGGAGATTCCAGGCCAGGAAATCACCAACGCGGCCAAGCGACTGATGCGCCAAGGACTGTTTGCTCAGGCTCAGATCAAGGTGGAGAAGATTTACGGCGACAAGGTGTGGCTGGAATATGCCCTGCGCACTCAGCCCCGAATCTCCGAGGTCAACTACATTGGAATGAAAAAGGGCGAGCGCAACGACATCCAGGAGCGATTGCAGCTGATGAAGGGCAACCAGATTACCCAAAACATCGTGAACCGTGCCGAGGGCATCGTGAAGAAATACTATTCCGACAAGGGGTTCGGCAATGCTGATGTGAAAATCAATCTGCGCGAGGATTTGTCGGCACCCAACGAGATGATCGTTGACATCACCGTGGACCGTCACGACAAGGTGAAGGTGCATAAGATTTATGTAGATGGCAATGAGGTGTTCAGCGACCGCAAGGTGCGCAACGCCATGAAGAAGACCAACGAAAAGGGTGATATTCGCAATCTTTTCAAGCAAAAGAAATTTGTGGAGAGCGATTACGAGGACGACTTGAACCGCATCATCGAGAAATACAACGAAAACGGTTATCGCGATGCCCGCATCGTGAAGGACAGCGTGGTGCAGTATGATGACAAGACCGTGGATGTGTACCTGACCATCGAGGAAGGCGACAAGTATTATATCAAGGATATCCAGTGGGTGGGCAATACCCTTTATCCAAGCCAGGCATTGGACATGTATCTGGATATGCGCCCTGGCGATGTTTACAATCAGAAGCACATGAACAAGCGCCTCAACGAGGACGACGATGCTGTGGCCAATCTGTATATGGACCGAGGCTACCTATTCTTCAATGTGGTGCCAATCGAGAAGGAAGTTAGCAACGACTCAATTTCGCTGGAAATGTATGTGATGGAGGGTCCGCAAGCCCGCATCAACAATGTGGTGATCAATGGCAACGACCGCCTGTATGAAAAGGTAATTCGTCGTGAGCTGCGTGTAAAGCCAGGCGACCTCTTCTCGAAGAGCGACCTTATGCGCTCGGCCCGTGAAATCGCGCAGATGGGCCACTTCAATCCTGAAAACATGGATATTCGCCCTGAGCCGGACCAGGAGAACGGCACGGTTGACATTATCTTCAACCTCGAATCCAAGGCCAACGACCAGGTGGAGTTCTCGATGGGTTGGGGCCAGACTGGCGTAATCGGAAAGCTGTCGCTGAAGTTCACCAACTTCTCGATCAAGAATCTCTTCTATCCCAGCACATATCGCGGCATCATACCTCAGGGCGAGGGCCAAACTTTCACCATCTCAGCCCAGACCAATGCCCGCTACTACCAGGCTTATTCGATTTCGTTCCTTGATCCTTGGTTCGGCGGCAAGCGACCCAACTCGTTGTCGGTATCGGCGATGTACAGCCGCCAGACAGGTATCAACTCGAGCTACTACAACAACAATATCAGCAACTACTACAATAGCTACTACTACGGTTACGGCTACAACAACTACTACAACAGTTCGTACAGCTACGAGAGCGCTTACGACCCCAACAAGCTGATGCAGATGGTAAGCGTCAACGTAGGCTTCGGCAAGCGTCTGAAATGGCCGGATGACTATTTCACCTTCTCAGCCGAATTGGGCTACACATGGTATTACCTCAAGAACTGGGATTACATGTACTACATGAAGAATGGTAGCAGTAATTCTATCGTGCTGGGTCTTACTCTGTCGCGCACATCAATCGACAACCCCCTCTACACCCGCAGCGGTTCGATGTTCTCGCTCAACTTGCAGCTGACACCTCCCGCTTCGCTCTTCGGCAAGAAGAATTGGAAGGAACTCTTCGACAAGGCAGGCTACAGTCTTGAGAGCAACGTGATCTATGGCACTCAGGATGAGGAAGCCACCAAGCAGATGTTCCGCTGGATTGAGTATTGGAAGCTCCGCTTCAAGAGCCGCACCTACACTCCGCTGGCTAATGCTGATGGGCAGTGGACCCCAGTGCTCATGACTCGTGCCGACTTCGGTTTGCTCGGCAGCTACAACAAATATCTGAAGTCGCCCTTCGAGACATTCTATGTGGGTGGTGATGGCATGAGCGGCAGCTACACATATTATAATGAGACGATTGCCCTGCGCGGTTACGACAATGGCGCCTTGACCACAGGCTACAGCAGCTACGCTTACACTCGCTTCGGTCTTGAGCTCCACTTCCCGCTGATGCTGCAGACATCTACCACAATCTATGCTCTTGGATTCTGCGAGGGCGGTAATGCCTGGAGCGCGGTGAGCAAGTTCAATCCCTTCCAGCTCAAGCGCAGCGCGGGCGTGGGTGTGCGCATCTTCCTGCCTATGGTGGGCATGATGGGTATCGACTGGGCCTACGGTTTCGACCGCGACGTGTACGGCACCAAGGGCGGCAGCCACTTCCACTTCATCCTTGGCCAAGAATTCTAATAAATCCCATCCTCCCTTACATTTCGCACTTAGCATGAAATGTAAGGGAGGATTAAACCAAATTGCTAAATATTTGTCTATAATATATACACATTTTATAGATAAACTCGAAAATGAAAAGAACAATACTATTCGCTGTAATAGCGATTGCGTGTATCCTTGGAGCCCGAGCTCAGAAGTTTGCCCTGGTTGACATGGAATATATTTTGAAAAACGTTCCAGCTTATGAGATGGCCAATGAGCAGCTCAATCAGCTGTCGCAGCGTTGGCAGAAGGAAGTAGAGGCCGTAGGCACCGAGGCGCAGAATATGTACCAGAATTTCCTTGCCGACAAGGTGTTCCTGACCGACGAGCAGGTGAAGGCTCGCGAGCAGGAGATTGTGGCCAAGGAGAAGGAGGCTACCGAGCTTCGCTACAAATATTTCGGTCCTGAGGGAGAGCTTTACAAAAAGCGCCAGAGCCTCCTGAAGCCGGTGCAGGACGATGTGTACAATGCCATCAAGAAGGTGGCCGAGGAGCGTGGCTATCAGGCAATTTTTGACCGTGCATCGTCGAGCGACATCATTTATGCATCGCCGCGTATTGATGTTAGCAACGAAGTGCTTGCAAAATTGGGATATTCCAATTAATTTTGCTAACTTTGCACTCGAATTGTTAAAACATAAATTAGAAATAACAAATACACTATATAGATTATGAAAAAGTTCATCTTAGCGATTGCATTGGCATTGCCACTGAGCATCTTCGCTCAGAAATTCGGCATCGTTGACATTGAGCCAGTGCTCACAGCCATGCCCGAATATACAGCCGTGCAGACACAAATGGAGGCAGCCTCTACTCAATATCAGTCGGAGTATGAGAAGCTGCAGGAGGAGTTCAACAAGAAATACACCGAGTATCAGAGCCTGGAGCAGGACGCTACCACTCCGCAGAGCATCAAGGAGCATCGCGTGCAGGAAATTCAGGACCTCAGCAACAAGCTGCAGCAGTTTGCTAACACTGCCCAGCAGGATTTGGCTCGCCAGCAGCAGCAGCTTATGGCTCCCGTTGAGCAGAAGCTCCAGGATGCTATCAAGAGCGTAGGCCAGGAAGGTGGCTACACCTTCATCTTCCAGAAGGGCATGGCCCTCTATGATGGCTCAACAGTGGTTGATTGCACAGCCGACGTAAAAGCCAAGCTTGGTATCAAATAAGAAGAAATAATCATGAATGGAAAAGCGGACCCATTGGGCCCGCTTTTTTCATTCGTATGAGAGCAGGATAGGGGATAGGGGATGGCTGGGATTAGCCCTCCCCATTGCCACCGCCTCGGCGGGGTGCCGGGGCGCCAGATTGCACATCAGCCTCATTCCCGCATATTTCAGCTTGGCCTTGGTGCTCTGCGCCAACTCCTGCGCCAATTCCAATGCGTACGGCTGATGCCGCAACAGCTTCAGGCATAGCACATCTGTCACTTCATTCTCAGGCGACACCTCTATCCATCGCTTTGCATCCTCTTGTGAAAAGTTATCGCGTGGCATCAGCATTGGTGCGATAAGCATGCTCTCGCGAGTGGTTGAATTGGCCCATACCTTTTCGGCAAACTCGCGGTCAGCCGGGAAATGGCTGGCGATTTCGGAAATTTGGGGCAGATTAAGGCCGAATATTATTTTGAAACGGCTCCCAGCTTTGCGAAGCGTGTCGGCTATGATTCCATTACGCATGGCAAACATCTCGCGCTTGAGCAGTTGCATCTGATTGTATTCCATAAAATAAGAAGGGATTAAAGGATAAAAGGATAAATGGACTAAAGATTAAAGACCAGAGACTAAAGACTAAAGACCAAAGACTAAAGACCAGAGACTAAAGGCCAAAGACTAAAGACCAAAGACTAAAGACCCATAAACCCTCGCATACTCTTTTCGGCTCCGCTCGATCATCTCAGGTCGCAAAGACCTCACATACTCCATATCGATATATTTCTGTCCGTTGCCTCGGTGGAGTGGGAACGCTTTGGCTTTGCGCTCCAGAGCCTCCAAGTTGTCAGGGCTGTGCCAGCCTGGCGCCGAGGGCTGCAAGCCGGCAGGGATGCTGTCGAGCGTGGCCAACTGCACGCTTGAGCAGGGTGGGTAGCCGATGGTGCACCACAGGCGCATGTCGGTTGGATCTTCGTTAGGATTCACGCCCTCGATTACGATTGAGGCAGTGGTTATGTTGCGTGGTATGAAATCTTGGTCCACCACCCAGCGGCTTTGCCCATCGGTGAAGTCCTGGCCCAGCAACGAGTGCCAATACGAGCGCGAAGCCTTTTCGGTAAAGCTCCAAGGTGCCAAAGTGCCATCGTGCATTTCATCAGCTAAGATAACGTAGGTGTTTTGGCAACGCACATAACCCATGCCGTCGGTGTCGTTGCCCGTCAGCGAGTGGTTGGTGCGCACCAGATAGCTATTCGGCTCGTCGGCCATGTCGAATTTTGTATATTTGTAATCGTCACATTCGTAGTAGGCCATATTGCCCTCGGCATCCATCACTCCGAAATTTGCTTGGATTCCCATCGGTTTGGGCCAGTCGACAATCAGCTTTTCAAAGTCGAGTAGGTTATGGCATAGGCGCAGGGCTGCTGACATCAAGATTCCCTCTTGGTCCTTGAACTTTGCGGTGTCAGGCATCAGATTGTAACTTGCGGTATTCATGATGGCGAATCCAGCATCATTCATGCCCATCCAGGCCTCGCTGAGCAGTGAATCGCCGCCGTTGAACAGAGCCACATAACCCACTTCGCCCTCCTGCTTTGGCTCTACGCGGGCCAGGAAATTGTCCTTGGCTCCAGTGTCTCGGTTCTTCCACATCAATGGTCGGCCGGTGGCCGACTTGTCCGCGCTCACCAGCATTGATGTGCAAGCCCAGGCCGCCATGGCGCTCCAAGCCACCGCCGCTGCCAATAATATTCTAATCATTGTCTTCATCATGTAATCAATTATAGATGAGAAGCCATTTGCCAAGCAGGAATGTTGAGTATTCCCTCTTGGCTTCGTCGAGGCAGCTCGTCAAGGCTCACTACCCACTTCTCAAAATTATCTTGGATTTGGCAGAGGGGGCGGTATTCTCTTGCGCGTGTTTCCTCATCCTCCAACAGATAGGTCACTTGAATGTAAATTTTTCGATCGCCACGCATAGCCACAAAATCAATCTCTCCCTTTGGCAATGTGCCCACATAAACCTCATATCCATGACGCAGCAATTCAATATAAACCAGATTTTCTAACTGATACCCTATGCCATGGGCATACCCTCGGTAGAGATAATTGCGAAAGCCCTGATCATTGAGATAATATTTACGCGGACCATTGAGGATTTCTTTGCCTTCGAGATTGTATCGCTCTACCCTGTGAATAGTGAATGCTTCAGCAAAATAGCTGAGATATTTATCCACTGTTTCATAGCTGGTCTTATATCGGTTTGAAGAGATATAATTGGCTATATTGTTGATGGATATAAGGTTTGAAGCCGAGTTGGCTACAAATGTAAAAAGCAGATCCAGTAGTTGCGGATCTTTTATGGCTTTCCTATTAATTATGTCGCGGAGTACAATGGTGTCCTTAAGGCTCTGCATATAGGATGTTTTTGTTTCCTGGCTTGGGAGGTGCAGAGTCTCAGGCATGCCGCTATCAGCCATATATTTCATATATGTTGACCTTTCTATGGCCAGACCTTGACTATCGGCATACTCTTCGAAAGAAAATGGAAAAACCTTAAATTGGATATACCGGCCAGAAAGCAAAGTGGCTAATTCCCCCGACAGCAAGTTGGAATTCGAACCGCTAATGAAGAGTTCGTATTCACCTGTATAGTCTTGTGAAAAAGAATTTACAAATTTCTCCCACCCCTTGATATTCTGAATTTCATCAATGAAGAGATAGATTCTTCCTTTAGGATTTATATATCGTTGAAACAAACGAAATGCATAAACCAGGTCATTGTAATCCACCACGAAGTCGAAATCCGTAAACTCCTTGTTGAGGAAAAAGAGATTAGTGGTTTTTACGCCATTTTCGACCAATTTAAAGGCCATTTGCCGTAAAAGATAGCTTTTGCCAACGCGTCGCTGCCCCACCAAAATCTTTATCAATCGGTTCTCCGATACCTCCTCGAGACGTCTGAGGTAGGCTTTTCTTTCGTAACCAAGATTAGGCTTTTGGCCTTCCCAGAAGTTGTATCTTCTGAGTATATTGATTTTTTGCTCATCTGTGAGCTGTAATTTTTCGTCCATGGCTGAATTTTTCTGCAAATATACAAATTTTTTCGTCCGCAGACGAAAAAATCATCAAAAATAAGGAAAAATTCGTCCACAGACGAAAAATTTAATCACGAGGGCAATATGAAGTTGCTTAACTTTTCACCAAAGGGTTCGGAGGGCGAGACAAGAAAATTTTCTGATTTTTTTCGGAAAAACTTTGAAATTTGAAAATAATGGGTTAATTTTGCAGAGCATAAAGCTCTGCGAGAACTCATGTGGTGAGTTGCGGTGCAACAAAGCACCGCGAGATCGCTGACGCTAAGTTGCAGAACAATAGATGAGGGAAAGAGCCGCAGAGGCGGCCTCCCCCTTATCCAAGACATATAAATTGGAAGCGTTACGGCTTTTATTCCATGAAAGTGAATCTGGACAATTCATTGGACGTTGGAATAACAAGTAACGCTCCCTCTTGGTTGGATTATAGCCCATGCTATATACCCTCACCAGGAGCGTGAGCCGTTATGATTGTTATCTACATCCAGGGCAGTCCAGAGCCTACTTTCAGGATAGCAATCCGACGTAGGCTCGCGCTCCGTTGTTTATATGCCTCACCGAAACCAATCATTAACCCATCCCACCGGAGCCTGCTGGGAACCCTGAAAAGCTAACCGCCCGTGGCTCTGCAACCATCAATCGACATAAGTGAAAACGCACTGCTCGAATACGACCGCGAAGTATTGGAGCAGCTTCTTCGCGACCATACCACAGGGCGCAATATCATCTGGGCTACTGACGACTACGCCCACCTCGGCGACGGGTACCAGGCCACGGATGAAATCACAATCGAAAAGATCACTGGCGAACACGGCAAGGTGATCCAGCCACGAGCCGTAAAGTCAAAAGAGGCGCAGCGAGACCGCACCAAAGAACGCGCCGAGGTGTTCACGCCATCGTGGATTTGCAACGCCCAGAACAACCTCGTCGACAATGCCTGGTTCGGCCGCGAAGGAGTGTTCAACACCGAAAATCCCGACCATACTTGGACCGTCAACCCCAACAAAATAGAATTTCCCAAAGGCAAGACCTGGAGAGACTACGTGCGCGACACGCGACTTGAAATCACATGCGGCGAGGCTCCCTACCTTGTCAGCCTCTATGATGCGGTCAGTGGCACTCCAATAGCTGTCAGCAACCGCATTGGCATCCTCGACCGCAAACTGAGGGTGGTAAACGAGAATGTGGATGACCACGCCGAATGGCTCGAATGGGCGCAGGCAGCATTTCAAAGCGCTTACGGATTCGAATGGCAAGGCGACAGCCTGCTGCTTGCCAGAGAGGCATTGCTTCAGACCTTTTTCGACTACCACGAGGCCAAATTCGGAAAGGACAAGACATTGCAGATGAAATCGGTGCGCTACATAGCCTACATCATAAGCTGGAATCTTTGGCAGATGGATGGCCTCAAAGGTGTAATTCCCAATTCTTGCGGAGAAAGGAGAATAGTTGAGGCCGATCTGTTCGGAGAAAAAGTCACCATTGAGAAGTGCAAAGGCTGCGCCAACGGCGACATCCGCCAGCACAACGGCATATATGCCTTGGTGAAGGATTGGAATGCACCCAAATCCAAGCAGAAAATAAGATTCATCGACCTAATAGCCAAATAGCCATGCAGAGATACTTTGAAGAACTGAAG
>JAJBUG010000076.1 GCA_020860515.1 Bacteroidales bacterium | reverse complement strand
GCCAAGGCTTGTTACCCCCTGCTCGGCGGTGATGAGGCCTTGGGAGACGAGGCCTGAGACAAAGGTGATGAGCTTCTGGGCGGTGTCCTTGCTGACTTTGCTCAGATAAAGCGTACTGCCGAGCGTCTTAATCAGTGATTTCAACTGCTCGGTGTTGTAGCCGTTGCCGCCGCCCTGACCCTTTGCGAGGCTGTCAATCTGATTCTGCAGCTTTTCAATCGTGCCTACGGTCTTTTCCTCGCGCAGAGTGATTTCGTACTTAGGCACTTTGTTGTCGCCGCCCTCGGTTATTGTCAGGCTGTCGATGACGATGTTTCCGCTAACGCCCAAATCCTCGTCTTCAAAGAGCATCAAATCGCCCTCCTTGATAGTCAGGTAAAGGCTTTTTTCTGCGTCGCCGTTGAGATAGTCATCGTGCTGGCGAGCCATGTAATGCTCATCGATTTCTGGCTGATAGACTGAGCGCGGGCTGTCGTTCTTGGCGAGATATGCGACTGCGGCGTTGTAGAGCCTTTGCGATGCGGCTTGTATGTAAACATCGGGCATTTCGATGTGTAGAATCACGAACTTGTCGCCAGCGCGCAGAGGATAGAACTTGTTTGGAAAGTACATGTCCAAACTCTCATCGTAAGCGCGTTCAAGCTCGATTCTGTAAGTGCCGTTGCCAAGTTGCTCAACGCTTACTATCGTCATTTCTCTTCCGCCGCACATTCCGTCTTTGAAAGAGATAGTCGCGTCTTCGCTTGTGAGGTAGTCGTTGATGTCAAAGCCGAGGTCGCGCACCAAGACTTTGATATTCTCTATCGTGTCGTCCTCCTCGAAAACTCCGTCATCGCTTGGCTGATCGCCGCCGATTAATTCGTCAAGCGCGCCGTAGTATGTTGGCCCAGTGTCAAGGGTTATCCCAGCGTCAAGCAAATCTTGGCTGGT
Organism: Bacteroidales bacterium; assembly: GCA_020860515.1. Lineage (GTDB taxonomy): Bacteria > Bacteroidota > Bacteroidia > Bacteroidales > Muribaculaceae > CAG-873. Next base: position 64,600 of record JAJBUG010000076.1, on the reverse strand, counting down.
CATTCCCTCCAAGCTGGGGTGTATGTCGTCAAGGTCGTTTGAGCCATCGAACATCACCGTAGCCTCGCGTATGCCGTAGATTGACGCGTTGGCCGAACCAATGTAGGGGTCGAGCGTGGCTGTCGGAAACCCTGGCAGCATAAGGCGATTCACCGCCATGTTGTTGGGCAGATAGGCGCTTGAATCAGCCTTTAATATCTTGTTGTAGTATCGGCTGGGCATGTTCGTGGTGTTGCCGTAGGCTCTAAGGCGCGTGATAATAGCGTCGTTATCCTCGGCTTGCTCCTCGATTTTGCTCAGGCCGTTGCCCTTGCCGAACTTGAATATGTTGGTTGTCGGCATCCCTGCGGTGCCGATTATTATCGTGCGGTTGCGCACTATGAAATAGCAGCCGAAGTCATTAACGCAAAGTTCAAGCGCGCCCCAAACTTTGATGTTGCTCACCGAAACCGACACGTTAGTCTTTTCGGCGTATTCGGGGTGAACTTCAACAGTCCAAGCCTTGTCTCCTGTGTAGATTCTGTCGAGGTTGGCTTGTATTCTGTCAGCCAAGTCTTGAACAGAGGATGCGTAGAATGAAAACTCGGGCAGCTGCGTGTAGTGAATCTCATTGTCCTCTTTGACCACGTCCAAGAAATCGCACCGCGTCAGCTCGTCGGAGAGAGAGTTGAATTTGATGTCCTCATACACGAAAGCCTCGCCGTAAGCGCCTGACTTGGCTTGCTTGCACTTGGGAGCGTTCATGTTGAGCTCAAAGCGCTCATTGCGGTATATCATGTAATCGCCCACTTGAAACCCGATAGGGGTAGGCGACTTCACTGTTACGGTCAGGTAGCACTCGCCCATCCACGTGCCTTTGTATTCAATCTCGGGCGTGTAGGCTCTCACTGTTCCGTCAGCGGCGTATATTGCGTATTTCGTTGTCGTAGGCATCAGAGTGATGATGATTCAGTCAGTTTGGTTATGTTTCCGTCAGCGTCAGATACAGGCAGCACGTACAATTTCGGCTGCGTGACCCTGACGGTTATTGTCACTGTGTAGGTCAGAGTATTGCCCTCGAAATGGACTTCAATGTCTGACATTTCTTTGAAATAGCATTGGCTGTAGCCAGTGGCCGTAATGGGAGCGTAGAAAGCGAACATTCCGCCTGCGAGCCAGTCGCGCAGAGCCACAATGCTTTTGACAGCCGCTTTTGGCTGCAACCCTTGCGAGCCTAATTCGATTTCAACGTCAAAGGCTTCAATCGGCAGTCCGCCAGAGGGAATGTAAACATCTTCGCCATCTTCGCCAAGCCAAGTCTTTACGCTCGGCTCTTGCACCGAGGCAGTGCCGAACACTGGCGCGGACAAAAGAACGTAGCCGAACTCGGAAAGCGCGTCAATGCACTTTTCCGAGTCGGCTCGCTGGAATATTATGCTCTTTGTCGAATCCATCTTTGAGGCTCTAAGGCGTTGGGATTATCAGAGTAAGGCTCTTTTTAGGCTGCTACAGCGCCGAAGATGTAGATGCTGCACCCCTTGGTGTCGGTCAGCGGCGATACGCTCACGTTGAAGTAAGCGGGCTTGCCCTCTTCCGAAACGAGGTTTGCGTACATCTCCACGTTGGGCAGGAAGATTGCGCTCTCCTTGTCTTCCGAGGTGAGGAACAGGCCGCCTGTAGCCTTTTTGGGCGACATGTCGTAGCCGTAGCCCTTGTAGGTCTTGCCATCGACGGTGACTGAGGAGCCGACCGCTACTTTCTGCTCAGAAGTGCCTTGCTGAACGTTGAGGAACAGAGAGTTGATTTCCTCTGCGACAGATGCGACTTGGAAAGTGATTTCAGGGTCGCCAGCGTCTGCGACAGCAGTCCACACGTCGCCAGTGGTGAGCTTCACCTTGGTGATGTCGGGCGAGCCGGTGTCGAATGTGACGCCATCTTTCAATACGGGCAGTTCCTTGTCGAAAGCCGAGATGGCGGTGGGGAGCGTGTTTTTGGTTGCCAGATAATAGACGTGCTTCATCTGGTTGAAGAGTACGCGCAGAGACTCTTTTGATGCGGTTATTGTTACGTCTGCCATAGCGGTATTGTTAGTTTGTGAATTATTCTGTGTGTTGTCGCCCGAGCCTGATGCTGAGCCATCCTGATTGCCTGTGTCTGCTGCCATAGCGGTAAAATTTTACTCCAAGGCTATTTCCTGATGATGAGTTTCGACTGCATCGTTACGTAATGGAATCCCATTTCATCGTCGCTGCCGCCTGTGAGCATCTTCAATGCCGACGCGCTGTAGAGATTGTTGTGGTGGGGAAAGCAACCGCACGCTTTGTCGAGCATTTTCTGCATCCCGTCAACATCTTCCAATCCTCGGTCAGCGTCTCGGCGGAAACAGTTGATCGTAGCCGTTGCGGTCTGGTAGGTGTCGCCGCAGTCTTGCATCCCTGCGGCGAATCGCACTACCACGAACTCGCTCATCGGCGCGGCTGTCTGCCTTGGGCGGTCAGTGGCGAAGATTTCCGTGTCCTCGCTGAACTGCTCTCGAAGAGCCGTTATCAGCGTTTGCAGAATCTTCTTGCGGCGGTAGTATGTCGAATCGCTGTTTTCCATTGGGTCTTAATGCAGTTTGTTCCAGAAGCTTGCCCATTTCATATCACTTTCAACTCGGTATGAATAGTTGGTAAGCACGTCGATTTGCCGCATGTTCTCCAGCCATTCCGAATACTCGGTGCCAGTGGTGAGCCTTATGATGTAGGTGGCTCCCGACGGAGTGGCGCCGCTGAGGAACTTGAACGCCGTATTCTCGCCATAGTCGCGGTCTGTGATAACTTCGGCCTTGTAACTGTAGCTTTGGTTTTCGCCATCGTAGCGCGTGGCTCCTGCGGGGAACACTTCGCCCTCGGTGAGTTTCGTCCTAATAGGCTTGCGCCAATCCTCGCTTGCGGAGAAAGTGGCCATTTCTGCGCCTTTGTGCCAGAAGCGGGCAGTGTAGCTGGTTATGGTGTTGCCAGTCATCATGGGGCCGCCCTCTTCGTAATAGTAGCGGGCCGCGCCGATGGCGAGGCTGTGCGTCACTCTGGTCAGCTCCCTCCACATGTGCTTTTCGATGATTTTGCGGGCTTTTTTCATGCCCTCGTCGAATAGCTTGCTGTTTGATATGTAATGGCTTGCCATGTGATAATCAGTTATGCACGGTTGATACGAAAGCGGTTGTGCCGAGGTTGTTTTGGGTCGCGTCAACAATGGCGGTCGGATAAAGCAAGGTTTTTCCGTCTTTATCCCACGCCTCTATGATGTCGCCCCTTTGCAGGAACTTGTGGCCCAGTGGGAGGCTTATTGCCATGTCGGCTTTTTCTACGCCTTGGTACGTGAAAACCCTTATCGAGCGGTTGCCGTAAACTCGGCATTTCCCCTCGTAAACTATTTCCTCTACGCCTTGCTCGAACTGCCCCTGCCAATGGCGGCGGGTTATCTTGCAATCGTGCGGATGCCTTGGGTTTTCGACTGCCATGGTGTTAGAAATTGACGATTACCATTTTGGAAGCAGCTCCCCAAGGCTCATCCCACTTGTCGTACAGAGCCTTCGCCATTTCCCTGAGCTGGCGTTTGTCGTAAGCCGAGGTTTCCCAGCCACCCTCTTCGTGGCTCCAATCGCCATCGCTGTCCTTTGTTGACGATTTCGATGACGGAGTTGACGCGCACCAAAGATAGATGTCGGCTGTTGAAAGGTCGAGGATTTTTTCAGTAAGCGTAGATACCATTGTGCCAGCGGCGACTTGGCGCTTTACAAGCACTCGCAGCATGGCGTTGTCGGGTATGTCGTAGCTTACCGAGCCTCGCAGAAAGTCCTCAATGCTCATGTCGAGCGCCGATTCTTCCTGCGGGGTCTCGATTTCCTCGCTCCAGACTTGCGGGTATTTCTCTTGGAGGTCTTCTTCCATGATTCAGGAAATTAGCCTTGTCGTCGGCGCGCTTTATGCGGTGCCGACAACAGTGTAGATGTAAATGTGCTTGGGCAGCGAGGGAACGCAGATTTGCGAAGCCTCCGATTCGATGTAAATCGAGTGGGTGGCAGCTTCGGCGCGCTGGGCGAGCAAGAGTCGGCCGCTGTCGTAGTAAGCCGCTTTGTCGCTGTCGTAGCCGAGACTCAGGGGCTGCACGCCTTGGATTGTGCCGATTTCGCCGTCAGGCAGGAAAGTGATGTTATGCTCGTCGAAGTTGTCGATGGTGTCCTGTTCGATGTCCTTTGTGGTTGTGTTGACTTTCTCAATCACAGCTTTGGTGTCGCGAATCACAATCTTGTCGATTCGGATAAGGCTTGCGAGCTTGGCAAGCAGCATCTCGTCTGAATAGTTGAGAAGATTGGTCTTTGCACCCTTGTCAAGGGGAGCCAGGGGCAGTATTGAGTAGGCGAGGGTTTCCTTTACCTTTGAGTGGCCAAGGAGGTCTTGCCAAATCACGTCAGGCATTTCAAGGCGCAGAGGGCCGGTGTAATGCTCTTCTCGGCGGATTTTCTTCACGGCGGTGCGCATCATGTCGATGGGGTCTGACGCGCTGCCCTCGGTGGTGTGAGCCTCGGTAGTCCACCACAGCTTGTTGTTTGTCGATGTGCAAGTGGTGGTATCGACGGCGGGAACGCCGAAAGAGATGGTGATTCCCTGCAAGCCGCGAGGGTTATTTGTTGAACTGATTGTGAACTTGCCAGTCGATACAATCTGGTCACGCTGGTTGCAAAGAGCGTTTTGGTAGCCTTTGATAAGGCCATCGGTGGATTCGTCGAGCAAGCCAAGCATTACGCCCTTGAACTGGTCGGTGATTGCTGCTTTGCCGAGTTGCTGCTGGAGCAGAAGTTGCTGGCGGAGGATTGTGCGGTTCAGGCGGTAGTACTTCTTCATCGTGGGTATGTTGCCAGTAAGGCCCGATACCTCGCGGAGAGCTGCCTCGTAGCCGGGCGATTCAGGGTCAACATAGGCGGGCAGAGCCACAGCGCCAGTAGAGCCCAAGAGTTGCTGCCAAGTGTAGCCGAGATTCATAGGGGCGAACTCGAAACCGTCAAGATGGAAGTCGTCGTAGATTTCCTCGTAGCGGTCGATGTACTCTTGCCATGAATCGCCGCCAAGACCCACGTTTATGAGGTTGTAAAGTTTAGCGTCGTTGGTATTCATTTCGCAATAAGTTTAATTGTTAGTTTACAATCACGATATTGGGGCAAGCGGCCTTGATAGCCTTGACTTCGTTTGCGCTGCGCGACCATTCGTAGATTGCGCCACGGTAAACCACTGTTGCGGTAGCGACGAAGTCTGTCGCTTGGTCAGCGGCGGCGGGTATTACTACGTCGTCTTGCAGACAGCCGTTGACGATAGCCTCGAAAGCGAGCTTCGCGCCCTCTGCGGCAGACGTGTAGGTTGAAGAGGCGAGAGCGGTGCTTGCGGCGGTCGAAAGCTCCTCGGCGGTGGGGATTGTGACTTTCTTGGTCGAGCCATCCCATTTAACTGGAGTGCCAGCGGGAATCACCTTGCCAGCCCATGCCTCAAGGTCGGTCGAATCGATTACGCCGCCTGCGGGATAGACACGCTCGATTTCTCGCCACACTTTCTTGCTGTGACCGTAGCCGAAAGTGGTTTGGTTGAATGTGTTGCCTATAGCCATTGTGTTAGCGATTTAGCGGTTAGTGAATAATGTTGATTTGTTGATTTCTCATGCCTTGCCCATTTTCTTCTTCTTTTTCTCGAAGAAAGCGTCAAGCATTGGGTTGCGCTCTGACTTTCCTCCATTGTTTCCTGAGCGGGGAACTGCGCCTGCGCCCATTATCTTGGTGAAAGTCTTGTCGTAGTTTCCAAGCAAGCCTTGCACTTGGTCGGCGGCTGTTTTGTCAGCCTTGATGTCAGCGCTTGCAAGCACCAAGTCAAGTATGCCCTCGTTGTCGGCTCCGCTCTGCATCATCAGCTCCTTGATTTCAGCTTTGAGCCGATTCTTGGCTGCGGCGATGTTGTCATCTTCGCGAGCCTTGGCCAATGCCGCAATCTGACGCTTGATTTCTTCAAGCTCGGAATTGGCGCCAGGCTTGGGTTCGATGGGCGGAGTGATTGTGACATTGGGGGTTGCCGACCGCGGCTGGGGATTGTAATTCTTTTTGAAATTCTCCACCTGCGCGGCGATGTCGTGGCTCAATTGCCCGTTGACGGTTTTCAGGATTCCCACTACGTGGTTGAAATACTGCTCGTCAGGCTCTTGGCCTTCGGCTACGGGGTTGAGCGCGACAATTTCCTTGATGGTGCGCTCCGACAGCGAGGTTTGTCCCAGCTGCTCGGTCACTTTGGAAATGATTTGTTCAGTTTCCATAGGGTCTTTTAAGGTTAATGAAAATGTTAATGTTCTCTGTGTGTCGCTCCCTAAAAGCAAAAGAGCCACCGCTGTCTTTCGACTGCGATGGCTCTCAGGCCTGGATTAGGGAGGTGTTGATTGTAAAACTCTAAAGCTATGAAGAATACTCTTATTCCTTGTTGAAGACGCCGTAAGTCACGGTAATGAACCTTTTGCAGCGGCGGCACTTGATTCTAAGCACGTTCACGCCAGAAGCCGCTTTTTCCACGTCCACCAGCTTCTGTCCGCATACCGGGCAGTTTACCATGTGGGTGCTGGCGCCGTTCTGCCTAAAGTCCTCTCTCGCTTCTATGTTTGGCATCTGTTTGCGATTTCTACCGCAAAAGTAATAAATAATTTCATAACTTTTTGCGATTTAAGCCGAAAAATGCAAAAATGAGCAAAATTTTTCCGTAATTTTGCGTCAAAATACTCAATATCATGGTAAAAGACCTCCTTACAAAGCGACCTTTCGCGCGAATACAGCCTACGATGCACTTCCTTGGCGCTCTCACCACAGACCCGTCAAAGGCCAAGGCGCCAATGGAGCAGTCGCAGTGGCAGATACTCACGCAAAGCGACTTCCTGCGCGAATATTATCCGTCAGGGCACCGAATCCACGACCCTGAATACTATCCCGACCTCATCAAGGTTGACGACAAAGGGAAGTTCTACAAGCAAAAGATTTTCCGCGTGGCGATACCTTTCCAGCAGATTATCGTCATTCAGCGATTGGTGCATCTGTGCGGCAATGACATCGCATTCGAGCTCACCGACACCAAAGCCGACAGCAAGAGCGATGACCTGTTTCTTGAATTTCAGCAAGGGTGGCTCGACCATCAGATGGAAATAGCGTTTTACGATTTCGTGAAGTCTATACTCGTCACAGGCGACGGTGCGGTTGCGTTCTTCATGCACGATGGCAAAGTCCGCACCCGCGCGCTGTCTTTCCTCAACGGCGACACGCTTTATCCGCATTACGATTCAGTCACAGGAGAACTCTCAGCGTTCGCCCGCAAATTCTCGGATTATGATGAGAAAGGCGAGGAAGTGACAACGTGGGTGGAAGTCTGGGATAAAGACTGCTTCTATCAGTACCGCCAAAGCAAGCAGGGATTCAAAGGCGCGGTCAACGCTGTCAAAGACTTCTTCGGCCTTGACGGATACACGCTCGTCAGCAAGACAATGCACGGATTCGGCGAAGTGCCGGTGGCTTACTACCGCAGCGACGATGGGCCGGCGTGGGCGAGCGTGCAAGACAACATCGACCAGTACGAGGTGAACATCTCGTATCTCGCCAAAAACAACAAAGCCTACGCCTTTCCCATAATGAAGCTCAAAGGCGACAACGTGGAAATCGAGGGCGACATGTACGGCTCGGTAAAGGCGATAAAGATGGACAGCGAATCCGATGCGAGCTATCTTGAAAATCCCAATGCGTCTGAATCATTCCGACTTGAAAACGACATACTGAGAAAATCTATATTCCTGGGTGCGTTCATCGTGGAGCCACCCGAAATCAAATCAGGCGACCTGCCAGGAGTAGCGATTAAGCTAATCTATTCTCCCAGCCTTGAAATAGCCACTACCGAGGCTAAGAATCTCGCAAAGCCGCTCGACGCGATGAAAAGGCTGTTCCTCAAAGGCTACGGCATTGAGACCGCGAAAGTCAGCCGTTTCTCGCAATTGAAGATATTCGCGTTCATCAAGCCTTACATTCACCAGAACGCCGCCGAGCTTGTTAGCAACCTTGTAGCCGCCGTGAACTCGCAGATTCTCTCAAAGCAGTCAGCGTCGGAGCTTACAGGCTACGACAAGAACTGCGAGTGGGACAGAATCATGAAAGAGATGAAAGAAGAGCAGTCTATGGATATTCTCTACCAAGGCGCGATTATCGACAAGCAAGCCCAAGCCAACAGCGAAACCGATGCCAAGAGCGAAGAAAACTGAACTGCCGCCAGAATCCGAGAATCCCAACGTAGTGCTTGACAATGAGACAATCGAGCGTTACAGAGAGGAAAACCTGCCTACGCGCATAATAGCGCAGAAAGGCGGGCAGGAAAAGATTCTGTCATCTTGCGCCGATGTGATTATCGGCGGTGGCTGCCGTGGAGGAGCGAAGACTTTCACTTTGCTCATGGAGGCTCTTTACGACATCTACAATCCCAATTTCAAGGCTGTGCTATTGCGCCATGAGATAGAGGATTTGTCGGACATGGTGGAGACATCTGACATTCTCTACCACGACTTCGGCGAGTACAACCGCTCAAAGAGCGACATGCGATGGAACTTCTACACAGGTGGATTCCTGAAATTCTCATACCACGCCGACAGCATCGAGGACTTCAAAAAGCGATTCCAAGGCAAGCAGTTTTCATACATCGGCGTGGACGAAATCACGCACATGGAGTTTGAGAAGTTCAAGTATTTGCTCTCCACAAACCGAAACGCCTACGGCATACGCAACAGATTCATCGGCACATGCAATCCTGACCCTGATTCGTGGGTAGCGAAATTCATAGACTGGTGGATTGGCGAGGACGGATTGCCGATTCCTGAGCGCGACGGAGTGGTGCGGTATTTCTTCAACCCATCCGATGACGCTGGCGACATAATCTGGGGCGATACCCGCCAAGAAGTCTATGAGCAGTGCCGCGACATAATCGACCCTCTGTACGAGAAGAACTACAAGAGCGTGCGCGAACTTGCCAACGTGTCGCCAGCGCGAATGTTCGTCAAGTCGGCGACTTTCATAGAAGCCAAGTTGCGCGACAACAAGAAGCTCTTGCTTTCAGACCCAGGCTATCTTGCCAACCTCGCAAACCAGAGCGAGGAAATGCGAGCGCGAGACTTGGACGGAAACTGGAAATTCCGCTCGGTGGGCGACGATATGATAAAGTTGCTGCACATGGAGAATTTCTACCAAAACGCCGAGCAGACAGCCGACGGAGTAAGGCGAGTGTCGCTTGATGCGGCTTTCGAGGGTGGCGACAGCCTTGTGATGATTCTGTGGATAGGCTGGCACATCAAAGACGTGTTCGTGTGCAGATTGGATTCAAAGTCAACCGTAAACGCCGTAAAGGCGAAACTTCAAGAATGGGGAGTGCAGGAGGAAAATTTCACCTATGACCTCAACGGCATAGGGCAGGTGTTCAAAGGATTCTTCCCCAACGCAATCGCTTTCAACAACCGAGAAGCCGTGGCAAAGGATTTCAAGGATATCTACTCAAACCTCAAATCACAAGCCGCCTACACGTTCGCCCAGCGCATAATAAACCGCGAGATGTCGATTGAGCCGACTTTGCTCACTCGCAAATACTCTGGAAAGGGATTCTCAAACATGGCTCTGCGCGACATCCTCAACAAGGAGCGGAAGGCGATACGCAAAGACAACAATGCCTACGACAAAGGCTGGTCGCTGATAAAAAAAGCCGACATGAAGAAGATAGTGGGTCACTCGCCCGACTACATCGAGGCTATGCTGATGCGCTCGGTGTTCGACTTGAAGAAAAGGCGGTGTTTCCGAGGATTGGGCCTGCTGTAAAGACATTTCAGTTATTCTTGTTTTTTGCTGTTGTTTCAAGAAAAGCCGTACTCTCGCGAGCGCGGCTTTTTGATATTAACCAAAAATAATCAATCTAAAAATGGAAAATTCTTACTTTCTCCTTGCTGGCGCAAAGTTACGCAAAATTCGGCTGTTAGGCAAACAAAAAGCGCCTATCTTCACAGACAGGCGCCCACAAATGCTGAAAATTAATGAAAACATTACAACTGTAATAAAGATACGACTATTTCCTTTTTCATATTTCCCATTCTTCCTCGCCGCGTCTGAGCAGGAGTTTCTGGTAGGTGCGCAGCGACTGGGATATTTCGGTGATGTTTTCCATTATCTCCGTAAGGTTGAATTTGGAATCGTTTTCATTCTCTTTGCGGTAGTCTTTTATCACGCCTTTGCGCACCGCAGCCTGAATCTCGTATATCGAGAGGCCGATGTTGCGGCTCAATCCCTCGTAGCCGTAGATAATCTTGACGCCGGTGTCGGGGTCTGTTATCGGCACGGCTTTCTTTCCAAGCTCGGTCTTGCAGCTGTCGCGCCGCTCGTTTTCATTGCGGATTTCGCGGCGGCGTATGTGCATGTTGAAAGTCTCCGAGCCGTAGTAGCCAATCATGTTGCCGCTTGCGGTGCGGTTTTTGCGGTAGCCGGCCGATGCGAGAGTGCGCCCAAACACGGTCACGTTCTCAGGCTCGATGCCAGTCTGTCGGCACCACACGGAGTATTTTTTGTAAAGCCTTGAAGATTCAATCCACTTGATAGGCTCTGTCTGCGCCAAGTCCTCGAATGTGCGCGCCAGCTTATGCTCTTTCATGAATTTCAATACGCTGTCATCCTCGATTCTGTAGTCTTCGACTATCCTTTGCAACTCAGGCTCTTTTGTGAACTTGTAGCCTTGCTTTATGAATCTGTCGCGACCCTCCATTATCCAGTTGAATATCGCCGAATACTCGCTTTTGAGCTGCTGGGAGAGCTGCGTGTTCATCTTCTCCTCTGTGATGATGCGCTCAAAGGGGAGTATGATCAGCCGCCGCGCCATTCCGTGCGAAGAATCCCTGAGCCTTGGCAGCGTGTTGCAGTTGGCGATGAAAAGCGGGATGTCGTAGGCGGTGAAGTTGTTGCCGTATATCTCGCGCCCCTGCACTGGCTCGCCGCTTATGAGCTGCTTTAGGGTGTCGGCTCCCTTGTCGATTGCGAACGCCCCAATCTCGGTGCAGTAGTTGAGCTTCTTGCCGTTGATTGTGGCGATGTTCTTCTTCTTGTCGTTGCCCGATATCAGCTCGCCGAGTGGCACGTTGGAAATGTTGTCTTTGCCAAGTATGCCGAATATCGTCTCAAAGACAACCCCTTTGCCGTTCTGCCCTGGCCCGTGGAGTATCAGTATATGCTCTATCTTCGCTTGGCGGCGGTCTATGAAGATTGCGCCAAGATACTCTTGCAAGACTTTCTGCATAGTGCGGTTAGGCAATACTTCGTCAAGAAATATCTCCCAGGCGTTGGAGTACAATTGATTCGGGTCGTAGTCGTAATCCACCTCGCATACTTGAACGAGCTCTTTTGAGAAACGGCGCATCTGCTTGTGTTCCAAATCATAGACGCAGTTTCTAAAGACGATTATGTTTTTGTTTAATTTCAGCTCTTTGCTGCAAACAGCCGTGCGGCAGAGTTTTTTCGCCGCTTCAAGGCGGGTGTAGTCTCCGTCTGGCAGGTTTCTCGCCCTTAGGCATCGGTAAACGATGTCGCCGAAGTCTTCCCATGAAATCTCTTGGTAGATGCGTCCGTTGTAATAGTACGGCTTGCCGTTGTAAAGTCCCATAGAAGATTTCTCCATGGCTTTGCGCAGGCACTCCATCATGGCGTCCATGCGCTGGTTCGAGCGCTTGTATTCGAGCGCTTTTGCCGCATCGTCGCCCATTAGGCGCGCTATCTCGGCCACTATCCGCTCTTTGTTTCTGATTTCCATAATCTCTCAGTCTTTGATTTTGGCGCTTTTGCCGCCGCCTAAGTCAACTTTCAAGCCAAGCGACGCGAGGCTGATTTTCTTTCCCTCGCCGCCTGCGTACTTTTCTTCCCACTGCGCTTTTGCGAGGGCCAAGTCAACCGCCGACGGAGCGGAAAACTCTCTTTTCTCGCCTTTGGACTTGGTTTTGTCGCGCTTGTAGAAGTTGACAGGCACGTCAACGGCCATAAGCTCCGTCTGCGCTTTAGTCAACAGCCAGTAATATCCGTAAAGCGGAGGCGTTATCGGGATTCCGCAGATTCTGAGGGGTTCTGTGAGCCACGGCGCGCGCTTGCAGATTTCCCAGCCTGCGCCGTAATCTGTGCGGCTCGGATAGCTTCGGCTTCCTGACGAATCATCGCCATCGTCGTATCCTTGACCTCGGTCAGCAATATGGTAGCCACGTAGTATTCCAGCGCAGGAACTTTTTTTTTGACAAGGGCCAGTATCGGGGTGAGTTCTGAATCGCTGTACTGCTTTATGTAATAATAATACCGCCACAGCAATCCCCAGAAGAATTTTATCTTCCAATAGCTGTTGAGTACAGCCGCCGCCGCGCACTTGCACGTGATTTTGTCCTCCGAAACGGACTTGTCGTTCATTACGGAGGATATTTTTCTCAAAGTTCCGCGCCTTATCCAGCCGATTTTTACGCTCTTTCCGCGCAGTTCTACTATGTCGTCGGCGTTAGACAACACGCTTTCAAGCTCGCGAACGTCTTCTTCGCTCGGCTCTGATACTCCGCCGAACTGCTCGGGCTCAATCTTGGGGTTCTGCGCTTTCTCCATCCTGATTCTCGACATTGGGAATTAACATCGCTTTCAAGTCCTCGATTTCCGATGCGTCGTCGCGAGCCTCGAAGTCTTCGCGCTCAATCCACCGCTGGACTAATTTTTCATACTCCGACAACATTCCCGACAGGAACTCTAAGTCGGGTACGGCTCCGCAGATTGAATAACACATCGAACACCACAGCCGCAGGAACTCTTTGTTGCGGCGCGACATCTCCATAATCCTGGGAAACATCTCGGTGTCGCAGGAATAACTCAGCTCAAAGCTCCCTGAGACGGTTTTTACTTTCAAGGCGAGCGTTTTCTTGCGCTTGCGCACAGGGTCTTCGCCTTCTACGCGCATTACTAAGAAGTTCCCCGCCTTAGCCAGCAACACTTCCTGCGGCGCGCCTATTTTGGATTCTTTGTTTTTCTTCATGGGAAACAAGGATTGTTAATTTTTCGCAAATTTACGGCGAAATCGCATAAAAAGCAAGCCAGAAGCGTTAAATTTCCCCTGAAAAACGCCCGAAATCTTTCCCGCAAGGCCGCGTTTTACCCCGAAAACAGCCTTGAAAACACCGATTTTAACAGTATTTTAACACTGCGTTAACATTTCAACGCAAACGCTTAATTCACACAACCCCAACGCTTTAGCGAAATCGCCACCCAAAATCGGTGAATACCCCAGTGTAGGGTTTTCCCGCCATTTCCCCAAAATAAGCTCTTGACAGCCAAACATCTGTGTATAGTATGTAGAGTATGGATAGTTCTTGACGAAAAATGTTTCTCCATTATATATATTATTATTTTTTACTCTTTTATATACTTTATACTATACATACTATACATACTATACATAAAATATTATTAATAAAGAAGTTATAAAAAGAAAAACTATTCATCAAACCATACATTAACTATACATAGGCTTGAAATGTTAAATTGTGTTAAATTAGTTAAATAAAAGTTAATACTCAAAATTCAAGAAAAATATTAATTTGCAAGTTGTTGATAGATAGTAGGTTATGAAATTAATTTACCTAATTTGACAATAAATTGAAACTAAGAAAGTAGTTGGAAAATAGAGCCAAAAAAAATAAAATAAAAATTTTGAGGAGGACTGACAATAAAAAATATATTAGCATAAAGGGGGGGGTGGTACCCCTTTATAAGTGGTGCGATATACACCAAAAAGCGGTGCAAAAAGCGTCAAAAACACCCCAGTTTGAGCGTAATATTACATTTTGCACCCCTTAAGCGTTGAAATTGAAAGGGTACAAAATGTTAACTATGCTCCTAACTGCCAAAAAGTTAGATATTAGGTTATATTATAGGTATAATATAACATGGATTAGCCTCTGAAATGGCTTAGATATATAAACATGTCAATGTGCTAATTAATAACCAGCTATCAGTTTTCAAACGTCCGGTTCTATAGATTTGCAAGGGAGATAATAATAGATTCTCTCAATTTCGTTAGAATTTTCCTTTTTCATCTGCTGCAAATCAGCCAGCTTTAACAGCACGTCTGCCCTTTCCTTTCCACTCACGTCTCTTAATATCAATTCCAACTCTTGGATTATGTCCTCTTTAGTCATGGTTCCCCTTGCTTTTTGTCTCTTGGATGTTAGGGTTTTGAGCTCTGCTTTTAGTCGGTCTATTTCCTCGGTTAAAGCTTGGGTCTTGGTGTCCGTGTCACTTCTGAGGGTTTGGATCAGCAAATTAACACCGGGCAAATCTCCGGTTAACTCCTTGATTCTCTCCTTAGCCTTCGGGGTCGTTGGATCTCGGTAAATAGCCTGTGCGGCCTCGATTGGTAGGACACCGGAGGCTACGAGTATGCAGTAATATACTGCCCGTTGATCAAGATTGTATTTCTTAACATAATCAGGGGTTATAGAAATTTTGGGGTTAGTCTTCGGTTTTGCGATTGGACGTGCCATGTGTGGGGTTGTTGAGGGTTAGAAGATTCAGGGGTTAAAGTGTTCCCGGTGTCTTCGTGGTCATGGTGCTGACCAGCCGGGACTACAAAGTTACTACATTTTTTTACATGTGCAACATGTGTGCAATTACCTAACATATAATATATGTATATACATGGGGTTAAATGCTCCTGGGGTTGGGCTGGCTTTGATGAGGGGTTAAAGCTCCCGGTGTTCCCTGTTCCTCAGCTCTGAGGGGTCGTTATATCGGGGTGTTGTTTCGCCTTATTTACCTTAAAAAATAAATATGTATTTTCGCAAAAATAGATTAATTTAATTACATATTATTAATTATATGCTAAACTATGTTATATCGGTGAAAATAATTACATAATTATTTTGATATGTAAATAAATTGTCGTAACTTTGTGGTGTAAAACAAAAACAGTAATAAATAATAATCATGGAACAAATCAAGATTACAAAATGCCTGTTCACTGCCTCTGTGGTGGCTCTGGCTCTGGGCTTCGGCCTGTGCCTGCTGGCTCTGTGCCGTGGGTGTGCTGAGGCTGCCGGGTTCGGCTTCGTCCTTATGGCTTCTTCACTCGCTTTTGCGGCTCTGGATTGCTTTTTTAACAAGTACGACGACGAAAAGTAACAATCAATCAATCAATCATAACAACACAACACTAAAATATAAAGATATGGCACATTTATTCACGACTCAACGCAATGCCGGCGGAGATAACAACTACGGCGGTTACAAGTCGGCGATTTCCGTCCGTGCTGACTTTGGCACAGTTGACGGTGTGGCCCTGAAACTGAAAAAGTCAATCGACGAAAACGAGGCTTGGGCGGCTAAGATCATGGTGTCGCTTGGCGAGTGCCTCCCCGGTGCTACTGGAACTATGGGCAATAAGACAGTTGAATGTCTCGCAATTGACCGTGAAAAGGGTACGGCTACTTTTGACGTTATCAAGGGGTTCAATGCTGACAAGCGCGCAAATTCACAATTCGTTATTTCGTGGGGCGGAAATATGTCGTTTGCTCCCTGCCCAGATGGTGACGCCGGCTTGGCTGCCGAAAATGCCGAAAATGCCCCCGAAAATGAAAACATGGAGGGCGAAAACAATATAACCAACATTGAGAGTTATATTGATTTCCCCGGTGTCCGCGAGGCTTCGGAAAAACTGGAGGCGGCCAAAAGTGAGTTCCAGGTGTCACTTGAAAAACAACAAAGCGCACAAAGCGAGTTCGACAAAGCTTATGAAGATTTCAAGGATGCCGAAAAGTCGGCTAATGAGGCCTGGGAAAACTACACCGAAAAAAAGGAGGCCCAAAAGAATGCACAAAGCGAGTTCGACAAAGATCCGGACAACTTCGAGAAGGAACTTGAAAACATGGAGGCCCAGGCCGACGCGTCTAAAGCTTTAGCCGCTGCAAAGCGTGCCGAAAAAGCTAAAAGCGAGGCCGATTTAAATCAATACAACAAAGCTAAAGAGTTGGACGGCGCTAATAATGAGCTCTCCCAGGCTTCGGAAAACATGGAGGCCGCCCAAAAAGAATTAGCCGAGGCCATCGAAAAAGCTAAGCAAAGCGAGGCCGAAAATTCGGAGGACGAAAACACCGACGATGAAAACTCCGAAAACTCGCAAAGCGAGGACGGGGACGAAAACACCGGGGAAAACTCGGAAAATGAGGACGGCGAAAACACTCCCGAAAGTGAGGACGAAAACACCGGGGATGACGTGGAACACAAAGCTCTAAAGCATATAGTTGCATGTCTCAAAGCTGGCATCAATGTGATGCAGATTGGCCCGTCTGGTACTGGGAAAACAACTAACCTTATTAAAGCTGCCAAAAAGATTGGCGCTAAGTATTTCAGCCAGGGCACAACCTTTGACGTTTCGGAGATCAAAGGTTATAAGGATGCCAACGGCCGTTATGTGCCATCTAATTTATACCTCGCCTTTGATGAGGCGCGCAAAAGTCCGTCCGCGCCTGTGCTTGTGGGCCTGGAGGAAATAGAGAGCTGGGATCCTCAAAGCTCGTTAGCCATGTGTGAGATGGTAGCAAACAAGCGTTACACTTTCCCGAACGGTGAAACAATCTATGCCCCTAACATTGTGTTCGGCGCGTGCGGAAACACAATCGGCCGCGGAGCCTCCGTAACTCACCGTGGCCGCCAGGAAATGGACGGCGCAATGATTAATAGATTTTTTGCCCTTGTGGTTGACTATGATCCGGCGATTGATTTGGCCAACTGCCGTGGCGACGTGGATTTGTGCGAACTGGGCCAAAAACTCCGCCAGGCTTGCCGTGAACGCAAATTGCCCTACGAGTTCACCCCCCCGCGACTTCGATCGCATTTCATCTCTTACTGCCTCCGGTATGCCTCGTGAAATTGCATTGCTGGGCACGTTCGGGACGTGGCAGAAACAACACTTAGATTCTCTGCTTATGCAAATCGGAGACTCTAACACATGGCTGGGGGCTGCCCAAAATGCTGCTAACATGTTGCTCGTATAACACTAACTGCCCCGGGTGTTTCTGCCCGGGGCTAAAATAAAAAAGCTATGACAATACAATTTGACAAAACCAACGTAATACAACACTTTGAGAGCCTGGCCGATTTCGGTGGTTATCTTGATGAGGGCAAAGTCCAACCTATATTCAAAGATAAGCAACACTCTAAAAAAATTGACTGGACCGGCTATTACCTAACTAAAAGCTGGGATGAGGCCCAAAACCTTTTGGCTTATGGCGATTATGACAATTACAACAAAGTAACTCAAGATTCGGGCTACATTGATCCTAATTGCCTCCCGGATGCTAATGTTACCGGATGGCAGCGGACAAAAACCTATTCAGGGGGCGCGCTTTCTGTGGGTGCTTACCTTGGGGGTTCGTGCAATTGCTTTTCCAACCGTCGCAAAATGACTACCCCCACGCGATTTGTAACAATCAACTTTTGTATTACCGACGTGTCGAGGCTCGACGCAAATCAGAAAGTTTCTGCCGGGGTAAAATTGCTCTCTGCCGTCCGCGTCCTGGAGCAAAATAAAATTAGGTGCCGTATAAATTTGGCACATGGTCTCACTCGTAAGGTGTACGGTTCATCAAACCTGCATCAATTTATCGGTTTCACCGTAAATGTAAAATCGGAGGATGCCCCCCTTGATGAAATAATGTTAACTTACCCCCTTTGTAACGCGTCGATGGAACGGCGACAGTGCGACAGATGGATTGAAATAACCCCGGGTGTTTGCCGTGTAAAAAAGGATCATCCCCTTTATGGCTATCTCAATAGCCTTGCATGGCTGCAAACTAAATTTGAGGGTTGCAATAGCGCAATTGCCGGGGTGTGGTTCAACACAAAAAAACTCAATGATGATTCATTAACCGTTCCTGAGCTTGCCAAACTAATTGCAGCCGAGGCAAAATAACTCAATTGTGGGGTGTTTTTCACCCCACAATAACCCCACAATACCGAAACAATAAAGCTAAAAAGAAATAGATATGAAAGCAATAACCAACCAAAAACGCGTCGTAATTCGACACGAAAAGGAGCTAAAGCGCCGTCGTGCCATGCGTGCACATTTTAGCCGCCTATATTTGGCCGGTGAACTGACAAAGAATGAATATAATTCTGAGTTGGCTATTCGAGATTTCACCTACAATTCGCTGATAGGTGACTATACATGGGAATTGAAAAATTATCAACTAATGCAAGTTGTTGGCCTCAACAATATGGATTGGGGTGTAATGTTATATAGACTTAGCATTGTGCTAACATTAGCCATGAAATAATTGTGCCTCGTGCCGGGGCGTTTGCCCATCTGGTATTACTCCCCGGCTTTACTCCTCACCCCTGAAATTTCATAAACCTAATAAGAATTAAAGGTAAATATAATTTGGATCTATCAATTACTAACTATCAAAAATCTAACTATCCCAAAAACGTGCTTTAAATTGCACTGTACTGCATTTTAGCACATAGATAGTAAGTTATTCAACTTAGCCGTAAAAATCGATTAGACGTTAAATAAAACACTAAATTTAAGGTATGATAAATTTAACCTGCATATCAAATCAAAGATACATGCATTATACATGTGCCGTGCCTCCGTGCGGTCGGTGTGGTCGTGGATGGTGTGCCGTGCCTCTTCGTGGTGTGTCTTCATTTACTTATGCCCCTGTACCCCACATAACATTTTATCCCGGCGGTATCATGAGGCCCGACGCAATAGCTACCATGCCGACCGACCGACGCGCCGCCGCAAATCTCGACCGAACTCACGCGCGAGCGTTGCCGAACTAATTTGAACTGTAAAAACCGAACTATAATTTGAACTGATAAAACCGAACTATAAAACGAACCATCTAAAACGAACTGAAAATTTATGAAACTGTTTGCTCACTTTGTCACCTTTGACGCGAATCTGAAAGCGCTGGGCTGCGACATGCTCACAGCGACAGCGGACGAGCTTGAACTTGGACACATCGCGCTAAACCACATCATTGCGGACAAATATCTGACTGACGAAGAAGCGCGCTACTGCGCCGTATTGATTGAAAACGAGGATGGCGAAACCGTCGCCGCGTCCGAACTGACAAAAAGCGGCGACAAATGGAACGTCGCCTACGCCGACCGCATAAGCATCGGAAACATCGCCTACATGGTAAATTCAGGCATGAACGAAATAAATCATATAACCGTCAACACCTACAATCCCGAATTTTAACAACATCCAAAAACTTACAGCTATGAAGAAGAATATTGAAACATCAATCGACCACAGCCAGGAGCGCGAGTACGCGCTTGGCGTAGCTCAAACAATCATGGGCCAAATCGCCGCAGGAATCGGAAAAAGCGCGCTCTGGAGCTGGGGAATAGTCGCCGGCGGCGCGACTTTCATCAACGGCAAGGACGGGGAAGACATACCCGCGCTGGCGCTTGGCGTGGATGCCCGCCTGTTTTCAGGCATCGTCACCGTGGCGCTGAACTGGAGCGACGCCTACGAGGTGTGGCTGCAAAAGAGCGGAGAAAAGACCGCCGAGCTCATTGGCGAAGAAATCTACTGCGACCAGATTGGCGAGTTCATAGACCGCAAAATCGAATCTGGCGACAACTGGGAAGAGTACGAGAAATTTTGCCGAGGCGAAAAAGCGAAGATGGCGGAGTTTCTGAATTAACCGTCCTATCGCCGCAGGCGGTTTTATCGCCTGTCGATATTCTATCGCCTGCGGCTCTTTCGCCTGTCCTATCGCCGAGGCAGCTTTTAGCCGTCCTATCGCGAATCTGGCTTTTAACTGTCCTTTCGCCGTATCAGGTTTAAGAATCTTAGAATTATATCCATATAATATTTCAAATGTTAAAAATCATAATTTGATTAAAAAATTAACAACTATTAGCATAAAATATTTGTTAGGTAAATAAATAGTGAGTAATTTTGCATCGTAGAATTTAGACAACTACCAAACAGTAATAAATAACAAGAATCATGGACACGAATCAGATTGTAAAAGAGCTTCAAGAAAAACTCTTGAAAGAAAACAAGATCCTTGTCGCCTACAAGTCAATCAAGCGCAAAGGCGAGAAAACTTTCATCTATGAAGTCTTTATCGCTACCGAAGTTTACCGCGATGAGAATTACGCCGACTACGACATTTCATTTGACGACGCTATCGCCTACGGCAAATCAAAATCGGGACACGAATTTAGAGCCGTATCGCCATCATCGTTTTACTGCGCCTACTGCGGCCGCACTCCTTTCGCCAGCAAGAATATCGCCCTGCTGCAACAGAATATGAAATGGAACGGCAAGCGAGTAAAGCAATATTACAAATATCCTGAACTCTACATTGAAGAAGTCTAACAACTAAAAAACTCTAAAGATATGACACTCTATCAGCTCAACCCCTATCAGCTCACAGACCTTAAGCAGCATTATCTTTGCTGCGTCAAAGAAGATGGATATTACAGACCGTCTTGGAGCGAACTCGCAAACGCCGACGCGCTTGTATCGCTTGAAGAACTCGAATCAATCTACTCTGACACCGACTTTTCGCCCGAGGACTTCGGACTTGACTGCACACAGCTTATATCGCTGCTCGCCGAAACAGAAGAATCAACCAACAAATAAATGCTTACTACCATGATTTGTGCCGCAACTGTAATCAAGAACGTATCGCGACTGCGCGAATCGGATGCCGTATGGGACGGCATCGCCGCAGGGAAAATGGAAAACTTGGACTCCGCTTTCGCCTACTACGAAAAGATGGACGCAAAGCGACTGACCAACCCCAAGCCGCTTGTGGTGAACGGATGGCTAAAGAGCATTGAAAAGCTCTTCGACGCAGCAAAGGACGCTGACGAGTACCTGACCGCCCACAGCCCCTACTATCGCAAAATCAAGGAATCAAACAACAACTAAAACTCACGACTATGACTATTCTTGAACAGGACACAATGCACGCCGTAAAAGCCGCGGCCCGCGCTATCGCCAGCAAGGAAATCAATTGGGAGCAGCGCAGATACGAGATAGTGAAAGACGCTTACTGCGCCTGCATCGTCAAAGGAAAGGTTATATCGCTTGAATCTATAATCCGAGATGCCGACATCATTATCGCCGAGTTAAAGAAGAATGACAGTAACAAATAAAACCTGAGATTATGGAACTGAAACAATACGTACCCAAGAGCCAGCAGGAGCGCGAGTTTATCGCCAATGTGGAAAAGACCGCAAAGGAAATGAACTGGACTATACGCTCTTTCGCCGACGTTGAAGAAGATGACTTCCGCCACCCTGACATCGCTTTCGCCATCGTTGAAATGCCCTACGGATTCAGCGTAGTACACATCTACCGCGACTTCCCCCAAGAATCTGGCTACATTGCCCAGTGCGCCGCTTTCCATCCTTTCGAGCTGCATAAGACCTACGCCGCAGCCTTGCGCGAGTTCAAGCAAAAGCGCTACGGCAAAGACGTTGAACAAAGATACAACTCTTTCGCCCTATGACTTTCGCTATCCTCATCTGGGCTTTGCTGATAATATTCATGGCATGCAACATGTTAGCGGGCCCGTGGCTGTTCTTCGTGGTAATCTTCGCAATAATCCCCCTAACGGCTCTTTTCGCCATGTGGATTGAAGACAGGCTGCAAAAACTCCAAGACAAAATTAACTCTAAATTCCATCTGAAATGACACAGAAACAAATTTACGACTACTCAAAGGAAAAATCTCCTTACGCTATCGCCATGATGAGAATCGGCGACTTCTACGAGGTAATCAGCGACGATGCGATAACCTGCGCCGACATTCTGGGAATAACCCTCACTCGCCGCAAAGAGAAAGACGGCTCTACCCTCGAACTCGCGGGCTTTCCGCACCATGCTCTCGAAACGTATCTGCCGAAGCTTGTAAGAGCTGGCAAGCGAGTAGCGATATACGACAACATCGACGACCTCGATAAGAAGTTCTTGATTGGCGAGGACTACGAAAAGGCGAAGCAGCTAATCAAAGACGCTTTCAAAGATAGCGGAAATGCCTTGCGCCCTATCGCCCTCGGAGATATGGAAATAGGCGACAACAAGGTTTTCGTGAGGAATTTGATCGTAGCCAAACCAAGCGAGAGAGAAATTCTGATACTCGTCCACAATTTCGACAACGCGTCTTTCGGAATCAGCGCGTCGGGTCATCCTTTCGCCGCTCTCGGCTCTTCAAAGATTGATACTTCAATTGTCGCCCAATCCACTTTTGAAAAGTCGCTCGAAAAGATTAAAGAGTTTTACGCCGACACGAAACTCGAGTGGCTGTAATCATCTTTCCTCTCTCCTTTCGCTTATTGTTAAACTCTAAACTCTATATGTTATGGAAAAGACAGCAAAAGCGCTGGAGCTGTCGCCTATTCAAACTTACATAGTTCTGGAAGGCTACAAGCAAGTGACAAAGCTCAACGGCGGACTCAATGACGTACCCGCGATATTCAAGTTTGAAAATTGTTTCGCACTTGTTGGATGGGATGCGTACCAGGCCTGCACCGCCTGCGGCATCGTGCCTGAATGGGAGAGCGACAAAGAACTGCTGATAATGGTGCAGCCTATCGCCGAACTCGAAAAAGTGAAATCGGCTCTCGACAAGGAAAATCGCGGATGGAATCAAATCGACGTCGTTTGGCAGCCCAATTGCGAGAGCCAGCTGAATTAGCCGTTATTTCGCCCTCTCTCCTTTGTTTTCTCTCAAAATGATTAACTTATCCGCTTGACTGCAAAAGTCCAACAGAATCAAAATAAACAAGCAAATTATGGAAACTGAAATTTCACCCTCAATTATCGAGGCCTCGAAAATGCTCGCATCTATGATGTGGGATATGCCGACAATGGTCGTGTCGTGCGGGCAAGGTGACAACGAAGGCCCCGACTACCAGGAAAGAGCGATTACCATAATCGACGTTTTCGCCGTGTATAACTCGCCGTTTGTAAACATCTACAAAGCCGATGACGTAAACGCCGTGGCGGTATTCACGGCTATGAAACTCAACTGGAGCGGCAAGAATCCTTTCGCCAGCTGGGAGCAGATAGCGGCTGCCGAATCGACAAGGGTCATCTTCGCAGGACTTGACATCTACGGCAAGGACGGAGAGCCAGACCGAGGCGGAGCGTGGTATCTTTATTACGAGATTTGAAATAAATCGCCGAATCAAACGTTTAACTCTTAAATGCTGAAAACAATATGCCAAGAAAACCCAAATTCACTTTCACCCAAGACGAGGGCGACCTGCGCAACATCGGACGCATCGTCGCGCTGTGCTGCAATTACTGTCCTGACGAGTGGCAGCGAGCCGAACACTGGCTGTCGCACCCCGCCGACTTCGTGCTTGACAAGTTTACCGAGTGCCTTTGCCAAATCGAGATAGGCGAGGCGCGCGAGCGGATAAGCGAGTATTTCATGGATATAAAGCAATGGCCCAAGTACGTGGGATTGAAGAACCGGATAGCGTGCTGGGCGGGATTCTTTGAAGTTCTCGACGCGCTGGGAATATCCACATGGTACTGCTCTTCGCGTTTCGTCACTGAAATCAACTCGCGCATGAGTTCCGCTATCGGAATATCGACCGAAGGCCTCGCAAAGATAATGGGAATGCCGCCTGCGAGTATCTTCCGTCTTTTCCGAGGCAGCGGCGACGTGTACTTCACTTTCATGGCAAAGCTGGCGATATTCATGGGCATGCCTCTGAGCTACAAACTTGAACATCCTGACGATGCGGAGTGCAGAATGATGGAAAACTCCTACGCGCCGAAAAGCGAGATTGACGCGAAAATCCGCTCTTTCGCCGAAGACGAGATGCGCAAAATCAAAGACAAGACCCAGAAAGTGCGCTCTGACGAAATCAGTATATCGGACTACGTGGACGCAAGAAAGGGCATTGACTTTGAGTTTTTAGAACTTGACGAAGATGGAAACGCTTAAAGAGGCCATAGCCGAGAAATATCCCAAGTATGCCGCTCGGTTTGAGGAATTGTGGAAAGAGGCTGTTGACTCTCCGATGAAGTGGGAGAACATCACAAAGGTGCGGCTGCAAAAACTTGTGAGCCATCTCGACACTGTTCTATCGCCCAACTCGGTAAGGCAGTATTGCGCAAAGCTCAAAGCGGTGCTCAATCTTTACAGCGACGAGGTTGATCTTCCCAAAGGCTACGAGAAGATTCTATCGCCCAAGGCTGAAAAGCCAGTGCAAGTTTTCCTGACCGAGAGCGAGCTTGACGCGCTTATCGCCTACGAGCCGAAAAGCGAAAACGAGAAGCTTGTGAAATCGCAGTTCCTCATGGGAGCGTTTTCGGGAGCGCGGCACAGCGACTTCCTGAGATTCGATGAAACAAACATCGTGGGAGAAAACCTTGAATACGTTTCGCAGAAAACAAAGATGCGCTCGGTAGTTCCCTGCAAGCCCATTGTCGCCCAATTGATTCTCAACACTGAAAAGCGGACTTTGCCCGACAAGACTTTCAACGAGATACTGCGGCGAATCTGCAAGGCTGCGGGAATCGCATCGCAAGTAAAGGTTTTCAAGGCTGGAGAAGAAAAGACAGGGCAGAAATGGGAGTTCGTATCAAGCCACACCGCACGCCGCTCTTTCGCCACAAACTTGTATCTCAAAGGACTTGACATCTACACAATATCGCGTTTTCTCGGACACAGCTCTGTGGAAATGACCGCGCAAAACTACATCTGCGCCGAGATTCGCGAGTTATCGGACGAAGTGAAAAAATATTTTGAATAACAATTAAAACTCAAAGATATGAAAACTTACAAAATTTACAAGACAAACGACTGCGGACGCAGCAAGAGCGTTGACAGCGAGTGGCCCGACTTTGAGGCAGCCAATTGGCATCTTCGCATTATCGCCAACGACGTTCTCAACACCAAGGAAATGAATCCTGGCCAAAGAGCTGAAATCGAGAATATGGCCGAGGATAAGAGCGCCGATACTTTCGGCTACAACGAGTACAGATGGTGGATTGTTGAAGAGGAAATCACAGAAGAAGAAATCAATGAGGATTTCGCACAAGATGGCGTCGAGATGCTCAAAGCAATGGCCGCTAACGGATGCACAACAACTTTCGTCTATGATTCGCCAAGCCAAAGAATGTCTTTCGCCCAAGGCGAACTGACCGAGGAAATCCTTGGCGAACTTCTATCTCAGGATTCAAAGCCCGAGGCCTACGCTCTTGGCGACGACGAGGTGGAAGAGGTGGCAGAAATTATAAAGGACAACGCCGTTGGGTTTGAGAGCGACTGCTTCTTGTTTCCGTCGAGAATCGTCAAGTTCTCAGGCGATGTGACAACCTATGTTTTGGCTTACGAAATCGGTTAGTGATGGTAAGACTTCTATTAATATTACCGCAACCAAGCGATGATTGCTACTCGGGTATATTTCGATTTGATTCTTTTCCAAGAGTATACGAAAAGCAAGGATTCGATGAATCTGCCGCTTGTGCAAGCATGATAGAGCGAGCCAAAAGAGAGATTGATAATGCACTTTACATTCTTGGAAAAACTGATATTGTCATCAAAATAGTGAGAGCAATTTCAAGTTCAGAAATCGAAAAAGGAAATTACAAAACACTTGGAGTTGTGTCCGCTATCTTTGAAACAATTCCCAATGGCAGTAAAGCCACTAAAGAAATTATCGACTACACACAAAAGACAAAGACAACCGAAGTCACCACTATTCAAACGATAACTGAGACAATCGAATAGCGCCGTTCTTTCGCTGGCACACAAAAGGGAGGCAATCAAGCCTCCCTTTGTTTTTGCCCCCGTATTTCAATTCTGACGGCTTTTGCGCACCTTTATGGTAGATAGTTCCGTCTGCATCTGAAACACGTGCGAATAGCCGTAAACTCGCACGAAAACCTTTGCCATTCCCTTGCTCACAATCGTGCATACTGATTCGTGTCCGAGTATGTGTATCGTGGCTACGGCGAAGTCTTTAACGGTTATTGTGCATCGGCTTTTGCCAGTCACGGCGTAAACTCCGCTCTTGGATATTTCTATCGGCTCTGTGCGGTCGAGGAATACGCCGCATTGCGCTATCTCGTCTTTGTCGAAGAACTTGCGCATCTCTTTCGCTGTTGGCCAATTGAGGCAGAAATCAATGCCTTTGAGGAACATTTCGCAAAGCTCTTTTACGGATTTATCGCTTTGCCAATCGTCTTGCCACTGCTGGCACAGTCCAAGCTCTATCGCCTGTGAGCGCAGTATCGAGTTGATTTTCTCTATCTTCATATTCACGCTATTTTGAATCCCTTTCCAGGGTCGATGTTTCGCTTAATCAAGTCGCGGATGTCTTCTGCGGCTTGCGCGTTGATTGACGTTGAGGCCGCTATCGCCCTAAGTTCCGTCAATTGCGCCGCAGCCGTTGCTGACAATTGCGGAAGATGCGTGTTGGCTATGGTGTCAACCAATTGGCGCTTTATCGACACGTCCGCTCTGATTGCGTTGATGTAGCTCGCCAGCAAGTCAGCCGTGTCCTCGGTCACGCTCTGTATGCCCTTGCTCAATCCCTCGCTGCTCGATTCGGTGTCTTTCAGGGTTACTCCCCACTGCTTCTGCATATATTCCTCTATCGCGTCCATTGCGTCGTAGTATGCGTCGGCTTGGTCGGAAATGCCCATGAGGTAGTCGCCGATTTTCTTTAATTCGTCCTCGTCAAGCTTGAAGTCCGAGCCGAAATAGCCGCCAAGACCGTCATCGCCGAAAAGCATTGTTTCGAGTTTGGTCATCATAGGCTGCAGAATCTTGATTTTCAGAATCTCGTTCATCACGTCGCCCATCATTTCGCCGACTTTGTTTCTGAAGGCCTCAACTCCGTCTTCGCCTGATTTCCAAGCGTCATACAGAGCGTCGCCTATTTCGGATGCCCAGTCTTTGAGATTGATGCTGTAAACCTCGTCAAGGGTCGTTTCGGCGAAGTCTTTTATCTGCTGGTTGAGTTCCGCGAGCTGGTTCTGATAATCCACTACCGCATCTTGGTCGGTCTTCTTTTTCGCCATTTCGGCTTCAAGCTGCTTTGTGAGTTCGGTTCTCTGTGCTGTGAGAAGATTTCTCTGCTCGATGTAATAGTCCGAGTTTTCGCCGAGCGAGTATTCAAGAATCGAATCAATCTGCGAGTACAGGCCTTGCAGAACTTTGACTTCGCGCTGCGAGTTCTCGATTACTTTCTGCAATTTCTTGTCGTGGCTGGCGAAGATTGAAGTGAAAAGCCCTATGCCCTCTGACGCTATCGCGAACGCGCCGCCGATAACGCCGCCTGTGGCAAAGGCGCTGGCTATGGTGCCGACTGACTGCAAGCCTTTGGTGATGCCGCTGAACACTGCGCCGATGCCCTCTGCGCCCATTGCGTCGAACATCTCGGAAAGTGCGCCTGTCACTCCACCCACCGTTTCTGTGCAAGCAGCGGCTCCCGAAGCGATTTTGTTCCAAAGTTCGCCTTGGTCAATCTTGTTTCCGTCCGCGTCTGTTTCCTTTCCGAGAAGCTTCAAATCGTCAATGAGCTGTTCAAAGGGATTCTTCTCTTGCTGGGTCTTGTAGAGTTCTTTGAATCTCGTTTGCAGACGCTCGACAACAGTGGCTCTCAACTGCAATTCCTTTGTTATGGCGTTACCGTTTTCGTCTTTTTCGCCTGTGTCGTAGGTGACTGTGTAGATGTCTGGCTTGCCGTCTTTGTAGGAAGTGACCTTGAAGCTGCTTATCAGCTCCCCTGCGAGGTTGCGGGCCGCCTTGACTGCGCCGTAGGTCTTGTAGGTCATGTCGCCGAATATCTGCGCGTACAATGGGGATAGGGCGAAAAGCTCCGTTTCAAGATTCGCTATCTCGTTGGTGATTTCCTGAATCTGCGCGTCGTAGAGGAATCCGTTGGCGGGGTCGGATTCTTTCTTGGCTTGCAGTTCTTCAATCTGCCTGTTGAGCGCGGCGACTTTCTGCGTGGTGTCCATAGTCGATTCTATCGCCTTTACGCCAGCCTCGACTTGGGCTTTGCCGTTATCGCGCAACTGCTTCTGAATGTCCTGATAGAGTTTGAGCAAGGCTTCGTTGTTTTGGAACAGTTCTTTCGCCTGAGCCTCGTCCATATCCCAGTCGAAATTCTCTTTCATCCACTCTGCGCTCTGCTTTGACAGATTGTCTATCATTATGCCAGCGTCAGCCAAGTCATCTGCGAGCCTTGCTGCCCAAGATTCTGTTTCGGGATTCCAAGACTTGGCGGCAGCAAAGGTGTTCATCGCGTCTTTGGCGAGTTTCTTGTCGCCTGTGGCGTCATAGACCTTGGTGTATATCGCCCATTCGGCCTTGCTCTGTTCAAGATAGTTTTCGACTTCTTTAAGAGCCGCCTGCGCTGCTTCTTTGAGCGCTTGCTGGTCGATGTCCATAAGCACTTTCTGTATGCTCACTTTCAGTTCGCGGCGCTCTTTTGTCGAATCGTCGAGCTGGCTCAAAAGCATATTCAATTGCTCTCTGTATTCGCCAATGGTGGTAGGTGTAACGCCTTTGAAATTGGCGAAGATTCCACTTTTGGCCATTTTCTGCAAAGCGTCGTCTTTGCTCATCAATTCGGCGTATTTCTTGTATTCGCTGTAGGCGGATTTGAGAAGATTCAGTTGCTCTTTGATGTTCTCTGCGAACTGGTCTTTGGTGGAAGACGAGCCGTTTTTCTTCTTTTGCGCAGGGTCGGCGAGGTCGAAGTGGAAAAACTCGGCGACTGCCTCGAACAATGACAGCAGTTTTTGGTACGTACCCATGTTTTCCACGATTTCCTTTTGAGATTCCGTGAACGCTTTCTGCAGCATCTTGGGAACTGCCATCAGATTGTCGTATGAGGGCTGCAGCGTCTGTATCTTCTCCTTGACTTCTTTCGCCGCCTTGCTCACGTTTGACATGAACTCGTCCATGCTCGAAGAATCCAGCAGCAAGTTGTCAAGCGACTTGCCGAACATATCGTGAATCTCTTGCTGCCAGTCCGAGAACTGGCTTTCCTTGACGTTGACCTCGACATCTATTGTCAGGCCGAAGTTTTCTTCAAGCAGCTTGTCGCGCAGCTGCCGGCGCACTTCTTCCGGCACGTTGTTGAATGAGTTGACCCACGCGCTTACAAGCTGGCGAATCTCCTGCTCGTCCGCGCCTGACATGCTCAGAGGATTGAATGAGCTGTCAGCGGCCTTGCGGTAGTTTATCCACATCTGCGTCATGCTGGTCAGGAAAGGCTCTATCTTCGATTCCATCTGCTGTATCGCCTTGTCAACCGCTATGCCGTAGTCGTTAAGGCTGTTGTAGCCGCCGCGAGAACCGCCGAGGTCCCACATCTTGCTCATAAGCTCGCTTATCTTGCCTGAGAATCTGCCGTAGTTCTTCGCAAGGTACTCGATTTGCTGCGTGAGATTCATGCCCTTTGTAGCTTCAGCGAGTTCTTTGTCCGCTTCGCGCATTTTCTTGACCGCCTCAAATATCGCCCTGTAGTCAGAACCTAACGCCTTTGCGAGAGCCTTTTGCGATTCGGACACCATTTCGCCGTAGTCTTGCACGGCCTCATTGATGCCGTAGCCAGCGAATCCGTGCATCCAGCTTGGCGCGCCGTTGGTGGTGTCTGCGGCGTCAAAGAGATTGAACCCTGAGCCGTACTGAGAGAGCTGCCTATAGCCTTCAAGCGTTTCATTCAGTGCCGCTTGCAGAACCCTGTACTGCTCGGCGAGCTTCAGTGGCTTTCCGTCTTGCCCCTCGTAGACCTCTTTTAGGACTAACCCTGACGCGGCGGAATAGTCTTTGAGAGTGCCTGTCATCTCCGTTATCGCCTGCCGAAGTTCCGAGGATTTCATCTGCGACGGGTCGTTGAGCTTGTAGGATTCGACTTTGTCGTTTAGGTTTCGGAATCCCTCGTCTGCGGTGGTAGATAGGTTTTCTCTCAATTCCCGCTGTCGGCGAACGAACTCCTGCTGCTTGCCGATGAGATTGGCGAAAACCTCTATTCCAGCAGTCACCCACAGCCAAGGCGACGCCAAGAATCCACCGATGCTTGAAAGGACGCTCTTCATTTCAAGTTTCAGCTTCTTCAACGTTACAGTCCACTTTTTGGCGCTGAGCGCTGCCTGAACTTCGGCTTTCGATATGCCCAGGGTGTGGGCGATGACAAGCGCTTCCTCCCTTGAAAGTTTCTTTAGCGCTATCGCCAGCAAGGCTTGCTCTTTGGTCATTTGGCCAGTCCTTGCGGCTTCCTGGGCGCTGTAGGCTATGCGGGCGTTTTTGTTTTTCAGGTAGTTTTGCTCGACTGCCGTAAGTGTGCGGTACGACTGGGCGAGTTTCAGGTTGTACGTCCTTTCAGCCTCGGCCTGCTTGCCAGCCTTTGCGGAGGACAGCACTTGCTCGCCGTACATCTTGTTTGCGGCGCTTACGGCCAATTTGTGCGAGAGCCACACGCTTGCCACCCCGGTCAGCATGTAGCTCAAAGTCTGGAAATGCGACACCAGTTCGGTCAGCATTTCGGGAACAGCCTTTAGCACGCCTGAATTGCTTGCGGCTATCTTGCCGTACATCAAATCCACTGCGTCGCCGAGATTCTTCCATTTCGCCGAAACGGATTCTGACAAGTTCTCCTGCATGTTGTAGAACATTCCGCCCTCCGAGGTGATTTCCCATAGCACGTCTTTTACGTGTTCAAACGTCACCTGCTTTTTGGAAATCATATCCATCACGTCGCCAGCGGAAACTATGCGGCCTTCAAGTTCGGTGAACTTCTTGGCGAGCATGTCAACCATGGGAATATTGGCCTCGGTGAGTTGTCGCAGTTCAGTGCCTTTGAGGAACTTGGCGGCGCGTATCTGTCCGTAGGCAAGCACTATGCGGCCCATGTCAACGCCTACGGCGGCTGAAATGTCCGCAAGGCGCTTCATCGTGTCGTATAGTTCGTTGTAGGGGATAGTGTAGGCTGTGAGCTGCTTGGCGAACGAGTTCAATTGCAATACTCCGAATGGCGATTTCACGGCAAGCGCGTTAATCTGCTGGGTAATCTGTCCCGACTGTCCTTTGTCGCCCAAGATAGCGTCCATGGCGAGTTTCTGTTTCTCCAGCTCGCCGCCGATTTCGATGACGTTCTTTAAGAAGTGCTGTACGGCGTAGAGGCTGAAAAGGCTCGCGAATGAGTTTTTCAAATCGCCAGCGATTCGGATATTCTGGCCCATTGCCGAGCCGAGTGCGGTAGAGGCTCTAAGGTGCAGCCCAGAAGCCGATGCCGCCGCCTTGTGGGCGCGGGCAAGAGCCAATTGGGCCTGTGCCGCTTTTAGAGCCTGTTTCGCCTTTTCGGTGTTCGCTTTTTCGGCTCTGAGGTCGTCAGCCGTGTATTTTCCGTTCCAAGTTTTGATTTGTGCCAAGGCTTGCTGCACGGCTTGCCTTGCGGTGGCTTTGTCAACCACTACGTTGATTTTGAACTGCTCGTTTAGCAGCGCCTGCTTTATGCTGTCAACAAGCATCTGCTTGTCGGCTGTAACATCTGCCTTGCCTTTTGCTTTTTGCAAGGCTGTCTGCACGTTGGTAACAAGCTTTGAGGTGTCAGCCGATGCGAAGAGCCTTTCTATCTCTTTCTTGATAGGGGTGAGGTCGGCGTTCTTTATCGCCCTTTCCACGGCTATCTGCAATCCGCTCGAATCCGCCGTTATGGGGATTTTCAGGATATTTATGAGCTTCTGCTTTATCTTCTGCGCTTGGGCGTCGGTGAGGTCGCGCAGAAGAATGTCGAAGTATAGGTTGCCTAAATCTGCCATTGAAATTTTTGTGTTTCGGTGGCTCTGAGGCCTTATTGCGCAATAACACCGCAAATTTAAGCAAAAAATCGCTAAGTTACGCAGTTTAAACGCCTTGAACTTTCTTAAAATCTTCAAGCACGTCCTTGGCAAGCACCTTGGCGTATATCTGAGTAGTGGCTATGTCGGCGTGGCCAAGCATCTTTGCCACGTTCTGGATTTTCGCCCCTTTGGAGAGCATCAGGGTGGCGAAAGTGTGCCTTGCCATGTGCGAGGTCATGGGCTTGGAGATGCCCGCTATCGCGGCTACGGTTTTCAGGTAGAGGTTGTATTTCTGGTTGCTGATTATCGGCAGATGGCCGCCGTATTTGTCAAGCACCGCCTTGGCTTTGTCCGTCAGCAAGATTATGAACGTTTCGCCTGTCTTTTGCCTGTGCGCCTTGTAAACGCCGTTCTCGACTTTGGAACTGTCGAACTGCGCCATGTCGGAGTAAGCCATTCCTGTGAGGCACTGGAACACGAACATGTCGCGAACCCTGCAAAGGCTGGGGTCGGCGATGTCGGCTGTTTCAAACTTTGAAAATTCTTCTTCGGTGAGGTACTTGATGTCGGAGGTCTTTCCTCTGTCGATTCTCATTCCCAGGTAGGGGTCTGATTTCAGAAGTCCGTCCTTTATCGCCATATTGGCGTAAATCTTCAAGAACTTGTGGTAGGAGTGTATTGTTGACTGCACAGAATATTTGCCGTGGAGCCAGCGGTCGAACGCCATCACAGAACTTTGAGAGATGTCGGAGAAGTATGCTATGCCGCCAAATTCTTTGAGCGCGCCTATGAGTTTGGATTGCGTTTTCTTAGTGCTGTCGCGGATGTCTTTGCGCTCGGAGATTTTTCTTTCTACGTAATCGATGAAAGTCTCATCACTTGTTTTTGGAGCGTCAATGAATCTCTGCACCATTCCCATTTCAAAGTCGATTCCGCTTTTGGCGAGGTCGTTGGCCCAGTCTCTGAGCGCGCCGATTTGCAGGTTGAGCGAATCGTTGAGTTGCATCGACTGCGGGTGGTTGACTGCCATTTGGCGGTCTTTCCACTGGTCGGAGTAGAGCTTGATTCCTGTGCTTATCCATTTTCTTTGTCGGTTGAAGCACACTTCGATTTGGACCAATCCCTTTGTTTTCTTCGTGGCCTGCTTTTTTCTGTCGAATACGAATCTGAATGTAGGTGTTTTCATTTTCACTTGTTTTTATGTGGTTTTCAGCGATTTGGGCCGTTTTGCGATACCGCTTTTTCTTATGGTATCGCAGTGGTATCGCAAATTGGGTAAATAATGGTAAATAATGGTAACTATCGGTAAGGAGTTCAAATACCTGATAGCAATTGAATTTCAATGGGTTATAACGCAAATCGTTGAGTGTCAGCAATAAAAAAGGGAGAGCGTTTAACTCTCCCTCGTGATCCGTCTGGGGCTCGAACCCAGGACCCCAACATTAAAAGTGTTGTGCTCTACCAGCTGAGCTAACGAATCCCTTAATTGCAGTGCAAAGGTACTGCTTTTTTTTGGATTTACCAAAAAATTATAAATAATTTTTATTTATTTTTCTTTGAAAAGATAAATAGTGGTTTTTTGTGAACTCAAAACCATAATTTACCTCCCAGAAATATGAGAGTTGAGGATATGTAACATTGTCAATCGCCTGTGATGGGAGTTTCAAGGGCTGACAAGCGATGCTCAAGGTCAGCACTGGTGATTTTGGTATAGAGTTCGCCATGATATGCCACTGAGATATTGCCAGTCTCTTCGCTGACAATGATAGCCATTGCATCAGTGGCCTGAGCAATGCCAAGAGCAGAGCGATGTCGAAGACCGAGGCTGCGAGGAATGCTGGTGTCATGGCTAACCGGGAGGATACAACCTGCCGCTTCGATTTGGCCATTTGCTATGATCATGGCTCCATCGTGGAGAGGAGAGTTCTTGAAGAAAATATTTTCGATAAGGCGGGTGTTGATTTTAGCATCGATAACATCGCCCGACTTAGCATAATTGTCGAGCGGCATCTTTTGCTGAATGACTATCAAAGCGCCAGTCTTGCTTTTTGACATGCTCATGCATGCATATACAATCGGCATCACGCTTTCACGCAGAATCTGTTGATCCCGCACTTCCTTATGATGGCTAAAAATCTGGCGTAAAAACCGCCATCGCTTATGGCTGCCCAGATCCACCAAGAAGCGCTTGATTTGATCTTGAAAAAGAATCACCAGCACCAGTACACCGATGCTCATAAACTTATCCAAAATCGAACCGATAAGCTTCATGCTGAAAATCTCAGAAGCCAATGCCCAAGCCACAATAAATGCCATCACCCCATAGAAGATATTGAGGGTGCCGCTCTCCTTCATTAATTTATACACGTAGTAGAGCAGGAGTGCCATTAGCACTATGTCGAGAGCATCTTTGATGCTGAAGTCAAGCATGGCTGGATTTTCAGAGGGTTATTGATTCAATAGCTATCGGTGGTTTCTAATGCCTTGAATATTTTTACTGCTTGGACTGCAGGAGCTACATCATGAACACGCAAGATTGATGCTCCACGCTGCAGAGCTGCCATATTCAGAGCTGTGGTGGCTTCCAAGGCATCATTAGTAGAAATATTGAGAAGTTTGGTGAGCATCGACTTTCGGGAAATGCCTACCAGGATGGGCATGTGGAAATCCTCAAAGAAGTCGAGATGCTTTAGCAATAGATAATTTTGCTCAAGGGTTTTGCTGAAGCCAAATCCAGGATCGATTATGATATCATTTACACCAAGCAGATTGAGGCGATCAACGATGTTGGCAAGTTCACGGATTACGTCGGCCAAAAGATCATCGTAAGCTGTATTTACCATCATTTCCTGCGGAGTGCCTCGCATGTGCATAATGATGTAAGGCACTTGCAGGCGTGCAACGGTATCATACATCAGAGGGTCAAGCTGGCCCCCAGATATATCATTGATGATATTTACACTAAGATTTTTCACTGCGTACTCAGCCACCTCAGCCCGGAAAGTGTCAATAGATACAGGAATATCCGGAGACACGCTGCGGAGCGCCTCCATTCCGAGTTCGATACGACGGAGTTCTTCCTCTGGGGTAACGTCATGGCATCCAGGGCGCGTGCTGTATCCGCCTATGTCGATGAATCGTGCACCCTCGGTTACCATTTGCTCCACTTTCTCGCAAATAGAGTTGTGTTCGGAAGCGCGACTATCGGCATGAAAGGAATCAGGCGTCACATTCAGGATGCCCATTACAGCTGGCTCATGGTATTCAACCAAACGTCCATTTATATTTAGTGAAAAAGGTTTCAGCTCTGTACAGATTTATATATTAACGATTGGCACGCTTGCGCTCGAGCTCATCGAGGATAATCTTGCGCAGTCGAATATGGTGGGGAGTAACCTCAACGTATTCATCCTCCTTGATATATTCAAGTGCTTCTTCAAGACTGAAAACGACAGGAGGCACGATTCGAGCCTTGTCATCAGCTCCGCTGGCACGCATATTGGTGAGCTTTTTACTCTTAGTCACATTCACCACTATGTCGTTGTCCTTTGCATTTTCACCTACGACTTGACCCGCATAGACCTCTTCCTGTGGGAAGATGAAGAAGCGTCCACGATCCTGAAGCTTGTCGATAGCATAAGCATAAGCGGTGCCACCCTCCATGGCTATGAGGCTGCCGTTGGTGCGGCGTTCGATATCACCCTTCCAAGGCTGGTATTCCAAGAAACGGTGGGCCATAATGGCTTCGCCAGCGCTGGCTGTGAGCACATTGTTGCGAAGACCGATAATGCCGCGCGAAGGGATATTGAATTCCATGTGTACACGGTCGTCGCCCTGCGCAGTCATCGACACCATTTCGCCTTTGCGGCGAGTGACCATATCGATTATCTTCGATGCATACTCTTCGGTGGTGTTGATGGTAAGAAGTTCAACAGGCTCGCACTTCACGCCATCTATCTCCTTGATAATAACTTGCGGCTGACCCACTTGGAGCTCGAAGCCTTCGCGACGCATCGTCTCGATCAGCACCGATAGGTGAAGCACGCCACGGCCAGAGACAGTCCATTTATCCTCATGGTCCGCTTTCTTTACACGAAGCGCCAAGTTGCGGTCGAGTTCCTTTGTCAGGCGCTCACCAATGTGACGCGAGGTCACATATTTGCCATCTTTGCCAAAGAATGGGCTGTCGTTGATGGTGAAGGTCATCGACATTGTGGGTTCGTCAATTTCAATGCGTGGGAGAGCCTCGGGATTGTTGATATCGGCGATAGTGTCACCAATTTCAAAACCCTCAATGCCTACCAGAGCGCAAATGTCACCGCTGCTCACGCTCTCTACACGCTTACGGCCCATGCCTTCAAAGGTGTGCAGTTCTTTTATCTTTTGCTTGGTGAAAGTGCCATCCTTTTTGCAAAGAGCAATGTCCATGCCCTCGCGAATTGTGCCTCGGTGAACACGACCAATGGCGATACGGCCAACATAATTGCTATAATCAAGCGAAGTCACCAACATCTGGGCGTCGCCCTCCAATGTCTTGGGAGCAGGAATAGTATCAATGATGCAATCGAGCAGGGGTAGGATATTGTCGGTGGGCTTACGCCAATCTTCACTCATCCAGCCCTCTTTGGCACTACCGAAGATAGTGGGGAAATTGAGCTGGTCCTCGGTAGCATCAAGGCTATACATAAGATCAAACACCATTTCTTGCACTTCATCGGGACGGCAGTTGGGCTTATCTACCTTGTTGATTACTACCACGGGCTTAAGGCCAATTTGAATTGCTTTTTGCAGTACGAATCGTGTCTGGGGCATAGGGCCTTCGAATGCATCCACCAATAGCAGGCAGCCGTCGGCCATGTTAAGCACGCGCTCTACCTCGCCACCGAAGTCGGCGTGTCCGGGGGTGTCGATAATATTGATTTTACAGCCCTTGTAATTGATCGACACGTTTTTTGAAAGAATAGTGATGCCACGCTCTCGCTCCAGGTCATTGTTATCAAGAATCAATTCACCTGTGTTTTGATTGTCGCGGAAGAGATGGCCAGCCATTAGCATCTTATCCACCACGGTAGTCTTGCCGTGATCGACGTGAGCTATGATGGCGATGTTGCGGATATTCTGCATATACCTATTGCTTCTTATTATTTCTTTTCAAACTGCAAAGTTACGAAAAAGTTTTCAGTTTTCGATTTTTAGCTATCAGTTTTTAATAAAAAAACACCACAGCAGTGGATTGCGTGGTGGTAAGTTATACTATTTTAGGCGGAAATTGTAGCCGAGGGTGACGGAGATTGTCATATTGCGGGATGCACCGAAGGTATCTGCTTTTGTGGATGGGAAGATATTCCCCAAGCCGTAATAATATCGAGCTTCCAGATAGACTGAATGGCGTGGCTTAAGCCAAAATTCACACCCAAAGCTACCGCAAATTCCATAATCAAACTTATTGTGGACTTCCATTTCCATCTGCTCGGTCATCCTATCCTTGGTGGGCCATCCCTCAGCCTGTGTGGGATTGTGATAGTCGAAATTCGAGCTAATGCTTTCGCCCAGCATATACCCAAATTCGGGCCCTAAGTTGAAAAAGCATTTAAACCGTGAAGGACCGAAATAAATATGAGTCATAATGGGAAGAGAGATGTATGTAAGTGTGCGGCTATAATCCAGAGGACCCTCTTCAAAATTTTCTTTCCACCCGCGTTGTGACAGATTTAGCTCAGCCAAGACGCCCACAAGCCGTTCCTCGGCATATCTGAAAGACACCCCCATAGTGATGCCTTGAACCCATGATTCCTTGACTGAGGGAGAGAATGTGACTTGCGACATACCAATGCCGCCATGCGCACCCACAGAGATGTGGGGCTTATAGTGAGATTCGGCAAAAGCTTGGATACAAAGCACTGCAATGGCAAGTATCAAAAGAAGGCGCTTCATAGCTGTTCGAATCGGTAATTGTCACCCGTCATAAACTGGATGATATAAAGAACTTCATTTACATACCCTTCGTTTTCATCATCATGGGTAAATTTAAAGGAGTTCTGAAGTCCCTTGAATGAAATCGGATTGTCGAGCTGACGCTCCATTGTGCCTCGCTGAAGGGTATAGAGCAAGAATCGCCCAGTGTCGTAGCCCAACAATCCTTGGCTTGGCACAGCCTCGATCATCGGACGACCATACCACATCTGGAATTTCTGCTGCAAATCCTTATTCTCCAAATCCTTTTCATCGCTCAGGAAGCGTGAATAAATCACAGCGTCCAGGCGCTGGAGCAAATCCAGGGATTCTCCACGGTAAGCTACCCAATCGGGATAGCCGAACAAGCGGAATCGTTCTTTGCCATTTTCCTGATTCTGGAGGCTTACAAGCGCTGGTGCAAAGCGATTGAATACTGACTGGGCGCCTGATTTAGGAATGAATACATAATTCTGAGTAGGGTCAAGCGAGGCGAGCACTGTCTCTTCGGTCAAGCCTTCTTCAAAAGGTATCTCACGCACTATACGGCCTTCGCGAGAATAGGCCTCGCGAAGTGCATTGATGAAAGGTGCTTTCTCTTCCTTAGCTTCGCTTGGAGCCAATATCACAGGCACGCAATCATCATAATTTTCCAATAGATAATTAATAGCCTTTTCGTACATCAACTGTTGATTGATGTTGCCTTGCAGCACATAAGGGTTAGTCTTGTAGTTCTCATCGCTGAAATTGAACATGTTGAGCACATACACATTTTTGGGTGTGGCATAATCAATAACAGTCTGCAACTGC
Source organism: Bacteroidales bacterium (assembly GCA_020860515.1). Classification (GTDB taxonomy): domain Bacteria; phylum Bacteroidota; class Bacteroidia; order Bacteroidales; family Muribaculaceae; genus CAG-873. Next base: position 25,929 of record JAJBUG010000076.1, on the reverse strand, counting down.
CGGCTATCCTCAGGCGCAATGATTACTGCCAAGTCGCGGTCGATTACTCCGTCGAGTTGTTGTTGGAGCTGCGACGGGTCAGCGCTTGCATCAAGAGTAATCACTTCGATGTCATTGCCTGGTTTCACAGTGCTCTCTTTGGCTGCTATTAAGAAACCACGGTAGAAATCGGCATAGTTCTTTGCTTGGCGACTTGGCGATTCGCTTTCGGCCATGAAGGGAAGCAATATCAGGATGTTGAGATGCTCAGAATCGATATAAGTGCTGTCAATTCGAGCTTCCATAGGATTTTGAGGCATCTCAAAGGTATCAGGATCTACCACGGGGTCAACGACAGGAGCCTCAGCTGATGCAGGCTCATCCGCTGCTGAAATTGGCTGAGAGGCTTCCTCAACATTAGCCGGAGACCCATACAGAGGTGCGTCTTCGGTAAGGCGCACCATCGTGCCAGCTATGAGATTATCGGGGTCGAGAAATGGATTCAGGTCAATCAGGGCATCTTGGCTCACGCCAGTCTTACGCGAGATTGAGGCAAATGTATCGCCCATGCCAGCGCAATAGCTTCTGGATTCCAACACAGGCTCAATGTCATCATCAGCTCGCTCAGGCACAGCAACTCCCGATTTCACGGCATCATCCACCGTATATTTTGTTTGGAATCCAGCCAAGGCAGGATTTGCGGCAGCTTGGGTGCTATTCTTTGCCTTTTCTTTGGTCTTTTTGTAGGTGGCAGATGTAGTGGTGCTTTGAGCCGGAATGCGAAGTGTCATGCCTTTTTTCACTCCGTTCACTGCCTGGGGATTAGCTTCCAGAATATCATTGCTGCTGACATGGTATTTGCTGGCTATGCCATAAATGGTTTCACCCTTCTTTACCTCATGTATGATGAAGTCGTCGGCGAAAACATTGATAGCAATCAAAGCAGCCGCCATAGTTAAGCCTATGTTTCTGATTCCTCGTAATCTCATACGAATTTTATTTCTCTTTTCTCTACTTATATTCAAATTAATCAAAAGCTCCGTCCATGCTTTCCTCGATGACTGTGGATTCCACCACGCCATAATCAGTGCCGCCGCACAGATTCAAGTCGGCTGGGAATGAGAATTTAGTGTCTTGACTGTAGTTGAGCGTACTGTCCTCGTACACCTTAGTCATGTATTTGCCATAGATGGGGAGGGCCATGCTTGCGCCTTGGCCATTGGCCATGGTGTTGAAGTGGATATTGCGCTCTTCGCCACCTACCCATACTCCTGATACAAGCTCGGGTGTAAATCCCATGAACCAGCCATCTGAATTGTCGTTGGTAGTACCCGTCTTGCCTCCCATCTGCGCTGTGATGTTGAATGGGGCGCGACGCAGGCGATTGCCCGTACCACCATCCACCACATTGAGCAGGATTGAAAGAATTTTATAATAGGCGTTATTGCTTATAACCTCCACATTGGGCTCTGAGAACGAGGTGATGACTGTGCCATTGCTGTCGGCTATGGATGTCACAAACATCGGGTTGACTTTCATTCCATAGTTGGCATAGGCAGAGTAAGCTGTCACCATCTCCTTTACTGAGATTTCGCAAGGTCCCAAACAAAGCGAAATTACTGAAGGGAGCTGATTGGTGATGCCCATATTATGCATCAGGCGCACAAGATTATGAGGCTTTACCACATCCATCACGCGAGCCGAAATCCAGTTGTTAGAATTGGTAAGAGCCCAGCGCAAATCCACCATCTCGCCGATTCTTGATTTGCCGCTATTGCGTGGACTCCAGGGTCGGCCAGCTTGGTCGATAAGGGTAGGTTGGCTGTTGAGGAACTGCGTGCATGGGGTCATGCCCTCTTCCATAGCAAGAGTGTAGAGGAACGGCTTGATTGTAGAACCGACCTGGCGACGGCCAGTTGATACCATATCGTACTGGAAGAATTTGAAATTAGGACCGCCAACATAAGCCTTCACATAGCCATTTCTGGGATCCATTGACAGGAAGCCCGTGCGCAGGAAATGCTTGGTGTAGAGGATGGAATCGCGAGGGGTCATCACAGTGTCAATGGGACCTTCGTAGCTGAACACTGTCATTTCAAACGGAGTATTGAACTCTTTGATGATTTCTTCGTCGGTCTTTCCAGCCAACTTAGCCACGCGTCGGCGTTCGCTTTGGCGAATGGCATTGTTGATGAGTGTCTCGATAGTGCTTTGGTCGAGCGTAGAGCTGTAGGGCGCCTTGGGAGAATTTTTCTTTTCATTGAAGAATCTCTGTTGCAAGTCAGCCATGTGCTCAGTCACAGCGTCCTCGGCATATTGCTGCATACGGCTGTCAATGGTAGTGTAAATTTTCAGGCCATCATTATAAATGTCCCATTTCGAGCCATCAGGCTTAGGGTGCTTTTCCACCCATCCATAGAGTTCGTTGGTTTCCCACAGAATTGAATCGTCAGTAAATTTTTGCTGATCCCACGAGGGATAATTGGTTCGGTTCGGCTTCTTTGCAAGCAAATAGCGGCGCAGCTCCTCGCGGAAGTAGGGGGCAAGACCGTCCTTATGATCAGCAGCATGATAGTTGAGCACAATAGGGAGGGCGCTGAGCGAGTCGAGTTCGGCTTTGCTTATTTTGCCGGCCTTCTCCATCTGCTCAAGCACAGTATTGCGGCGGAGAGTAGTGCGCTCGGGGTGGCGACGAGGATTGTAATAAGATGGATTCTTTACCATTCCCACCAGCATGGCAGCTTCCTCGATTTTTAGGTCTTTGGCGTCCTTGCCAAAATATACCTGAGCTGCAGATTTTATGCCTACGGCATTATAAAGGAAGTCGAATTGATTGAGGTACATCTTCAAGATTTCCTCCTTGCTGTATTGGCGCTCCAGCTTCACAGCAATCATCCATTCAATCGGCTTCTGCAATGCACGGTCGAGCAGTCCGTTGCTGCTGGGTGAATACAGCTGCTTGGCAAGCTGCTGGGTGATGGTAGATCCGCCTCCAGCGTTCTTGTTCTGCATCGCCAAGGTCTTTACCAGCACTCGGCCCAAAGCTTTTGCATCAATGCCGCTATGCTCCATGAAACGCTCGTCCTCGGTCGAAATCAGGGCATCTATCACATACTGGGAAATTTCATCATAGTCGGCATAGACGCGGTTGCCCGTATTGCGGAAGTATCGGCCCATCTCCACACCATCAGCGGTGAAGATAGTGCTCGCGAACTTATCCTGGGGATTCTTCAGTTGCTCAATCTCCGGCATATAGCCGATTGCTCCGTTATACACAAGTATAAAGAAAATGAGCACAGCTGCCACGCACACGCCAAACGCTATCCACATCCATTTGATTATGGCTCGTGTGCGTGCACTACGCTTGTCGATTGAAAATCCAGTGTTTAAATTATCCTGATTATTCGTCATCGTTGCAGTTCAATTCAAATTAACTGCAAAGTTACGAAAAAGTTTTTAGTTTTTGGTTTTCAGTGGGTAGTTTTTAGTGAAAAAGGTGTAAAAACATATAATTGAGTTGGATTGTTAATTATTGAAAAGTTACTATCATGAATGAAAATAGAATCATTAAGCCGAGGGATAGGGAGGCAATTCTAAGGTCGCTCCGCAGCGGAGTGGTACCAAACACGGGCCTCCAGTTCATCCAAGTGGGGCGTCAGCAAGAGGTACAATCGTTCTTAAAAGATATCGACACAGTGGCCGATGGAGGCGCATCGTTGCGCTTTGTGATAGGCGAATACGGAAGCGGCAAGACTTTTTTCTTGTCCTTGGTGCGTACATTGGCATTGGAGCGTGGACTGGTGACTATGCATGCCGACCTTTCTCCTGAGAAGCGGCTTCATGGCAATGGTGGCCAAGCCCGGCGCTTGCTTAGCGAATTGGTAGCCTCGTTGGCCACCCGCACCAAGCGCGATGGCAATGGCCTTGGCAGCGTGCTTGACCGCCTGATAGCCCGAGCAGAAGGCGAAGGCACCACTGTGGAATCGCTGTTGCAACCATTGTCAGACTTGCCATTGGGTCATGCTTTCGCCAAGGTAGTTATAAAATACGCCGCGCGGGGGGCAAGTATTGACCAGCGCCAATGCGCATTGCGTTGGCTAAAAGCCGAATATACAGCCAAGACCGATGCTTGGCGTGACCTGGAGGTGCGAGAGTTTCTTGGCGATGCTGAGTTTTTCCCCGCTTTGCGGCTTTACGCAGCATTGGCTATAACTGCGGGTTATCAAGGCTTGTATGTATGTCTTGATGAGTTGGTAAATCTTTACAAAATCACTAATGCGGTGTCGCGCAGGGCTAATTACGAGGATCTGCTGTCAACGCTCAACAATACCCTCCAAGGCAATATTCATGGCTTAGGAATAGTGCTGAGCGGCACACCGGAGTTTTTGACTGACACACGACGTGGACTTTACAGCTATGAAGCTTTGCGCAGCCGACTGGCAGAAAATTCCTTAGCACAGCAAAATGGGTTGAAGGATTACAATTCTACAGTGTTGAGATTAGCCAATCTCACAAAAGAGGAGATGTTTGTGTTGCTCAAAAATATTCGCAGAGTTTTTGCCAGTGGCGACCCTGATATCGAAGAAAGACTCACCGACAATGCCATAACAGCGTTCCTGCAGCATTGCTATGAGAAAATAGGCGAGAGCTATTTCCGTACGCCGAGAAATACGATCAAAGGCTTTATTGATCTGGTGTCGCTGATGCAGCAGTATCCAGAGATAGATTTGAAGTCTTTGATACCATCGGTAAGCGTTGACATCGACGTGGATCCATCGGGTATGTCGCAAGTATCTGATGATATAGGCATTGGTATGATTGAAACAGAAGTGCCACCAAAAGATGATGAGCTGTCATCATTCTTGCTTTAGCATTTCTTGGGCGTATTCAGTGGTTACATAAGCCATCTCGCCATCCACATCAATTACAGTATCGCCCACAATATCCATAGCGTGGTCATTGATTTCTTCGAGGACCACGCTCATTTTTTTCCCATTTTCTGAGCACAGGGTCTCAAGTTCATTAAGCGACCAAGAAGATTGCGAGAGAATCTTGGCTTCGAGTGCCAGATTTAATGGGGCTGCCGGGACTGCCGGGACATCCGGGACATCCGGGACGTCTGGGACATCCGTCTCTGTGGTCCTGGTAGCCCCGGCAGTCCCGGATGTCTTGGTGGTTTCCTCATTGAATACTTCGCTTAGGAGATTTTGCACAGCGGCGGTTTCACGCTCTATCGCTGCAAGATTCTTCATGTCCCACACTGGAGCTAAGGCCTCGGTGCCCCCATAATGAGCCTGTAGTGCCAAGCCGCCGCATTGCATCCTATGCAACAGGCTGTGCACCTCGCCCTGGGCGTGGCCGCACATCATTAGCAATCGGTCCAATTGGTACACCGCTTTGGCATCCAAGGCGGCTCCACGGTCAGCTGCCACAACAAGCAATTGTTGGCTCAGCTTCTTCATATCTTCGGGCCCCATGATTGTGCGAAACCCTCGCTTGGTGCGTGCATCAAGGAGGCGTCGACGCTGATTGTACCATCGCAGCACACCTCTCAAATGTTTGCGGTATCTTGGAGTTTTAATCCACTCGTCGATTAGATTGCCTACTTTGGCCAATTCATTGGTGTCAAGATCAGGCAGCATTAAGGTGACAAATTTAATAAGAAGGAGGGCTTTCTTGTATTGCCTGGTTTTCACGCCTGGCACTTCTTGCTCAGCATGATATACTACCACATTGTCGCGTCCCTTAAGTGAAAAGCGTTCGAGCATTGAATCTGGTGCACAGCCAAGTCCAGCTCTAAACAAAGCATCACGAACCCTCCAAGGATCTTCTTTTAAGAATACTTGGTCATAGCCAAGAATCTTAGCCAGCCCGCATAGCATTGTAGGATAGGGCATAACCACATAGCCTTCATTGTCAACCTGGCTAAGGACTTCTGTGCCCCAAGCTTGCAATTCACGATTCTGCTCATCCTTGTCGGACCAAGAAAAATTAGGTTGATACCCAGTATCAACCTTTTCATCTTTCAATGGCTCTAATATCAGGACCTCGTCATTCATGGCACTCTAAATTAAAGCCGTTGCTTTTATGGTTCCGTCTCCGTAGCTGTGTCAGGTGCTTGATCAATTAGGTCGAGGAAGTCATCGAGTTCTGGAGTAATTATGATTTCAGTGCGGCGATTGCGCGCCTTCCCAGAATCAGTAGAGTTGTCAGCGATAGGATTGTATTCGCCACGTCCGCCAGCCGTTAGTCTTGACGGGTCGATTCCGAAATCGTTTTGCAGTGCTTGTACCACCGATGATGCACGCAGCGCTGAGAGGTCCCAATTGTTGCGGATATTGGTGCGAGAAATGGGCACATTGTCGGTATTGCCCTCAACCAACACTGAATAATCCTTATAATCCTTGATAATTTTGGCTATCTTCGATAGGGTATTCATAGCTGCAGGGGATATTTCATACGAGCCTGACTTGTAAAGCATGTTGTCGGCCAGGGAAATATAAACCACGCCCTTAAGCACCTTGATGTCAACATCTTTTAATTCATCGCGTGAGAGCGATCGGGTAAGATTGTTGGTAAGCACCATGTTGAGCGAGTCGCTCTTGCTCTTGGCTGCTACCAATTGCTTGATATATTTATTTGAAGCGTTGATTTCATCTACGAGTTTTGAAATGTTTGCGCTGCTCTGCGAGCCAGTCTTAAGGGATTGATCCAAGAGAGATTGCTGCTGGGCGTATGCTTTTTTGAGATCTTCGTTAGCTTTTTGAGCTTCGGCCAATCGGTCTTCGAGCGACTGTCCATTGGTATGGCTTTTTGCCAATTCCAATTGGGCATTCTGGTATTCTGTCTGTAAAGCGTCATATTTTGATTGTAATGACACATAATTTTTCTTGCTGACGCATCCTGTCAATGCCAGTGATGCAGCAAACACAGTGATTATTCCTGCTCTTAATTTCATAGCTAAATAGTATTGGTATCTCCTAATAAAACGCATTAGACTTTAAAAAGTTGAATCACTGTCATTAGCTTACCTCAATCCCAAGCCTCGAGGCGGTCAGAAATTTCAGGCATGTGCTCGCGCTTGAATGTGGGATCGATTCCTTGCTTGCGCTGGGCTCGATAGTGCTTTAGTAATTTGGCTACCTGAGGCGAAAGCCGAGCCAATGCAATGAGGTTGATCAAGGTCATTATGCCCATGCAAATATCCACTATTACCCAGCTCTCTTGAAGCGCCATCATGGAGCCTGCGAGGACCATGGCGCCAGTGAATAGGCGCAGCCAAAATGTAGTGCGTTCAGTACCCTTGAACAAGTATCTGATATTAGTTTCGGCATAAACATAATTGGCCATTACTGAGGTGAAGGCAAACAGGAAGATGGCCACCATTACAAAATATTTGCCCGATGAACCAATATTGGCCTCTACAGCCTTTGTTGTCAGGATAATGCCATCGCCATTGCTTGTATAATCTACAGAAAGAAGGATTACAAATGCTGTGGAAGTGCATATAACCAGAGTATCTGTGAAAACTCCGAGTGCTTGCACCAAGCCTTGCTTCACAGGATGGGTTACGCTTGCAGTTGAGGCAATGTTGGGCGAAGAGCCTTCGCCAGCCTCATTGCTGAAAAGGCCTCTACGTACACCTTGACTCACGGCTACGCCTATCATTCCCCCTGCAGCCGGTCCTATGCCGAATGCACTCTTGCAAATCAAGGCTATTACGCCAGGCAGGAGTGTGATGTGGCTTATTACGATTATCATGGCAAGGATGATATAAGCTATGGCCATGAATGGCACCACATAGGAACTGACATCGTTGATTCTATGGATTCCGCCGAATACTACAAGCAGGGTAATTATAGCCATAATCACACCCACCACAGTCTGATTAATCCCTAAAGTATAAGATATGGAGGTGCAAATAGTGTTGCTTTGTACGAGCTGCTGGGCAAAGCCGAAGCTAAGGGTTATGAGTATGGCCAGAAGCACGCTCATCCATTTGTTATCGAGGCCATGTTTGATATAGTATGCTGGACCTCCGTAGAAACATTCTTTTCCTTTGCGCTTGTAGAGCTGGGCCAAAGTGTTTTCCACAAAGGCTGTGGCAGCTCCCAAGAGGGCTACCACCCACATCCAAAACACAGCTCCTGGGCCGCCAATAAAGATAGCGCTTGCTACACCAGCCAAGTTGCCAGTGCCTACGCGCCCGGCCAATGCCATGGCGAACGCACCAAAGGAGCTAATCTCCTTTTTGCCGTCGAGCTTTTGCTTCTTGCCTTGGTCTTTTGAAATCTTGTTCGGGCAGAAAAGCAGTAAGCACATGTCCTTAAGCATCCGGAATTGTACGCCTTTGTTGTGGAGTGTGAACCATAGGGCACAGCCCAGTAGCGCAAGGATTACTACGTAATCCCATAAGAAATTGTTAAAAACGTTGAGTTTTTCCATAATCCTATACCTTTAAAATTGGTGGTGAAACGTGTAAAAGGAAACCTCTATTAACAACAATCATCAACCTCCATTAGTTTACTCCGTTCTCAATTTAAAGTACAGTACAAATATCCTGTTACATTCGATAGTCATCTGATAGGCAAATGCAGAATATGGCTTACAGGTCGCAGCCGATGGCAAGCTGAGCATGAAATCAGTGGCGACGGTCGAATTTATGCAACTGCTCAGCAGTCAGGTTATTACTTCAATATTGAGCGCAAACGCCCAGTAGCTTTCCCCGATTGGATGCTGGATAAATATCTGGAAGCATAGAATTTTACAGTTGGATGAGGGAGGTGAGGATGGAGTCGGAGATGAGCCAGGAGTGCTCGGGGATTGAGAGGTGAGTGGGGGATAGAATGAGGTGGCCTGATTTAAGGTAGGGCTGGGCATCGGTAAGCAATTGGCTCAGGCGCGACTGCGGCACTCTATTTAATTGAAGGCCTTCTGCGGTGCGGAGCGTTGTAATGATAAGGTCATTGAAGTGATTGGATTCATTCTCCTGATCCATTTCATAAGCAGGATGGCCAGAATCGATGGCCGAAAGATATTGCTTGATATTGGCTGGGTTGATACGACGCAGTGAGCCATCGTAACTATGGGCCGAAGGCCCTAATCCCAAATATGGTATATCGTGCCAATAACTTGAATTATGTTTTGCTTCGTACCCAGGCACAGCAAAATTTGAGATTTCATAATGTTGGTACCCATTAACTCTCAACTTGGAGCAAAGGAGATTATAATATGCTATGGTTTCATCTTCTGAAGCCTCACGAATATCTCCCTTTTTGAGCATAGCTGTAAGCCGAGTGTGAGGCTCGTAGGTGAGCGAATAGGCAGAAATGTGCTTGGGATTTAGTGCTATTACACCATCAAGCGAGTATTCCCAACTTTTCAGTGTCTGGCCAGGAAGTCCATAAATCAAATCAAGCGAATAATTTTCAAACCCCGCTTCTTGCAGTGTTTCCACAGCCTTAACAGCCTGTTGTGCTGAATGACGGCGCCCGATGATCTTTAATTCAGAATCCACAAGCGACTGCACACCCATGCTCACTCTATTAAAACCCATGCTGAGCCATGCCCTGGCCCGGTCAAGAGTCACATCTTCTGGATTAACCTCGATTGTAAATTCCTCTACTGCTTGAAATGGCAGGACATCAATAATATCTTGAAGCAAAGCGATTGGCAAAATCGAGGGGGTACCACCTCCGAAATAAATGGTAGAAATGGGATGCTGACCCATTTCAGAATATCGCATTGCATATTCCTTAGTCAAAGCCCATGTCAATGACTCCATCAATCGGGTTTGAGGCATCGAATAAAAGTCACAGTAAGCGCACTTGCTATGGCAAAAGGGAATATGAAGATATATGCCAGCCATTTAATCGCTCGCAGGCTTTTGTCGGCCGCACATTTGCACGAATGGGCAGTAACGACAGTTTTTGTCATCCTCGGTCTGTTTGAAAGGAATTGATGGGTTGAAGATCTCATCAATTAACCCAACAAACAAATCGCGGAACGATTCCAAGTAAGATTTTTTTGGCGCCCCGCTACTCGCAGAAGCATCTTCAGGCGTCTTTTTCTTCTTATCTGATTTCTTTTCTGGGTCGTAAATATCATCGAGAGAATTTATTTTTACCCCATTAATTGAAATCTTTGGCAATCCATCCTTACCAAGCAAAGTGAAGCTATAGATGCGAGGCTGAAGATGACAAGTGCTGTCAATCAAATCATGATACGCCAAGGCATAGGTGAATAGCTGGAAAATAGCGCCCTTCTCAGGTTTCTCAACCAGTGACTTCAAGTCCCTTGAGGTTGATACATCTGAGCCGGTTTTATAATCAATAAGTCGCAACGTGCGCTCCGCACCAGGCAGCTCATCGATTCGGTCAATGGCAAGCGTAAAATTGATTCGATGTCCATTAGGCCCAGCTGGAGCCCAATGATATTGCTTCTGCGGCCCCTTGAACTCACTCGCACAATACCTAAATGCCGTCTCTTGACATTCTAATTCCAGCAGCTTTATCAAATATTGTGCCATAAGATTGGCCAGCACTCGCCCCTCGCCAGGGAAAAATGCATCGGGATCCTCAGGATGATATTTGCCATTGTAATATTCCTGATTCATTATCATGCGAGCCTGCTGTACAAGCCAAGGCTCAAGCCCCGGGCGTTCAAGTATGGATTTTTGAGTATCTTGTGAGATGAATTGACCTGGGTATCGAGCTTTTACCACATCATAATATTTTTGAGCCAGAGCATGCATGATTGTTCCATACGATGAAGCATCCATGTATTCTGGGTCAAATTCCTCAAGGGTCAGACCTTTTACCTTTTCAAGATAAAATCGCAATGGACAGCCAATGTATTTCTTCAATGTGGAGGCTGAGAAATTCAGGTCGCCCTTCCCAGCTAAGAATTGCGACAGCTCAGCCATTACTTGCTCATTCTTTTCCACGCTCAGTTCGCGACGCTCGCCCATTGACAAGCCCAATTGCAAATCATGAATCTTCATTGCCTCCTTAGGCAATAGCATTTGCATCTGGGTGATATATCGCGAAACCTCTCCCGAGGCCAAATCGGGCGTGCGGCTATCGTAGATTAGGAAAAGTCGCTTTGCTCTTGATATCAAGCGATAGAAATGGTAAGCCATCGACTGATCTTGCATATCGCTTGTAGGCAGCCCATAGGCAACTCGCAATGCAGGGGGAATATACGATGGTTCATAGCTCCGCTTGGGGAAAATGCGCTCGTTGAGCGACAATATCAGAAGATTGTCGAAATCCAGCACTCGGGAATCTTCCAATCCCATGATTTGCATGCCTACCAAGGGCTCTCCCTCGATTCGTATATGCACAGTATTGAGCAAACGGCGCAGAAGCGAGAAGAAAGTATTTTGACTCATTTGGATGCGGTGCTTCTTGGCCAATTGGAAAATCTTGTCAATTTGCTGGCTATATGCTTCCAATACAGTCAATTCGTATGGAGTGACAGGAGAGGATGCCTTGTCTTGTTGCTTTTCAGAAAGAGCCTTGTAGAGCGAATCAAGCAAGTCGCTAAGATAATCATGCACCTCGTCAATATCCTTGACATTGGTCACTGGCTTGAACACCATTTCCAATCTCTTCAGGCCATTTATTATTTCTGGCTTTTCCGTAGTCTCTTTACAATGGTCAAGAATCGAAGCAATTTCCGCAGTGGGAACGTTGTAGTAGTTGGATTTTATAATTTCTTCTTTAATTTCTACACATCCATTTGGAGAGATCAAAGCCATGTAAGGATGGGATAGAACTTCCAGTACATCCTTGTGGAAATAGTACAGTTCGCCACGAATAATCTTTGACCGCTCATGCATGGCAATGATGATATTCATCAAAGTCCAGAAGGGGGTGTTAGCGTAGGGGACCTTCATGGCAATATTGATGGTATCCACTTTGGCTGGTATAGAATAGAGCAGGGGTACCATCAGGTCGCTGTTGGGCAGGATAATGCCAGTATCAACTGTGCTTGGATTAGGCAGCAATTTTATGATATTTGATGCCATCTTGGCCTGTGCCACATTTGATGGCACCGGATAGATATTGATTTCGGGGTAAGTGAGAATGGGATTCAAGATGAAATCATCTGGCGCAGGCAAATGCTTTGACAGCGACGCCACCATCTCACCAGCATTGTTTCCCTCAAGGGCTATCTTAGGCATTGTCGGGCTTGTTTGGATAAATGCGATGTCCCAGAAAAACTCGGCAATTCCTAAATCAAACAGCTTCTTAAAAATCAAGTATCGAGCGGTTGACAACACATTAAAACCAATAAAGGCAAACCTTCGCCCACGGAATGCAGCTGCTCCGAGCTCCTTTATAGTGAGATATGCTTGCTGAGATTGTTGGCCTGAATAAGCAAAGTTCTGTTCTGCCAATAGTTTCTTAAATTCTTTATAGATAGGGCCCAGCAACTCCCAGCGATGCACGAATTGCTGTTTCGCTTTGCCAGTGCCTTGAGTATGGAGCCAAAAGTCGCTGGCGCTTTTCTCAGCTTGTTCTACCGATAGGCCCAAAGCCCTGGCCGCTTGGCATTGGGCTGGCGACAGAAATGAAGATCGAATCTCATGTTCGCTCACTATATTCTCAAACAGTTGGTCAGCCTCCACCATATATGCATCAATTTCATTGAAATCATTGAGCAGGATGGCGCCCCAATGTACAAAAGCATCAAAATCCAGTATTTCACCAGTCTTCGCATCAGCATCTTTCACTTTGCGGTAAGCTCGGTAGAGGATATAAAGCAGCTCCAATGGCTCGCAAAGCTGAGTGTCGCAAAATTCTTGGGTAAAATTGGTGATAGTGATGATGCGAGGCTGGAATGCAGTGGCTGAGGCATAATCTTTAAGATAGCGGCGCAGAAACATTGCGCTGCGCTTATTGGGCATCACAAATGTGTAATGGCCAAGATTTGCTTTTCCCTCCTTTGCCTTTTGAATATAATATAGCGCAACTTGTTGGAGAAATCTCATCGTGGTTACTGTTTAAGCAGAAGAATTGTCTTGATGGCCAAGTCAAAATTCACCAGTTTGGCATTGGCATTGGCTGCAATGTCGGCGCGGGCATCGTTTACGCACTTGAATAGCTTGAGCACATTGCGCTCATTGATAAAGGGTGAGAATCGGCTGCTGAATTGAGCTTCCATCGGATTAAGCCTATTCAAGTCGGGCACATGCAGATTAAGAATGAAATTTTCCCGCATCATGTGAGCGCAATAGTCAAGAAATTTCATTTCTCGCTCACGCTTTAGATTCGCCACATCCGTGGCCCAACGTTTCAGCGCAGCCACATCGCGCTGATAAGCCTTGCGCATAAGGTCCATAAACAGTTGCAGATATGTATCCTGTTCCTTAGAAAGGCTGATCAAGTCAATAGCACGGTTTAGATTTCCCTCGGCCAACTTTGCAATTTGCTGCGCAGCCTCTGCGCTAATGCCCTGGGCGTGGATCAGGTAATCCCGCACTTCGTCATCGGTGTATCGCTTTACTATGACTCGTTGGGTACGTGAATAAATCGTAGGCAGGATTAGGCGAGAATTATCTGTGCAAAGGATAAACTTCGTGTCTGAAAAAGGCTCCTCAATCAGTTTTAGCAATTTGTTGGCTGCCTCAACCTTGAGCCTTTCAGGCAGCCACATTATCACTATCTTGTATTTCGAGCTATGGGCAGTATAGCTAAGCTTGCGCACCAGCTCCGCAGCTTCGTCCACATATATCACTGGCTGAGCATTCTCATTGTCAAGTTTCAATAGCCATGATTCAAAATCCATGAAAGGGGATTCGTTGAGGAAATCCTTGAACTCCGCTATATAATCATCTGAGATTGTGGCTTTGCCTGAGCCTCGCTTCACCACAGGAAAAGAAAAAATCGTGTCGATGTGGTTGAAGCTTTGATGCTGTTGGCATGATGGGCATTTGGCACAGCTATCGCCATCCGGTGTATGGTTAGTACAATGAATATACTGAGCCAGGGCGCGAGCAAGTGCGAACTTGCCGCTCCCTGCCGGGCCGTCGAGCAGTAAAGCATGAGGCACCTTGTCGGTGTCAACCATGTGGCGCAGCCGCTGCTTTACTTCATCATGGAATGGAATATCAGAGAAGAGCATTGTGTAGGGGCCGCTAACGCCGGCCAAACGGTAGCTTTAATTATGATTGCAGTATTGATTATAAATGCTTTATTTGTTTTTTTGTCTCTTGGGCTGCTTGCCGCGCTGCGCCCTTGGCTGTAAAGCCGTTTTTTAGGATGTATTCCTTCACCTCTTGGAAGAGGTCGGTAGCGAACACAAAGTCGTTCAGAGCCTGACTGGTAGTAGCAAAGATATCCTTCATATTGCCTACCCATTCGCGATGGCCTTTGTAAATGAATATGATGTTCTCACCAATTCCAAGCACCGAGTTCATATCATGTGTATTGATTACGGTAGTTATGCCATATTCATGGGTAATGTCGCTCAGAAGCTCGTCGATAAGAATTGAGGTCTTGGGGTCAAGGCCCGAGTTTGGCTCATCGCAGAACAGATATTTTGGGTTAAGTGAAATGGCTCGGGCAATAGCTGCGCGCTTCTGCATGCCGCCTGAAATTTCACTGGGATATTTGTTCTCAGCTCCCTTGAGGTTTACGCGTTCGATGCAGAACATAGCTCTATCTCTCTGCTCAGCTATGCTCATATTGGTAAACATTTTTAGCGGGAACATCACATTGCCAAGCACAGTCTCGCTATCAAATAGGGCAGAACCCTGGAAAAGCATGCCAATCTCCTTGCGCAGATCCTTGATTTCCTTATTGGTCATATTGATAATATCACGGCCATCAAACAGGATTTCACCCTTTTCAGGTCGGAGCAAACCAACAAGCGATTTCATCAATACCGTCTTGCCCGAGCCGCTCTGGCCTATGATAAGATTAGTCTTGCCAGTGTAAAAAGTGGCTGACACATCGAAGAGCACAGTCTTGTCCTCGAATGATTTTGTTACGTTTTTAACCTCAATCATTGCAGCAAGAGTTTGGTAAGTAAGACATCGAATAGCAGGATAAGGATTGAACTTGTAACAACGCCTTTGGTGCTGGCTGCTCCCACTTCAAGAGCACCACCCTTGACATAATATCCAAAGAACGAAGCCACCGAAGCAATGATGAAGGCGAAGAAGAACGACTTGATGATGCCATACCACACATACCATTCCTGGAACAAGGCTTGCAATCCATAAACAAATCTCGACACAGTGATCATATCTGTAACCACAGCCACCATGTAACCGCCAAAAATCGATGTGCCGATGCAAAGCACCACCAATACTGGCATAAACAACACGAACGCTACAATTTTGGGAAGCACCAAGTAATTGGCAGAATTCACGCCCATGATATCCAAGGCATCAATTTGCTCGGTCACTCGCATCGTGCCAATTTCCGAAGCGATGTTTGAACCTACCTTACCAGCCAATATCAGACACAGAATTGAATTTGAAAATTCCAACAGCACAATATCACGCGTGGCCAGACCCACTGAGTAGGCTGGAATCAGCGGCGAAGCGATATTGAGCTGCATCTGGATGGCAATCACCGCACCAATGAATAATGATATAATGATAACCAGAGGAATTGAATCTACGCCGAGCTTGGTGACTTCGTTGATTGTGCGGCGTCCAAATTCTCTCCATCGGTCGGGCACAGTAAATACTCGACTGATGAAGATGCAGTATTTGCCAAAAGTGGCTATGGATCGAGATAATGCCATTTGCTATAGGTGTTAATTTCAAAGGTGCAAAGTTAGTGATTTTTTTATTCTTACATTGGCACTTTTTGCTGAATTTTTAGAGTGAGAGACTATGGAGCATGTCAATTTCATTGGCTGTCACTCCCTTGTGGTGAAGAGCATATTGCAATTGGCGCAAGCGGTGAGTGTCGCTGCCAAATACATGGTAATATCCATCTTTCAACAGATCTCGAGCCTTGGCTGCTGCTTCAGGCCCATACATTCCAAAGAGTGAATAGATATTGAGCTGCATCTTTACGCCCATCTCATGCAAGCGGTCGTAGTCGTCATAGTCCATGTATACGTACCGCTCAGGATGGGCAAGCAACGGGAAAAAGCCCTTTGAGAATGTGCGCTGCAGCTTTTGCTCCAGATCAGTGGGAGGTGTGAAATACGAAGTCTCCACCAGCAGGTGATCCCGGTGCTCGCCTATCGGGAGCACCTCGCCAGCCTCCAAGCGACCATCGAAGAGATTGTCGAGCATATTTTCAGCAGCGAGGTTAAGATCGAGATTTCCCTTGTAAGCGGCCTTAAGCTCTTCGAATCGCACACGCAGGCTGTCAGGGGTGTTGGGCACATCCTCCATCACGTGCGGTGTGAAATATATTTTCTGGGCACCCTGATGCTCAAGCTCCTCCAGAATTAAGAGGCTTTCCTCCATTTTCTGCACGCCATCATCAACTCCTGGCAACACGTGGCAATGCCATTCTACGTATCCCTCCAAAAGGCCGCTGTCAGCCAAGGTATATTTCTTTTTGCTAAAAGGCCACATTTAAATTGCAAATTACAAATTACAAATTAAAAGTTACAAGTTACAAGTTTCTAAGTTAGAACGAGGTGAGATTCATTTTATTTCTTTCAACAGCTCTTCTACAGCAGTCTTCAGCTGAGTATCTTCTCCCTTTACCACAAGAGCCGGGTCATTGTCAACTATGATATCGGGCGTGAGTTGATGGTTTTCAAGATAATATCCGTCAGCTGTGCGATATCCTACCACAGGAATGCCAAAATAGAGGCTTGGATCTTGCATGTCAACCCAGTTGACACTCGTCATGGTTCCGGGCACCGGCATCCCCACAACCTTGCCCAAGCCCATAGTCTGATAGACCCATGGAGTGCCGTGGGCATTGCTATAGCAAGCAGGCGCAGTGACCATGATTGAGGGCTTGTTCCAGCGGCGCGATGGCATATCGCATACTTCCTGGCCACGCACAACTTGAGTAAGGTATTTCTTGCCAGAGAAAAGTACCTCTACATCCTCATGCAAGCGGCCACCACCGTTGTATCTAATGTCAATTACAATGCCGTCGCGGTCGTTATATTTGCCTAATACATCGGCATACATATCTCTGAACGATGGATCACCCATAGATTTGATATGCACATAGCCCAGGCGACCGTTGCTCCAGCGATCCACATCAGCAGCCCGAGCTTCCACCCAGCGCTTGTAAAGCAAATCATTCATCTTCTTGCTTGATATGGGCTTGACAACCTCGTCCCAAAGATTGCCTGTGGCAGGGTCGCGGAAACTTACCAGGGTTTTCTTGCCTACTGCATCAGTGAGCAAACTTGTGTCGTCAACATTAGGCAGTATTTCCTCGCCATTGATTTTCTCAACTCGTACCCCTGGCTTCACTCGTGTGTCAGCGCGGTCGAATGGTCCGCCCTTGACTACCTCAGCTACAAGCAAACCATCGCCAGTGTAGGTGAGGTCAAAAATCAGGCCTAATTTGCCCGTGGTTTCGGTATATGGGGTCTCTGGATAGTAACCTGAGCCAGTGTGGCTGACATTCAGCTCGCCCAGAAGCTCGCTGATGAGCTCAGCAAAATCATAATTATTATTGATATGAGGCAGGAATTTGCGATAATGTTGGCTCAGCGCATCCCAATCCACTCCATGCATTGAAGGTTCGTAGAAGCGTGCTTTTTCCTCACGCACCATGTTGTCGTACATAAACTCGCGCTCTTTTGACGGATCGAGTTTCATGGTAGCCGAATAGTTGACGGGGGTCAACTTGGAATTGCTCGGATTGAACTTTTGAATCTGCGAGCCTAAAATAAACATGGTTTTGCCATCAGCCGAGGCTTCAAATCGCTTGAGGCCCTTGTTGATGTTCTTTGAAGATTTCACTTCGCCTTCACGCAGATCCATTTCCCAAAGGATGTTGTCATCGGCGCCTGCAGTGATGAAAAACAGAGTTTCTCCATCACTGGTAATAATGCCATCCTTTAGGTCGCTGGAGAAGGGGGTAAGGCGCACTACACGGTCAGTGATACGGTCTAGCTCCACCTCAATGGTTTTAGCTTCAGCCTTGTCGCTGCCTTTGTCATCATCTTTTTTCTTATCATCTTTCTTGTTATCTTTGGCCAATTCTGCATCTTCCTTGGTCATGTGAAAATCATCGTAAGCCTTTTGGTTTAAGAAAACAAGCATGATATCTTCCTGCGAACCCCAAGAAGCATGGTTTCTCATGCCATATCGGTCGCTAAGGAAAAGGATTGCATTTCCATCAAGCACCCAGCGCGGCTGCTCATCGAAATATCCAGTGCCGGTGAGATTGGTGCGCTCACCATTTTCCACATTGATAATAGCAATGTCATAATATGGGTCATGCTTTCGGTCAATAAGCTCCAGCGCAATCCATTTGGAGTCGGGACTCCATACATAATTAATTGAGCCGCGATAATCAGTGGTGGTTGAGCCATCGGTCAGCTGAGTCACTTTGCCTGACTCCATGTCGCGCACTGCCAATTTGGTGCGGTCAAGTACGAATGCTAATTTCTTGCCATCGGGTGAAAGCTGGGGCATAGTGCGCTCATGATTGTCAGCCTTGAACACTGGCTCCTCCTCAATCACAGTGGCATTAGCCAGATTCGGATCTTCAGGGCGCCCCATCTTGGCCTTGTAGATAGCATAATGGCCGTCGCGCTCGCTTACGTAGTATAGGCTTTTTGAATCTTCGCCCCAGCTCACATGCTTTTCGGCCTCGGGGGTAGATGTTACTTGCTTGGTGGTTTTGTAATCAGCTGAGGTCACAAACACATCGCCTCGGCTTACCAGAGCTATCAATTTGCCATCCGGCGAGACTGCCATTTCTGAAGGCTTGCTCACTGAGAGCTTGGTAGTCTCATCGCCGCCATCATCTATTACGTCAATAGCCACTTTTACTGGCTTGCCTCCCTCAGACATGGTATATATTTCGCCATCGTAGGTAAAGCACAGTGTGCCATTATTTGCTCGCGAGAGAAATCTTACTGGATGAGTTTTGAAGTTGGTCACAGCCGTCACCTCATCCGGACTTTGAATAGGTGCCTTATACACATTCATTGACCCTCCGTCGCGTTCGCTCAGAAAATAGAAGTAGCCATTTCCATCGGCCACTGGATTGCGGTCCTCACCCGCATGGTTGATGGTCAGCTTGGTATGCTGGCCATTTGAGGAATCATAAAGCCATAGGTCGCGAGCAATGCTCGAAGTGTGGTGCTTGCGCCACATGTTCTCCATGCCCTTGTCGTCTTGATAGAGCATTTGCGAAGTGCCTGGCACATGCGATATCATTTGTGCCGGGATGGATAGGACCTGCTTCATTTTCCCGCCATTGACTGGCACTTGGTAAAGCTCAGTCAATCGGCTGCTTGGGAAAAGCGCACTTGAGGCAGGGTCTTGGATTTGAGCCGAGAAAAGCACAGATTTGCCATCGGGAGTAAAAGCCTCGGGGATTTCATTGGTAGAGTTAAATGTGATTCGTTGTGGAGCGCCTCCCGAAGATGGCATCACAAAAACATCCATATCACCGTAACGGTCGCATGCAAAAGCTATCGAGGTACCATCGGGGCTCCATAGCGGAGTCTGTTCATAATCAGGAGTAGCAGTTAGGCGTTGGGCTGAGCCTCCGCTTGAGGGCACCTTCCAAATATCGCCCTTGTAACAGAACACTATCTGCTGCCCGTCAGGAGAAATTTGCACATCGCGCAGCCACAAAGGAGTGGTGGCAAATCCAAATATAGGTAAGGCCATAAAGGCCGCAAAGAAATATTTTTTCATCAATAACACGAATTATTTTACAAAGTTACGAAATATTAATGAATTTTTATTTGTTGCTTTGTGATAAATTAGATAAATTTGCATAAAATTTCGGATTTATACAAAAAATTGGGTCTTTTTGACCCTCTACGATACGACCACAACAAGAAAGATGGAGAAATTCAAATTCATAGACCTGTTCTGCGGAATAGGCGGCTTTCACCAGGCGATGACCTCGCTTGGCGGTGAGTGCGTCTTTGCCTGCGACATCGACGAGCATTGCCAAGCCACCTATTACCGAAACTACGGAATCATGCCCTTGGGCGACATCACCAAGGTGGATGCAGCTGACATTCCTGAGCATGATGTGCTATGCGGAGGCTTCCCTTGCCAATCTTTCTCCATCGCTGGCAAGCGCCTGGGCTTCGCCGACCCCACCAAGGGTACTCTCTTTTTCGATATAATGCGCATTGTGAACTATCATCATCCCAAGTATCTGCTACTGGAAAATGTGCGCAATCTGGCATCACACGACCATGGCAACACCTGGCGGGTAATTCACCAGAATCTTATTGATGCTGGCTACAATGTGCTGCCCGAGCCTGTGATTTTCAGCCCACACTACATTGGGATTCCACAAGCTCGCAAGAGGGTATTCATTATGGGAGTGCGTAAGGACGTAGGCGAACTGCCAGAATTTTACTTCGATCCACACAAAGCCAAGCCATGCAGTATCGACACAGTGCTTCAAGAAGAAGATGAAATAAAAAATGTGGCAAAATACAGGCTCAAGCCGGCAGTCATAGAGCTGATTGACCTGTGGAATGAGTTTCTGAAAGGCATCAGGCCAAAAGTGAAAAAATTGCCACTCTTTCCAGTGACCGATCTTTTCATGCATCCCACTGTAAGCTATGTAAAGAACCTCGACGAACTGAGCGATCAAAAGACAGCCACCATAGTGCGCAATGTGCGCCTTTATAATGCTGCCCATGAGTTTATCGACGAATGGCTCAAAAAGGCTAACACTTACCGAGCCTACCGAGGTGCCAACCGCATGCTGGAGTGGCATGCTGGCAATGTAGAAAATCCCGACATTTGGGACACTGTAATCCAATTTCGCCAGTCGGGCATCCGCACACGCAAGCCTACCCATTTCCCTACGCTCACTGCTGTGCTGCAGACCCCTTATATAGGGAAGCGTAAGCGCAAGCTTACGCCCCGCGAGTGCGCACGTCTGCAGAGCTTTCCCGACTCATTTGTTTACGATCCCAAGGAGAGCCAGGCTTACAAGCAATTTGGCAATTCGGTGAATGTGGAGGTGGTAAAGCTGTTTGCTCGTTTTATGTTCGGAGATACCGAGGTGCAGGAGCAATATCGCAAGCCAACGCCCGAAGAGTTTGAGGCAATGCGCACCAAGCGCAAGTACACTCGTCGCAAGCCCATCGAACTCGATGAAAACGGCCAGCCTCGACAGAAACGAAAATATGTAAGGCACAAGCCGCTAATCGACGAAAACGGGGTGCCTATTCCTCAGGTGCCCAAGCGAGGTCCGGGGCGTCCGCGCAAGGTGCGACCTATCATCGAAGGCATGGAATATCCTGAGCGCAAGCCCAAAGAGCCCAAGCCGCCACGCGAACCTAAGAAGCGGGGCCGTCCGCGCAAGATTCGCACTGAGGAGGAGCTGGCTGCAATGAATCGACCCAAGCGCAAATATGTGCGCCATAAGCCTCTCAAGGGTCATGAGGCAGAATTTGTGCCACCACCCGAAGATTTGGTGCCAAAAGTAAAGCGCAAGCGTGGGCGCCCTCGCAAAAATCCAGAATAATTTTCAGAGGCAAGCCTCCGAACACAAACAACGGCTAACGCGTACAAGACCAAAGACCAAAGACTAAAGACTAAAGACTAAAGACTAAAGAACAAAGACTAAAGAACAAAGACCATGATAGTAATAGGCATAGCAGGAGGCACTGGCTCAGGCAAAACCACCGTAGTCAACAGTATAATCAAGAGCTTTGCTCCTGGCGAAGTGGCTGTAATACCCCAGGATTCTTATTATAAGGATTCAAGTCATATACCAGTAGAGTTGCGTCAGAAAATCAATTTCGATGAGCCAGCTGCCATCGAATGGCCCCTGTTGGTTGACCAGCTCAAAGCACTGAAGGAGGGTCGTGCCATAGAGATGCCCACTTATTCATATATTACATGCACTCGCCAGCCTGAGACAGTAAGAGTAGAACCCACTGATGTGGTGATAGTCGAGGGCATCTTGGTGCTAAACGATCCAGAACTGCGCAAGCTAATGGATGTGAAGGTATTTGTAGATGCTGATGCCGACGAGCGACTGATTCGCGTAATAGCGCGCGATTGTATCGAGCGTGGCCGCACTCCTCAGATGGTCATTGACCGCTACGAAGGGGTGCTAAAGCCAATGCACAATCAGTATATCGAGCCGAGCAAGAAATATGCCGATATTATCTTGCCTCAAGGTGGACATAACCGAGTGGCCATCGCCCTCCTTACCGATTACATCAATAGCCAACTCAAACATTAAGCATTAAGCATTAAGCATTAAGCATTAAGCATTAAGTATTAAGTATTAAGTATTAAGTATTAACAATTTAGTATAAAAATATGAATTCTGATTATTCATTATTCATTGATTCTTTAGATGGGACTGTTTTTTACACGCAAAGATAAGGCCGACGAGGTACAGCCGCTCAATCTGGAAATGGGTGGCGGCGAGCCTGACGATACAATCGAAGTGGACGCAGAAGCCACAATCCAAACTCCTGACAAACCCACGGTAAAGAGTCAGGAAGAGGTGCAAGAAATCAAAGAGGACCTAAGGCAAGATGTTGAGGAGACGGTAAATGCTGTTGCCCCTGATTCCTTGATGGTGCTTCGCACTGATAATTTGGTAAAAAAATATGGCAAACGCACTGTGGTGAACCATGTGTCGATAGATGTGACCCAAGGTGAAATCGTGGGGCTGCTGGGACCCAATGGGGCGGGCAAAACCACTACTTTTTATATGACTGTAGGTCTTATCCAAGCCAATGAGGGAAGGATCTTCCTCAATGATATTGATCTCACCAAAGACCCAGTGTACAAACGCGCCCAAAAGGGCATTGGCTATTTGGCACAGGAGGCCTCGGTGTTCCGCAAAATGACGGTCGAGGACAACATCCGTTCAGTGCTTCAAATGACCAATACCTCCAAGGAATATCAAAAAGAAAAGCTTGAAAGCCTGATCGAGGAATTCAATCTTGGCAAGGTGCGCAAAAACCTTGGCGATCGTTTGTCAGGTGGTGAGCGCCGACGCACTGAGATTGCTCGATGCTTGGCCATCAATCCAAAGTTTGTGATGCTCGACGAACCTTTTGCCGGCGTTGACCCCTTGGCAGTTGAGGATATCCAGTCGGTAGTGTATAAACTCAAAGAAAAGAATATAGGTATTTTGATAACCGACCATAATGCACCCGAAACCCTTAGCATTACCGACCGTGCCTACCTGCTGTATGATGGTCGCATTCTTTTCCAAGGTACTCCCGAGGAATGGGATGGCAACGAATTGGTTCATGAGAAATACTTAGGGCACAACTTTGTGCTTAAAAAGAAAAAATTCAGCTAAGCCTATGGAAGAAGACAACGAAAAAGACCAAGACTCCACAAAAGAGGTACCCTCCGCTCCTGAGAGAAAAGACAATGAAGATATTCTTCACCGTCCTTGGCGTCTATGGAGCGGACTGATGCAGACCAACAGCAATAACTTCTCAGCTACCCGAGGTCCCATCGAAATACACCAGCGCAAGGCACAGCCTGAGCGGCCTAAAGGATTTGCAGCCGTAGCTGGTATGGAAGAATTGAAGAAGCAGCTACGGCGCGACTTCATCGATGTGGTGCGTAACCGAGAATTAGCGGCTCAATATGCCATCATTCCTCCAGGAATGTTGTTTTTTGGACCTCCCGGCACTGGAAAAACATACATTGCCAAGCATTTGGCCGAAGAGCTCGACATCGAGTTCAAGGTGATTTATCCCTCGGATTTGGGCAATATCTATATTCATGGCAGCCAGATGCTGATACGGCAGCTTTTTGAAAAAGCCAAAGAGGATGCTGAAAAGAACGGCAAGGGGGTGCTGCTTGTATTTGACGAAATTGACAGCATGGCCCCTGTGCGCACTGCTGATGACCAAGGGCATCAGGGTGGGGAGGTGGCTGAGTTCTTAGCCCAACTCAACGATGCGGCTCAGCGGAGCATATATGTAATCGGCACTACCAATTGTATTGACCGCCTCGACAAAGCGGTGGTGCGAAAAGGAAGGCTCGACAAGGTGGTTTACATTGGCCTTCCCGACGAAGATGCCCGCGCCAAGCTCTTTGAGTATGAGTTGAAGCAGCGCGTACATGACGAGAATATTGATTGCCAGAAACTGGCATCCTTGACCGATGGATATACGGCCAGCGACGTGGCCTACATTGTAGCAGAATGTGCACGCATAAAATTTGGCGAATCCTTGCAGAATGTGCCACCTGAGCCAGTGGCCATCGACCAAAGCATCATGGAGCAGGTGATTGCCGACACTCGATCGTCGGTCACTCGAGCCGATGCTCGGCGCTATCTTGAGCTGCGCGACGAATATGCCCAGGGCGCACCTGTGCGACCGCGCGTAGGATTTAAGTGAAAAATTACAAATGACAAGCGACAAATTACAAATTAATAGTCGAATGTATTAATTTGTAATTTGTCGCTTGTCATTTGTAATTTTTTAGTCAAGGTTGGGTTTGTCCTTGGCGGGATTGCGGAAATGGATTTTGTGCTCTACATATTCCTGGGCAGCGATGAGAGTGGGCTTGGGCAGCTTCTCGTAGTAGCGCGAGATTTCGATTTGCTCACGGTTTTCAGAAACCTCCTCCATGTTGTCGTTGAGTGAAGCGAACTCCTGGAGCTTCTTCTCAAGATCATGCTTCATTTCCATTGAGATCTGATTGGCACGCTTGGCGATGATGCACACTGTCTCGTACACGTTGCCAGTGTCTTCCGAAAGCTCAATCATGTCGCGGGTGACAGTGTTGAGCGGAGCGTTAGTCTTCTTATAATCCATTATTTAGTCTTTTACGTATTTTTGTGCAATTTTCAGGATGTTGTCAGCCTCTTCGCGATTGCGGCTGTCGGGATAGTTGTTCACGAAGCTGTAGTATTCGTCAATTACCTCACGGAAACGGTCCACCTTGCGCTCATCCACGCTGAGGTTAGCTTCCTGGAAGCGAGATTTGAGAATCAGCATCTCCAACTCCTCCTTGTATTTTGAATATGGATAATCTTTGATGGCATTCTGGGCCACAATGATAGCACTTTCGTAGTTATTTCCCAGATAGGTGCCAAGATTGTAGTAGAGCTGGGCATTCTGCAGCTGTTTCAATGTCAATTTGTCCTGCAGCTCGAAGATGGCCTGCTGGGCAAGAGGCACGCGCTCGCTGCGAGGGAAGTAGTCGAGGAAGGCTTGCAATTCCTCAATTGCCTTGATGGTCTCGGTCTGGTCAAGCTGTGGATCGGGTGAATCCAGGTAGTAGCCGTAGCCTGCGTAATAGCGAGCCAGTTCGGCATGTTTGCCCTTGGGGTAGCGAGTATAGTACTGCTTAAACCAAGCGCTGCTGCTGATATAATCCTTGTTCTCAAATTCACTCATGCCAAGCAGATATAGAGCATCCTCAGCCTTTTCCGACCCCTTGAATACCGACACGCACTCCTGGAGCAGAGTAGATGCCTGCACATATTTCTTGGCCTCGAAGGCACGCTTGGCGTATTCAAATTTGTAATTATAGTCGGTGCTCTTCTGCACCTTCTGGTATTCTCCGCATGAGCTAAGCACCAAGGGGAGCAGAATCAACGCGTATGTAAGTTTATGTATCAGCTTGCGCAATCTCATACTCATAAATACAAAATTTGGTGCAAAATTACAACTTTTTTTCCAATAACAAGTTACATTTTCTGTGAATATTGTTTAAAAACCAATCGTTTGTATATATTTTTCTATCTTTCGATAATTTTTACTGATGTTTTTTCTTTATCAAGTCATTTTAAACCATTATGAACTCATTTAAACTTTTGTGATTTGTGAATTTTTTTAAGAAATATAACCATA